>CAZOLI010000001.1:0-148602 GCA_964580675.1 uncultured Planctomycetia bacterium
GGAGTACCGTTTAGGTACTCCCTGTTTCCATCGGACTACGTCCGGTCAGGGCTCTCGCCTTGGTTCCTAATGGGCCCGCTTCGTTATCGTTGGGGCTCGGCTCGGGTGATGAGTGGTCTTTTTGGTTGCTTCACTTGCTGTTCTTATTCCTGGCCTGTTTTCGCTTTTTCCGAACCCGTTTCCGGAGCTCTTCTTTCACCTCCACCTCCATCTCCTTGAGTGCCCCCAGTGACTTCTCCGCGAGTTCCGTTGATGGATATCGCCGGAGCACTTCCCGAAAATAATACGTCGCCGCGTCTTTTTGACCGACACGCCGGTAAAACCGGGCGGTATTGTAATCTTTTTGAGCGAAGAGGACCGTAATATTTCGAAGATATTTTTCCGCTTTTTCCCGGTGTTCACCCTCAGGATTCTCTTTGAGGTATCGTCGAAATTGCCGTCGTGCTTTCTCGAGAACGACGACGTCGTAATCCACCGACTCAAACTGACGGTAATTCGACACGCCAAGCAAAAAACGCGCCCTCGGCGCCCACCGGGTATCCCCGTAGTTCTCCAGAAGCAACCGATATTCCTGAGCCGCTTTTCGAAACTGCTCACTTTTGAAATGGTAATTGGCGTACCGGTATTGATATTTGGCAGAGAAGGACTGATAGGGATATGTCGACAGAATATTTTCGATCAGTTTCTTTCCGGTCCTTCGAGCCGGAAGAATCGGCAACCCAAATAGTGACCTGCTGTCCCGTCCTTTTACCAACTTAAACCCGATATCCAGCTGTCGTCTCAAAACCTTTTTCTCCCGTTCCGACCGGGGATATTCTTCGAGGAATGATTTGAATGCCCTGTGGGCGTCCAGGTACATATTTGCCTGATACGTGGCCTCCGCCCAATAATAAAAAGCCGTTTCCTTGAGAGACCGGGATTTTGCGGTTCTGGTCACCCGACGAAACATCCGGCGTGCCCGGTGGTACTTTCCCTTGTCAAACAGCTCCCGGGCCTTTTCGAATTCTTTTCGAGCTTTTGAACTGTCCTCCTGCAGGAGAAGGAAATGGGTGCCCGCGTGGGCCTCCTTTGCCGGAAGAAAAACAACCAACACAAAACACGACATCAGAAAGAAACCCAAAAACCAATATCTGATGTTTGGGGATTGATTCATCACCGTTCTAATATTCCTGAATCGTTCCAAAAAACTTGTACGCGACGAAAGGAACCCATTATTATAACGAGTTTGACACACAAATAAATGGAAAGAAACCCTCACCCATTCACGTAATTTGTCTCATAATACCGGGCTCATAACCGAGCAGGTGCCGGAAACAATGGTTCAATATCGCTCGCAATTCCCGTTTCCGGGGTTCTGTTGTCCGAATGGATCGTGTCGAATTTTCATCCTGTTCACGCAGGGCATCCAGCGTCTTGAGAGCTCCCGGTGACGGGGAAAAAGAACTCCACCGGTTCACCCGGGGATTGTTTTCTTCCCGCTGTTCCTCTCGTCGTTTTCTCCGGCAATCCGAACAGATCAATCCCCCTTCAACAAAGGAAAAGAAATAGGAATCCAGGTTTTCCATGGACCGCTCACACCCCGTACAGGTCGTTATGGACGGGGACTTCCCGAGTTGCTGAAGGAGAAACAGATCAAACTCCAGAACGCCCCGGAAGGGATTTTCGTCGTAACGAACCCGGTCCAGGGCTCGGATACTTCCATCAAAAAGCAACGGATTCGGGTTTCCGTACGCCGTTAATTTTCGAAGCAGGTATAGAATCCAGAACGCGTGATGCAAACGGTTGAGATTCCGGCGAAGAGAACGATAAATCACCTCTTCGTCACATCGGGTCAGGATATGAAGGCTTTCGGGCGGACGGGGAATCCACGAAACGCGTGAACAGGCGAGGAGATCAATCGGTCCGTCGAATTCATTTTTTTCCCGACGGGCTCCCTTGGCAATGGCACGAATTTTTCCCGAGGACCGGGTAAAGAACGTAGCAATCTGACTGGTCTCGGAATAATCAAACCGGTGAAGGTGAATGGCACGGGAGCTTTGGATGGCCATACCGGCGGATCAGGAGGACGCGTCTTGTTCCTCCCGCCATAATTCAACGGCCCTCATCAATTCCGGTTCCTCCACGGCGCGAAAGGTAATCTCATCAGAGGAGAGACGGATAAGACCGGCGTCCAGAAATTCATCCAGCACCGAACGGAACAGAGCTTTGTCTTCAACGTCCATCTGTTCTTTCAATTTATCCACCGTGAGGGTTTGACCTTCGTACCGTGCGTGCAGTTTCAAAAATGAACGGTGGTATGATGACTGTGTTAACTTTTGCAACGCCTGCCGGGCGCGTTTTTTGGTGGTGTAAGATTGAATTTTTTCAAAACTTGATTCCGGCACATTTGTGAATTCTATGCCGAGGCCTTTTTCCGAGCCGCTTCGCCGCGTCCACCGGACAATGCCTTCCACCGATACCGTTTCGTCCTCTTCCGGCAGGTCAAAAAAAAGTGAGACTTCGTCACCAGCCATCAACGAGTACTCCGTCCGAACAAACATCCCGCCGGCACTGAGATTTTGCACTTCCGATTCAAATTCCTCCCCGGCCTCGTCCCGGTCCGTCTTTCGTTCTATACGAGCACTAAATCCCGCCATAAATCGGCGATGTCGTCTTCGGTCATTTTCCATAATGGTATCCGGATCCTGTCCTGAACCACCAGATAAAAAACTGCGGAAGCAGCAGTGCTCAAGGACCCCGGCCCCGAAGGTGGAACAACATCTCGCCCATCTCCGCTACCGAAGCCCCTTTCTATTTTCATGTTATTATACAGCAAAACCGGAGCACAATGAAAATTAACCACCGCCTTCACACGACTCAGAACCCCCCCTGGAGGAAATGAACGAAGAGAAGCGGTGGAACACAGTAAATTTCTGAAACGGACGGGTTGAATCAAAAATGTGGACGGATTACAATTCTTAAATGATCAGGACATTCGTCCTGTGGTTGGCCAGGTAGCTCAGGGGTAGAGCACTGGACTGAAAATCCGGGTGTCGGCGGTTCGAATCCGCCTCTGGCCATCAACTTCAACATGTTTTCGGGGCCAAGCGGTCATTTCCCCCTTCCATGAATGAGGAGAACAAGTTTTCCACAGGCAAATTTTTCTTCGGCTGGTTTCTCCCCATAACCATTGCCTTCCTGCTTGGTCTGTCTTTCCAGCAGAAAACGTTCTTTCCGTGGAACAAAGCGTACAGCAAAAAGAAACAGGCCCTGCGGAAACTGGAATCCACGTTTGACCTCATTTCGGACAATTACGTGGAAGAAGTTTCCATAGATTCTCTTACGCAGAGTGCCATCCGGGGTGTCACGGACCGGCTGGATCCGTACAGTGAATACTTTTCTCCGGAGCAACTGGAATCTTTTCAGACCGAAATATCCGGTAATTACGTGGGCCTCGGCATGGAGGTCCGAAAAGACGAGGAAACTTCCTACGTACGGGTGGTTCTTCCGTTTCGAAACAGCCCGGCAAAGAAAGCCGGCATCAAATCCGGAGACCTCATTACCACTGTGAAGGGAACGGATACCAGCAAAATTCCTCTGGAAGAAGCGGTGTCCCTGATGAAAGGAAAAGAGGGAACGGAAGTCACCGTAACCGTCCGATCCGGAAGCAAGGAGGAAACCCTTACCCTGAAGAGAGCTCGTATAAAACGGCCAACCGTTCCTCTCTGGGGAACCGTTTCCCTGAATGGGAAATCCACCGGCTACATCGTGGTCCGGCAGTTTACCGAACAAACTGCCTCGGACTTCAAGGATGCCCTGAATCGCCTAAAAAAAGTGGATATTGATGCGCTGTTAATTGACCTGCGCATGAACAGAGGTGGATCACTGGAGGCATGTTTGACCATGTCGGACTTCTTTCTTTCAAAAGGAAAAAAAATCATAACGATCAAATACCGCAGAAAAGCAGACGAGACCAAACGAGCCACATCCGATCGAATCTGGCAGGGCAAACCGGTTTGCATCCTGGTAAACGAAGGAACAGCATCGGCATCGGAAGTATTTTCGGGGGCTATGCAGGACCATGACGTAGCGTCCCTTGTCGGCACCCGCACCTACGGCAAGGGGTCGGTACAGAAGCCCTTCCGCCTGCCCGGACAGGAGGACGCGGTAAAATTAACCATCGCAAAATACCTGACCCCCTCCGGTAAAAGCATTACCCCCACAGGCGTTGGTGGTTCCGAGGAGGACCAGAAGAAAGGGGGTCTGGAACCGGATCATTACGTGGAGATGGGCGAAACCAAAAAGGAACGAACGAAGCAATTAAACAAGCTGACCGAATCCTGGGACCGGGGGAAATCCACGAAGATTTCGAAGGTAAAAGAACTGGGAGTGTACCAGGATCCTCAGATGAAAAAAGCCCTTGACGTCCTGAGGGGCAAACTTCATAAATAATTAATCTGTCATCGTGAAGAATCTACCGAAATACGTACTGGGCATCGAGACATCCTGTGACGAAACGGCCGCTGCAATTCTGGAGAACGGAAATAAGATCCGCTCCAGCATCGTGGCCTCACAGACTGAACTTCACGAGGAGTACGGGGGCGTTGTCCCGGAAATTGCCTGTAGGGCCCACGTGGAAGCCATCCTGCCCGTAATGGAGTCGGCCTGTGAAGAAGCGAACGTCGAACTCGAGGAGATCGACCTCGTGGGTGTAACACATACGCCCGGTCTGATCGGGTCACTATTGATTGGCCTGCAGGCGGCCAAATCGCTTTCGGTCGCCCTGAGCAAACCGTTCGTCGGCGTCGACCACATTCAGGCCCACCTGCATTCCTGCGCGCTTGCCGCTCATGATGAGGACCGTGTCGATATCGAGGATTTTCCGTTTCCACAGGTGGGGCTCGTCGTTTCCGGCGGACACACGGGTCTTTACCACATGAATGGACACGGATCTTACGAAAAACTGGGAAGCACCATAGATGATGCGGCGGGAGAAGCCTTCGACAAGGTGGCCTCTCTCCTCAACCTTTCATATCCGGGCGGACCAGCTATTCAGGAGGCTGCGGAAAACGGAAATCCGGAAGCCGTTGATTTTCCGCGTCCCATGATCGATTCCCCGAACTACAATTTCAGTTTCAGCGGACTGAAAACAGCTGTTCTGTACCATCTCGGTGGTCAGGACCAGACCAATCGAAACCCTGACGTGCCGGAGGAGAAGGTTCCCGATATTGCCGCCAGTTTCCAGGAGTCGGTCGTTGATGTGCTGATCACAAAAATACAGCGGGCTTTATCGGAATTCGACGCGGAGGGCATCAGCGTAGGTGGCGGCGTGGCCGCCAACAAACGATTCCGCAACCGTCTCTCGGATCTCGCAGACGACGAAGACCTCCCCCTGTTTATTCCACCGATCTCCCTCTGCACGGACAATGCGGCCATGATCGCCGGTCGTGCCTATTACCGGATTCAGACCGGATCGCCAAGCCCTCTCAACATGGACGCCATCCCCACGTAAATTATCCAATGAACCCGGATCAGATCAAAGAACTCCTGACGAGGGTGAAATCGGGGGACACCGACGTGGAGGAAGCCCTGAACCAGCTGAAAAACCTTCCGTTTTCGTCCCTTGAACATTCCCGTATTGATCACCACCGTCCGCTTCGCACCGGATTCCCGGAAGTCATCTTCTGCGAGGGAAAAAATCCGGACGACGTTACTGACATCGCGGACGAATTGCTGGAAAATCAGCCGAATCTGCTCGCCACCCGGGCCGACGAAGAAATGTACGAAGCAATCACAACCGTGGCGGAGGACGCGGAATACCACCGGGATGCAAACTGTGTCACTGTTCTGCGGGAACAGCCGGACCCTCTGGAGGGGCAGGTCGGCATTGTGTCGGCGGGGACCTCCGACAACAACGTGGCGGAGGAAGCCCGGATAACCTGTGAAACCTTCGGAGCACCCGTTCGAACCGCATATGATGCCGGTGTGGCGGGCCTGCACCGACTGCTGCCGGAACGGGACCTCATGAAAAATTCCAACATCCTGATCGTCGCCGCCGGCATGGAAGGGGCCCTTCCCTCGGTTGTGGGCGGACTCACGGGTAAACCCATTGTCGGGGTGCCCACATCCGCCGGTTATGGGTCGTCCTTCGGTGGCCTTGCCGCTCTGCTCGGGATGCTGAATTCCTGTACTCCCTCGGTGGTTACCGTCAACATCAACAACGGATTTGGCGCCGGGTTCTTTGCGTGTTCGATGCTCCGGTCCATGGATAATAGCTCATAAAAAAACTGACCAGAACTCTCGAACCAGTCGAGGGACCTCACCGAATCGAATGCTTCTATTTCATTTCCAACCATGAACGACCTCCAGATGTTTGAACGGATGTTTGACTACGATGCCTGGGGAACGAAAAAGGTATTTCGTAAGGTTATGAACAATGAATTTGAGGAACGGGATGACGCCGTCCAGATGATTGCCCACATCCTGCGTGCGAGCAAAACATGGCATGAACGCATTGCTCAATCCGACCCGCCCGTCATTGATCTCTGGCCAAAGGATCCCTATTCAGATGAACTAAAACCAAAAATTCACCGTCGCAAGGAGGACTGGTTGAACCTAATTCAGTCGCCGGAGACCTCGGTCGATATGATCATCACGTACACGAATTCATCGGGAGAGGAATTCTCGAACTCTCTGCGAGAATTGCTTCACCACGTGATCATCCACGGCCAGCATCATCGTGCACAGATCACCAAAATGCTTCGCCGTGGTGATGTTGAACCTCCTCAGACCGACTTTATTTTTTACACACGCTCCGACGAATACAGAGTAGGAACAGAATAAAACTGGGAACGGCATCTGTATTTCATTATTTGTTCCCGGCCCATCGTCGTTTATACCTCCGTTTCCCATACCGTCCGGGACCTAAACGAAACCCCGACCGAACCCTGTTCGGCCGGGGTCTTGGTCTTGATTTCTGATTTATACGGGAACCGGAAACGAGTTACCAGGAATCTCTTTCTTCTTCGGTTTCGCTGTCTTTTTCTTCCGGGTCCTCGTCCCTGTCACCGTTGTCTTCGTTTTTCTGCTGCTTCTCCTGGGAAGAATCTCCGGCGTCGTCGGACTTCTGGGACTCCTCTGTCTCCGGGCCACCGGTATCACCGTCCGCCAGCTTCCGTTCGTTTCCTTTGAAGTCTGGAACGTCGGACGTCCGGGAGAGACGGTAGAGAAACACGAACTCGGCCCGGATGATCTCCGCCATGGTATCGTAATTGAGAAGGTCCCACTCGTCCGCGGGACTGTGATAATGGTCATGAAGACCGGTGAAGAAGAACACCGACGGGACGTTTTTCTGAACAAAATTGGCGTGATCACTGGCCCCCACACCACCTTCTTTGTAGGTGGGTTCCAGGTCAAAGTGGGGTGTAATTTCCTTCATTAAACGGGTCATGTAGTTGCTTGTGTGGGAGCCTCGAACATCCACCTTGTTTCCCTTCGCCCGGCCAATCATGTCCAGGTTGATCATGGCCGCCGTTTGATCGAGCGGGACCACCGGGTTATTGACGTAATGTCGGGATCCAATGAGGCCGAGTTCCTCGGCGGTAAACAGAACAAAGACAATGCTTCGCCGGGGGCGCTTCTCCTCAGGAAGATTTGCCATCATTCGGGCCAACATCATCACCCCGGTCGTTCCGCTTGCGTTGTCGTCGGCGGCGTTATAAATATTGTCTTCTTCATTCTCATCATTGGTCTCACCGGGAAACTCGCCGGGCTTTTCATCCCCGTTCTTTTCGTTGTCTTTGGACTGTTCGTTCTTCTTGTCCGAATTCTTCTCTTTCTTTCTGATCAATCGTTTTAAGGCTTTCTTCTTCCTCTCGGGAAGTCGATCGCCGTATTTTTCCAGGATCTGTTTGAGTTGTTCGGCCGACATGTCCCTTGCCGAACGTCTGCGCCCGGAACTTCCACCGGACGGACGCCCTGTTTTTGAGGATTGGCCATCGTAATGGGCCCCCACGACGATGTATTCATCCTTCAGTTCCGGGTCGGAGCCCTCCAGAATGCCCACAACATTTCGAACGGTCTTCCCCTCATCTTCCTGTTTCACGGTGACGGAGATTTTCGTGTTCTCCACCTCAAAGGAAGCCGGTTCAAGATTTGAATCAATCTTTTTCTGCAGGGACGACAGGTCCTCCACTGAACGATTTAATATCTCTGCCGCTGTTTTCGGGGTGACCGAAAGATACGGGATATCTCCCGATGAACCCCGGCTTCGACCGCGATTCCCGGGGAGTCCATCGTGGTTTCCAAGGGGATCGTTAAACAATATAACCCCTTTTGCTCCCTGTTCCTGAGCTACCTGGTACTTGGTTCGGAAATACGCATTTTTTGTCCAGTCCGTTCCGTTAAACGGCGAATCGGGATCATTTTCCCGGGGTTCATGCCGAAAGATAACGACGTATTTTCCCTCGACATCCACGTTTTCGTAGTCATTGTATCCCCGTTCTTTGTCCGAAATCCCATAGCCGGCGAACACGACACCCGCCTCACCAAAATCGCCGGTGGCAGAACGGTTGAAGATATTCATTTCGTCCGATCCGGCGATCTCCTCCGTTTTATTTTCTCCGACGTTCTTAAGGGATCCCTGAAGGTCCCCGGAGCCAAATTCAAATTTCTGATAGTATCCGTCCAGATTTTCAGCGGTTTTATGAGGTTTTAGCCCCCAGGCCTTAAAGTGAGAGGCAATGTAGCGTGCGGCAATGTCCTGCTCTTCCGTCCCGGTTCCACGACCCTTCAACTCATCCGAGGAAAGAAACAACACATGTTTTTTTACGTCCGAAATAGACAGGGAGGAGATGGCATTCTTTTCAGTTTCTGTTAATGGTTCGGGATCATCTCCCGCCGAAAGGAGAGACGTAAAAACGACGCCAAGGGCGATCCAGAGAGCAAGGAAATACTTTACTTTTTTCATGGGGGGTTTCTGAAAAACGAGTGTAATTTAAGGTGAAATCACGTGTGTCTTTCGTCCGTTTCTGCATATATATTACGGACGACATCATTCAGTGTTTGATGGATTGAGTACACCGGGAGAGGATTCCGTCTCCTTCGCCGTCGAATGAAGCCGGAAGGCGATCATCGAATGGCCCGGTCAAACCTATGAAATTTTGGAACGTCGGAAACGCAAAAAAATGGAATTATCAATTTTTCACCGATGGCCTCATAATAAAAACAGGAGCCAGGGGGGATGACAATATACAAACGTTCAAATTCTCAAAGAACACGAGGACCATGGAACCAGCAATTCTTCTGGCGGGCGTGATACTGATCTCCATCGGTGGTCTACTTGCCTTTTTTGGGTACTCGCTGTTTCGGGGGCTGCTCCTCCTGAGCGGACTGACCGGAGGAGGGGTGACGGGATATGCGCTGGGAACAGCCCTCGGTTTGTCGAAACTGGTATCCGTTATAATCGGTCTTGGTCTTGGGGCTGCGGGAGCATGGCTGGCCCAGACCATGTTTGTTATAGGTGTTTTTCTGATTGGGTCGGTCGGGTTCGGGGCCATGGGAAGCGCCGTTCAGCGGGTCACGGGATGGGAATACTACGGCCTAATCATTCTGGTCCTTGCCATTGCTGGTGGCGTACTAGCCGTTTTACTGCGGAAATTCATGATCGTTCTGGTGACGGCCGTCGATGGTGCCTACCTCCTCACAGCGGGCATCTTTTCGTATATTGATTGGAAAATGATTTCCCGCATTTTAAATTACACCCACGAACCACCCGATCCAGAGGTCCTTCGCCGGCCGCTATTTTTGCCGATCTGGTTCCTGATTACGCTGGCCGGCATGGGTGTACAGTACGGTCTCGATGAGGAGGAACCGCCCGAGAAAAAAACACAAAATCAAACCCGATCAGGGGAGAAAGGGAAACTCGACCCGAAAGCACACCGGGAAACTGATTAACATATTACGAACGGGACGCTTCCTCCCGGTCCTCCGGAAATATCTTCGGGGGAACATCCATCTGGAGCAGTTCACCGAACAGGACTTCCTCGGTGTTTTCGTCAGTTTCGTACGGAAGTACGGCGTTGACCGACCGTTCCGGAGACTCCAGATCAATCTGAAGGGCGTCCGATTCTTCGTTTTCACCCGGAATGGTCAACCGGACCGAAGCCACAATTGCCGTTGTCTGGACCTGATTCTCCTTCACCATCCGGGTCAACCCCGCGATTAAATACTCCAGCGTATCCGGCGGTTCCGGGTAGTCCGGCTCGGTTTCGGGTCCAACGTATTTCATCTCCTCATCCCGGGTAAGAACGGCGGCAAACGGAATGAACTCCTCATCGTCCCGGAGACGTTTTTTGCCGATGGGAAGTGTCTTTTGAAGCAATTCATCTAAACTTGACGATGTCACGGTTTCCCCGATGAAAAAGGAATGAACCAAAATAACAGTGCGTGCAAGGAAATAACGCCCCCCTCCGTCAAAAACGTCATCCGGTGATAATCGCCGTTTCCAGAAGCGCACGGAACGATCTTGTTGCCAGTTCCGACACCACCCCGGGGCTGATCCCGAGATACAGAACCCCCCAGACCGCAACAAACAGGACAATAACGAGTCCCGGCGAAAATGACAGGTGAAAATCCTCCTCCTTCTCGCGCATAAACATGATCATGACCACGCGCATGTAATAATAAACGGACACAAGAGTCCCCCCCACACCAACAAGAACCAGCCAGGTGTGACCGCTTGAAAAAGCCGCTTCAAATATCTTTATTTTCCCGAGAAACCCACCGGTGGGCGGAAGGCCCGTCAGGGAAATAAGGAACAGCGCAAAAGCCGTGGACAGCCATGGATGATCCGACACAAGACCCCGAAATTCCGATAGTAAAATTCGTTCCTGATTCTTTTTGCCGGCGTAAATAACGCAGGCGAATGCCCCGAGATTCATAAAGGTGTAAACGAGGAGATAATACAGCACCGCTTCCCCGGCCTGTCCTCCGGCGGTCAGCCGGGAGGAGGACATGGCGGTCATGCCTATTAAAACATAACCGGCATGTGCGATACCGGAGTACGCAAGCATCGCTTTGATGTTCCTGGTGGCAACAGCTGCCACGTTTCCGACAATCACACTGAGCGTGGCCAGCACGGCCAGTAGCGTGGTCCAGGAAGCCAGATCCGCCGGCAGTATGCCCAGGAACAGACGCAAAAAACCGAGAAACGCCGCCACTTTCACCCCGGTCGAAAGGAATCCGGTAATCGGCAAGGGGGCGCCGCGATAGGCATCGGGGGCCCACATATGAAAAGGAACGGCCGATACTTTAAAGGCAAAACCTCCCGTAATTAACCCGAAACCGGCCAGGAACACCGGATTGGTGGCACCCCCGTCCTCCATGACGTACGCGGCGATCTCCTGGAACTGAAATGAGCCGGACTGACCAAAGACAAGAACAATACCAAACGCAAGAATCGCCGTTGCGAACGCCCCGGAAATTAGGTACTTTAATGAGCCCTCTCCGGAGTACAGGTTCTGCCGCGTCCAGGCCACGAGGATGTAAGCGGCCAGTGACATAATTTCAAAGCCAAGGAAAAAGATGATCAGGTCACTTGCCCCGACCATCAGCATCATCCCCGATGTGGCAAACAGAAGCAGCCCAAAAAATTCCCCCTGGAGAAGATCATGGCTCCGGAGGTACATCAGTGACGTGAGTACGCTGAGCAACACGGAAATCAGAATCAGGATGTTGGCGTAATAGGTGAACCAGTCCACCCTGTAGGCCCCGTGGAAGAGATTCGTCGTTTCTCCCTGCACGACAGGGTTGACACTGTTGAAGGCAATGGCAAACAACAGACCCAGTGCGGTGACCCATCCCAGGAATCCTTTTAGCACCCGATCCGTTAACAGCAGATCCACCACAAGGATGAAACCACCAAGTGCCGTTACCCATAGGAGGGGAATTGCCTGACCGAAATCCTCAACCGGAAGATCAACTTTTCCCAGTGTCATCAAGAGATCCAGCATCATCCAGCTCCTGAAATATTGTAATTACATTTACTTCTCATTCCCTTTCCGGTTTACCCGGACATCCGGTTCCGGGTTCGACGAACGTAATAACCCGCTCCGATCCGCGGACGAATTTTGCACGGCCTGTATGACCTGTTTCCGTTCCGGAAGCGCCTCAAGAGACGATTCCGCCGGCCCGAGTATGACGGAAGGGTACATTCCCAGAAACAGAACAAGAGCGGCAAGCGGTAGCACCACAGCCACTTCCCGGATATTTACGTCATCAAGCATTTTGTTTTTCTGTTCCGTAACCGGACCAAACACCGTGCCGGTAATCAACCGAAGCATGTACCAGGCCGCCAGAACAATACCGATCGCCGAGAAAAAGGAATATAAACTGCTGTCCATCCCAAAACTTCCCAGCAGAACAAGAAATTCTCCGACAAATCCACTCAACCCGGGAACCCCAATGGACGCCAGGCCAAGGAACACAAAAAAGAATGAAAATACGGGAACGACACGGCCCAGCCCCCCGAAATCCGAAAGATCTCGCGTGTGACGCCGTTCGTACAGCATACCGATCAACAGAAACAATCCCCCCGTCGTCAACCCGTGACTGATCATCAGAAACAGAGCACCGGCCACCGCCTGAGGCATCAGTGCCGCAATGCCCAGCACAACAAACCCGAGGTGACTGATACTTGAATAAGCAATTAGCCGTTTGATGTCGTCCTGAACCAGACAGAGACCCGCTCCGTAGAGGATTCCAACAACGCCCAGCAGCACCATCGGAATGCGGAAATAACCAAAACCGGCGGGGAACAGGGGAATCGCAAATCGAAGGAATCCATAAGCCCCCATTTTTAGCAATATGCCCGCCAGAATCACACTTCCCGCCGTGGGCGCGTCCGTGTGTGCATCGGGCAGCCACGTATGAAATGGAAACACCGGAATCTTTACGGCAAACGCAAGGCCAAAGGCGAGAAACGACCAGTACTGAACCTCGACCGGTAACTTCGCCGGCAGGAGAAACAGCAGCGAAAACGGTTCTCTCGTGTGGCCGAACCGGGTATACAGATAAATGATGGAGGCCAGCATCAAAAGACTGCCCAGAACGGTAAACAGAAAGAACTTCATGGCCGAGTACAATCGGCGTCCCGTTCCCCAGACCCCGATAATCAGGAACATGGGGACAATCATCAGTTCCCAGAACACGTAAAAGAGAAACAGGTTAAGGGAAATCAGCGTGCCGATAACCGCGGTCTGCATCAGAAGCGCACAGACGAGAAATCCACGGACGTGGGTACGAATCTGGTGCCAGGAAGCCAGAACCACAAGTGGCATTAGAAAAGTGGTCAGGAGAATCAACCACAAACTGATGCCGTCTATACCAAACTGGGCATGAAATGAAACCGGCAAACCGGGGAGCGCGTATTCCACAAAAAACGAAAACACGTTATTCCCGATTCCCCGCACGGCCTCACCGGTTCCGAACACGTACTGGAGCGGGAGGTGTAGTGACAGCAGAAACTCCGCCAGGAACACAAGGAAACAGATCTGTTTCGGAATCAATCCCGGGGCCTGATCCAGCTGGCCTTCCCCGTCACTCGGGGAACACACCACGGGTAGAATTCCGGCCAGCGGTAGCAGGAGCAAAATCGTTAATATATGTCTCTGGACAAACGCAATCATGACAGCACAACAAACAGAACAATCCCGAGACCAACCCAGATCCAGAAGAGGTATCGCCCCACTCGTCCGTTCTGAAACAGACTGTACACCCAACCGGCGCTCCTGACGACGAGAGCGGAGCCATTTACAATGACCGTATCCAGAAAAATGGTTTCAAACCACGTGGATATCATCTTCGCAAAACGCCGAACAGGCCGGACCAGCCCATAATACCCGATTTCGTCCACATAAAGTTTGTTCTGAAATACACGACGCAACGGATGGGATTGGAGTTTTTCGTCATCGCCGGGAACAACTTGATGCCGGACGTACAGCCACCAGGAGACCCCGATCCCAAGAAGAGCCACCCCGGTGGTTATGCCCATAAACGCCATCTCCAGTCCCTGAACCGACGCAACGGGATCCGGATTTCCAAGCCCAATATGTGAGAGAACCTCGGACATCCAGTTCGTTGTTCCAAGGAGGTGAGCTACTTTATGGGGCAGTCCCAGTATCCCCCCAAGAACACTCGCAATTGCCAGTAGCACCATCGGCACCGTCATGAACCGACCCGGCTTATGAATTTCATCCGGATTCTCCACCCGGGAGGGTCCCGTGAAACTTACGAATAGAAGCCGGAACGTATAGACAGCTGTTAGAAAGACCCCGATTAATCCAATACACCAGAGAAAAGTGGAGCCGTTCGACCCCGCGAATGTATACCATAATATTTCATCCTTGCTCCAGAAGCCGGCAAACGGAGGAATTCCCACAAGAGCCAGAGACGCCACAACAAACGTCCAGAACGTAACAGGTAACTTCTTCCGCAATCCCCCCATTTCCCGAATGTCCCCTACCCCACTCAGCGCGTGGAGCACAACGCCCGCTCCGAGAAACAGGAGAGCCTTGAAGAAGGCGTGCGTGACGAGGTGAAACATCCCGGCAGCAAACGCTCCGGTCCCCACGCCAAGGAACATGTAGCCGATTTGACTGATGGTAGAATATGCAAGTATTCTCTTGAAGTCCGTCTCAAAACAGGCAAAAACAGCAGCAATAACCAGGGTGAGACCGCCGACCATCGCTATCCCCGACATGACCGCCGTCGAGAGCATGAACAGGGCCGACAGCCGGCAGATCAGGTAAACCCCCGCCGTAACCATGGTTGCCGCGTGTATCAGAGCACTGACGGGAGTGGGACCCGCCATGGCATCCGGCAACCAGACGTAGAGGGGAATCTGAGCAGATTTGCCGGTTGCTCCCAGCAAAAGACAGAACCCGGCCACGGCAGGAACGGGAAGTTGCCATAACGTCCCCGTTCCCTCAATGTAGGTATCGAGGAATGCAGGATCCACAAGTTCCGCAAATCGAAGAGTGGGATTTGCTCCGTTCCGAACCTGCGTCCAAACCAGTAGAAAAAGCCCGATCAACAACCCCACATCCCCCACTCGATTTACCAGGAACGCCTTGTTCCCGGCCTCCGCTTTTTCCTCTTCCGTAAACCAGAACCCGATCAGGGCCCACGAACAGAGAGCCACTCCCTCCCACCCAACAAAAAGCATAATGAGGTTATCCGACAGAACCAGCCACGTCATGAAGAAGACGAACAGGTTCAATAAGGAGAAATAACGACCGTAACTCTCATCCCCCTCCATGTACTCAATGGAATACAGATGAATAAGAAAGCTTACCCCTGTAACCGTAAGGATCATAATTCCCGACAGGGCGTCGAGGTAAAACTCGAAGGATACCGTTAGAGATTGAAGCGGAATCCAGGTCCACAGGTGTTCACGAAACACACCTTCGTTCTGGTGCATGTGAAGGTACGCCGCGATCGAACAGAGAAAGGAAGCCCCCACAGAAAGATTCCCCACCGCGGCAATCAGGTTCCTTTGATCAGAACGGGCAAACAGCCAGCACGCCAGCGCACCTGCCAGTGGAAGTGCCGGAACCAGATAAAGAGTTATCGGAAATAGTTCCCGGAGCATCTCCGTTACTTCAGTACCGGATGCGTTTTCATTTGCTCGGTCGTGCCGGGACAGAATTCGTTTTGAACGTCCAGGAGAAGACCGGCGCAAACAGAACGAAATGTGTGGGAATTCCACCCCCGGAGAGGAAGAACTCCGGAGGTACCACGTCAAGAGGGATGGCCAGGACGGAAAACGTCACGTTCGGCCGGAATCCATCATACAGTCTCTGGTCTGACCCTCCTTATCAGACCCAAACAAATCCGGGGATGCAGGGTTAACCCTATCCCCACGAACAATGAATCAGCATATAATCTAAGGAAAAAAAAGAAGGTTTGCAAGTGTAACGGAGAGGGCCTACTTCTGAAAGATGGGAAGCATCTTGAAGGGAATTTCCAGAATGAGGAGGGCGAATGCATCATACAGCGTGGAATACCTGCCACGTCGACCCTGCCAGGAACCGTTTGACTTCTGTTTTTTCACCAGAGTTTCCGAGATGTCCCGGTAGTAGGATTCCCATTTCTCTTCTCCCGCAAAATAATACGCCTGGGACGCATAAAACTGACCATAAAAATACCAGCGCTTCCCGTAACTGGGTTCATTTCTCTCCATGTAATCGAGCCCTTTCTTAATCATTTCCGATATTTTTTTGTGTTCCTCGGTTCCTTTCAGATCCCGATAAAATCCGAGGTAGTTGATCGTGCTCACCCCGGCGGCGGTCAGGGCGTACGTTTCCCTGCTGGACCCCATTCGATATTGAAACCCCCCATTAACCGACTGGCTCTTCTTCACGTACTCCACGGCTTTGTCAATAGTGCTTTTTTTCACCTTCAGCCCGGCATTTCTCGCCGCCCGAAGGGCCTGAATCTGTGTAATGGTTACGGTCCCTTCATGGCGCCCGCCCGAACGAGGATGGTATCCCCAGCCTCCGTTGCTTTTCTGGGACTGCTCAATTAACCGTATCGCCCGCTTGATTTTCTCTTCCAGTTCCGATTGTGAAACGGAGATGCTTCCCGGATGCATCCCGTACACCTGTGTTAGGAAGAGTGTTGCGTAACCGTGTTCGTGAAGTCTCGTGTTCGATGGAGACCTTATCTGTCCCCGTTTGCCCTTGGAATGTTGCAGTACGTAGTTAAGACCCTGTGCTACCACATCACCATGTTTTCCGCGCCCCGGCACTGTTCCCCCGGCCATCAGAGCGAGACAGGCAAGGCTTGTCACGGCCACCGGGAAAACCGTGCCGCTCCGGCTCCCGATCATACCGTTGGATCTCTGCTGGTCGGCAAGATAACTCCGGCCTCTCTCAATCACATCCAGAACATCTTTGGTCAGAAGGGGCTGACGTCGTTTCTCCTTCGGCGATTCCTCCCCCTCTTCCTGTTCCGCGGAATCACCTTCCTGTTCCTGTCCGGTTACCCGCTGTCCATTCACCAGTACCGGTATCCCGGTGAACGCAAGGAGGAATCCCAGCAGAAGAAGACCTCGAGTAAAAATATCACGAAATTCTACGGTATCAGTCATTTAATATTCCAGTATTCGTTGTTTATGACCAGGGCCAATTCCGGTCAATCAAATTGCGCAATTCACGGAGGAAGACCGCGGCGCCGGAGATTCCTACCAGGTGAAACAAATCCTCAACCTCCCCCGGTTCCGTCTCCCGTTATTTCGCCGATTCACTCTGCAGGGATTTGAAGTATTCCTGGAGGTTTTTCCGGTACTTCGGCACGAATTCTTCGTTTTTGAGACGAAGAATTTCGTCCCTCATTTTCGGGGGAAGCAACCCCCAACGTTCACTTGCCTGGGGACTCCGAATGGGCGGTTCGTCGGGCTCGGCCGTGTCCGCTTCATACGGATTGTTGGCGGGACTTCCAGCGTTGGCGTTTTTCGTTTTCCCTTTGTTTTTGCCCTGTTTCTTGCCCTTACTTTGTTTTCTTTTCTGACCGGAACTCTGCTTCATTCTTACCTGCTGCATCTGCTTGATCAGTTGATCAAGTGCGGAGAGTGTTCTGCTGGAAGATTCCTGGCTTTTCTTCAGCATTTTCTCCACTTTCCTGCTCGCCTGTTTCTGCTTTTTCCGGTTCTTTTTCAGTAGTTTCTGAACCTTCTCCATGGCCTCCTGCTGTTTCTCGGTTCGCTCTTGCTTTTCCAGTTCTTTCATTTTTTTCAGAAACCGGCGTGCCCTCGCGATCAACCCTGTGCTTTTTTCGAGAGATTTTGTGGATTTGTGAATGTTCTTAAGGGCCTCCTGAAGAAGCTGGGCCGCACTTTTTTTGTTCTCCCCTTCCGGCCCTTCTTCCTCGCCATGGAGTTTTTCGTTGGCTTCCTCAAGTTCATCTTCCTCCTTTTTGGATTCCTCATCCGGCTTCTCACCTTTCAACATCTGGTTGATGTCCTCTATGACGTCCTCTTTTTTCTCCTCATCCTCGGATTTCTCCGGCGTTGAGGATTCGGACGAAGAATCCTGTGCGAGAATTGCGGACGTCGAAAAAACAAGGCCCAGAACGAGACCAAGCGTGAGGATACGATTTTTCATGGCTTTGTCTTTCGTTAATATTTTAGAATAATATTCGTGTGAAGAAATAACGGGTCCGGGCCGGATCCGTTCACCCATCCGACCCGGCAAATCTGCTCCGGAACCTCCGGAGCCTTACTTCACAGGTCAGCCGCCGCCCTTCTTGTTTTGACTGGCACGTTTCATCATCTTCTTCATGAGTTCCTCAATTCGTTTCTGACGGTGTGTGAGGCGCCGGGCGCGAAGTTCCTCGGAAGAACTGGGACCCTCGCCCTCTTTCGCCTTTTTCTCAACTTCTTCGTTGAGCTTTTCCGTTCGCTGATGAATGTTCTGCTGGAGGCGACGGAGCATTTTTAATTCCGCCAACGGCGGAACGAGTTTGCTTTTTCAGCCGCCACCGCCCCCTCCTCCTCCTCCTCCTTTCGCCGGCTTCTTCTCCAATTCCTTCTTGAGGGAGTCAATCAGATCCTGAATTTTTCGAACCACTTCAGCCTGCAGTCGCTGCGTGGTTTCGCCCGTTTCCTTGCCGGGAAACAGCTTCTTCTTGATCTGTTTCAGATCCTCACGGATCGTTTTCATCATCCAGTTATAGACGGTAACCCCTTCTTCCTCCATCTTTTTCTTTACTTCCCTGGCAAGCTCCATAATTTCCTGTTCATCGTTGTTTGACAGTTTTCGGAGCTCACCAACCTCCCGGCGGGTTAATTCTCCTTTGTTTTTCCGGGTCAGATCCAGCTCTTCGGTTTTTCGATTAACCTTTTCCTGCTTTTTCTTCATCTGCTCCAGCTTTTCCTTGAGCTGGTACATCGTCTGCTGCTGGTTCTGCTGCTGCTGCTTCTGAATGGATTTCTGCAGCTGTTTATACGCCCTCTGGAGATCCTCTTCGGCGTTTTTCATCTTCACCGGGGCGTTGTTGGCGCTACTGCTGCTCCCTCCCTTCATTTTCTGATTTGCCTTCTTCATGTTCTTGCCAGCTTGCTTCATGGACTGCGCCGCATTTTGCTGTTTCTGTTTCTTTGTTTCCTTTTTTAGTTTTTTCAGTTCCTTTTTGAGTTTTTTCTGTCGCTTCCTCAGCTTCTCGAGCTCACGGCGCTCCTTTTTGGTCAGTTTCCGCTCCTTCTTCGCTTTTTTAAGGGCTTTAATGGCCTTTTTCAGGTTTTTGTTCGCACTCTTCTGTTTCTTCTGTGCCTGACCGGACTGACCGGACTTCATCTTTGAGGAAGCCCCACTCATGTTTTTGGATGCGCTCTTGGCACCCTTCGCTCCTTTCTGCAACCCCTTCTTGAGCTTGCTTTTCTTGGAAGAGGCTTTGCCCGCTTTTTTGCTCATCTTCTTCGCTTCGGACTTTGCCTTGCCGGCAAGCTCCTTCTGTTTCCTGGACTGTTTCTTTATGTGCTTCTTCTGAGCATCCTCGTCCAGGTTCTCCTGAAACTTCTCAAGCTGCTTTTTGGCCTGGGAGAGTTTTCGGGCCGCGTCCCCCTGTTTCCGGGAGGCGTCACCGGGCTTTTGCCGCATAATCCGGGATCGAGCGTTCTTCATCGACGAACTGGCCGACTTTGTCTTCTTCCCGGCCTTTTTTGCCCTGGACGCACTTTTCTTAGCAGCACTGGACTCACTCTGTTTTGCCTTTTTTGCGAGCTTATCAATTTTCTGCTGCACCTCTCGAGTTCGTTCTCGAACTTTCCTCTGCTTCTCACTCAGCTCGTCAAACTCCTCCTCTTTCCTGTCCGCAATCTGCTTCTTCATCTCCTTGAGGTTTTTGATGGCACGGGTCAGGTACTCCACCGATTTCTTCTGTTTAGACTCGGCCCTGTAGGCCTCCTGACTCTGAAAAGCCGAAACCGCATTCTTCATGTTTTCCTCGGCCTTACGGGTGTTTTTGGCAGCGTTCCGAAACGCCTTCTCCGACGCCCCGGACCGTTTTCCGGCCGACTTCGAAAGAGACGAGACCACGCTGGACGTGTCGTCCGCGATGTTTTTCTGATTGTCCGCCATAATGCGATTGGCCTGTTTCTGGTTGCTCTTAAGTTCCTCCCTCAGCGTCTTCAGCGCCTTACTTGCTTTTTCCATTTCCTCCACGGCCGTTCCTGCTTCACGGGCCGCGGCCATCGGGGTTTCGCCCCTTAAACTCTTCGCCGCGGAGCGCATGCCCTTCCGTGCTTTTTGAAGTGCATCCAGAGCCCTGTTGTATTCCTTCCGGTTCGGCACGTGTTCAATTTTTTGGAGCTCGTTTATAAGCCGTTCCCCGAGTTCCTTCTGAAGATTGTCCTGCTTCTCCCCCAGAACTTCTTCATTGGATTTGTTCGGGTCCTTACCCGTCTCCCGGGCTTTTTTCCGCAATTCTTCCTGTTTGGATATTTTCTCCTGAATCTGCTCCCGGATTGCAGCGGTTTTCTTCAGACCATCACGGTATCCGCGGTTGGTTCGAAGGGCGTTCTGCTCCCGCTTCTTTAATTCCTTCAACTTTTCCAGTGCATCCGTGAACTCCTTGAGGTCCGCCGATTCCTTTTTCTTCGTCTCCTCAGCCAGTTCCTCTTCCTTCTTCTTCAGCTCATCGAGTTCCTGAGCGAGTTTCTTCGCCCGGTTCGAAAGAGACCGGGGAGACAATTCCGAAATTTGCCGTTCCCGTTCCCGGTTTTTCTCTTTCAGTTTTTTCAGGCGATCTATCTGTTTCTGAAGCTGGCGATTCCGTTTTTTGTTGTATTTCTGAAGTTCTTCCCGGAGTTTCTTCTCCTCTTTCCTCTTCTGTTTTGTCCTCTTCGCAAGCTCACGAAGTTTGTCAAGATTTTTGGTCCGACGGTGCAACTCAAGTTCTCTCAGCACGTCCTCGATGTTCTTGATGACCTCCTTGGACTTGTTGCCGAATTTTCCTTCTTTTCCTTTTTGAATCAGGTCCTCCAGGAGTGCCATCTTCTGATCGATGGACATCTTCTCGGCTTTTTCCCGTGCTTTCTTCAGTTTTTCGGCCGCTTCTTCGTTGGTGTCCTCCAGCCGATCGGCAATGGAAAACATCTTTTCCAGCAGTGTGTTTACCTGGGCCCGGAGTTTCTTCTGCTTTTCGGACAACTCCTCCCGTTCCGATTTGTCCTTCTTTTCTTCGTCCTCACTTCCGGAATCCTGAGCAATTATTGCAGGGCCAGCAACCAGCAAGAGAGCGCCGATCAGAAAGGAAAGTGCACGTTTTTTCATTGGGTTATTTCCGTTAATTAGCAATTTAAAAACTTATCCGGACCCTTCGCCCCGGGAACGAACATTAGACGTAATTACCGACCGGATCGTTCCATTCGCGACGTTCGGATTCTTCTCCGGACCAGGAAACGCCCGGGAGTTACTTCCTGTACAATTACTGTTCCTCATTGTAACAGCAGTCACCGCTCTGTTTCCAGAACATGGCACTCCGAACGCATTTCCCGTTCATACCTATGACGAGGCCAATCCGAACCGTCTCGTCAGGAACAGATCGATTCGGCCGCGTCGCTTCCGCACACAATGTTATGAACGTGCGCGGAACCAACGCGTTCACTTACAAAAGATGCAAATGTCATGCCAAAGTGCCCTTATTTCCTGAACTTTCCGGTTCGTGGATAAAAACCCCTCTTTTTCATGAATTCCAGCCGAATAAACGGGGAAAATCTTATTGCTTGTTCAGGACCACCAGGAGATTTCACCGGGGTCTCAACCCCGGCTCCGGCCAATTCCGGTGTTGATAAGTCATACAGTGTTGTGTTTTTTAACATATTGCGCCGGAGCATCCGCGGGAAGATCCCTCTTCCGTCGGTTGGGGTGCGATTGGTGGTTGTTCGGGAAGTGATGCTTCAGCATCATAAACTGGCGGTTACCCGATTTTTTTTTCGCCCAGCCAGGTGACCAGAAGCCATCTCCGTAACGAAAACGACCATATTCATCCCCCCTTAAATTCCGTAATTTGAACTTCCAATCACGACCAAATAGAATGGTCGATGTTTCTTGTTTTCCTGTGTTGGACTCCTCCCGACTTTTTCCGGCAGACGCCCGCCGGATTCGTCGCCCGGCAGCACGTCAAACGTATTATTATTCCAGAGGAGCAACCTTGAGTGAACCAACCAGCACCTATCACGACCTTTGGGACCAGGACCTCGAGGATGTCGACCCGAAAATTGCAAAACTCATTGACCGGGAAAAAGCCCGTCAGGCCCGGAAGCTGATCTTTATTCCGTCGGAATCTTTCTGCATTCGACCCATCCGACAGGGCCTTCAATCCGTTTATACCAATATATATGCCGAGGGATACCCTCGTCCCCGTATGGACGAAGAGCCCGAGGAACAACTTCACGACACCGCCCGGCAACTTTCCTCCTACCGTCGATACGCGGACCGGCGTTTCTACAAAGGAACCGAAAACGTAGACATCCTGGAATGTCTCGCTCATCGACGCGTCGCAAAAGCCTTCGAAAACAAACGCGTTTCCGCGGACGACATATACGTAAATGTGCAACCACTGTCCGGTGCAGCGGCCAACAACAGCATATACGAAGCATTTGTCGACCCCGGTGACACCGTCATGGGGATGGAACTGGCCCACGGAGGACACCTGACACATGGAAGCCCGTTTAACCGGTCCGGAAAGCGGTACGACATCGTGTCTTACGAAGTGGACCCGGACACGGAAAAACTGAATTACGACCGCATCCTGCAGAAGGCCCGGGAGCACGAACCGGAAATCGTAATCGCCGGATTTACGTCGTATCCCTGGGCCCCCGACTGGACGAAGTTTCGGGAGATTGCCGACGAGGCCGATGCGCTGCTGCTTGCGGACATCGCGCACACGGCCGGTCTGGTCATCGGTGGAGCTCATCCCAGCCCGGTCGGCATTGCGGACATCGTGAACTTCACCACGCACAAATCGGTCTTTGGTCCGCGGGGAGCCGTAATTCTGACAACGGACCCGGAACTCTCTTCCTCCATAAACCGATCCATCTTCCCCGGAGAACAGGGAGGCCCTCACACCAACAAATTCGCGTCCATCGCCACGGCGTTCAAAATTGCCCAGCGCGAGGATTACAAGAAACTACAACAACGAATCGTGGACAACGCATCCGCCCTCGCGGAAGCGCTTGAAGACGAGGGATTACGCATTCCCTACGGCGGCACCGACACGCATCTCCTGCTTTTTGACGCGAGCGCGGCCTACACGGATTCGGACTGGGAACTCTGGGGAGAAGTGGCCGCAAGAATTATGGACATGGCCGGATTGGTTGCCAACAAAAACACAATTCCGGGGGATGAAAACGCCGCGGATGCAAGAGGCATTCGCCTTGGTACGCCCTGGCTCACCCAGAGGGGATTCGAACCGGAGGACATGACGAAGATTGCGGAACCGATTGCCCGACTGATCAAAAACATCCATCCGTTTCAGTACCAGGGAGCCACACGCATATTGCCCAGGGGGAAAATTGAACTTGATCTCCTGGAATCCGTCAGCCAGGACGTTTCCGATCTGGCCGAGTCCGCGTACGCGGAACCGGATTCACGTTCTTCTTCGGAGGATACCCTTGACGAATCCTATCCGGATTTTGTGTACCTCCGGGAGGAACCGTTCGGGGATTCTCCCCTCCGGGAGCACCACAGGCAGGCAGACGTTTCCCTGGTGGACATCGAGGGAGTCTCCGTCCCCGAACAGTACGGCGATCCCGAAACCATTCAGAACCAGCTGCAGACCGACGCCGTCCTGATCGACCGTTCGGATCTCGGGTTAATTGAAGTTTCGGACTGGCGTTCGGACGCGCTTCTCCACGAAGCTACGACCCGGAACATTTATCAACTGGAAGAAGGAGAAGGACTGGAAACTCTTCTGCTTGACGCCGACGGAAACGGCATCGGTGAGGTGGAAATTTACCGGCTGGAACGAAAACGGTTTTTCCTCTTTTCGCACCCGGAACACACCCGGGATGTTCTTTCCTGGCTTCGGGGCCTCTCCGACGGTTACATCGTCTTTGACCGGGACGACATCCGACGGAAAGTACAGGGCCCGGCTGTTGTGGAGAATCTTCGCAAACAGCAGGATCAATCACTGACAGCATTGCAACTTCAGGGGGCGGAAGCGGACCGGTACCTGAAGGAACTTCCGGAAACAGACGAAACTCTTACGAAATTGGGAATTACCCGGACCCAAAACAACGATCGGATCTCCTATGTCTGCACGTCCCCTGCGCCCACCGGATCGCGTCATATCTTATTGATGCCGAATTCGGAGGCAAAAACCACCTGGACGTCACTTTTGGACAACGGTGTCCAGCCGGGAGGACGGGCCACCCTGCAATCAGTCCGGGAGCAGGCGAGCCGGCCTTCCCCGGAAAACCTTCCCTCCCTCTCCGGATCGGAACTGCTCGACGGGCAGCCGGAACTGTTTGACCGGGAAAAGTGTTATTTCGTCGGACAGCTTCCCCTGGAGAAAGAAACAACGCCCGAAACAAACAAAAGTGAACACACCTGGACCCCGCCGGAGGAAACGAAAGAGACAACCCTTCACGACGTTCACGAGGAAATGGGGGCACGCATGATCCCCTTCGGGGGTTGGGAGATGCCGGTTCAGTACGAAGGCATTCTCGATGAACACCGGGCCGTGCGAAACCAGGCCGGCCTATTTGATGTAGGTCATATGGGGGTCCTTCAATTTACCGGGAAACACGCAAAACATTTTCTTGATCTGGTTACCTCAAACTACGCAAGCTGGCTCCGGGACGGGGAGAGCCAGTACGGCTTTATCCTGACACCGGACGCCGAGGTCATGGACGACATGCTGCTTTACCGACGAGGTGAAGAAGATTTTTTCATGGTGGTTAATGCCGCAAACAAGGAACGAGTGGAAGCCTGGTTTCGTGCCGTAAACAGCGGGGACGTCATTATTGATCCCGGGAGACCTCACGTGGAGCGGCCCGGCCCCATTGAAATCAGGGACATGAAACACCCGAAAGGGGGCGAGGAGGGACGAATGGACCTGGCTCTGCAGGGACCAAACTCGTTCAAAATTCTCCGGGACCTCATCGAGGACAATGATACTCTGATCCGGCGCATCAATAACCTGAAACGGTTTGAATTTTTGCAGGACGAAATCAGGGGTATGGATCTTATTGTCTCCAAAACCGGATACACGGGAGAAAAGGTTGGTTTTGAATTGTACGTGGACCCCCAGGAGGCGGAAAAATTGTGGAGACTTCTTCTTGACACCGGGGAACAACACGGCATCAAACCGGCCGGACTCGGGGCCCGTGACACCGTGCGAATAGAGGCGGGTCTCCCCCTCCACGGCCATGACCTGAACGGAAAACATAACATATCACCATTTGGTGCCGGTTACGGTGCCTTTGTAAAGTGGCACAAGCCGTTCTTTATCGGTCGAGAGGCACTCATGGACAAAGAGCAGGAGCGAGAGGACGAAATTATCCGGTTTCGCATCGAGGAGAAAGGCCGGCCCATTCGTGAGGGTGGTTACGTGGCCGATCCGGAATCCGGAACCTGTATTGGTACCGTTACCAGTGCGCTGGTGAAACGGGGAAGCCAGATCGGCCTCGCCTACGTGGATCGTTCCTACACCGGGACCGGGACGGACCTCATGCTGCTATCGGAGCGGGCCATTGAGAACACCGATAACGTGGAGAAAGGAAGCGATCTTTCCGGTGTACTGGAAAATGGGCGAAAAGGCACTGTTCTGACCCGGTTTCTCACGGCCGGTGGCGAATCCATCGGATGGGGTGAAGAAGAATAACAACGACCCCCAGTGGTTGACAACCATCCCCCTGCTCTGATATAGTTACCAACCCCTGAACAGGGGATTGACGCGATGACATCAGCGTCGGTGGATCCATGTTTCATGCTTTGTTCCACCGAAAACTCTGTCGTCGTGAGCTCAGGGGGGGCCGTTTCAGCGGTAGACCATGTTGTTCATTCCCGACATCGGTCCGTAACACCCGAGTTTCGATCATCGTACGATGTCGCCTGGTCTGCAACCGTATCCGGTAACCCCTTCCGTTTCATCCAGAAGAAGAGGTTCCGATCAGCACATAAATTTCGACGTCGTGTTCGACGGAACAATTCTTCTTCCGGACCTCGAAACAAGCATGACTGATTGAACCAAATTACAGGAGAACGTCGCTATGGCATACGAACTGCCACCACTCCAATACGACTACGACGCACTCGAACCGCACATTGACGAACAGACGATGAAAATTCACCACGACAAACATCACGCGGGGTACACAAAAAAAGTAAACGCCGCTCTTGAAGGAACCAAATTTGAAAACCGGCCGATCGAGGAAAACCTTCGTGGCCTTCACAAACTTCCGGACGAAATTCAGACCGCCGTCCGTCAGAACGGTGGTGGATTCGCCAACCACAAACTGTTCTGGCAGGTGATGTCTCCAAGCGGCGGTGGTGAACCAACCGGCTCCCTTGAGGACGCCATCACCTCCACCTTTGGAAGTTTTTCCAACTTCCGTGAAGAATTTAACAGCGCCGCGTCCGGACGGTTTGGTTCCGGCTGGGCATGGCTGGTCCTGGACGGCAACAACGAACTCTCCGTCCTTAACACACTGAACCAGAACAGCCCGCTGCTGAAAAGTCAGACGCCCATTCTCGGACTGGACGTCTGGGAACACGCATATTACCTGAATTACCAGAACAACCGCGGCGAATACATTGACGCGTGGTGGAACGTCGTGGACTGGGACGAAGTGGCCAAGCGCTTCGAGGAAGCCCAGTAAGAATCACGCCGCATAAAGAACGCACAAAGGCCCCGGATTCTGTTCGGGGCCTTTTTTAATTGCCACCCTCCCTTGGGTCATCCGCATCGGATGAAGAGGTTGTTACAGGGTCTCAATCAATTCGCGCCAGGCCGTCCTCTCCCGTTCGGGCTCCACGATACCGGACCGGGCGAGAACCCCTTCCCTCAATCTGTCGAGAAAGTCTGAATCCGTTTCCGCCTGTTTGAGGCGATCCGCGAGAGCAGACGTACTACCGGTCTGAAAATAACCGGGATAATCCTTCCCGAGCATACCGACGTTCCCGGGAATGTTCGATGCAAGAACCGGGGTTTCACAGGCAATGGCTTCGGAAATAACGTGCGCCCCTCCCTCCATTCTCGAAGAATGGACGAGCAACCGGCTTCGGGCAAGTATCTGAAGTGTTTCCTTCCGAGATCGTTCCCCCAACCACCGGTACCGTGGGTTCTCCGGTTCGGCCTTCTCGGCGACCTCTTCAAGTTCCGGTTCCAGCACGCCACCAACGTGCGTAATCCGGATTCGGGACGCCTCCGGAAGCCGACGGGAAGCTTTTTCGGCACGGAACGGATCCTTCACTGCCCGAAGGTGACCTATAACGGAGACCTCAAATTCCTCCTCCCGCGGCGGAACGGGCTCGGGTGCATCCGAAATGGATTGATAAATCACCCGCGCACGATCCCGTAAATTTTCCGGGAGTTCCTTGACTCCTTCCGGTTGCAGAAGGACAAACCGATCCGCATAGTGCAGGCTTTCCCGTGCGGCATCATCCCGATGAATGTCACGGTATAAATCCGTGCCCGTGAGAGCCAGAACCAGGGATCCGTCGGGACAGGATTCCCTGTACAGCCGGATGGCTTCCGCACTTCGCCGGGCGTGCAGTGCCACCATGACCTCGTGGACTTCCCCGTCGTAATCACGCGTGACGGTAACACGGTGGCCGAGATCCCGGAAAATGCCAGCCCACCGCTCGGTGGTCATTCGGTTGCCTTTGCGGGACGAAGGGGGAACAGGGGTGACCAGAACAATTCTCATGCCGTATTACTGGTTGGCACAGGTACGAAAACCGGAAAACACATCCCGCCGATCGGGTGTGTAATAATTTCGGAACCCGTTCCGGATCATGCGGGCGGGTGTGGCCCAGCTCCCTCCTCTCATCACGTAACGGGACCCGAACCACGGCTGGGAGTACTGTTGATAGAAGTCCTGTTCAAAGCCCGGAAACGGTTGGAAAACGGTGTCCGTCCATTCCCAGACATTGCCGATCATCTGCCGGCAGCCAAACGCGCTTTCCCCATCCGGGCAGGAGCCCACGGACACGGGCCCCATCTGTCGCCAGTCCAGGTTTGCCCTTGAATGATCCGGTGGGTCGTTCCCCCAGGGATAACGACGGTTCTCATCCTTCAGTTCCTCTTGCCCCGAACCGGTTGTGGCCTGAGCGGCCGCCGCCCATTCCCGTTCGGTGGGCAACCGTCGACCCGCCCACCGACAGTACGCTTTGGCCTCAAAATAGGTGATGTTGCTTACCGGCACATCCTCCCGAATCGGTTTCCATTCATCGAATCGTCGCCGCACCCATCTTCCGTCCGACGAGCGCCGCCAGTACACCGGACTTTCGGTATTGATGGAACAGCGCCAGGCCCATCCTTCCGAACTCCACAGATCCTTTCGCCGGTAACCATCGTCCTCGACGAACTCCCGATACTGACCGCACGTTACGGGTGTACGTGAAATTTGAAAGGGTTCCACCTCTACCTCATGTCCCCATTTTTCGTTATCAAAAACAAATGGTTCGTCACCGGTTGCTCCCAATACGATTTGGCCGCCCGGCACCTGAACGTCCTCCCGGGGATCAACGGGGTCCAACGTAACGTCCTCATCTGTTGGCCTGTTCTTCACGTCTGGAGCCGGAAGCCCCATGGACTGCCGCATGTACGTAAATGCTTCATTGTGCATGTCGTCGTGATAGATGGTGTAAAGCACGTAGTAAAAGAATTCATCATCCGGTGGTTCGGTTTGGAGACGCTGTTTTGTTCGATCACGCACGTCGCGCATATACGCCAGTGATTCATCCCGATCCAGCAAATCCACGACCCAGCGTTTCTCGTGTTCAATACGGGTCGAATCATATCGTTCGTCCACATTCTCCACCGCCGGTTCTTCCTGGAAAAGATTACGAAGCACCCAGTATTCCTGAAACCACGTCAGGTGCGCGGCCTCCCAGATAAACGGATTAACGATGGGGAGATACGGCCCCATTAACATCTCCTCGCTGAGATCCTTGATCATGTCCACGGATCGTTCTCGAGCGTCATGAACCCAGTCTCCCAGCCGATCGGCGGAAGTCCAGTTTGTTAGATCTCGATTCTTCATGCCGAAATACTGAACGAGTTCAACAAGAACATCCAAACAACAAATCGATTCATATCATTCGGATCCATCAAGAAACGGCACATTTTACCAGCGGGGACCGGCAGGATCAAAGATTAATTTTTTTCAGGCGTTTGTGAGGAGAATTTTCTTTTCCCCTTCAATTCATATTGATTTGCAATTTTCTCAGCAACCACAAAAATAATAGTCGAATTTACCACGAGACCACCTTCCTCTCTCATTTTATTCTACTCAAGAATTCAGGAGATTTGTTCAACTGAACAAATCCTCCCGGTCATCATGTATTCCCGTTCTGTGACATTCGTTTGTCACCGGGGGCAACCCTCTTAGATCTCACGTTCTTTCTCCGTTAGTTTCATGACACGGACTGGAACAACACCTGTCGAATTTCGCGATCTGGAATCACAAAACCTCGAAAAAGAATTCCGGGAGGCCGTAAAAGACGGTCTATCGGGAGATCAGAAAACCCTCCCGCCGAAGTTCTTTTACGACCACCGGGGATCCGAACTCTTCGAGGAGATCTGCAACCTCGAGGAATATTACCAGACCGAAACCGAACGAAGCATCCTGAGTAGCAACGCGGAGGATATTCTCCGGAAAACAGGAGACCGGATATCAATTGTCGAATTTGGGAGCGGAAGTTCTCGAAAAACCCGAACCCTACTTCGAGAAGGGCTCCGGCGACAGGAAACACTCGAATATGTGCCGATTGATATTTCCGGTGAATTTCTCCGGGAATCGGCGGAGAAATTGACGGAGGAATTCGGCAATTCCCTGAAGATCACTGCTCTGGCGGCCACCTATCGAACCGCCATGGACCATCTTCCCGAAAGTGACCTCCCGAGGTTGTTTGTCTACATGGGCGGTAACATCGGGAATTTTCCCATGGAGGAAATTCGGGAACTCCTCACCCGAACGGCCTCCGCTATGACGGAGAAGGATCGACTCCTAATCGGTATCGATCTCGTGAAGGACCCGGAGGTGATCGAAGCCGCCTACAACGATCGTGAAGGAATTACTGCGGCATTTAACAAAAATATACTGCGCCGGATCAACAGGGAACTTGACGGGGAATTTCACCTGGACCAATTCGAACACAACGCGCCCTATCTCAGGGACCAGCAGAAAGTGGAAATGAGGTTGGTCAGCCTGAAAGAACAAACCGTACCCGTACACGCCCTGGATATGTCCTTTCACTTCGAGCAGGGAGAACACATCCACACCGAGAACAGCCAGAAATTCACCCGTGACTCCTTCCGTTCCCTCTGTAACGACGTGGGTCTGACATTCGAGACCTGGTACACGGATCCGGACCAGCTGTTCGCCGTGACCTTCTCCAGCAAAAAATCTTCCGGGTAAGGCCTGACGCCACCGAGGCGCAAATTTGGAGAACTCCGTTGGACACAGGAGAAATCGATCCTGGGGAGTCCCGCTGTTTAAGTTTTTGTTATCCCGATTCTTCGGTCAATTTCTTGAGTCGCTCCTTCGCCCGAACGGCATCACGATGATCGTCGGGAAGTTCCTGAATCATTTCTTTAAGGGTTTCCTCCGCTTTATCCGGTTGGTTTAATCGGTTTCCGTAGAGGTCGGCAATCCGGTTTCGGAGCGTAATTCGGACGTTCTGTTCAAGCTCCATTTCGTCCGTTTCCACTTCCAGCTCGAGAATCTTCTTCAGCTCCTGGAGGGCCTGGCCGTAATTCTCCATTTCGCTGGCATACATACTGGCCAGTTCACGGCGAGCTTTCCACCGGTCCGGATGCTGACGTATGTATTTTTGATACTCCTCCTCGGCCTCCTCGAACTTTTTGTCTTTTCGCAATTTTCGGGCCCGGCTCAACTGCTCCGGCGTTTCCAGACCGGACGTGGGATAATAAATTGCTTTTCCGATTCGTTTCCCGACGGCCCGAAATACGTCCGGAGCAAGCAAAAAGAACAGAAACATGCCGATGAATGCAAACCCGAACACCGCAATCATACCGGCGATTAAGCTTCCCCCCTGCTCGAGGTTGGCGTACGTCCACCATCCCCAGAGAACCACCAGAAGCACCGAGGTTATGTATTTTCCCAGCGTCGGCAAATCGTTCATGATCCCCTCGTATTCACGACGATAGCAAACCAATCAAACCGATCCTCATAGAGATCGTAAATGCGACCGAGCATACGCGATATCACCAGAAACGAGTAATGAAAGAAAAAGGAGAACACAAGTAACATGATCAACAACGGAACCGGCACATAAAATACAATAAGCGCCATCGCAAGAAAAGATGCAGCAACCACAAGAAAAGAACCCACTACAATACGGTAATACCGTGATGCCTCAGTTATAGAACGGAAAACAAGCCCGGGATGAAGGCCGGCGGGACTTTTCAGAATGGTGACAATAAGAAGCGCCATCGGATAATAAACACCACCGGCCGCTAGAAACAGAACGAGGAGGAACCACCAGAGGAAATTGGGTCGAAAAGGAAACACCAGAAGGGGAATAACCGGAAAAAAACAAATTACCGCCGTACCAAAGACATGCACAACCGGTTTCAGGAACGTGGTCCAGGGGCCGATGACCTCGGGCCATGAAGGGGGATTTTCCTGACCGAACGCCGCACTGCGCAAAACAGCCACGTAATAATTCAGAACATACCCCGTAAGTTCCACCGTCAATAATAATCCGGCCGCGATGCCTATAATCCAGAAATTTAAAATTGACAAAACCAATAGCAATCCCCAGCCAAAAAACAATGAAATACCGCCCAGGATAATCGAAAGCCCCTGGCTGGCGATCGGGTAATACAGGGCTTCATAAATAAACGACGACACGGGAAGGGCAATCTCCTTACTGTCCAGTCCCGGATGTTCCAGCGCCCGTGCCCCGCATTCCGAGCAGACAAAATACGTCCGCTCGACCATGTCGTGTTTGTCCCGGTAGACCTTTTCCTCCACGCAATTCTCACAAAGCGCCGTGTCGCACCGCTCACAGAGACGGGCGGCCTGTTTATTGGGATGTAACTTACAGTGCGCCGCCGGCTCCACTTCGTCCGTCTCGTCCGCTGACATAGCCTGTGGTATTCTGGACCAAACAGATCCCGAGAATTTGGCTATTGCTGATAAAACAAGGGTATATTACCGGTTCCGTATACGTTACGCGCCGATTCGGTCTCCTGAACCGTCTTCCGTCGAAATGACCGGTTTAACTTTCGTCCAATAGATCACGGCTCCGTGCCCGGTTCACGGCCGTTTCATAATCAATTTCGCCCTTTTGATAGAGTTCTTTTAACGATTCGTCCATGGTGCGCATGCCGTGCTGCCCACCGGTCTGCATGGCGGAAAGCAACTGATCGGTCCGGTGTTCCCTTATCAGGTTTCTCACGCCGGAGGTGGCCACAAGAATTTCCGTCGCCACGACACGTCCGTCGCCGTTGGAACGGGGAAGAAGCTGCTGTGCAACCACGCCCCGGAGAGCACTGGCAATCTGGACCTTCACCTGATCCTGCTGGTGAGGCGGAAACACGTCAATCAGACGGTCCAGAGATTGCGGGGCATTTGGGGTGTGAAGGGTACTGATAACCAGGTGCCCTGTTTCAGCAGCCGTTATTACCGTTTCGATCGTGGAAAGATTCCTCATTTCACCAACAAGGATGACGTCCGGGTCCTGCCGCAGAGCATACATTAGCGCATTTGAAAAAGATTTTGTGTCCGATCCTACCTCCCTCTGTTTGATAACGCTTTTTTTGTTTTCATGAACGTACTCAATCGGATCCTCGATGGTGATGATCATTTTCTTCTGCCGTTCGTTGATCCGGTTCACCATGGCCGCCTGGGTGGTTGTTTTTCCAACGCCCGTTGGACCGGTCACCAGTACCAGGCCCCTGTCCATATCCGCAAATTCACCAACGATGGGAGGCAACCCCAGTTCATCGACGTTCTTTATCTCCAGAGGGACCATTCGAAAAGCCGCTTCAACCGAACCTCGCTGCATATGAACATTTACCCGAAAACGACCCGTCTCCGGGATGTAAAGGGAAAAATCGAGTTCATGCTCCTCCTCGAATTCCAGCTTCTGATCATCATTTAACACACTGTAAACAAGTTTTTTACAGGCGTCCCGGTCCAGTTCCGGCAATGACGTTTTTTCCAGTTCCCCGTCAATTCGAAGTATGGGTGACATCCCCTCCGTTATGTGCAGATCCGATGCTCCCTCCTCAACAGCTTTATCCAGCAAATTTTTTATGTTAATTGTTTTGCTCATTTGCTCCTTTCTAAAAAATTAATTCCTGGAGGAAGAAAATTAATTTTGTTTTCTGCATAAATTAGTCGGAACCGGGCTCATGGGTCGATTGCCCTGTGTAGATGTCCTGCATTCGAAGAGAAAGTTCCTCCGGCTGATCCGCTGCGTTCATAGCGGTTTCCTCATCAATGAGATTCCGCTCGTAAAGATCGGCAATGGCGTCGTCGAACGTCTGCATACCTTCCACATCGCCTTCCTCAATGACCTCCCGAAGTTTGTCCGACGCCCCCGTCCGAATCCGTTTCCGGATTCGCGGAGCGGAAAACATCAATTCACAGGCGGGCACCCGTCCCTCTTCGTCGCGTCGCGGGAGCAAACGCAGAGCAATCGTTCCTTCAAGCAACCGGGAAAGCTGCAGGCGAATTTGATCGTGTTGATTGGAGGGGAAGAAATTAATGACCCGCTCCACCGTGTGGGAGGCGTTAATTGTGTGCAGGGTGCTGAACACCAGATGGCCGGTCTCAGCAGCCATCATCGCGGCTTCCATGGTCTCCCGATCCCTCATCTCACCGATAAAAATAATATCAGGAGCCTGGCGGATGACGTGTTTCAACGCACTGTGAAAGCCGTCCGTGTCCAGCCCCACCTCTCGCTGACTGATAATGGATTTTTTGTTCTCGAACAAATACTCAATCGGATCCTCTATGGTAATGATGTGTTCTTTTCGCCGCTGATTGATCAACTCCAGCATACTGGCAATCGTGGTCGATTTCCCGCTTCCCGCCGGCCCCGTCACGAGTATCAACCCTCTGCTGGCACCGGCCAGTGTTCTGAGAGGTTCAACCGGCAAATTCAATGAGTTCAGATCCGGGATTCGACGCCGGACATGTCGGAAGACAAGCCCGATGTTCCCCCGCTGTACGTATGCATTTACACGAAACCGACCAGCGCTCTTGTCCTCGTAAGAAAAATCTTTTTCCTTCTCATTATGAAAATTACGTTTTTCTTCCTCATCCATCAGGAGATCAAGGAGGGTGTCCACTTCCTCCTCCGTTACCTGATCCCGATCCAGACGGGAAACTCGGTCATTTACCCGGACAAAGGGACGTTCCCCCTCAAGAATATACAGGTCCGATGCCTCCTGTTCGACCATCTGCTTGAGCAGGTTTTGAAATTCATTTTTCATCTTGTTTCCCTTCTGCCTCCGGGATCGGGGGTTTGCTCCTGGGTTAGCATTTCGATGCCACGGCGGGCGAGTTCACGAATTTGTTCATCATCGTGATCCAGACTGATATCATCCAGTGCCTGAAAGCAGGACTGGCCTCCTATTTCTGCGAGGGACACAATTGCCTGAACCTGCAGATCCTCGTTCGACTTATTGAACACAAATTCCTTCAGTACCGATGCCTCTCCTTCCATTTGAAGTTCGCCGGCAGCTGCGGCAGCTTCATTAAGAAGGTCATCATCCGTCTCGGACCGCAAAATTGTGGAAATTTCCTCCGACCAGCGCTGGTTATCGCGCTGACCGGCGGCGAAAATTCCGCTTCGACGAATATCCTTATCCGGATGTGAAAGAGCGGTCTCGATGAAGGACACCACCTCTTCTTTGTCCGTATATCCCAGGCTTTCAAGGGCTGCCGCACGCTCGGACGTCGTTCGGTTTTCGTTCTTCCACACCGATTTCAGAAGATCAAGGGCCTCCCGGTACTGCTCCACCTCGAACGTGCTGTCGTACATATCCCGGTCAAAAACTTCACCCTGTGCGTGTCCCTGAAGTTCACCCTCAAACATAAACACACCAAGAGCGGACAGAGCGGCTTCCCGAACATCCGAATCCTCATCGTTCCGGACCCGATCCAGTAGTTGATCCAGCACATCAGATTCCGGATTGTACCAGAGACAGTCGACGGCTTTTTTACGAACCCCCGGATCATGATGATCAAGCTGTTCGAGAACAAAATTTTTTTCGTCCCCCACGAGGTGTTCTTCGCTGGACTCGATAGCGGTTAGTCGTTCTTTGATTTCTTCTGGACTTCCGTCGGCCTGAATCATGTTCTTTTCCACAATGAGGAGAAGATCAAACGGACGAGATGTTCCGGGGGAGCCAGATACGGATCCTGGATGTTCCTTATCATTATATCCGTTCGGGCAGACAGAAACAGCACGGGCCTCGAGGGGTATGGCAACACACAGATAATTTCGTATAATAAACATGTTCCTGCCGGACACGCTCGTTGCAGGCGTGTTCATCAACTGGACTGTTGTCAGATCAAGACGACAACGGGGATGTCCAAACCGTCCAAACGTCCTTTCGTATCCAAACGGACGTCTCCGACACCGAAGGCCAGGATGTCCCGGCCCGTTCCTTTCCCCCACCCGGCCCTCTTGTCCTGTTTTTGTTTCCGTTCATGGCGGGCATCTTAACCGCCTGGGAATTAAACCCGCCGATACCGGCCCTTTTTGCCGCCACGACCGGATGTCTTTTGCTCAGTTTCTCCGCTCATCAATACAAACGCTCCGTTCTCTTCGTGTTCTGTTTATCACTCGCCGTCGCAGGAACGGGCTGTTTACGGACACAGCTCCTTCGCACGGCCGGAGGAAACACGGTAGCGGATGTTCCGGAGGAGGCCGTGGTAAAACTAACGGGACACGTGGAAAAAATTTCGACCCGGGAGGAGGAGATCACGCCCAATCACCAGGTTCACTGGAGTCGATCCACACTGGTTGCACACAGGATCACCGCAAATGGCAACAGCCACAAAACCTCCGGTCGAGTTGTGCTTTACACATTTGATCAATATCCGGAATTCGAGCCCGGAGAGGTAATTCGGGTCGAGGGGCGATTTGGCCATCGACAGAAAACCGTCACGAACCCGGGAGGGTCGTCCTGGGAGTGGTACCGGACCGAACGGGGAATAGGGGGTATGATGACCGTGGACGGTTCCCACGACTGGGAGAGTCTTTCACCCGAACAAAGCTGTTTGAGGGGAACCTGGACCCACTGGCGATATACACTTCTTGATACACTTCAGGCGGAGGGACATGAATTTCGGATCCTGCCAGCCCTCCTGTTCGGCATGCGGGAAAAGGTGCCGGAACGGACGGAAGACGCATTTAAGAAAAGCGGGACTCTGCACTTCCTGGCCGTCTCGGGCCTTCACGTTTTTTTTCTTACCCTGATTGTTTACTTTCTTCTGCGGTTGACTCATGTTCCTCCTTCAATGGCAAGATGCCTTCTCGGGGGATTCTTGCTTTTGTTTCTGTTTCTAAGCGGACTACGGACTTCCGCGGTTCGAGCAACGGTCATGGGCGGAATCTTTCTTCTGGCCATACAGATTGAACGGCAAATTCACGGTGTTCAGCTTCTCGGTGTTGCGGCCTGGGTGATTCTTCTTTTATGGCCGCTGAATCTTTATTCGCCCGGATTCCAGTTTAGTTTTCTCGCGGTCCTCGGTCTACTGGTCGTTTTTCCCCGGCTTCCCGACTATTCTCCCCCCGATGACGATGCCCGATCCAGAATTCTCCGGGAATTCCTCCTGATCGAAAAGTGCAAACATTTGTTAAAGAAAGGTTTTTCCTGGTTTTCATCCATCTTTATCGCCACGGTCACCGTTCTTCTTGTCACCGGGCCGGTGGCCGTACAGCATTTTCACCTGATATCCGTCGGCTCCCTCTTCGTCAACCCGATATTTTTCCTTCTTGTGCCAATTTTGCTCGTCCTCGGCCCGGTTGGGCTCCTCTTCGGTGTGATGAACAACCTCGGAGTGCCAATGGCCGGCACACTCCTCACGGCCTGTGCCTCCCTCATAAGAGGAGTTGAATATCTACTGGAAGAACTTGCGTATGGTTTTTCCGGCGTGGAACCATTTTACGTTCACCTTCCGGAGCCGGGATGGCTGGCCATAACCGTTTACTGGTTCTGTCTGGCCCTGGTGGTATACGGTACCTCGTTTTTTCAGCAAGCCGGACGGCTCCGACTGCTCGTTTGCAGCATCCTCTGGGGCCTTGTTCTGGTGTCCGGGTATTTCTTCGGTGTTCCATCCAGGACCCGATCAATGACCATGCTGGACGTGGGACACGGAACCAGTATCATCCTTTCCGGCAGGAACGGTCGTACAATTGTATATGATTGTGGGGCCAAAGGATTTTCGGATCCGGGGCGCTGGATTACTGCACCGGCTCTGTGGAACCGCGGGGTGCGGACGATTGATCTGCTTGTTCTGTCTCACCCGGATCGGGATCATATTTCAGGCATACGATCTCTCGCGGACCGCTTCAATATTCGAACCATATGGGTGTCCTCCTACTTCGATCAATATCCGGCGGGCAAACGACTCCTGAAAAATTTACAGGAACGGGGATTATCCATAATTCGGGTTGGGGCGGGATATAGGAAGCAGCTGGGAGATTGGGACATAAATGTATTATCGCCTCCCGGAAATCCCTCCTCGTACCGGGAACATCGAGCCAAACCAACCTCAAACGGGTCCAGTCTCGTACTGGAATGCACGTCCGGAACAGCCTCCATCCTGCTTACGGGTGACCTCGAAGGACGTTACAAGACCACATTCAAAAAGAACGTCCAGCAACAAACCGTTGACGTTCTTCAAATTCCTCATCACGGTGGGCCCGGAAGCATGGACAATCCACTATCGGACGTCATACATCCGGAATTTGCGTTCGTCAGCGCGGGTCGTGATCGAATTGACCCTGCGGTTTTCGGAACGTATGGCGGGATCGGAGCAACCGTTCTGGATACCATCCGGTTCGGGGCGTTAAAAATCAGGTGGACGAAGGACGGTCACATCACCGCCGAATCCTTTAAGGACGGGTGGCATCGAAAACCGGCCTCACAAAAAACGGCGGGACAAAGAGCCCGTAAAACAACGAACAAGAAATGATCCGACCGTCGATCATCGGGAACCACCGGGCCAGGACTGAACCGGAAGACGGCATCGGACAGGCCAACAGCGTGTCCCGATTAATTTATTTTTCTTCCCCGGAGGATTGTTCTTTCTCGCTGCCCTGGTCCGATTCCTCCTCCGTTTTCGTTTGCTCCGCCGGTCTGTTGGTCCGTGGTAGAGGTATATTCTCAACTTCAAATGAGGGAGTCCATTCATGCTCCTGATTCGGGCAGACAACAATCAGTTCCGTTCCTTCAGGTACTTTTCCGCTGTATTTGATTGTCGCAGTAATTGATGTTCGTTTCCTGTTTTCTTTGTTCACGTCCACTTCCTGGACCTCCGTTAATTCCACGGTACCTTCCGAGGGAAGATCCAGTTTAAAGGAAAACCGTGATAATTGATTAGCTCCTCCCTTCCGCATACGTTTTATTCGCCGTATGGCTCTCCTTCTCGCGGATCCTCCACCGGCACTATCGGCGTCGGATTCCTTCAATTCGACCTGAAACGTACTACTGTTTTCCTTCTTATCCCACGATTTCAGACCGACGTTGAACTTTTTTCCTTTTTTGTAGGAGCCGGCTACGTCATCCGGTGAGGAAAGGGAAAACGAAAAGGGCTTCCGGTGAGCTATGGCGTTGACCGTTAGTTTACCAAAAAAGTTTTTGATCAGCCTTCCTCCTTCCTGAGGAGACTTAATCTTTACAGATTTTTCGAAGGAAAATGGAGGGGAGGATTGCCCGTTTCTACCAAATGCCTGGCGTATGCGAACGGCCATACCACCCGAGCTGTTGTCCTCTTTCTCGTTGATGGGGGGCAGAACTTCACCGTTGTTGGTTTTGGCTCCCGTGACCTTGACGTCGTCCAACTCCTTCACCGAAATTCGTGGATCCATTATCACACGGAGTTCAACTCGCATTTTGTTCTGTTTTGTTTCTCCGGATTCCTCACCCGCAGGAAAAGACCGTCCGTAGTTTGCGTTTAGTTCCACTACCTGAACCATCATGCTCCCGACGATACTGTGCGGAACGTCGGAAAGGGAACCATTCCGAAACGAAATCAGGTGTTCTTCATCCGTTGATTTAATCACAAATCGCGTGTCCGTCTGCCGGCAGAACTCTTTCATGAAGTTCCAGAAGGACAGGGACACACCGGAAAGCTTTACCTGCTCCTCTTCCAGAACACCACCAGGTTCAGCAAAGGGGATATCGGTCCGTTCCCTCAGGTGAGAAATCAGATCCGTCGCTGCCCATTCCACTTTCGGAACCGTTACAGGCGGACCGTTTTCCACACGTTTCTGTCGCCGTTTTCTGTTGAAGTACTTGATAAGCTCCTGCACTCTCGACCGGATTTCCGGATTGCTGTGATCGCGGAATTTTTTCAGGTGCGGACGAATGGGTTCTCCTTTTTCCCGGAGTTTGTCCTCTGCGTTTTGCCGTTTTTTCATCTCCTTTGCGCCCAGCTGTTTGATTAATTGTTTGATGTTCTCCGGGACGTCCGGATACGCTTCTTCTTTTTCGTTTTGTTGTTCCGATTCCTGTTCACTCTCCGGTTGTTCCTGAGAGAAGGCAGTGGTACCGGTAAAGACCAGCAGAGCAAAGAATATGGACAAATAGAGGGAAGTAACCGAATGTTTCATGAGAATTCTCGGCAGCAAACAGATAAACGATATTAGAGCGAGCGAAATAAGTTCCGATACGTGAAAAAAGTATACCCGTACCAGTGTTAACCGGGCACAAAATCAATACGAAATTCGTTGGCGTGTGTTAGAAAACCCTGTGGTGGAACAGGCCAATAAAAAAAATCCGGCAGGGACATCCACCCTGCCGGCAGGAAAATAGGGATCCGGCAGCGACCTACTCTCGCCCACTCAAGGACTACCATCGGCCCGCGAGGCTTAACTTCCGTGTTCGAAATGGGAACGGGTGTGGCCCTCGCGGAATTGGGCCACCGGAAAAACTGTCCGTCAATCATCCGTGATCGGCAACGAACCAGGAGGTTGGTTGTCGATCATGGATGTGACGATCGGGAGTAGAAGGTGCCAAGGAAAGCAGAACAAGTTGCGTGTTGAAGACGTGAGGATATGCGACCCAAGCCAGACGGGTGATTAGTACCGGTCAGCTGAGGGCCTTGGAAGCTAGGCTTCCTCGAACCCTTACACCTCCGGCCTATCAACCTGGTAGTCTTCCAGGTCCCTTCAGGGAAACCTGATCTTAGGGGGGGCTTCCCGCTTAGATGCTTTCAGCGGTTATCCCTGCCGAGCTTAGCTACCCAGCGATTACCCCTAGCGGGATAACTGGTTCACCATTGGCTCGTCCGTCCCGGTCCTCTCGTACATGGGACGGATCCCTTCAAGTCTCCTGCGCCCACAGCAGATAGGGACCGACCTGGCTCACGCCGGTCTAAACCCAGCTCACGTACCGCTTTAATCGGCGAACAGCCGAACCCTTGGGACCTTCTTCAGCCCCAGGATGCGATGAGCCGACATCGAGGTGCCAAACCGCGCCGTCGATATGGACTCTCGGGCGCGATAAGCCTGTTATCCCCGGAGTACCTTTTATCTGATGAGCGATGGCCCTTCCACAGGGTACCACCGGATCACTTAGCCCTGCTTTCGCACCTGCTCGACCTAGCAGTCTCGCAGTTAAGCCCCCTTATACCTATACGCTCTGCGCACGATTGCTGACCGTGCTGAGGGGACCTTTGGGCTCCTCCGTTACTCTTTAGGAGGAAACCGCCCCAGTCAAACTGCCCACCTCACACTGTTCGAAGCCCGGATACCGGAACTTCGTTAGGATTTCCACATACCAAGGGTGGTATTTCAAGGATGGCTCCAGTTCCCCCGGAAGGGAACCTTCCTCGCCTCCCACCTATCCTGCACATCGTATGCGAAAACCCAATATGAAGCTGCAGTAAAGGTTCACGGGGTCTTTCCGTCTAGCTGCGGGAACGCGGCATCTTCACCGCGACTTCAATTTCGCCAGGGCCCTCGTTGAGACAGTAGCCCGGTAGTTACGCCGTTCATGCGGGTCGGAACTTACCCGACAAGGAACTTCGCTACCTTAGGACCGTCATAGTTACGGCCGCCCTTCACTGGGGCTTCGGTTTGAAGCTTCTCGACCCGAAGGTCGATAACTTCGCCCCTTGACCTTCCAGCAGCGGGCAGGCGTCAGTCTGTATACATCGGCTTTAAACGCCTTGGCACAGACCTGTGTTTTTAGTAAACAGTCCCCGGGCCCACTTTACTGTGACGCCGGATTGCTCCAAACGCAAGGTTCTTCACAATCCCGCGCACCCCTTCTTCCGAAGGTACGGGGCCATTTTGCCGAGTTCCTTAACGAGGGTTCTCCTGAGCGTCTAAGGATGCTCTCCCAGCCTACCTGTGTCAGTTTTGGTACGGTTGGCTCGAGTCGTTCCCGATAACACTTTTCTTGGAGGCCTGGATTCAGTCACTTCCCCTTGAAGTTATCTCCGGGTCCCCATCAGGTCTCATCCTGCAGAGCAGGACTACACCCTTGGCCGAGCAACAACTATCGGCCCGGATGACCTATCCTTCCTCGTCGTCTTATCGGGTATAACCTTCTCAAGCCAGGGCAGGAATATTAACCTGCTATCCATCAGCTACGCCTTTCGGCCTTGCCTTAGGAGCCGCCTAACCCTGGGGGGAATTACCTTGCCCAGGAAACCTTCGGCTTTCGACGAGGGGGTTTCCTCGCCCCCTTTGTAACGCTACTCATGCCCGGATTCGCACTTGTATACCGTCCAGGACACCTCCCGGTATCCCTTCAGCCAGTATACAACGCTCTCCTACCGCCTACGAAACACAATGTTTCGTAAACCCGTGGTTTCGGCAGCAGACTTGAGACCCAATCATTTTCGGCGCGAAGAGGCTCGGCTAGTAAGCTGCTACGCACTTTTTAAAGGATGGCTGCTTCCAAGCCAACCTCCTAACTGTCTTCGCCACTCCACTTCCTTTCATGTTCACTTAGTCTGCATTTAGGGGCCTTAACCGACGGTCTGGGCTCTTCCCCTTTCGAGCTCGGAGCTTTTCCCCCGGGCTCGGACTCCTGTGCTGATGCCGATGGTATTTGGAGTTTGGTTGGAAAGAGTAGCTTGGTAAGCCCTCGTTTCCATTCAGTAGCTCTACCCCCACCGACAATCACACAGAGCTCACCCTAAAGCGATTTCGGAGAGAACCAGCTATATGGTGGTTTGATTAGACTTTCACTCCTATCCACAGCTCACGGGAGCAGTTTTCAGCCTACAACCCTTTGGGCTTCCACTCATTGTTACATGAGCTTCACCCTGGCCATGGATAGATCACCACCTTTCGGGTCTGCTACAAACCACTTGTCGCGCTTGTCACACTCGCTTTCGCTAGGGCTTCTCCGCTGAACGGATTAACCTTGCGGCCTGCAGCAACTCCCGGGCCCATTATGCAAAAGGTACGCGGTCAGGCATGACAGGTACTCACGGGCCGTTCTCGCCTTTCCCCGCCGAAGCGGGGTCCAGCAAGGCGGGCCGGAATGTGAGTGCTGTCTTAGCCCTTCCACCGTTTGTAGGTAAACAGTTTCAGGTTCTTTTTCACTCCCCTCACAGGGGTCCTTTTCACCTTTCCCTCACGGTACTGGTGCACTATCGGTCGCCGGTAAGTACTTAGCCTTGGACGGTGGTCCGCCCCAGATTCACACCAGGTTTCACGTGCCCGGTGATACTCGGGTTGGTTTGCCAGGAAGAGACCTTCCTTTCGACTACGGGACTATCACCCTCTCTGGTCTGGCTTTCCAGCTCAGTTCGTCTAGAATGTCCTTTGTAACTTCCCCTTCGTGCTGTGACACGAAGCGCAAACCTCCCGTCAACCAGGCTCGACCAATGCTCACAGGCTTCTACAGCCGAACCTTTTGGGCTCTTTCCCGTTCGCTCGCCACTACTGAGGAAGTCGCTATCGCTTTCCGTTCCTGCAGGTACTAAGATGTTTCAGTTCCCTGCGTTGTCCCCCCGTCAATGACGGGGTGGTCCGGCATAACCCGGACCGGGTTCACCCATTCGGAAATCCCCGGATCTCAGCCTGCTTGGCGGCTTCCCGAGGCTTATCGCAGCCAGCCACGTCCTTCCTCGACTACCGGCACCAAGGCATCCACCGTTTACCCTTCGTAGCTTGGTCGCATATCCTCCCGCCTTCAACGGCGGAACGAATGCAACCGGTTCTGCTCAGGTATTACCCTGGCACCTTCTAACTCCCAATTGTCAAAGATCTGGTCCGGCACGCGTTTAATATATTAATAGAATAATCCGGTCGTGTCAAGTCAGCAATTCTTCCAGTTCTCGAGCGTCTTCCACGGCGCTTGCCCCATCCGTGTTCAGAAAATATATGTACACGTCACGCCCCTCCTGCCTGAGCTCTCGTGCCTGGTCCGCATAGTGAGAAAGCACGTCTTCATCCACACTGTCGGCCCCGTTTTCCTCCTCTCCGTCACGGAACCGTACGTACGAGAACGATCCTCCGTTCGCAAGTTCCACCGGGTCGTCTCCGGTCCTGTGCGTCACCACGGAGGACACGCCACGCTCCTGAAGCATTTCCTTCACTTCTTCGTCGTCCTCCCAGCTCTCGTGGCCAAACTCAATCCCGTGGCGAAACTGCATCGGCAACACCTCAAGAAACTCCATCAGCATGTCCGTGTCTTTCTCTATGTCCTCCGGGATTTCCCAGACCACCACACTTAACTTATCCAGTCCATCAAGCCGGTTAAAAAACGCGTTCATCACTCCGCGCAGATCCCGCAGACCGGATTCATGTGTTATTCGCCGGTTCCCGCACACCGAAAACACAAAATCATCCGATACACGATTATTACATTTGTTAATGTAGCCGGCAAACGGAAACTGATTAAATGTTTTGTTCATCTCCGCCGACTGAAAATGGTCGGCGTAGTAGGAAAGTTGATCACTCTGATGAAGCCCTTTCGGATAAAACGTTCCTCGCCAATCGTTGTACGTCCAGCCGCTGGTCCCAACCTGAATTTCCCCTTCTTCTGACATGGCCGATCTCCAGGAAATGTAATTAGAAATAAATTTAACCCGATGATATGATGGGCCTGGGCGGATTCGAACCGCCGACCTCACGCTTATCAGGCGTGCGCTCTAGCCCGCTGAGCTACAAGCCCGGCTATAAAAATTATAATGAAGACCCACTAATCTTTCAATCATGACGTCCCGGCCCGCCGGGACCTCACGTCACTCCTTGTCCGCTGCCCTACCATGGATGTCAGTATCGTCATCCCCGTCTGCTACGAATCCCCCTCCACGATTACGGAGTGCATCCGGAGCATCCGGAAAACCACCGGCCACTGCCAGACGGAAGTTTTGCTGGTAAACAATAACGGGAAAAAAAACTACGAATCGGCGTGTCCGGTTTCGTTCGACGTCGTCCTTCGTCTTGAACGAAACGAGGGATACGCCTCTGCCTGCAACCGCGGTGCGGAACATGCTATCGGAAACAAACTCCTGCTCTTAAACCCGGACACCGTTCTGGAGGAGAATTTCCTCCCGGATCTGGTTCGGTTTCTTGAGGCACATCCGGATACCGGGATTGTGGGTCCCCGGGTCCGGTATCCCGATGGGGAACGTTCTCTGACCGCTATGCCGGATCCCTCGGCCTGGACGTTCTTCTGCCAGATGAACCGACTGTCCCACACCTTTCCAAACAGTTCACTGTTTGCCGGTTACCGGCAGGCCTATCCCTGGAAAACCACCGATGAGCCGATATCGGTGGATTGGATCGGGGGAATGGCCGTGGGGATGCGACGCGACGAATACCTCCGGATCGGTGGCATGGACGAATCATACGGTTTATACATGGAGGATCTTGATCTCTGTCGACGTGTCCGCCGGGACCTGGACAAAAAAATCATGTATAACCCGCAATTAAAAATAACGCACGTCACCGGTGCAGGAAGCCAGAACCTGGGACAGTTTCCGGCGTTCAATGCCCTCCGGGGACATTTGCTGTACGCGGGCCGGTATTTCTCTTTGCCGGCTCGAACGTTTGTTTACTTTTCCCTGCTGCCACGCATTTTGATCGGGTTGATTCTTACCGCCCTTCCCACCACCAGATCCCCGGATACCCGGAATCATCCTTATCCGGGAACCGTTACCAATTTCCTTACACTGATGGCCTGGACGGGACCGCTTGTGGTTATCGGATCTCCTCCGCCGAAAAAAAACGTTGCCGGCGAAGACCCGTAAATTCTGGCCCTCGCCGGCAACTTGGATGGCGGTTCAAACCCCGGATACCGTTTTCGTTATTACTTTTCACCCCCTTCGGAAGAGGGGGGAACTCTCCCGTTATCGTCCTCCCCGTTGACCGGACACCCACGAAGCCGTTATGTAAGCCACGAACCGCTGGCCGGGCAGATTCCGTACGTCCCGGAGGGCCTCGTCGTAGTGGACGGACAGGTTGGGCTGCATCTTGGTTACGTTACCGGCAATTGCCGCCCCGTGTAGTTCTCCGCCGTCGGAGCCTTTGGGTTTGAACTGTGCCTCTGCTTCCGGAGCCCAGAGCAATCCCTTCATGTCCCACATCGGCTGGACGTTGAATTGGCCGTCCGGACCCCCTTTTTCACCAACAAACATTTTGAGGTCTTTTGCGGCGTCATTGGGATCGTTATGGGTTATCGACACCTTTGGTCCCATGTCCACCTCCTGCCGAACGTAAATGTCAACCGGCCCGCTGGAGGTATCCGCGTCCAGCGTAAACTCATCCCCTCCGGAAAACGTGTCGTCCACAACGATGCGCGCCGGTCCCTCGACCTTCAACGTGCTGGAGTTGGCCGCGTTGATGTTGTCGAAATGATAATCCCCGGACGTGAGCGTCTGGGTTCCGGTCACGTTCAGGTTACCGGTCGACAGGCCGGTGTCCGGAAACTCGGCCTTCGGATACTCCTCTTCTTCCTTCAGTTTAGACACTCCCTTCGAGACATTGCCTTTGATGTCTTTCTCGTCTCCCGCATCCGGACCGTACTTGCCCTCCCCGTGAATATCGTTCGGGTTTTGAACGGTGAGGTCATCATTGGAACCGATGGCGAAATTCTCATTCGCGTAACCACCGCTCACATGGGAAGCGTAGGAGCCGTCATTGCTGTTATAACTGTCCATTGGCCCACCCTTTTTGCCCGGCTTCACCATCAAACTATTGTTTGAAAACAGGCCAAAATTCACCAGGGGCGAATCCGGCGAGAGATCCGTGTGAAGACGAGCCACGGTCTCGGTCGTATAGTTGCCGTACGAAGCCACCGTGTGCATGGTAAAACGTCGATCGTGTTCCCTGGTGTATCCCCGTACCTCCCCGAGCTCGTCGACTTCGCCATCATCGTCGTCGTCGATGCCGGGGGCTCCGATTTTGTCTCCGCTGCTTTTGGTTGTCCATTCCTTTAACGTCACCCGATAAATTCCTCCCTTATAACCCGGACCGGAAACGGGGTCGGACGGGTTTTCGAGGGGATTGTCCTCACCGGTCTCGTCGATTGTGCCATCATTATCGTTGTCCATTCCGTCGCGACCGGGATGGCCCAACAAGGTTTTCCCGGTGGAGTTCATAATTTGACGGCCATCGGGGTCAGCAGAGGTATACGTCAGTGGTGGGAGTGTGCCCGGATCGGGATACGTATCCAGTAAATTTTTGTTCAGATCCGCTATCACCAGGGACATGGCCGATCGGGCCGCGTGGTGGGACTGGGAAATCCGTTTCTTTTCTTTGTGGTCCTTCACATTCAGACGGGTTCGCTCCATGACAAACCCGCTCATTACCGCAATAATAAAAACAATAATAGTAACGGTTATCAGTATGGTTCCTTTTTCCGTCTGGTTTTTCTGTTTCACCATGCCTACCTCCCTGACGAAGAACGGGATTCATTTGATGTGTTCGATTCCTTTGTTTTCTTGATGGATTTTGAAATTTCCTGGAGCCGATTCCAGGCATCCAGAATTTCCCTTGCGTTACGCCGAACAAGGCTCCGGTTTTCTTTCAGGGCTTCCGGTACGTTTTCCCTCATTTCGTCCGGGTTCCGACGGAGAAGGGAGGCCGGATTCGTCAATCCAATTTCCCGGGTTGTTCTTCTATACCACTTAAAGGACGTATCGTTCTGTTTACAGAGCTCCTGAATGACGCTTTTCAGTTCCTCTCGCTCTTTCATTTCAACCCGAAAGGAAATCATGGAAGACGTATGAAGAACCATCTCCTTCTCCGGAAACACACTCCGGGCGAGTTGATCCGTGATGGACACCCACGTCGAGACATCGTCTTCCGATATACGTTTGATGTCCCCTCCCGGAATATCGTAACTGGCGTTATCGGGTTCTCCTCCTCCTGCCGCTATTACAAAGATCAGGGAAATAGCAAGAACAACGATTGAACCGGCCGTGATCGGGGTCGCGTAGTTCCGTAGCTGATCCACCACCTTCGAAAGGAAAGGTTCTCCGGATTTCTCTTCGGGCTCTTCCTGCTTCGCCTCCTCCCCCGTCGAAAATTGCCATACTCTCTGTTCTTCTTCGTTGTTCATGTTTCCTCCGGTAATTTGGACCGATGTTCCCCCGACGGCGTTAATTATTCGGGGTTACCATGGTCTGTACGGAAAACTGTGGATATTGGTACTTATCCTTGTCCCTTACGCGTTCATCCACAAGCAGGCCGAGACGCATCGAATCGGTATTTGTGGGAACGCCCCCGGGAACCCACTCCGGATACGTGCGGGACTTGCTGAAATTCAACCCGACGACACCGCTTGCCACTTCCTCGTAATCGGCAAAGAACCTGCTCTGTTCGTAGGCGTCGTCGTAACCCGCTTTTAACCCGTTGAACTGGTTCCGGATGTAGGAAGCGTTCACGGTAAACGTATTGCCCGACCAGGAACAGGTAAAGAACAACCGGGTCCAGCCGGTCTCCAGGTCGATGAAATAAAACAGTTCCATCTCCGTGAAGGATCCCTTCAGATTGGTGCTGCTATCTTCGTATTTATGGTAAACAAGGCCTTTGACTCGATTGGTCCCAAATTGCCAATCATGGTAGCGTCCCACATCGACCAAGGACATGGAGGGAACAAGACGGAATTTTTCGTACGTGGCCTCGCTGTCCGGCGTGAGATTGGGAGCGGGTCCGGTCGTAATTACGCCGTCTTCGTCCGCGTCAATTCCGTTCTCGATGAGTCCGTCGCCGTCGAAGTCGAAGAAATTCTGAAGCGTGAGCCGGCCGTTCCATCCCGGTGGTAGACCAGCGCCATGCGGATCAAATTCAATTTCGTTGTACGAGTCGAGTCCCGGTTCGTACTCCCCGGAGTTCGACGGAAATGAAAACGCCAGATTATCAACGGTGTTTATCATGTCATTGCTCACGGTATCCCGTCCCAAAAGTGCCGGATCGTACAGCGGGTTATCCGGATTGGCGTACCAGGGAATCACCTCAAAGAAATCCGACACAAATATATGGTACCGGCGGAGCTTTACTTCTTTTGATCGACCATCGTAGTACGGCGCGAAGATCAACATCCCTTCCATGTCCGGCCCCTCGTTAAACCCGGCCGAGGTGATGAACTTGTCCTTGATGCTCCGATGAACCGGAAACTGCATCACGTCAAGCTGGGCAAGCGGGCTCAGGAAGGCACCGTCGTACAGACACTGGGCCCCCGTATAATCACCGGGATCCGGAGTGCCGTAACTGTGACGTGAGGGATGAAAGTAGTTATTGTGAACACGCCCCGAGTGAGCGGCTCCTTTTCCGATGCCGCTGGTCGGGGAATACACATCGGAAAAATAATTTGTAAGGTCGTAGTAATTATAATTTGTGGTGAACCGGGAATTTTGAACTCGGTAGGTGGCAGTGCCAGCGTCGAAGGCCCAGGAACAGTTTGTCTCGGGACACTGCACGAGACCGGGGCGGTAGTCGCCTCCCGGAAATTCCCGGTAAAACCAACCGTGAAATTTATCGTACGTCTCCGTATCGGTGCCATCCCGCCACCGCATGGTGGTGTCAGCGTACAGCAGGGAACTTTCCTTCAGATCCTCCGCCATTAACTGAATTCCACTTCGAACCTGCTCCTGCATCTTCGTCTCCCGCTCCTCCTGTCGCTTCATTACGGTGGCTGAATCCAGGGTCTTGTAAGTGGCCCAGATCAGAACGGAAAATACCGCGGCAACCACCATCATCTCGATCAGGGTAAACCCTGAATCCCATTTCGGTCTGTTCAATTTTCGATTACCCATATACATAAAGGTATCTCGTAATAGAAAGATTCTGAGGCCCCATTACACCATCCCAGGAGATCACCACCGTGACAATCACATATCCCGGATTGGACGTATCCGGTGGCGGGATGGAGCCCTCTGAGTTGTTCCCGGTCTCCAGATTTTCGACGTCAAAGTCGGCGTTGTTATTACAGAAATCTACAATTTCTGCACCGCCGGCATTCCGCGGCTGGGCCTTAATCTGCTCCATCATGTTTTCGGCGGCCTTCTGGGCAATTGCGCGTTCCCGGGTGTTTTCGTCAATCCGGCTGGACTCGAAAAGGGCCGCAACGACTCCGGTCAGTGCAATGGCCAAAAGAGCGGCGGAAATCATTAATTCCAGTATCGTGAACCCTCCTTCTGCTGCCCGAATTTGCGAAATCTTGTTCATAAGGTTTCCACCAACAATTAATTGTTTCAATTCGGAACAACTCCTCCGGTTCAACCCCGGCATTGCCATCCTAAACATAACACATGTATGAAGGATGTCAAAAAAAGTTTTTTGGGGGTTTTGTACCAGAAAAAGAACAATTCACCATTTTCCCGTTCCCTCCTCATGATTAGATACAAATGGCCCTTCACAAAGAACTCGGACCGGCAAAGACACCACTTCAAACAGGCCTCAACCGAACAAATAACATTCCCGGTATGTAGCCGGCGTTTTTCGACAAACAGATCCCGGCCGGGGGAAACCTTTCGGAGAAGATCAGGAAAGCAGCGCGTCGACGAATGGCTCGGCCCGAAATGGTTCAATGTCCTCAACCTCTTCGCCGAGACCGATGAATTTCACGGGAATCCCGAGTTCTCGCTGTATGGGAACGAGCACTCCTCCTTTTGCCGTGCCATCCAGTTTGGCGAGAACAATCCCGGTAAGTTTCGTAAACTTGTCAAAATCCTCCGCCTGCCGAATGGCATTCTGTCCAACGGTGGCATCCAGAACCAGGAGGGTTTCGTGGGGGGCGCCCTCTATTTGATCGGAGAGAACACGACGAATTTTTTCGAGTTCCTTCATTAAATTTTTTTCCGTGTGAAGCCGACCGGCGGTATCGACAAACAGACATTCCCTGTTTCTCGAAACGGCGGCTTCGGAAGCATCGTAAACGACGGCCCCCGAATCTCCACCCTGTTCGTGTTTCACGACTTCCGCATCGATCCGGTCTCCCCAGGTCTCCAGCTGTTCCACCGCCGCGGCACGGAACGTGTCGCCGGCCGCAAGAATACTTGACTTGCCCTCCTGCTTGAAGCGATATGCCAGTTTGGCGATGGTTGTGGTCTTTCCGGACCCGTTTACGCCGACAACAAGAAAAACCGTCGGCCCGTCCGGATTCCAGTTTACCCTGTGCTCCTCTCCCCGGTCCAGCAGAGAAATGAGCTTTTCCTTGAGAAACGGACGAACTTCCTCCACTTCCTCAACCTCTTTTTTTCGATACGCTTCCCGGAGTTCTTCCAGTATTTCATCGGTGGTTTCGACCCCCACATCAGCCGTGATCAGGACCTCCTCGAGCTGATCCAGAAATTCCTCGTCAATGTCACGGTGCATCGTAAGTAATTTCTGCACACCGTCCGACAGAAGGTCCCGAGTTTTGCTTAAACCATCTTTTAATTTTTGAAACGCGTCACCAAAAATACCCATTGGTCCCGAATTACCGATAATCAATAGAGAGTAAAAAGATGGACATCTGAATTGTTGGGTTCGACCTCCGATGCCATCTCATCTGCTATCCGCTTCGTTTCGAGTACAGCGTCCGTGAAACCTCCCTCTTTGTCGGTTCAGTTATTATCCTCCCTCACCGGTATCCGATCAAGGATCGCGTTCACGAATTTCCTTGAATCCTCTGTGCCAAGCCGTTTCGCAAGCTCCACGCATTCGTTAATCACCACGGTGCGGGGCGTTTCCTCAAGAAACCGCATCTCGGCAATTCCGAGTCGAAGGATGTTCCGGTCCACCACGGACATGCGTTCCAGATCCCAGTCCTCCGATTTATCCCGGATCAACTGATCAATTTCCTCCTGATTTTCCGCTATGCTCTTTGCGAGATTTCGTCCGAACGATTGCAGTTCCTCGGAGGAATCAAAGGATCCGAGAAACCGATCCAGATTAAGCTCTTCCTGATTCCTGATATCACGTGCGTAAAGATACTGCACCACTCGTCCTCGTACTCTTGTTCGATCGGGAAGTGAATCGTCTTCCTGTTCCTGCAGGTGAAAATCTTCCACGGGAAACACACAGACAAAAAGAAAACAATACAAGTACAGTGCGACGACGTGATCCGGAGATCAGGAAAGTGTTTGCTCAAGATGAATCATGCTGAGGAGAGCACGTGCGGATTCTCTGCCCTTGTTTTTTTCGCCATCCCGGTCCACCCGGGCGAGAGCCTGTTTCCGGGTATCACACGTGAGTACCCCGAAAACAACCGGAACCTCTGCGTTCAGAGAGACCTCCTTCAATCCCTGGGTAACAGCCTCGCAGATGTAGTCAAAATGAGGGGTCTCCCCCCGAATGACAACCCCCAGCGGAATGACACCATCGAGATCCGGACAATTTTCCACGATTTTCTTTGTGGCTCTCGGGAGTTCAAAGGCTCCCGGAACCTGATATGTCATTATCTGATCCTCGGGTACGCCGACTCCGGTTAATTCAGCAGAGGCCTCCTCGGTCATCTTGCGTGTAAGCGAACCGTTAAAGCAGGCCCGAACAATTCCGGCCGAGAGAGTATCGACCTTCGCGGGAACGGATGTTTCGGGGAATTCCTTACTGCCCATCTTTCTGGTTCCTGAATGTCGTTACCGGAGTCGCTTGTGCTCGAGCCTCATTGTGGAGTTCTGGTATTCAAATTCCAGTCGTTGGAGCCGGGACGTGTCCTTCCAGGAGTGCACATCCCGCCAGGAGGCAGCCTCATAGGCCTTGTCCCGATAATCAAACAGGACCATGACATCAATGATTTCATCGGTCGCCTTTATTTCGCCCTCATCGAAGGTACTGTTACGATATTCCCAGATGCTCCCTTTCTGATTCTCCGGTTTTACATCCCACGAAGGGGTTTCACCTGTGCGTACCAAAAACCGCGTCTCGACGCGGTCATTTTCGTTTCGATCCACTTCCCACTTCACCTTTTCCCAATGCGTGTTGAGCTTTTCCATACCGGTATAATACCGGGACATGGACGAATGATGGGTTGATTCATCCGGGGCAAAATCCGGATATCGCACAGGCGGTACAAACACCATGTCATCCTTCTGGTGGCTCTGTTTTGGGGTCCCAAACGCTCCCCGGTACAGACCTTTCCCGGTGCGTGGATGATCCGGCATCTGAAATCCCTCTCCGCCCAATTGCGTATATCCTATTATTTCCTCGCCGATACGAGCAAAATATCGTGAACCTGGTGCTCCCCTCGGCCCCCTCACCGGAATGGTTCGATCCTCTTTGCCAATGTCGGATGAGAGCGAGGTAACGGAAAGGAAATTCATGTTAAAAATACGGTCTCCCCGGTTATGAATTTGTTTGTCGGACTCGAGGTATCCCCGGTGGGCGTTGTTCACCACGTAGTTTCCGCCCTGCTGTTCCACCGTCGGGTAACCAATCAGTTCATCCCCCACTTTCAGGGCCCCACCGTTCTGATTTAACCTGGTGTTCAGATTAAACTGTTCCTGATCTGAATCAAGAGATCCATCAAGTAGAAACCGTCCCTTGGGGCCGCTGAAGAACCGTATTTCGTCCACTGTTCCCTTGAGGGCCGAATATTGTACGGCCCCGGCATCCGGATCCGACTTCCCGAAATATTCCTCTCCCCCGTTAAACGGATATGAAACCAGTTCCCTTGAGGGAAACTTCATGATCCGGTTTCGGCCATTTACGGAAACTTCTTCCGTCACGTGATTTTCCAGGGCTGCTATTGATTTGCTTTCATCATCTTCAAGCCGACCAATATAAACGGTTTTCCGTTTCTTCTTCTGTCCCCCTGACTCCTCTTCAACTATGGTGACTTCCTCCTTCAGCAGCCCGTCTTCTTTTGCAAGCGCACCATTGTCCGTGGCGAACGTGGGAAGCACGTCATCCCCGCTGCTGTGGCTCTGATTTTCGGTATCCAAAAATTCCCGAACCGGTGGAATTCGGGAGCCCCCCGGACCATCCACGATCCCCCCCATGAAGGTTGTCCCATCCACTTCATGGATTTTAATCGGAAACAGCCACTCCTTCTTAATTTGCACTATATTAATGTTGTCGAATCCCTGACTGTCCGAAACTGGAAAACCAAAGAAGACAATCTGTTCCCCGGGCATATGTTGCGCGGCACTCGTCCCGATAACGCCCCTTGTGCAATCCTTAAACTTTTTTGAATCAACCGATTCATATTTAATTACTTCATCTTGAATCAGGATGAGACCGGGTTCCGGAAAATCATCGGGCGAACTGCTTGGAAATTTGGCCGGGATTTCCTTGTCCGATGGTTGCACACCGGGATTGCCCCCACCACCTCCACCACCACCGCCTCCCCCTCCTCCTTTTACGTCCACGGTGGCCCGGGGATCTTTGCCAAATCCGGAATTCACCTGTGCATTGGTCACCGGGATGCCGTCGAATTCCACCGTAAGCTGATTTCCTCCTGCGTTAAAATCCAGCTCGCCCTTCTTCAACGGTGACACATACCCATACGGCATGACCTTCGCCCCGCTGATATGATCCTGGGAAGAGGTGTTTCGGGATCCCCTCGTCACATCATTCAGTGTATTTCCGGATTTGCTTTCGTAGTCAATGACCTCCCCACCGATCTCGACGGCTCCTTTCGGGGGAAGCCCGGACGTATTTTTAAGGGTAATAGAAGACGAACCGCCGCCACCGCCGCCCCCTCCGGAAGCATCGGAGAGCGAAGAGGTGAGTTCGGTCATCACGTCCGGGCCGGATTGACCCTTCATCACGGTTTCGCCTACCATGTGGCCGTCGATCATGATCGCCTGGTGGCCGTACTTTGTTCCTTTCCAGTACGCACCAAGGTGATACCACGTGTCCGGTTCCGGGCTCCAGTCCGCCCGCACTCTCGTGTATCTTTCCGCAAGTGTGGCGTCGGCCAGGTCGAGGACCAAACGACCATTGGCGTAGTAAAAGTGAATTCGATTCTGATAATCGGCCTCCGCCGTATCGAAAAATACCACGTTTCCCGGTGGATCCTCGAACCGCACCCAGAACTCAATGCCCCCGGCATTGATGTCGTACTGGTCACGGCGGTCATCAAATCCCGTATCCGCCGGTTCCTTTTTGGGATCGGGCTGATAATCCGTCGCCTGAAGCCCCCCTCCCTTCATTTCGCGTCCGGCAAATTCATCATCGAAACCCCGGTGCTTGATGAGGCTACGCCCCCGTTCATCGTCCCTCATCGTTGGAAGCCGCACATCCCCCTCACTGTTAACCCGTTCCTTCTGGAAGAGTTTTCCCCCGGCAAACAACCGGCTGTAGTTTTCGCGAACCAGAAAAAATTTCTCCGGATGCGTAACAAAGTGCCAGTCCGACGATACCCCGAGACCCATGGACGGGAACACGTCACGGATAAATTCATATTGACTTTCTATCGCTTTCACCGCAGTGCCGTTGGTTCCCACGGAAATAACGTCCCGCGAAATGGACTCCGATTTCCGGGTCCCGGCATCGGTCATCAGTGACGACGAGGCCGTTACCGAATAGACGTCAAAACTGCGAAAACAGAAGGAAACCGTTCCGGAATTCAGGGCAAGATGAGTTGGGGCCAGCGCATTCAGCGCTACATGATTCCGCTGATTTTTGGAAATAATTTGCCGGGAAACGGCCTTCTGAAGTCGTTCGAGAAAATGCTGATAATCAGTCGTCGGCATTTTCTTTAGAAACGAAGCAAGTTCAAGAGCCGTCTTCCGATCCACCGGTTCTTCCGTTTCGTCGTTGGGATCCCCCCCCAAATTGTACACGATCGCGGCGATGGTCTTTTTTCGAGCGGTATTTATATTGACGGGATGTCGAATCTCATAACGAGCCCGGAGCCGGTTCCGGCGAAGCGAAGCTCCGTCTCCCGAATCTCTCTGCCTGTATTTTTCAAAATTGATGTCGTCCACCTTAAGTACTTTTCCGTCCTGTTCCGTAATGGTTCCCGTCTCCACGTGGTTCCCGTCAGTTAATTGCACTCTTGTTCCTTCGGAGAAGTAGAGAAGATTTCCCACCGTAACGTCCCCGGACTCTAAATTCACGGAGGCCTCAACCGGCTCGGACCAGGCTGCCGGTCGGCCGGAGTAACGCGTGAGAAACAACCTCCTCCGGTCGTTTTCGGCAAGAAACACATCCAGGTTTTGAAGAAGACGGTTCGGGGCGGTTCGTCTGTTTATCTTTCCCTGTTCATCTCGAACACTCACCCCGAGCAATTGATTGTTTTCCGTTAGGTTATCCTGAACCTCGGTCGGGAGCATCTGATCAATGGATATTCGGTATTCCCCGGGTACGTCGAAATAAGGGGTATCCATTGTGGCATCATCAAAATCAGGAGGAGAGGACCGATTCCCCGAACCTTTCTTCTGCCATTCTCGCTCGTCCAGGCCCTGTGAAAGCACACCTTTGGCCGCGTTCACCGGACCTTCCACGGCAATATCGGTCTTCGTCTGGCCAAGAAAATTCTGGGTACTGTTTTCCTGTGAGGACATCGAAACCGCAAATGGCACAGCAATCATAATCAACACGCTGAGAAGTATCAGCACGATGATCATCGCCGAACCGGCGTGGCGGGGCTTTCCGGGTTCCGGAACTGTTGAATAATTCATTTTCATTTTCCTATTTAATAACGGTTAATGGCTACTTACACGATCCTTTACCGGACAATACAGGTACCGGGTCATTTTCCACTTACGCTTCTTCAATCCTCCATTTTTCTGATTTCATTTACTCCACTCCTTTGTTTGCGCTGCTGCCCTCTTCCTCCTTCGTTTTTTCTTCTTCTTCCTTATTCTCTTCGTCCTCCTCTTTTTCAATATCGCGTGTCCAGGTTTCTCTTTCAATGATTCCCGTCGTCAGCACACGGAGGCGGACTGCTTTTTTCCGTTTCAGACGATAAAATTCGATGGTGCCGCCGGAGGACGTTCCGTCCCGGTTAAATTTCACGAACGCGTCTTCGTTAAACTTAATCTGGGCGGGAAGTGTATGGACGGTTCTGGGCAGAAGGGCCGAAACCTCAAGACTATCAAGAAGTATTTCGTTCTCCGAATCCGAACTTGATCCCATAATGAATTTTTTCGCGTCATTTCGAAATTGCAGTTCACGATCCTCGGGAATGGTCTGGGACCCGACCCGGTTTCCATTGACGTAAAGAAGAAGTGCGTTACGAAAATACAGCACCCGGACAAAAACCCATTGTCTTGTGGAAACTCGATCCTCCGACTTCACGACCACATCCTTAACGGACGACGTAAAGCGACCGTCATCATCAAACCCAAACGCAAATTCACCGGCCTGGGCAAAAAGAACAGACTTCCCGGGGACATCCTTCACCCGAAGCCAGAAACGGAGAACAAGACCCTGGGAGGGCGAAAGATACGACAGCGCATCGCGATAAGCCGTTTTTTTGTCCTTCAGGTGAATGGCGTTTCCCAGTCGGCCCGGAACCAGAATATTCGGATTCCCACCGGAACTATCAATGGCAACGGAAAGAGGCTTCTGCAGTGCACCGGGCAATTTACCGTTCTGAACCTCTTCGAACTCCCATCGTCCCATGGTCTGTTCCGAAAGCACCTGTACCTGTCCGTTCCGTTTTCGAACCTGGACGTAAGCCGGGCTGTTTTGCGTCATGGCCTGGCTCCGCGTGGCCTGGAGGGTGGCCTGAACCTGATTGGCATTGGCCTCCATCGCGTACCGGGTTTTCGAAAATTGAAAAAACGCCGTTCCCATACCCATGATCAAACCCACCAGAACAATGACCACCATCAATTCAACGAGCGTGAAGCCCCTGTTACCAGATGGTAACGTCATCGCCACTCCCATTTTCGTTTTTCAGATCGGGGCCGACTGACCAGATCTGGAACGCCCCCGGTTTGTAAAACGTAGCGGTATCCTGGTTTTTGGCCGGCTCAATCTCCACCTTCGTGCCGGTCCGCAACTTGTATTTTCCCAGTTCATCCGCCTTTGGATAATCCCGGTAATGGATGTAAACAATGGGATTCTGCCAGGTATCAACAAGTTCACGCAGTTGATTGTCCCCGAAGAACCAACCGGTTAAATTCTCCTCCGTGCTATCGCCGTCGGTGTTTCCGTACTGATCCTCCTGCCACTCCAGATAAACCCCATTTTTTTGTTCGGTCATCAGACACGCAGTGAGCGCTTCGGATCCGTTATTCATGTCGTTGAGTTCTTCGTCGGTGTAATTCTCCAACGAACTCGGGGGATAATCACCATAATCCTGGTTGTAGGACTCAAGAGCCGAAGATATTCGCTTTAAATTTGTTTGCACAGCATCCCGGTTCGCCTGGTTCTTCACCATCGTAACGGTCGGAATCAACAGTGCGGCGAGAATACCGATGATCGCCACCACCACCAGGAGTTCAATTAACGTAAAACCCGAAAATTTAGACAGGTTTTTTTTCGTCGTTTTCATGTTATTCTTCCTTCTGATGAATAAGACGGAAGCGCTCGAGTCGTACCGAATACTCGGATCCATCATCAGCTGTCGTAAAGAAGGAGATCCGCACCTTCCCTTCCTGATTTCGACCGGGATGAATTGGCACTCCCGAAATTTGTTCCTCCTGACCACCGGCGTTAAAAAACCACCTTACGTCGTCTTCTCGAACTTCTTTTCGATAAAGAGAGAACCGAAAAGAAGTGCCGGACTCAAGAGAGTCAAGTTTGAGGTTCTGAAGGGTCCGCCACCGTCGATCCCGGTCCGTTCCCCATAACTGCTGGCTGGTCCGGACGTTCCCGTTCTGTGATATGCCAATAAGAAAACCTCTTCTCCGGTTTCCCGCATCCCGCGAAATGGCGAGACCGATCACCAGACTCTCAGCAGATCGTTCAACCCGGCCTTTAAATTTCACCCTTCGAAGCTGTTTCGGATCCGATTCCTGCCACATTCTCGTAAACTTTGCTTCGGTTGTCTGGGTTCCTTCAAAAACAGCACCGCCATTCTTAAGACGAATCACGATGCCGTAACTTCCACTGTTTTCGCTCCAGCCATAACCGAGATCCTCATCGCCTTCCCGTCCACCGGGCCGGGTGAAATCATCCTCAAAAAGCAACCTCGACCGGGAACTCTGCACGATCTTCAGAAGGGAATTTGCGTACCCACTGAGCTCCGAAAAACGGGAGGGAACATCCAGAATGGATTTGGCTTCCCGAAGATTGCGCATCCGGACCAGGACCTCACCCTTTAAACACTTCTGAAAGGCACGAAGCCTGCTATCCCGGGGTTCAGGCGTATTTTCAAGAATATCAAGGGCCTGCTGAAGGTTACGGGAGCGAGTTTGTGTGTAGGCCAGGAGATAATTTCGCAACCAGCTGCGAGGGACATGCTCACGAAGAACCGCCCGGGCAATGGTCCACTTCCCGTCCTTGATGAGCACATGACTCAACCCGATCGCGCCCGGCACGAAACCAGAATACTGCCGATGGATGGTCTCAAACATCGATCGAGCCTCGTCGGTTCTACCGGCTCCCTGATCTGATTCTTCGTACAGCAATTTACGAGCCCCGTAATATAGTCCCGCAAGATCATTCATTCCCTGACCCTGGATACTGAAACCTCCCGACCGATTCCCATCAGAATCAAGAACAACGTCCCGGGCAATATGTGATACCGTTTTATTGGGGGCCAGGGACTGAGCGACCTCAAACGCCTTCCGGGCCGTGTCCTGTTCCTCCAGAACAGAAGCAAGAACGGCCAAATTATGCCATAACCGATGGGAGTCCGGGATACTTGAGATGCCTTTTTCCAACAGAGACATCACCTGAGAAAATTCCTTTTCTCGCAGCAGGTACCGACTCTTAAACAGGTAGGCATATTCCCAGATAAATTGAAATTCGATGGAATCCGAATCAGGGATTTTCAGCTCCCTCATCATTTTATACGTCCGTCTCTCGTTGCCCTGATACCAGTTCAGGAGTATTCTTGCTGTATTCAACAACCCATGCCGGCGTGGAGGGTTGGAGATGGTGGAAATCTCTCCTTCAATTTTCTCCAACTCCGACTTCATCTGATCGATCTGGTGTTGTTTCCCCAGATAAAGAAGTTTCTGAAAACGGGCTTCAAGATGAAGTGGGCGCTCCTCGATGGATTTTTCAAGACTTCTGATTGCCATTGTCCTCAGCCCCAGTTTCCACTCAAGCCGACCCCGTTTAAGCCAGACCCGGTGCCTGGTGAGAATATCGTGCTCTAGTGCCTCTTTTAAAATCCGGAGCTGTTCGTGAGGTTTGCCGGCAAATTCATACAGGCGAGCGGCCCGAAGGTATTTATCCCGACCCGGGGACGACTTCTCAATTATTTTTTCCATTACGGAGGCAGCCTCTTCATAAAGGCCGTTCTCCTCGGCCCAATTCACAAGTTCCCGATACGTCCTGATGTCCGATGCATCCCCGATCTTCCGGCGTCGTTTTTTGAATTTCCCCTCCGGAGAGGAACGCACGACCACCTTCGAATCCTCCCTGGCAATACGAACGACGTCACCACTCTTCAATTCCCGAAACACGTAATTGGTCGCAGTGGTGTCAATCAAATGACCTTTTAACCATTTCTCTTCATCCGGATGCCAGATCCGATCGAATTTCGTGTACTGACCGGAGAGACCCCCTGGCGATTGATCATTTTTCAACCCGTTGGGGCGCAGTTCACCGATGTCGGGCATCGAAACATTTTCCGGGCCGTTATCATTTCCCCGAACGGATTCGGGGAGAGGCGACCACGAGGGAAACGAGCGGGGAGGAATCGGCAACCAGAAGACAGCCCGGGGCAACTGGAGGCGATCTGTCTCGGGCATCGGCGCCGGTTTCGGTTCTTCGGGGGGGAGCTGAGTCCACCTCTGAGGAAGCTCGAACAAACTCCGTCCCCCCGAGGGAAGATAGTCCGAAAAATAGGGTCTCAACTCTATTGGCGAGGGCACATCACCAATTCCTCTGACAGAAGAAACCCCCGTCTGTTGATCCTGCTGAATTTCGGGCAGGTCAACTCCCGTTGGTATTGAATATACAAGGTACGCCGAAATGACGACGGCAACACCCATAACCACCCAGCCCGGATTTTCTTTCAGCAACGAGATATTCATATCACTTACCAGGGCACCTCATCAATTTCTGATTCGTCTTCGTCTTCCGACTCCTCTTCATCCGTTGTCTCTTCGGGAACCGACCCGGTTGCGGTTTGTACCGGAACGAGCGTTATCCTTGTTTTCAGCAGCGGTTCGCCCCCCTTCTTCAGTGCTGAGCCCGATGATTGCACATTCTGCTTCAGCACCTGAAGATATTTGCCCGGTCTCTGCAGGTTGTACAGAAGTCGAAATGTTTCGTTCATGGTCCCCCGGAAACGAAGCTGGAATGGATTACAGAGGTATTCCACACCGGTGAACGACTGCAGACGCTCCGGCAGGGCATCCATTCCGGGATAAATCCCGTCTATCTGTTTAATGCCCATCTCAAGAGCAAGTTCGTACAGATGTTTCACGATATAGATTTTTCGGAGCTGCTCCATAAAGCGATCAGGATCGGGTTCGGCCGGGATCCCCAGCGCATCCTCCGGATAAGGAGCTCCGTGTTCCCGGAAAAGATCCTTCAGGTATTCCCGGGCAGAAGCACTGCGGTTTCGGATAATGACATCAGGCGGGGAGGAAAGATCCTTCGCTCCCTGAATCTTCTCCTTCGGAAATTCAAATTTAATGCGCTGGCGAAAGGTATCTTTTCGCTTCTTAAGAAACGATACCTGATCGGAAAGGGTAAGCAACTGTGAGGACGAGGGAACCGAACCCTGCTTTCCCTCCACTTTCCGGGCAATGTCCTTTGCCTGACCGGCAACCGTTTCCACTCCCTGAATGTAGCTGGTGACGTAAAAAAACAGGAAGAAATTCACGATGATCCCCCCACCAACGATGCCGGAAAACCTCTTGTTTTTCTTCACCCAATCAATAAACTGAGCAATCATTATGGATTGTAGGTTAACCGAAACGAAAACTTGGTTTTTCCTGCTCCCCCCATCGGCCGATCCTGACGGCTGACGGAAAATTCCGTTTGCTTGTTCAGTTTGTCCCGAAACTTGTTCATGATCGGGATGGCCTGACGGACGTCTTTTTCAATAAACCCATCCAGAATGATATCCGGGGGAGAATTTTCCTTTACGTCCAGCGACAGGTTTGTGAATCGAACTTCATCAGGCTGGTAGAGAGGAATCTGTTTTAGCGTTTCCAGAACGCTCGCGCCGGCCATCTGAAGATTCCGAATCCGCTGAGACTCGCGCCGGAATGAAGCAAGTTGCTCCTGTATTTCCTTCTGACGCTCCTCCCGTTTGTTTAAATCTTCCAGACGCTGTTCAAAACTCTTCTTTCGCTCCACCACCGGCTGGGTAACCATGTATTTTCTTGTTCCAAAGACAAGAATGGCCAGCATAACAATAACCATTCCCGCCAGGGCCGGAAATTCCTGATGCCACCATTTTTCTCGTCGTTCCGCCCCGCTGGTGGTGAACTTCAGAAACTGCCCCCTCTCCCTGTCGATGGATAGTGCCAGTCCAAGCGGAACCGACCACTCCGGACCGCCGGATCGGAAAAGCGATTGTTCCTTCTCCGGCAACGCGGAGAGATCACAGGCGGAGGTCGGATCAAACGTCTGGACGTTCACCTGAAGATGTTCCTGCAACTCCTGACGCACATCCGGAATCCGGGCCCCCTCTCCCGAAATATACAGTGAATCCGGCTGATCGGGAAGTTCGGAAAACTCCCGTTGAAAGTAATTGTAGGCCGAATAAACTCTTGTTCCGAGAGCGGATATTCCCCCTTTCATATCCTCCCGAAATTCTTCTTCGAATTTGCCCTCTCCCTGGACATGTTGCCAGAGTTTCCTGTATCCGGATTCCTCGGTTTCTGATTCTTCCGTAATCTGATCCGTTATGGTCGTGATTCCCCCGGTGGAGTTTCGGGCGGATACGATTGTTCCGTCGCGGAGGAGTACGGAATCAATGGTATTGTACCCGATGTTTGCGAGCAGGACGAGACCATCCGTGCTATAATTGTTCTCATCATACGAAGCCACTTCATCAAACGCCTGATAATAAGCGATTGAATCAGGAACACATGCCTCGAGGCGAACCCCCTGTTTTTTCATCCCGCCATCGAGGCGTTCCAGCCAGTTTCCACGGAGCAATCCAATCAGTATCGGATACTGATTGTTTTCGTCGGCCGCACCAAGAATGTGGTAACTGTACTCCAACCCCTCCTGCTTGTGCGTTCCGGCAAATTGTTCCACCTCCATCGATACCATGCGTTCGATCTGTACCGGATCCGACGCCGGGCAGGTCATGTACCGCATATTCAAGTTTTTTCCCGAAACCCCGACCTGTACCAGGTTCCGGGGTAGATCCAGCTGATCCGCGTTCTCCAAAAACCCCTCCAACCGATCCTCGACCGGCCGACCATACGGCAAATAAGCCGCACCATCGATTGCAATTGAGCCGGTACCGGACCTCGCCTGACAGATGCGAACGCCGGTACGGGATATATCAATACCTGAAGACATTTTTTCGCTCCTTACCTGTTCTCATTCTTTAAAAATTCCCGGGCCTTTCGGTACGCATCCGTGTTGCTGAAATTCGTTTCCATTTCCCGGAGAAGCGTGCGGGCAAGTTCCATGTATCCGGCCCGGGCATATGTACGCAAACGGCGATAAAGCGATTCGGCCCTCTTCTTCCTGTATTCTCTGGCCGTTCTCTCCTCCAGTTTCATGGCTCGCTCGGCCAGCGGCTGAACCTCCCTGGCAAGAGCTGAATTACCAAGTCGGTCCATAAGGCTCTTCACCTTCTTATTATATTCACCGGCAAGGCTCGATGAATTCAATCGACGAGCGGCCTCAAGCCCTTCGGCCAGTTCCGTTCGACTCCGATTAATTTTTCGCCGAAGATTATCCCGGATCTCATTGAGTCGATTCATTGTCTTCTCCGGAAGCCCCTCCCTGGATAAAGCCCGATCCAGTTCGGAGGTGGCTTCTCCCCACCGCCTTGACTGGATCAGGTGTTTGATTTCTTCGGGAGATCGGATTTCTCGCTCCGATTTTTGATCGTCATCCTGTCCCCCCCTCTTCTGAATACTAATTCGAAAGGGTATTTTCCCGGTGCTTCCGGACGAATCTATTGCTCCCTCTCCGCCTCCCAAACGCGTCGATTCCATAAACACGTGCAGGGAAAGCCCCTGAACCGTTCGCCGACATTCCGCCGTAAGCGGGGTTGGAAACAGGAGGCGATACGTCGACCGGCCAATCGGGATCTCAATCCACCGAACCCCACCAGCTTCCTGACCGGGTGACAATTCCCGTTCCCCCTCCTCCACGGTTGAAAGACGCAATTTGTTTACCCGTTCATGATCCGCAATTAGCCACTGAAACCCCAGCCTGTCACTTTGAACCCGGATGGATTTCCTGAAGGAATACGACAGTGAAATCTGATCACTCTTTTGAACCTCCAGGGAAAATGACAGAGTACGAAAGGATTCCGGGGCAATCATCGATCCCAGCCACTGCAAATCCTCCTTTTTATTCCGGATCACTTTTGACATCCAGGGAGCAAGGCGGCGATCCCCTTCCCAGATCCGCAAACCACTCTGATAAAGCGTCGGTCCGTTCGAAACCGTTGATACAAGCTGTCCGTGAGGTCCCATTTGAAGGGGAAACGGATCCATGTTGTATATTTCCCTCCGCTCCGTTGTCCCCTTTCGCCTGGTTGTTACGTTTATAAAGTCAACCAGTAAATTTCCCTGATCACCGGCACCGATGATGCGAAGATTGAGGTAATTTGCCCCGTCCGGTGGCGTGATTAATGAAGACTTCCGGAATTTCCAGGTGCCTTCCCCTCTGCGCACCGAGTGGACAAGTTCCCGGTGAAACGGCTTTGCCTCCTCCGACTTCTTCCATCTCAACAACAGACCGGCTACACCATTTATGTCGCGGGCAAGGTACCGCCCCCGAAACATAAATTGCCGCTCCCCGGTGACGCGCAAATTCCGACCGAAGTCACAGTACGCTCTGTTCTCTCGACCGGGAAGCTGCAGTTTTAGCACCCGAAGTTTCTGCTCCTCCAAATTCTCAAGCGAAGCCCCTGGCCCCAGATCCCATTTGTTCCTTCCCTGTTCAAAATTTCCCGCCCTGCCGAGAAGATTATCCGTCTTCTCTTCCCCCTGTATGGAACGGGAAAGCATATATCCACCAAAAACGACCATTGCACCGATCAATAGAACAACCCCTCCTCCCCTTGCCCATTTCACCAGATCAACGGAAGAAGCGTGCAGTGCATTAAATCGTTCCAGGCCCGAAACGGAAACATCCTCCGAACGTACCGTTTCCTCCACCGGCTCGTATTCTTCGTCGGCGGATTCTCCAAAATAAATCAGAGTTTCCCCGATGGTGATGCGATCCCCTTCCTCAACCGGTTCCCGTTCAACGAGCTCGCCATTTACGTAACACCCGTTCTTACTGTCCAGATCCACAAGCACATACTGTCCTTCCTCCCTTCGCAACTCGCAGTGCTCACGGGAAAGTTTGGGATCCGACAGTACAAGATCATTTTCCTGTGATCGGCCAATGCGATATCGCCCCTCCTTCAACTCCTCTTTCCGTGTTGTATCTTCGTATTCGACCGTTAACTCTATCATATAACGACAGTTTTTTGCGCCAGGAAACAGGCAAACCGATCAAACATTCAGAAGAGCAGTTGCTTTCACATCAATCGGTAAGGCTTTTGAAAAAAGAACGGGAACCTGTTGCAGGAACATCCGTAGTCGGTCCTTGCGACAATCTGTGGTGATGAGCTCCCACCTGATCCGAAAACCGATCAGGACGGAAATCACATTATTGTGCGTGGTATCTCGCAAATTCCTATTCTATCACCGCCTGATGATTGATTCAACGACAACGGATTCCATTCTTCATGTTGACGTGCAATTTACATGCCAAAGCCCACCTCGCTTATCGCAAATCCCAATTCACACAAACCTCCACAGAAACTCCCCCAACATACACGTAAGTTTTTCTATAACCTTACCTTATACAGCTAATGTAACGTAACCCATCGGGCGTGGAACACCGGACCCGTATCGCCGAACAACAATGAAAACGCCGAGGAGCAATCATCTGTAAAATATGTTTACAATTGGTCCGCAGAAACTGCTAATGGTTCAAAACTGGTCTTCCGGGTTGGTCTGCGTCATTTTATTCTCAAAAATATGCTCGGTATCGGCATTTTGCACATCAAAATATCCTGACCCTGACCGGAATACGGGACGCTTTTCCCCACAATCCATTTCGGATGGTGTGGAAATAAAAATTAGAATAAATGTATACAAATAAGCCGTAACATCTCCTGATCTCCAATAGAACTCAATCTGCAATATGTGTTTTACCGGGAAATGGCGAGTTTTCTTTTTTACCGCCCTTGATTTGATACAACCATTCAATTCCGTGTTAAAATGTCCGGTTGCTTTTTCTTGTTTTTGATACAAACATCCAAACATACCCATGAAGATGCCAAGGAAACCAACACGCATATCCGTGATCGGCGGAAGTCGCGCAGAGGAGTCCGACCTGGAACAGGCAGAGGCCGCGGGAAGGGCCATAGCGGAACGGGAGGCCATCCTGATCTGCGGCGGGTTGGGAGGCGTGATGGAAGCAGCGTGCCGGGGAGCGGTGGAGGCGGGAGGGCGTACCGTCGGTATTCTTCCGGGAAATCAACCCGACATGGCGAATCCTTATGTTCAGATCCCCATTGTCACAGGCATGGGGGAAGGGAGGAACGTCCTTGTGGCAAAATCGGGGAACGGTGTTCTGGCCATCGACGGCCGTTTTGGAACCATGACCGAAATAGGGTTTGCCCTGAAATCAAACCGACCTGTGGCCGCACTGGGAGAGTGGAAACTGGCGGACGTGAACCCGTCCCGGGATCAATTTCTTCGGGCTTCATCACCTCAGGACGCGGTCGAGTGGTTGTTCGAACAGGTGACCGGGTCATAAATCCGGCCGATCTTTTCCTGAATATTTGATATTACGATCCGGAAAAGAGAAAATAACAGAGTTCTGTTTCGCCTTCATTTCGGGCAAATTATTCTTGCATCCCATAAATACCGGTTTTGATCCAAATCGATGACCTCCTGGGAAGACATCAAAAATTTCGTGTTCAGCGGCGGTTCGAACAATGAAGTACCGGAGGGGCTATGGGAAACGTGTGACGGCTGTGACAACATGGTGTACCGAAAGGAAGTTGAAAATTTGGACAACACCTGCCCGGAATGTGAATACCATTTTCCCCTGACCGCCAGGGAGCGAATTGAGCTTCTTTTGGACGACGGGAGTTTTGAGGAAATGTGGGAAGATTTGCAGACCACGGATCCCCTGAACTTCAAGGCCCGGAAGTCCTACAAAGAAAAACTGGCCGAGGCACAGGAAAAAACCGGGTTAACCGAAGCAATCCTGACCGGCACCGGCACCATAAACGGTCGGGAAGTGATGTTTGGGGTCACCGATCGAAATTTTATCATGGGATCCATGGGATCGGTTGTTGGGGAAAAAGTAACTCGCTGTTTTGAACACGCCACCGAACAGAACCTACCATTTATTATGGTTTCCGGTTCCGGAGGAGGTGCTCGAATGTACGAAGGAGCGATATCCCTCATGCAGATGGCCAAAACAAGCGCCGCGGCGGCTCGTTTTGACGAAAAGGGAATGCCATTTATCTCCGTTCTCACGAATGCCACAATGGCGGGGGTTCAGGCGAGTTTCGCTTCTCTCGGGGACCTTATTGTTGCCGAACCCGGAGCATTGATTGGCTTTACCGGCCCCCGCGTCATTAAACAAACCATTAACAAAGAATTGCCGGAGGGGTTCCAAAGATCCGAATTCCTCCTTGAACACGGTTTTCTGGACCGCATCATACATCGGCAGGACATGAAACAGGAACTGTGTGATATGCTGGATTACATGTCTCCCGTCGTGTAACATCGGTCTCCCTGCCCCTTCTCCCCGATGAAACGTTCTTAAAATGGAGATTCGTATACGGTACACTCACGATCAAAATTGATCATTCATTCGTTTAAGTCCTAGGTATGCCAGACAAGAACACCATGGAAAACAGGTACGATTTTGCCTCCTCAGAGACGGAAATTTATGAATTCTGGGAGGAGAACAACCTCTTTCGTGCCGAGGCCTCATCGGACGATGACCCCTACGTCATCATGATACCCCCGCCGAATGTAACGGGAGAACTTCATATGGGACATGCCGTAAATACCACCCTGCAGGACCTGCTTGTTCGCGCCCACCGCATGATGGGACACGAAACGCTCTGGTTGCCCGGCACTGACCACGCAGGTATTGCGACCCAGAACGTTGTGGAAAAACAATTGAAGGAGGAAGGGCTATCCAGAGAGGATCTTAGCAGGGAAGAGTTTCTGGAACACGTCTGGGACTGGAAGGAGGAATACGAACAAAAAATAACGGATCAGCTTAAACACCTCGGCGCCTCCTGTGATTGGAGCCGGAAGCGTTTCACGATGGACGAAGACTACATAAAGGCCATCAACGAAGCCTTTATTCGGCTCTACGAGGAAGGACTGATCTACCGCGGAAAGTACATCATCAACTGGTGTGTGCGCTGTGGCACAAGTCTCTCCGACCTCGAAGTCGAACACGAAGAAGTCGACGGGAAACTATGGCATATACGATACCCCGTAAAAGGAGAGGAGAACACATTAACCGTCGCGACCACCCGTCCGGAAACCATGCTCGGTGACACCGCGGTCGCGGTGCATCCCGGAGACGATCGATACGAATTCGATCATGGAAAGACGGTTATTCTGCCCATCCAAAACCGTCCGATCCCGGTAATTGCCGATCACTTTGTGGATTCGTCGTTCGGCACGGGAGCGGTAAAAGTAACCCCGGCACACGACGAAAATGACTATCGATGCGCGGAGCGAAATGATCTCGATCGCATTCAGGTCATCGATAAAGATGGTCGGATGACCGCGAAGGCCGGGGAGGAATTTGAAGGCATGGCCCGATTTGAGTGCCGTGAAGCGGTGGTGGAAAAACTTGAGGACGAAGGATACCTCGAAAAAGTAGAGGACTACACCGTAAATCAGTCCCTCTGTTATCGCTGCGACACGGTTCTCGAGCCCTACCTTTCCAATCAATGGTTCGTGGACATGGACCCGCTGGCGGAACCCGCCATTGAGCTGGGAGAAAATGGTACTCCTCAGTTTCACCCGGAACGATGGCAGGAAGTTTACCTTGACTGGCTCCGGGACACCCGTGACTGGTGCATCTCCCGACAACTGTGGTGGGGACACAAAATTCCCATCTGGTACTGCCAGGAATGCGGCGAGCACACGGCCTCGGTGGAGGAACCCGACGAACCATGTGAGGAGTGCGACTCAACAACGTTCGAACAGGAAACCGACGTTCTGGATACGTGGTTCAGTTCAGCCCTGTGGCCCTTTGCCACGTTGGGATGGCCGGAGGAGACGGCGGACCTCGAAAAATTCTATCCCACGGACACACTTGTGACGGCACGGGACATCATTTATTTATGGGTGGCCCGTATGGTCATAACCGGTCTGGAGTTCCTCGACCGTGAACCGTTCGAGGACGTTTACATCAACCCGACGATCCTGAATCCCGAAGGTCGACGAATGAGCAAATCACTCGGAACCGGCATCGATCCATTGCGGGTTGTGGAAGACGTGGGAGCGGACGCAACCAGATTTGGTCTTACCCTGATGACCACCGGTGCACAGGACATCCGATTCAGTCCGGACAAAATTGAGGAAAGTCGAAATCTCGTTACGAAAATGTGGAATTCGTTCCGTCTGTTTTTCGTGAATCTTGACGAGGGGGAGAAGGTTCCGGAAGACCTTCCGCCGGAAACGGAACTTCAACCCGAGGACCATTGGATATTAAGCCGCCACAACCGGTGTCGGAAGGTGATGAAACAATCCCTCGAAAACTTCCAGTTTTCCGATCTTGCCAACGAATTTTACCACCACTTCTGGGATGAATTCTGCGATTGGTACCTGGAATGGGCCAAGAACCGACTCGAGGCCGATGACGGGGAGGAACGGCGGAATGTACTTGCTGTGCTGAATTACCTCTACCGGGGAATTTTCCGGTTAATCCACCCGGTTACCCCATTTGTAACAGAAGAGCTGTGGCAAAAGCTTCGCACCGTTCAGGAGAAAGACGCCCCCGAATCTATTATGGATCTTTCGTATCCGGTATGTGATGAGGACCTCATAAATAACGACATAGAATTCAGCATGGATCACATTCAGGAAGTGGTAAGAGGAATAAGGGAAGTTCGGAACCGGATGAATATTTCCCCGGCTGAACAGGTGCCTGCTCGTATATCACCGGGAAATCAAGAAACGACCAACCAGCTCAAACAGTACAGGGATTTGATCTGTCGGGCCGCCGGCGTAAAAGAGATTGCCATCGGTACGGACCTCGATAAACCTCCTCGATCAGCAGCCTTCGTCCGGGACGGCATCGAAGGATACGTTCCGCTCGACGACCTTATAGACCGGGACCAGGAAGTGGAACGGCTTGAAAACGAACTGGAGGAGGCACTTTCGGAACTTGAACACGTGAAAACCAAACTCGACAACACGGAGTTTGTCGAAAACGCCCCGGATGAGATCGTGCAGCAGGAAGTGGATCGGCGAGATGAACTGTCGGAAAAAGTGCAGAAACTGAAGGAAAATCTTTCCGACTGGCGTGACACGGAATAACAAAAAGGAATGAAATCCATCAGAGCAGAGAGGGGTCCTCCGCTCATTGCTCTCATTGCTCTCCTCAGCACTTCGCCACCACGCGATTCCTACCCCGGTCTTTTGCTATGTAGAGAGCCTCGTCCGCCTTTTCTATCAGGTCTTCCGGAGAGGTATCCTCCGTGTCCCGGAGTGCCGTAACCCCGATACTTACTGTCATTTCGTACTCGGGATACGTATCGTTCAATTTTTTGCCAAGACGCTCAATCGCCCTGCGAATTCGATTTCCAAACTCCTCTGCACTGGAAAGCTCGGTCTCCGGAAGTATAACGAGAAATTCCTCTCCGCCATACCTTCCGAGGATATCGACGTCACGCGTGACTTCCTGAAGGACACCCGAAATTTTTTTCAGAATTTGATCACCGGCCAGGTGACCGTAGGTGTCGTTCAGTTTCTTAAAGTGATCCAGATCCAGCAGAGCAACTGAAAGATTTCGGTTATATCGTTTGGCCCTGGTCAGCTCATTGGAAAGCATATTCATACACTGACGGCGGTTGTTCAGACCGGTTAATTCGTCCGTCACCGCCTGCTTCTTGGCCTCTTCAAACAATTTTGCGTTCTCGAGCGCCATGCCGGCTTCCTCGGACAATATTTGCAAACTACTCTTTTTTTCCAGGCCAATAGAGTCATTCCCATAGCAATTGTCAGCAACAATGAGGCCGTGGATATCCCCGTGCAGAGTCACTGGAGCAATGGCAATTTCGTTAACGTCCAGACGCGTAAGGAGTTCTGTTTCAAGTGGTCCTTCACGACCTTTTTTTACGATCCGGGGCCCTTCCTCCTTCATCTCCTCGAGTTTATGGAAATATCCATCGAGAGAAATCTCGATGTCCCAGGGAACCTGACTTCCGGGTGCTTCATCATCACGATCCGCAACCACCAGATTCTCCTGATCTTGATCGTAGCGGAGGTAAAACGCCCGGTCGAATCCGAGTCCCGTGCGACAGGCCTTCAAAATTTTCTCCAGTACCTTTGATGAATCGAGGGTCCCCCGTGTTTCCTGCATTGCCCTGTTCAAATTGGTCAATTCCTGAACCCGATTCTCAAGTTTATTCCGGGCCTCTTCATACAGCGAATTCAAACGGCCCAGTTCCATATTTGCTTTCTGGAGTGCCTGCCGAAAGCGGTCCGCCGACGGTACTTCAAAATCGAAGATTCCCGCCATTTCCTCGATTTCATCCGTTATTTGACCGGAAATGTCCACGACGGGAAGATCATCCATCTGAATCTCCTCCTGCAGATCCGGATCCAGCACAGGGGGAACGCTTGTATCCAGTGACCCAAACCCCTGTGTCCAGCAAATAAAATCCGCCGTCTGTACAATTATGGCCAGACGCCGAGTTCGTTCCGGCAGGGAGTCCAACTCTTCGAGGTCCGAATGATGATATTTCACGGCCTTTACCAGAACCTCAGGCAATCCCCATTCCTCCAGCAACTGGGCGCCGAAAACCGTGTGATCGATGCCAAAAATCTTTTCCTCTGCTTCCCGAACCGTCATCTTTCGGTCCGTTGTTGTGCTGGTAATTCGGCCATAATCATACGAATCCAGACAGGCAAACCCGATCTTCCCGATGTCGTGCAAGAGCCCACCCGCGTACGCTTCGGATTTGTCGTAATCCCAGAGTTCCGCAAGCGCTCTGGAGGCTGCACCGGTCGCCAGACAATGCTGCCAGAAAAAGGTGTGATCCAGATCCTCTCCCGAGTGCTCCGAAATATAGGCATCGTAAACAGAAACGGTCAGGACGAGTTTCTTTACGGCGTTCACCCCCAGCAGAGCGGCGGCATGACGAATATCCGTGACCTCTTCGTTGATGCCAAACCCGGCGGAGTTAACCAGGCGAAGAAGCCTCGCGGATATAGACTGGTCTTTTTCCAGCACATCCGTCAGTTCCTTAATCGATGGCTCTCCCTCAATAATAATCTCAAGGAGTTTAATGACCATCGAAGGGAGCGTTGGCAACTCATCCAGCTGTCGGGATGTCCTTGCCTTTGTGCCTTTCATCATATCAGGATCTCAAAATCCAATGGCATCGCCCGAAACGGACTCTGTACGGATTCCTCGGGAATACAGAGAATCTACTTCATGGATGGGCAACAAGGTCACAAACCATTTGTTCGGAACCCCTGATTTCCTGGGTCCCATCAAAGATGATGCCCCTTGCGCGACAACCGAAATTAAAAAGGAATAATAAATAAAAATGAATTATTAAAATATTTGATCGGGGCCCGCTTTTCAAACCCGTTTGCTCTTCTTAAACAGGATCGGTTGCAATTTCGGATTTTATCGCTGCCTTCTGTTCCTTCTACGAGAAAACGGATACAATCGCCTGTTTTACCCCTGGAAAAAGCATGTTTAGCGAAATGACGGCCACAATCGTTGCGAAAATGATTTTTATCCAGCGATTGCCAACCGTTACCGCAATTCGCGGCCCTATAAATCCCCCCATGACCATACCCATTCCCAGAGGAATCACCTTGATATAGGCAATGTTCCCGTCCATGCCAAACCGTGTGGAGGCCGCGATGGAAATAAATAATGCCAGAATTTGAGCTGTGCCGATGCCCTGAATCATCGTGCTTCCAATCAGAAAAATCATGGTAAAACAGAGAAGGGTACTGACCCCGGCCCCGTAAAAACCCCCGTACATCCCAAGAACAAATGAAAGACCAACGGCGGAGGGGATGGACCACCATCTTGTTTCACGCTCCTGTTCCTCCGTGCCGAAATCCGGTTTTACGAACAAAAGAAGCAGAAAAAGGATGGTAATGCCACCAATGACTCTTTCCAGAATATCGGGTTGCATTCGCCCAACGACCATGGCCCCGATAAAGGCACCCGGAATGACGCCCGGGAGCAATCGAACAAGTCCATCCGTCCGCACCCTGCCGAGGTACCAGTAACGAATCGAACTCGTAATCGTCATGAAGATAAGAACAAACCGATTACTTCCGACCGCCCGTGTAGAGGACATGCCGAATCCCTGAATTAAAGCAGGAACCGTAAGGAGCGATCCCCCCCCGACAATGGCATTCATGGTGCCGGCGGCAAGGCCCACTATGCCGAGAAGAACCCCCTCAAGAATACTCATATTGTTGCATCAGCAGAATTTGAACAATAAAACAACGTGCTCCGTAGAAAATCAGACCCACCACACGTACCCGTACCGGTCTTTCCTGCCTGGCTCCCGATTTATTCGTGAGAGATTTATCTGTTTGCGGACCCTCTTCATTTGCTTTTTGAAAATTGTCAACAGATCGGGGCATTTCGTCATTTGAAACCCGAATTCAGCGGAGTCTATCAGGTCCTCACCAAATTTCCAAGAAGACGAATTTCGCGGTACTCGAGTCAAAGCCAATCACACTGGCAAACAAACTGTGCTTTTGTTCGTACAATACAGACGGAAGGAGGGGACCGCCATAACACCTTGCAACAGGAAGGTGTGGGAAAAATACCGGATGGAGTTCTCCTTCAATGCACATTGCATTACCCTATTTTTTAGGTTAAAATCGATGTAATGATAGGTTCTTTCCACACTGGCAAACAGAGCAATTCCACTTTTATAAACAGAAATCGATCAGGAGAAAAATATGAGTGATTCGGACCAGATCAGGGGAAAAGAAATCGTCGATGAACTGGAGGAACGGCTCCAATCAATCACCGGCAAAATACGGCTTTATTACTTCATACACGGCATCGGTGTGGTTCTTCTGACGGCCTTTTTATTTGCCGCCGTCTCATTTCTCCTGGATTACCTGATTCCCGATTTGCCTGCGCCTGTCCGTGTGATCATCTCCCTGATCGGCATTGGCATTGTGGGATATCAAATCTGGAAGTCCCTTCTCAAGCCTCAACTTGTAAACATAACACCCCGGGATATTGCTCTTGCCGTGGAGGATTCCTATCCCCAGCTTAAAGATCGGCTAATCAGCGCGCTGGATCTGGTCGATCAGATTGAAGCATCCGGAGAAGAGAACCGAATTTCGACCCCGCTCGTCGAACAACTTCTTGAGGACCTGAAGAATGTCACCCAAAAACTAAACCTTTCCGGCATTCTATCCGCGAGAACCCCCCTGAAGCGGTTTGGTCTTGGGGCTTTCTGTCTTCTCCTGGCCGGCGGATTTGCCCTCCAGTTTCCCGAGGCGGGAAACATCTGGGCCCAGCGAATGATGGGGGGAGATGTCCAGTGGCCAAAATCAACCAAACTCACCCTCCAAAACGCTTCAAAACTGGAAGTGGTCGCCGGCAAGCAGGTGGAACTACGAGCCAAAGTACCGAACGACTCACGAGAAATTCCCGAAACGGCCACAATATACCTCTCTTATGAATCGGGAAAGGAAAAGGAAGCGAACATGGACCGTATGGATCAGGACGATGGAAGCCGCATATTTTCCTACCGAATTAACTCCCTGCAGGATAATTTCTCGTATCAGATCGCGGCCGGGGACAACATTACTCGAACCGCCACGGTGAGGAAACTGGAACGTCCGGAAATTGACGTTTTATACGTTCGATACGACTATCCGGAGTACACGGGAAAAAAAGACACGCCCGAACAGGATCCCCTGCAAAAACGAACCATTGAAGCGCCCTATGACACAATTGCCAAAATTGAGGCACACGTGTCTCGCCCCATTGAGGATGCTCAGGCCTACCTGGATACCGAGTCGGAAGACGGCACGAAAAAACTGCAAACGCCCGACCCAACCGGAAAATACGAATCTCCCTCCGTGATCCGAACGGAAGTCCCGGTGCGAAAAGACGGATCTCTGTACTTCAACATGACGGTCAGAGATACGGATAATCAGGAGAACTTTGCCACCGGTGATAATCCCTATTCGGTGGAATCGGTAAAATTTCCCGTCCACTCTCAAGTTGATACCCCGCCAAACGTCCGCGTTACCTATCCGAACGGGAACCCGAAAGCCACGCCGAACGCTGTTTTTCCGATCAAAACGGAGGTGAGCGACGATTTTGGCATTAAGTACATACGACTGAACATAAAAGTAAAAGGCCGAGAAGAAAAAACGATCAACTTCACCTCCGCGCAAAACAACAAACCGTATGAATCAAAAAAGATCAAGTCCAAGTACGACCTGGATTTCAGCAAATTTAACGTGGAGGAGGGAGATGAGATTAAATACACCATCCAGGCCAAGGACATGGGAGAGAAAAACGATCCTGTAAGCTCACGGGAATACAAATTTGACGTCGTAAGTGACATCGAGCTGGAAAAACACCTTTCCAAGCTACAGGAAAAAATTCGGGATGAACTCGAAAAGGTCAAGACCGAACAGGAAAGGTTAAATAACGAACTATCCCTAAACCGCCGTGCCATCTCCCCGGAAAAACAACTCAACAGCGAAATGAGGAGACAGCTCAAGCAACGTCTCCACAGTCAGAGGAGCACCGAACAACACATGGGACGAGTCGTGGGAGACATTCGAAAATTAAAACGAATGGCTGAATATAATTCGTTGTGGACCCGGAAGCAGCGCCAATCTCTGACCAAGATTCTCGGTACCGGCGAGTATATTCACGTCGACCTGATGCCGCGCCCCGAAGAACAGATTGCAAAGGCCCTGAACACCACCAACCTGGATAAGCGAAAACAACACCTCAACGGTGCTCAGAATAATTGCCGTACGATACTCGCTGAACTGGACAAACTCCTCGGCATGATGGAGGACTGGGCCAGCCTATCCGACGTGATCCACGAGTGGAAGAAGATTAAAGGAGAGGAGGAGCGGTTGCGGGAACTATTCAGAAAACTCGAAGAAGCAAACGACACTGATTGATCGGGAAATATTTTCGGTCCCGACTCCCCCGTTCCCTGCTTCGCCTGTGGCCCAAAACCCAAATCGGAACCCATGATCCAACATAGGATCATCTGGTCCGTATAATTAATTCCATAACAGGTCGTCTTTGCTCTAAACAAAAATACAAAAAACCATGAAAAAACACATCGTTTCGGTGATCGTCCTTGCTCTGACACTGCTCCTCGGCCCTTTCGCACGAACACAGGAACAAACCGATCGAGAAAAACTGGAGGAAAAACAGGAGCAACTTGCCAAGAGAGTGGACCGGCTGCTTGAGAAGATGTTTTCCATCGCCGAGCGAGTGGCCCGTCACAACGAAGAAGCCGCCGAACGGCTTCGAAAGGCCAAGAAAAAGGCCGAAGAAATGAAAGTCCCCCAGAAAATGGAGTACCTCAAACAGCTCATCCAGGAGGGGAAGGAAGGCAGATTTGGCCGCGAGTCCGAAACGGTGGTGTCTCACCTTCGGCAGATACTGCAACTCCTTCAATCTCACCGCGATGTTGAGCGAGAAGAAAACCTCGAGGATCTGGCCGAGGACATCGACGACCTTAAGGACAAACAGAAGGAGCTAAACGAGGACACGGATCAGTTTCAGAAGGAGCGAAACCAGCAGTTGAACGAGAAGCTGGAAAAACTCCAGAACCTCCGGCAAAAACACAAAGAAATTGAAAAGCAACTGGAGGAACTGTCCCCGAAGGCCCTGTCCAGGAAAGCCAAAAAACTGGAACAGGAGTTATCCAACCTGAAGAAGAAACAGAACCAGCTCGCCCGGAAAACGAAAAAACTGGAAACGCCCGAGGTAAAACAGCTCTCTCAATCGATCAACAAACTAAAAAACCTTAAAAAAGCGCAGAAACGGGCGCTGAAAGCAAACGAAAATTACCAGTCCGGTCTGAAAAAGCTCGGGGAGATGGAGAAAAAATTGCGGGAAATTGAGAAAAAACAGGAGAAGGTCACCAAAAAAGCAAAGAAAACCGCGGAGGACCCGGAACTGAACATTGAGCAAAAAATGGGCAAACGCCAGAAGCAACTCCGGAAACAGCTCGAGAAGAGCGTAAACAAACCGCTTAAAAACATGGAGAACCTTCCCAGCCAAAAGAAATACCAGAAAGCTCGGAAGGAACTCCAGAAAGCCATGAAGCAGATGAAGACCTCCGAAAAGGACATGAAGAACAACGCCCCGATGTCGGGGTCCCGGAAATCCAGGAAGGCCCGTCAATCGATGAAGAACGCTCGAAAAGCCCTCGGGAAAATGAAAAAGCAATTGAACAAGGCGCGGAACAGGGCAAACAAAATGATGTCGAAAAACCAGAAAGAAATAGAGAAGGAAACGAAAAAAGCCGGGGAGAAAATGAAGAAAGCAAGTCAGTCCAGGAAGGGGGCCATGAAAAAATCCCTGAAAAAAGGAGGAGAAAAAACCAAAAAAGCCGCCGAGCGAATGAAAGAGGCGGCCAAACAGCTCCAGAACCAACAGCCCGATTCGGCCAAACGTGACCAGAAAGAGGCCATCAAAAAACTGAACAAAGCGCTTGAAGGGCTGAAGTCCATGAAGAAACAGGAAACCGAACCCGCAAAGAAGAAATTCCAGAACACCAGAAAGAAACAGCAGGAACTGGAAAAGAAGGCCCGAAAACTGAAAAACAAAATGGACCGCCTCTCCCGACAGGCCCGGAAAAGCCAGTCAAAAGCCGCGCAGAAAAGCGCGCGTCAGGCCCAAAAAGCAAGCAAGCAGATGCGTAAGGCGCAATCGCGGATGAATCAATCTCAATCTCAGCTGTCAAAGCGCAATTCGGGCAAATCCAGTCAGCAGCAGAAGAAGGGAATGAACCAGCTGAAGAAAGCCCGGAAATCCCTGCAGAAGTTCCGGAAAAACCTCGGAAAAAAAGCACAGAAAAAACACGAACAAAAACAGAACAAACGCCAGAGGGAACTTGGCAAACAAAGTCGAAAAGCCGGGGAGAAAATGAAGAAACAGGCGAACGGAAAGCCGAAGAGTCAGAATCAGATGAAGAAAGCGTTGAAAAAGGCTGGCCAGCATGCCAAAAAATCCGGTTCCCGGATGAAAAAATCCGCCTCCTCCCGTCAGTCCGGCAACAGAAAAAAGGCAAGCAAACAGAGCAAACAGGCGGGAAAACAGCTGAAGAAAGCCATGAAACAGTTGAAGAAGGCAAAGAAAAAGAAACTCACAAAAAAAGAACGGCGACGCCTCGAGAAACTCCGCAGCCGACAGAAAGAACTCCAGAAAAAACTAAACAACACACAGCGAAAGGCCGAGAAAAAAGGGCAGGAGGAAACCGAAAAAACCCTGAAAAAAGCACAGAAACACATAAAAAAAGCCCGGAAACGAATGAAACGAGCCGGACGAAAAAAACAGGGAGGCTCCAAACAACAGGGAGGGAAAAAACAGAATCAGAACAAACAGCAAAGTCAATCCCCAAAACAGAACTCCTCCTCCCAATCCGGTCAAAAACAGCAAAAAAGAAACCGGGAAAAGGAAATTAAAAAAGCGCAGAAGCAACAGAGAAGAGCCTACCGACAGCTCCAGAAAGCCTCCCGAAACACCCGACGTCAACAGCGGCAGCAACAGCGGAAAAAACAGCAGGAAACGCTGTACAAGCTCAAGAAGAAGCTGGAATCCATGAAAAAGGATCAGGAACACGTCAACGAGCAAACCCGAAAAATCCACGCCAAGCGAAGGGAAAAGGAACGGCTCACACGACCGATGATCGCCAAACTCCGGGACCTGAGCCGGGAGAACCAGAAGAAACTGATTGAACTGGCGCGGGAAGTCGAAGGAAAATTAAACACCGAGGACACGGTGGTTTACTCCTGGATGATGAAAACCATTCGGGAGGACATGGAGGAAATCAAAAAACGCCTCTTCCCCAGGAAAAACACAGACCGTTCCACCCAGACCATTCAGCGGGAAGTGGTTAAGAAAATCGAGGAACTGATCGATGCCCTGAAACAGCAAATTGAGAAGAAAAAGAAAAAGAAGAAGAAAAAGAAAAAGAAGAAAAAACAGCAGCAACAGAAAAAACCACCTCTCGTGCCCCCCACCGCCGAACTGAAAATGCTAAAAAACATGCAGCAACGGGTTCTCCAGCGTCTCGAGAAACTGAACAGGGAAATTGAGGAAAGCGACGGTGAACCCTCCTCCTCTCAGGAGCTGCGGGCGAAACGGCTCACCGTCCGGCAGAAACAAATTACCGAGATGATGGAGAAACTTAAACAACAACTTCAGAAACAACAAAATCGGTAAACCCCACACTGAAAAAATCTGAACACAAAATACTGGAATTGAACCTGAATTAAAAAACCAAAACCATGAAACGCTTACTCCCGATCGTAGTCGTCACTTTCGCCCTCGTCATTGCCCCAATCACCCTTTCCGCACAGGACGGAAACAACGAGGAATCCAACAAGAACACCAACAAGGAAAATTCAGAAGATGAGGTCCTCGAAGAACTGAACGAAATCCTCAAAGGGGAAAACGAGGACGAGGAATCTACAGAGAACGAAGAGGAAGAGGAAGAGGAAACCGATGACGACGAACTCGACCGGGCCAACAAACGCCTCCACGGTGGGGAGGAGGGACCACAAAACGAGGAGGAGGACATAAATCCGGGGAAGGTCATTAAAGAAGTTATTCACCAGATGGAAAAAGCAACAAACTCCCTGAACCGCATGTCACAGGAATTGATTCGGACCCGAAAAAAGCTCAAAAAAATGAAAGAACGGGTCCAAAAGCTCAAACCAGAAACGGAAAAAAACCAGGAAAAGAAAAAAGAAACACTCAAGAAAATTAACCGAAAACTGGAAAAAATTGAGAAAACACAGAAAGAATCCAAGGAGAAGATTCAGAAGCTCCTGAAAACCGGGAAGCAATCCTCCCGAAAATCCATCGAAGGCATAGAAAAACTATTGAAGTACGCTCGGAAACAACAGAAAAAACAGCAGCAATCCTCGAAAAGTCGGTCCAGAAAGAGGAAGAAAAAGAAAAAGAAGAAACAGCAAACCAAAAAGAAGAAAAAAAACAAGAAGAAAAAGAAGAAACAACAAAAAAAGGAAAAGAAGAAGGGGAAACGCGCCAAAAAAGCCTACGAAAAACGGACAAGCGGACCCGAGGAGGTGCTTCGGCGAAACGCCTCTGCCCGTGACAAGTGGGGCCAACTTCCGCAGAAACAGCGAGAGGAGATTTTGAACCACAACATTGATGATTACGTCCCGCAGTACCGCAAACGCCTTCAGGAGTACTACAAGAAACTCGGCGAAGAATCGAAGAAGGACTGAAGAACTTCACCGCATCTCGTAGCGAAAAAAGCACTTACCAGTACCCAATTGACCATTTCTTCCCCGCCGGGACCTCCCGACTGTGGTCCCGGTCCTTTTTTTTCCTTGCCCATCCCAACACCGTCGTATGAACCCCCCCGAACCGAACACGGTATGGATCTCCTTTTCCCGGCGGCGTGAAACCTGAAATGAAACTGAAAAACCGGTAAAATAGGGCTCCCCATAACCTCAGCCGTGTTTCCGTCGACAACTCCCGCCCTTTCATGGAAAATTATACCACGTTTCAAATATTGCTGTTTTTCACCGGGCTCCTGATATACGCAGGAGCTGGTCTGATCACCCTGTATCGGCTCTGGCAGAAACGTCTTGAACGGGATGGGGACCTGATCACACTGCTTATTGCGGGCTTATTTTTGAACGTCTCCTTTTTGTCCTGGGGATATTTCGCAGGAGGATCGGCTCAAGTCCCAAGCAAACCGGAAACACTGGTCGCCCTCTCCGCCGGGATTGTACTTATGTCACTGCTTCTCCGTGCGTATGTAAAGAGTCCGATGATCATCGGCGCCGGAACAGGGATTGCCGTTATACTGATGATCTTCAGCAGTGTTTTTCTGTTTACCTACGAACAAACCGGACAGGAGCTTACGCTACAAACCTGGCTTGTTACACACGTTGGTATGATCATCATAAGCTACATCCTGTTTACGATGGCCTTTATCAGTGGCCTTATGTTTCTGATCCAGGATCGCATGATCCGTAAAAAACAAACCGGTTCACTGATGGCGGTGCTTCCGTCGCTTGAGATGTCCGAAACCGTAAGTATAACGGCTCTTTATATAGGATTCCCGCTCCTGACACTCGGCCTTCTCATCGGCATACTCGGCGGGGAGTATATCGCCAGTGAGCTCAGTCAAAACTGGTACAGGGACCCAAAGGTCATTCTTTCGTTGATCACCTGGGGGGTATACGCTGTTGTGATCTGGTTACACAAGGTATTATTTGTAAAAGGACGGAAATTTGCGTATATGTCCGTCATTGGATTTATCCTCGTCCTGTTTACAACATTTGTTTCCGAATTTCTCTGGCGGGGATTTCATCAATTTCAGTAAGAGCAACGGCCGAACGTACGGAGCGTCTCCCTCTTATGATGGCCCTGCTGATTCCGTCAACACCCGGAGGTTTCACGTCGCAACCAGAACAAGAATGCAACGCGAAAAACGTCCTTCGTGCAGGGGTGGAATCCGTTCAGATTCCTGACAGGACCACACCATGACAGAAAAGGAAAAAATCTCCGCAATTGGCATAGATCACCGGAACACCCCCATTTCCCTCCGGGAACAGTTAACGGTTCCCGAAGAAGAACAGGGAATGGAAATGGCCCGGTTGGCCGGGGACTTCCCCAACCTGCAGGAATCCGTACTTGTTTCCACCTGTAACCGTGTTGAATTGTACATGGTACCTGCCGATAACAACTTCCGTCCGGAAAAAGTATTCAAAAAACTGGCAGAGGATCAGGCAATTTCCTGGTCCCGGCTAAAACACCGGATATATAAACGAACCGGCCGCGCAGGAATACAGCATCTTTTCCGGGTAACCTCCGGACTGGAAAGCATGATACTTGGGGAAACCCAGATCATTCACCAGGTGAAAAACGCATACGAACAGGCGCATGAAGAAGACCTGACCGGAAAACGGTTGAACATCCTGTTCCAGGAAGCCCTATCGACGGCCAAAGCCATTCATGAACAAACGGCTGTAGGAGAGAAAAAAGTATCCGTCGGGAGCATTGCCGTTGATTTTGCCGACCGAATCTATGAGGACATGGGCACCAAAACAGCCCTTCAAATTGGGGCGGGAAAAGTTGCCAGACTCTGTGTGAAACACCTCAAAAAAAGAGGCATAAAGAAGCTGTTTATTTCGAACAGAAGTCGGGAAAAAGCCGCTTCGATCGCCGAATACCATGATGCAGAACAGTTACCGTATCAGAACGTTACCTCCAATCTGGGGCAGGCCGACATCCTTCTTGTTGCTACCGGCTCCCGAACACCAATAATTAACGGAAACGACCTGAAAAAAGCCCTCCGGGAACGGCAGAATGAACCCCTTTTCGTCCTGGACCTTGCCGTTCCACGGAACGTCTCCCCGTCGTGTGAAAATCTTGACCGTGTGTACCTGTACAACCTGGATGATCTTGAAAACATCGCAAAGGACAATCAGAATTACCGGCAGGAAGAACTGGCAAACTGTGAAAAACTCCTGGAAGAACACGTGGACCAATACATAAAACGACTGGAGCGGATGGAGCTGGACCCTTTTATAAAGAACCTGCAGGCTCATTTTCGGGACGTCGGCCAGAAGGAACTTTCCAGAAGCCTGAAACGGCTCGATGTGGTGGAGGAGCAACAGCGTGAGGAAATGGAACTGATGGTGGATCGTATTCTGAACAAACTTCTCCACGACCCCATCGTCAAAATGAAGGAGGAATACGAAAAGGGCAATGGGCTTGAGGTCATGAGAACCGTCCGGGAACTTTTTCAGATGGAAGATCAGCAGGAAACGGAAAACAGCCCAAAAAACCAGAATTCGTGACGGACGCTCGTCCAGCCTGTTCAGGACAAAAACGCGAAATCATGACAACATCCTCAACTTATTATATTGGCACCCGAAGCAGCGAACTGGCCATCAAACAAACCCGGGTCATCCTGAAACGCCTGGCACGACACGCCCCGGATCTCGACGTGGAGATGATCCAGCGAAAAACAGTGGGAGATCAATTCGGAGACCGATCCATTCACGATCTTCCGGGGAAGGGTTTTTTTACCAGGGATCTTGATGAGGCCGTTCTTCATGGTGACCTCGACGCGGCGGTTCACAGTGCCAAAGACGTGCCCGTGGACGCTCCGGAAGGACTTCGATCCATCTGTTTTGTCGGAAGGTCCTACCCGGGAGACGTACTTGTAAGTTCGGACGGTAACGGGCTCGAGAAGTTCCCGGAGGGAGCAACGATCGGTACCTCGTCACTTCGACGTCGTGCTCAGGTGCTGTCCCGGCGGCCGAACCTCCAGGTTACGGGAATTCGTGGCAATGTCGACACACGGTTGGACAAACTCCGTGACCAGGAGGAGCTGGATGGACTGATTCTTGCCGAAGCCGGGTTGCATCGCCTGAATCTTGAGGACGTGATCACGGAGCGATTGAGCCCATCAACACACGTTCCCGCCCCGGGCCAGGGAGTGCTTCTTGTTCAGACCGGACCGGACGAAAACAAACTGACTCGCGCCCTCAGCAAAATCAACAACGACACCGTGGCCTATTGCATGAACCGGGAACGTGAAATGATTAAATTGCTTGACGGGGGATGTCGAATCCCGCTTGGTGTCTTCTGCCGGGGTACGTTTGATAACGGATTTTCTTTTCGTGCGATGGTCGCCACACCGAATGGGGATACCGCCATTCATGTTAAGAAGCAGATACAGAAACCCTCACAGGGAAAACAAATCGTAAATGCCGCGGCAGAGGAATTAAAAAAACAGGGAGCCTCCAACATGATTAAAGAGGCTCGAGAGCGACTCCAGGACGATCCATAAACCTCAGAAACACCCGGGTGTATTCATTACCGGCCGACGGAAGCTGAAACTGAAAATGTTCCGGGATCCTCACCCTGGTTACCTCATCCGAGAAACAACGGTTCTTTACAAAACTGGCATCGGGTCGTAGAATATACACACCGAAATGAGCCGGATGTTTAGCCGTTCAAGTATTCGAATACCCACAATGGACATCGAAAAAGAGCTTTTACTGGGCCGGATTGCCCGAAAACGGGAATTCATCACCAATCAGCAACTCAAAACGGCTCTTTGTATTCAGGAAAACGAACAGGAAGACGTAAACATCGCCAGACCCAGATCCATCGGTGAAATCCTGGTGGACAAGGGATTTTTGACCAAATCCCAGCTGGAAACGATTCTGAAAATTCAGAACCGTAGATTAAGTGAGGCAACCACCTACAGCGAACGGAAGAAACGTCAGATTCTGTTCGGGAAAACGGCTGTTCGGTACGGGTACTGTACACGGAACGAGTTAAATCGATGCCTTCGGATCCAGGGGTATTACCACCGAAAGGGTGAATCCATACGACTCGGACAGGTCATGATGAAGGAAGGTGTGCTAACGGGAGACGAAGTTCGAGAAATACTTCAAAAACAATCCAAAAAAGTCATGGTGTGTCCGGGGTGTGATACGACCGTAAACGTTTCCCGACAGAAAAAGGGAGAACATATGCCCTGTCCATCCTGTGGAACAAACCTGGAACACCAGGAGGAAATCCGGGGCGATATTTCCACCCCCATCTCCGACTACCCTCCCTTTAGCAATGCCTGATTGCTACCCCACCCTGCATCCGGCGAGGGTGAACAGTTCGACATAGTGTCCCGTAAACACCGGGTCCACGGAAAAAACCGTAGAAAAACCGATCCGTCACGAGGACGTTTCGTTGTGGCGGAATCGGTTATCGGAAGGTTTGAAGAACGGGAAATCAAAATGGCCGGACAATCGCAAAACAATTTGAAATAACACCATTTACAGGCCCAATAACTGGAAAACTTTATATGTGCGACACATTATAAAGGTTTAAACTCAAAGGGGGATATCGTAAAATGATTACTGTCTCCTGTATTGTCCGGAGCCCCCTGTAAGAAATGCGGGAACTGTGTACTTTCATCGCGGTACGGACATCGCTGAGGCAAATTTCCGGAGAGGTCTTTTGTTAAAAATTCACATTTCGTGTTGGCCCGATTTACTGTTTTTTCAGGTATCGACCCGTCCGGTAGCCGGGGGTCCCGAAGGATAAAAAAATCAATCGTTTTCCAATTGATCATTCCGGACCGGGCCCCGTACAGTTCTAACAGGAAAAAGGACAACGCCAGGACATGCCAGTTTCAGGAGAGTCGGGGCTAACGTATGAACGAAAGAGCATCGACAGACTCATCAGGAAAATAAACGAGAGGAGTTATTCATGAAGTTTCTTACAAAGGCGAACGAACTTTACCAGAAACTACGTATTGTACAGAATTCAACCCCCACCCGTTCCACCGTCCCCATTCTACGGTCCGTAAAACTCGAGGCCGACGAGGACGGGCTAACCCTGACAGGAACGGACCTCGAAATCGGCGTCGAGCTACAAGCAATGGGGACAGACGTCCAGACAGAAGGTGGAATTGCTGTGCCCGCAGACCGGTTTGCATCGCTTCTTCGTGAATTTAACGACCAGGAACTGGAAATCTCCACCGACCAGGACATTCTGACAATTCACTCCAGCGACGGTACCTTTAAAATCGTTGGACACTCTCTTGAAGATTTTCCCGAATTTCCGGAAATCGAGGAAGGGCCAGAAATTGAAGTAGGGGGCAATCACCTTCGAGAGATGGTGACACGAACCGCGTTTGCCGTCGCTGACGAGATGCAGATGTATGCCTTAACCGGTATTTACAGCCGCTGGAAGCCCGAGAAGGTGGAAATGGTAGGAAGTGATGGTAACCGCCTGGCCCGGGTCAAAAAACGGCTCAAAACGGGAATTGAGGAGGAGATTACGGTAAATATCCCTCCCCGGATTATGCGGGTCCTGACCAGTATGATTGATGAAAATCAGGACGTAACCTTCACGGGAGACGAGTCAAAAGTGCTATTTCAGACGGAGAACGGACGGGTTTACGCACGTCAGGTTGAAGGAAATTATCCCGATTACGAAAAAGCGATTCCGAAAAATCCGAACCGTGATGCAACGATCGACAAGGAAGAACTCTCCTCGGCCCTCAAAAAAGTCTCCATCCTCACCGAACGGGACATGCCCGCGGTGAATTTTCACTTTTCCGAAGACGGTCTTCGGCTGAGTGCTCAGTCACAGGAATTCGGAGAGGGGAAGGTCAAGGTTCCCATGGAATACAATGGAGATGAACTGGAGATCTCCTTCAATCCGGATTACCTGCTGGACGTCATCGACATTCTGGAAGAAGAACAGATAACCATTAAACTCTGCGGACCGGGGGAAGGAGGCATCATTCGAGAAGGAAATAATTTCCTGTACGTAACCATGCCACTCAGTCAGGGGAATGAAGAGTAAACTGTTTCGCCTGCGGCCGATCTCGAAATTTCTCCCGAATAAAATGAAAAATATCAGTAATTTAATCAAAGACGTGCTGCATCAGCTCGAATCCCAGAACACTCTGCAGATGCAGCATGTGCGAGAGGTTTGGGAGGAGGTGGTTCCGGACGAAACCAGAGAACAAACGTCCGTCTTATCCTACCGGAGCGGAACGTTACGGATCGGTGTCCGTTCACAACCCCTTCTAAGTGAACTGGAAAATTTCCGGAGGAACCAGATTGAAAACAGGCTCCGTGAGAAGGGATTGTCGTCACTCGAGGACGTTAAATTTGAAGCTCACTAGGAGACAGACCCATGGATGAAACCGTCGGACAGGAAGAATTGAAATACAAAGCAGAGGACATAGAAGTACTGGAAGGTATTGAGGCCGTCCGGAAGCGCCCGGCTATGTACATCGGCGACACCGGCAACAGAGGACTCCACCACCTGGTGCACGAAGTCGTCGATAACAGCGTAGATGAAGCGGTAGCCGGTTATTGTGAACACATTGAGGTGGTACTTCACACGGACGGAAGCGTAAGTATCCAGGACGACGGCCGGGGCATACCGGTGGATACCCATGAAGAATCAGACCGTCCCGCTCTCGAAGTGGTCCTGACCACCCTCCACGCCGGGGGAAAGTTCAATCAGAACATTTACAAAGTCTCCGGTGGTCTTCACGGTGTGGGCATTTCCGTCGTAAATGCCTTAAGCGAATGGCTCGAAGTGGATGTCTGGCGAAACGAAACGCACTACCACATGAGTTTTGAGGAAGGCATCCCCACCCGGGAGATGGACCAATCCAGTGCCGGCGAAAAAGAAACCGGTACCCGGATCCGGTTCAAACCGGACCCCGAAATTTTTGATGATCCTGACTTTGAGTACGATCTCCTGGGAGGACGGCTCCGAGAACTTGCCTACCTGAATGAAGGTCTGCAGATCACATTGACGGACAAACGGAAGGACCGATCCGACGAATACTTATACGAAGGGGGCATTGTCGAATTCCTGGAACACGTCAATCAGAACAAAAACGTACTTCACGAAGACGCGTTTTACGTCGACGAGGAAAAGGAAGACGTTCAGATCAAAATTGCCATTCAGTACAACGAGGGATACAACGAATCCCTGTTTTCCTTCGTCAACAACATCAACACTCAGGAAGGGGGAACCCACGTAAGTGGCTTCAAAACGGCGCTTACTCGGGCAATGAACGAATATGCCAAAAAACAGGAAATGTTCGAAGGAGAAGATACAACCCCTTCCGGCAAGGACTTCCGTGAAGGCATAGCGGCAGTGATCAGTGTCAATGTGCCGGACCCGCAATTTGAAGGACAGACCAAAACCAAACTGGGAAACACCGAAGTGCGTGGTCTCGTTTCGTCGGTTCTGTACGATGAACTGTCCACGTTCTTCGAAGAACATCCGGATACCGCCCAGACCATCATACAGAAAGCCCTGGAAGCCGCTCAGGCGAGGGCGGCAGCGGAACAGGCGAAGGAAAAAGCACGTCGAAAAAGCGCCCTAACCAGCGGGAATATGCCGGGAAAACTTGCGGATTGCTCCTCAAAAGACATCGAGGAAACCGAACTTTTTATCGTGGAGGGAGATTCGGCGGGGGGATCCGCCAAACAGGCGCGGGATCGGGAATTTCAGGCCATTCTCCCCATCAAAGGGAAGATCTTAAACGCGCAAAAAGCGAGAATTGACCGGATCCTCGACCACGATGAGCTTAAAACCATGATCACCGCCATCGGCACCGGCATAGGAGATGAAAATTTTGATCTTGAAAACCTCCGGTACGGAAAAATTATTATTATGACCGATGCGGACGTGGATGGCTCCCACATCCGAACCCTGCTTCTTACCTTTCTGTTCCGCCACATGAGAGAACTCCTCGTGCAGGAACGCGTTTACGTGGCCTGCCCCCCCCTCTATAAAATAAAGCGAAGCAGAAAAGAACGTTATATCCGCACCGAGGAAGAAATGAGAGAAGCTCTTCTGGACCTCGGCATCGAAGATTGCGTGTTCCGGCGAAAGTCGGATGAGCTTGAACTGGAAGGGGATGACCTCTCGGAGTTTGTGGATTCCCTTGTTCGTCTGGAAGAGTTTCGGGAACGGATGAAGGAAAGCGGGGTGGAACCACGAAAATTTTTCCGCCTGAAAAAGGAAAAAGGAAAATTCCCGGTCTATCACGTGGAATCCTCCTTCAAAAACCGACTCTGTTTTAACGAACAGCAAGTGCAGGAAGTCCTGGATACGGTCGCTGAGGAGACCGGTGAAGAGCCCATCACCCTCCATGAGGACGAATTCCGTCCGGAAACATCCGACCGCCACGTACGCGTAACGGAACTTCACATGGACCGGAACATCAATGAAATCCTCGAAACCCTGGAGGAACTTGGATTTGAACAGGAACACTATTTCGCCTTCTCGGAGGACGGAGACCCGGAAGCAGATTCAGCGGAGGAGCCCAACGCGGAACAGGCACCGTTCGAACTCCAATGCAACGGCGACACTCATCCCATTTCGAACTTACCCGGTCTTCTGGAAGCCATAAAGGAAAACGGGGAAAAAGGAATTTCCATTCAGAGATACAAAGGGCTCGGTGAAATGAACCCCAACCAGCTCTGGGAAACAACCATGGACCCCGATACCCGTGTTCTGGAAAAGGTAAAAGTGGAGAACGCAGCAGAGGCCGAACGATTGTTCGACATCCTCATGGGAGAATCCGTCAAACCAAGAAGAGAATTCATCAAACAATTTGCGCTTGATGTGAACCGGCTCGATGTCTGAGAAACCATCGGATCCGGCAATTTCCTGTGACATCTGTGGTTCCGGATTGCTCATTGACGACGATGTTCGATACGTGGTGGAGATTGACGTCTATGCGGCGTACGATCCGCTTGAGATTACGCAGGAGGACCTTAACAGGGACCTGGAGAAAGAACGGGAGCAGATCATTGAACAACTCCGGGACAAAAGCAAAACCGAAGCCCGGGATGAGGTACACCGATCCTTTGAATTCCACCTCTGTCCCGAATGTCAGTCCGAATACATAAAGCATCCCCTTTCCGGAGCCGAAGATCAGAAGGGCCCCACCTCATCTCCACCCGGATAACCGTCTTTCAATAGCCCCGCCAGAACATCGCGGTTATTCGCCTTATTCCTCCGGTGTCCAGCGGACTTTCGGTTCCCTGGCGGCACTTACTTCATCCGGTCGACCAATATATCTATTGTGAGGGGCGTTCTTGAGAACCTCCGGTTGTTCCTCCGCTTCTTCCACGATTTCCTCCATGGCTTCGACAAACCGGTCCAGGGTTCTGACGGACTCGGTTTCCGTCGGTTCGATCATCAACGCCTCTTTCACAATCAAAGGAAAATAAATCGTTGGGGGGTGGATGCCGTAATCAAGAAGTCGCTTGGCCACGTCGGTGGTTCGGATATCCCACTCCCGAAGAGGCTTACCCGTAAGGACAAACTCATGCATACACGGTCCTTCGTAAGCCACGGGGAGGACGTCCTTCAACCGCGAAAGCAGATAATTCGCATTCAGGATCGCATGCTTGCTAATTTCCTCCAGTCCCCTTCGGCCATTGGCCCGAATATAACTGTAAGCCCTCAGATGAACGGCCGGGTGTCCCTGATATCCTTTTATTTTTCCGATGCTCTTTGGCCGGTCGTTATCAAGTACGTATTTATCACGGTCCGAATCGTAATTCACAATCGGCACCGGAAGGAGTTCCGAGAATTCCTCCGTTACGCCCACCGGACCACTTCCGGGTCCCCCTCCACCGTGAGGGGTCGAAAAGGTTTTGTGCAAATTGAAATGAACCACATCCACGCCAAAATCAGCCGGTTTGGTCACCCCGAGTATCGCGTTTAAATTGGCCCCATCCATATACACGTATCCCCCGTTCTCGTGGATCAACTCACATATTTCGACAATGTCTTCCTCAAAGAGGCCAAGTGTCGAGGGATTGGTAATCATAATACCGGCCAGCCGATCCGACAGGTGTTCCCGAAGGGAATCCAGACCAACACGCCCTTCTTCATTGGATTCAATCTCGGCCGTATCAAATCCGCAGAGTGTACAGGATGCGGGATTGGTCCCATGAGCGGAGTCGGGAATTAAGATCAGGTCGCGGTCCTCCTCTCCACTTAACTGCAGTTTTTTCTTGATCAACATCAGACCGGTCAGCTCTCCGTGTGCACCGGCGGCCGGATTCAGCGTCACAGCATCCATTCCCGAAATTTCTGCAAGGTAGGACTGCAATTGATACATCACCTCGAGCATCCCCTGAGTTAACTCTTCGGGTTGCTCGGGATGGAGATGACGAAAGGAAGGCATGCCCGCCACTTTTTCGTTAATTTTCGGATTATACTTCATCGAACAGGACCCCAGAGGATAAAAATTTGTGTCAATGCTAAAACTCTTCTGGGAAAGGCGGGTGAAGTGTCGAACCACGTCAAGTTCCGATACTTCCGGTAGTTCCGGTGCCTGATCACGAAGGTGGCGTTCGGGAACCAGATCTTCCACGTCGCCCTGAGGAACAGTCGAATCCGGTGGCAGTACACCGGTTCGACCGGGTTCACTGCGCTCGAAGATTAACGGCTCTTTCGGATCACGATTCAGATCTTGATCATCCATCGGGATATCTCCGGATTAGTTCAATAAACTCATCTATTTCTTCTTTCTCCACCCATTCCGTGGCGGAAAGCAACCATGGATTCTCAACGTCATCAAGCATTTCCGAGAGGTCCATGCCCCCGACAACCTGATGTTCCACAAGGTACTCGTTTAAATCAGAGGGGGATACCGGTGCGTTCACCACAAAATCCTGAAATATGGGGGTCCCGGAAAAGGGGGCCTCAAAACCGTCCACGGATTGAATCTGATCATAGAGATAGTGGGTATTCCGAACGGTGTTCTCCGCAACTTTTCGCACACCCTTCTTGCCAAGAGCACACATCCAAATCGTTGACCGAAGGGCATTTAATCCCTGATTTGTGCAGATGTTTGACGTTGCTCGCTCCCGGCGAATATGCTGTTCGCGGGTCTGCAGGGTCAGAACATACGCCGTGTCCTCTCCTTCCTCCGTTTGGGTTTCCCCCACAATCCGACCGGGGAGTTCACGGATGTATTCCTCACGGGTGCTAATAAAGCCAAATGTGGGGCCACCGAAGTTCAGGTCGTTCCCAAGGGGTTGTCCTTCCCCCACCGCTACATCAGCCGGCCAATTTCCCGGTGGCCTCAGGCAGGAAAGGGATACCGGTTCCACCACCCCAACCAGCGGCACATCCTTCTCCTGAATGATGGTGGAAAGTTTTTCAACCGGCTCGAGACACCCGAGGAAGTTGGGGTTCTGAAGCACCGCCACCGCAACCGGCTGATCGAGGGATTCCCTCAACTCATCCACGTCCAGGATTCCGGCATCATTCCGGGGAACCTCCTCAATTCGAAGCGGATGAAACTGCAGGTATGTCTCCAGAACGTTTTTGTATTCCGGGTGGAGCGTTTCCGGCACAAGTACCGCTTTTTCCTCATCGACCATCCCGGCAAGCATCAGAACCGCTTCCGCAAGCGAGGCTGGACCATCATAATGAGATGCATTACTTACGTCCATTCCCGTAAGTTCACAGATGAGGGACTGGTACTCGTAAAATGCCTGCAGAATGCCCTGTGAAGCCTCCGGCTGATACGGTGTGTACGCCGTGTAAAACTCGTTGCGGCCTGTTAGTTCTTCCACAACGGCCGGGACAAAATGATGGTACATTCCGCCGCCGAGGAAGCTCGTGGTTTCGGAGACGTTTGCATTCTTTTCCGACAGGCGCCGAACATGTTTCAGTAAATCCTGCTCGGCAAAGGCCTCCGGTATATCCAGGGATTCGGACTGCTGTATCGATTCCGGAACCGGATCAAGTAATTCGTCAAAGGACTCAACGCCGATCTCCTCCAGCATCTGTTTTCGTTCGCGCTCGGTGTGAGGAATATAAGACATCACTCCTGTTCCGCAATGTATTGGTTGTATTCCTCAAGGGTCATGAGTTCATTCAGCTTCTCCTCGTCGTCCGGTACCAGCTTTACAAGCCACCCGGCATCAAACGGATCATTGTACAGCGTGTCCAGGTCGGACGTTATTTCTTCATTCACCGCCGTGATTTCTCCCGAAACCGGTGCATAAATGTCCGCTACCGCTTTTACGGATTCAATTTCACCAATTGGTTCTTCCTTATCCACGTGTGTTGAGGGAGATTTCAGGGAGAGGTAAACGAGGTCCTGAAGTTCTTCAACGGCGTGGTCCGTGATTCCCACCCGGACATCACCGTTTTCCCGCCTCACCCACTCATGGGACTCCGTATACAGATCATTTTCCGGCCGCATTATGGCACCACCTCAATAATGAAGAAAATTCCATGCGTATTCGTCTTCTCACCATCATAACTAATTTTTGTGTCTTTACTTCCGGAGGGACGGGACCTCTCACCACTTTTGGGACCGCGTTACCGACCGGAGAACGGAAATAATCCCCTGATTTCGGTACGGTTCCGGAATGGTGAAACCGGTTTTTGTTCTCTTCCTTTTGGTTAAGCAACGGCCGTGTACCAAACTGGTGGAACCTATATTTAAACAGACTTTCACGACTATTCAAGCGGGAGTTGAACGGTAAATGTTGTTCCCTCTCCCTCGGTGCTTTCCACGTCGATCTCGCCGCCGTGTGAATCAATGATGTTTTTTGTAATGGTAAGCCCAAGACCGGTTCCCTGTATCTGGGCCCGATTGGCCGTCGCTCCCCTATAAAACTGGTCAAATATTTTTTCCTGCTCCTCCTCGGTTAATCCTATCCCACTGTCACTGACACTCACCCGGAGATAATTTTCATCGTTGTCCACCCTGGTCACAACGTCTCCCCCATCCGGTGAATACTTTACGGCATTTCCTATGAGGTTATCCAACACTTCCTCTATTTTGGAACGATCCGCATAAACCTGATCCCGTTCCGTTTCATCTTCCAGTATCAGCTCGTGGTCGTCCGTGGTGATTTGCTGATTTGCAATTACTTCCTCAATTAATTCCAGCATGTGAAACGTCTCCCGCTCGAGGTCAATTTCACCGGATTGAATTTTGCTCAAATTCAGCAGATCATCAATCAGTTTGAGAAGGCGGTCCGACTCCTCCTCAACCACCTCGAGAAATTCCTGTTTTTCCTCCCCCTCGACCATATCCTTCAATGCATCCGTGTAAGCCTTGATGGACGTAAGGGGGGTACGGAGTTCATGAGAAACATTGGCGACAAAATCGGATTTCATTTTATCAATCTTGCGAAGCCTTTCCAGTTCCCGAGACGCCGTCATATCACGAAACAGAAGGATAATTCCCTGTCCCCGGTCCGATTCATCCGTAAGAGGCGCCCCCCCGACAGCCACGGGAATTTCCTCTCCTCCCGCCAGTTTCTGGTCCACCATTCGCTCCATCGTAAAACCACGGTTCTCCACCTCTTCAATCACCTCTTTTACGACCTGCTTCATTCGGCCCGAAAGAACGTCGGAAATGGAACGGTCCTTCAGCTCAATTGCTGAGACGTTCAAGATGGCCGTGACATTCCGGTTGAACTGGGTAACGATGCCGTCCGAATCGATCACGATGATTCCGGAATTTATGCTTTCAAGGATATTTCGGAGTCTGTTTCTGGTTTGCCGGTTTTGCTCAAGCTGTTCCCGTACCTCATTTCGGAGGTAAAGGTTGTTCAGAGCCGCCGCTGCCTGATTCGCCAGGAACCGGATTTGTTGCTGGAGGTGTTTGGGAACCTGCTTCGGGGACCGGGATAGATCCGCGAACACAAACCCAAAAAACTTCTCCTCGGATGAGAGGGGGATCACAAAAATTGTTTTTTCTCCGTCTTCCTCCGTTTGAACGGGAACGGGGGTTACCCGGCCTTCTCGGCGGGCCCATTGGAGGACGTCTTCCTGGTTTTTCTTTAACTCGGGCAGAATGTCCCCCTGGTCGCCCCCCCATGGCTCCAGCTCATTCCCCTCCGAAGATCCCAGATATACCGACACCCGATCCGTCTCCGCCAGGGAAGTGACTTCCGTATGTACCAGATCCCAGATGCGATCCGGCTCATCGGCCCGGACAATTTTGTCGGAAACTTTGTTGAGCCGAACAAGATTATTGAAGGCAGAACGGAGAGATCCGGGTTCGGCTTCCTTCTCCGGCTCCTGAACATTCCGGGGTGAGGAGTTTCCCATCAGGAAATGAAATCGAGGAACACTTTTGAGTTCTCCACCTCTTGCTCTGTTTCAGCGTAAATCCTGTCCATACTTCCGATCGGGATATCCAGCATATTCCAGGCGAAATCACTTATCTCCGGAATTCGTTGATCCCCTCCGTTTCCAATCATTAACGTTCGTGCCACCAGATCCGCAAGGTGGACAATACTGGCTGCCTCCTGATGATCCGAGGCTCGAGAAGGATGGTGATGATACTGTGCACATTCAATGATACTCTCGGAAAGGTTCCACTCGTCAAACAGCCAGGCGGCAAGTTCGGCGTGAGTAATATCAAGAACTTCTTCCTCAGCCTCCACAATCAGACAATCGTGTTCTCTTGTGTAATTCAGCACCTTCCCAAACTCCTCCTCGAGATGCTGGTCAAGCACTATTTTTCCAAGATCATGAAGCAATCCGGCAATAAAAAACTCCTCCCCTTCGGTTGAAAGATCCGTTTTCTGTGAAATCACCCTGGCCGCCGCCCCACAGCCAATCGAATGGCGCCAGAACTCCCGGTGATTAAACAATCCACCCTCCTGTTCGTCCTCCCCAAACATTTCAAATATACTTGTGCTCAGAACAATGCTTTTGACGGTGTTAAAACCAAGGATGACGATAGCGTGGGTAATGGTCTTAATTCGACGGGGAAATCCGTAAAAGGAGGAGTTCACAACCCGCAAAATTTTCGAGGTAATGGCTGGATCTTTCTGAATAAGTTCTGCCACGTCATTTGCCGACGTGTCCGGATTCATCATTAACTTATTCAGGTTCTCCAGTATCGACGGCAGGGTTGGCAGTCCCGCAATATCGTCGATGATCTCCTCAACTCTCTCATCTGGAGCTTCGGGCATCAGTCATTCCCCTCTAATTTGGACCTCAGATATTTTTTGGCGATTTCCTTCATTTCCTTCATTGTCTCATTGTCCTCCACCAGTTCGTACATGTGATCAAGTTGTTCTTCCATGTCCTCCACACTTTCAAATTTCTCCTCTTCTTTCTCATCCTCCTCCTTCACATGAACAGACTCCTTTCCGAGGTTCTGCAATGAATTAATAACAGTAGGCGTCAGTTCCTTTCCTTCCTGAAGAAGGACCCGGCCATTTGAATCCTCAACGGAACGAGCAATTACCATTCCCGGTTCAAGTTCATCGACGTCTACTTCCTTCATGATTTATTTGCCTCGACGGATATCAATCTATTCCTTTACAAATCTCAAGGGACGTCCATCGGCGTCTTTCAGGAGGAAACAACGCCGAAGTGTTTTACCATTCCCGCTGTTCGGCAAAGTCTATGAGTTTGTGAAGATAATCTACGGACGATCGTGCCGGTAATTCGGAAAGAGCCGTTCTGGCTTTTTCAAGGTACTCTCCCGCAAATTGACGGTATCCCCCGGCCAGGTTGTACTCCGACAACCATTTTATGAACACTCGGCGAAGCTCTTTGCGATCTTCCTCGGCCTGTTCCCCATCCACTGATTCAGGTGGCGAATCCTGATGTTTTTCGGCGGACCGCTCCTTGATAAGAGTAATCGCCTCCTCCCGCTCGTTATCGTCCATCAGGGAAAACAACCGGATAACGGGCAATGTCAGCTTTCCTTTGTACAGATCTGTACCCAGACTTTTTCCGAGTTTGTTTTCGTTTCCGGTTAAATCAAGGTAATCATCCACAATCTGAAAGGCCATGCCGAAGTTCTTTCCAAATTCCGTAAGCACCCCTTCCGTACGATCACCGGCATTGTTAATTTTGGCCCCCAGCTTGCCACACGCGGAAAACAGGGAGGCCGTCTTTAACCGGATGATTTCCAGGTACGTTGCTTCGGATAATTCGTAATTAAATTTATTGCCCGTCTGCCAGACCTCTCCTTTGCAAACGTCCCCGGCCGTCCGGGAAAGTGTCGTTCTGGCGCCTCGATCCTCAATTTCCGACGTTAATCGGTATGCGCTCGAAAAAATAAAATCCCCAAATAGGACGGCCAGCTCATTCCCGAACTTCTCGTGGAGAGTGATGTGTTTTCGGCGATATTCTCCTCGATCCAGGACATCGTCATGAACAAGCGTGGCCGCATGAATCAACTCGAGAATGGCGGCGACCCTGTGATGCAGATCGGTCACTTCACCGGTAACTCTCGCCGAATAAAGGAGCAGAGTCGGCCTCATCCGCTTCCCACGGGTTGTCTGGTTATGCTCGATCGCCTCTTCAAGAACCGGGTTGTCCGGCTCAATTTCGTTTTTGATCAGGTTGTCTACAGCCTGTAGGTCCTCCCGAATCGGGTCCTGAATCTCATCAAGAGATACCGGTTCGGCAGAACTATCCAGCTGCTTGTCGGAAGCGGGCATGAACCTGCTGGAGGGAAATACGATGATTGAAGATCAAATCACCCCAAAATTAATTCGGCTCTGTATCCTATCATGTTGCACCGAGTATTGCAACGGTTTTGTACCGTTTCCGGACCAGGAAGGAAACCCGGAAGAGCAAATGGAACCAGGGATCGGTGAACAAACGAATCCACAAGAAACCGAAGTGGCTTATTAACCGATGAAGTGAAAATGAGCAGCCCCCCGTAAACGCCAACCATCCCGCCTGCTCTTACGAAGATCCACCTCTCCGGTTCAAATGATCGTTAAATAAACGCCTCTATGGATGGTTCCGTATCAAACAGCGTTGCTTTGCGATTTGCGGCCTCCATGGCCTCTATCACTTCTTTTTTAAACTTTCCTTCCGAGGCCCGTTCCTCCATTTCCTCAAGGGCCTCCCGAACAGAAAGGCCCTCTCCGGAATCATCGGGGTAGTTAAGCAAATTGTCAAATTCATTGGCCGCTATTAAAACGTGAACCCACATGGGCATTTCTTCTTCAGTAACCCCTTCCGGATAACCGCTTCCATCGGCTTTTGCGTGATGATACTTAATACCGGGAAGAATGTCATCAAAGATATCCGCATCCTTTATCAGCTCGACACCCTGTTTGACGTGAGCATAACGTTTCTCCTCTTCATCCATACCCGGTGGATACTCATCCTGCTCGACGATTTTTCCAATATCATGCAGAAGAGCTCCGATCTGCAGCTTGTTCAGATGATCGGTCGACAAACCAAGCTCTCTTGCTATGGCCGTACACAACCCCGCCACCCGTTCGGAATGACCTTTCCTCGTCGGGTCCTTTTCCTCGATCGCACGCACCAGCATTTTGACCGCTGATGTCATCGTGTCTTTAATCTTATCGGCGGCCAGCATTTCTCCAATTGCAACACCGGTTTGAATGGCAATGGCCGTTACAAGTTCAAGGTCCTCCGTCGAAAACGGATCCTGTGAGGAATCCGCGTGCAGATAAAATACGCCCTGAACTTCCCCGAGCTCACTCATTGGAGCGGCAATAACGGATCGAATGTCCTTCATCACAACGGATGTACTCTTTGAAAAGCGGTCATCCGTTTTGGCATCCGTCGAAAGAACGGAACGGGACGTACGCAATACACGACGAATAATAGTTCGACTTACCCCCACCGTCTCCTCCTCGTCATTTTCCTGATAGGAAGCGGCCGGGACCAGCTCCCCGGAATCCTCGTCAATAAGAAATATATATGCGCCATTGGCATCCACCGTATCCGCGGTTAACTCCAGCACATCGCTCAGCAAACGGTTACGGTCCTTGTCCTCGGAAAGAATTTTCCCCAGGTGATAAAGAGCAGATAGATTCCTTGAGGAGCGCTCCTGACCGATGGAGGAATACTCCTCCTGTTTCTCATCGTCGGAAAGCCGAATTTCGGTGGTGTCCTCCGTTAATTCCTGATCGTCTTTTTCCAGGTCAATTCGGCCCGATGATTCATCGTCACGTCCGGCTCGTTCCTGTTCTTCTTCCTCGGATTCCTGAAATGCAATAATTGTTGTTCCAATCTGAAGGCGGTCCCCGGGCTGGAGAAGTTCTTCTTTTTCAACGACCTCATCGTTTAAAAACGTGTTGTTCGTGCTCTCCAGATCCCGAACAAAACAGGCATTGCCGATGCGAAAAATTTCGGCGTGTTCACGTGAAGCCCCCTGATCCGAGAGACGTAGCTGAGCCTCTTCGCTGCGACCGATTATGAGGGGATCCTTCCCGATGCTTACCTTTGTTCCTTTTTCTTCACCGGCTTTGACGACTAACTCGGCCATGGGTGTGTGAGACGAATTTGTTTCTGTTATAACGCCTCGATGAATCAGCAGTACGGGTTCTTCTGTCGGCATCCCGTCCCGCCGGGGATCGTTTCTTTCCGAATCGCGCTTCTTAACTCTGGAGGAATAAAGTATACATCATCGTCGTGAATTATTTCCAGCCTGTAAAAACCTTTTCCCCGGGAATTTTTTGAACAATCATCAAATAAAAATCTTTGGCGGCCGAGGCCAATCCCCGATCACACATCACTGAGAAAGGTTCGGGGGCTTCATTGGGCAAGCGGTTAGTTTACTCCCCGTTTTCCTGTTCCTCATCCCCGGAATCCTCCGACTGTTGATCCTTCTTATTTTGCTGTTCCTCGGTATTTTCCCTGTTCTCATTCCTGTTTTCAGGAAGGTCGTCCGAGGAAAGATCATAAAGAGCAAGATGGTGGTTGAAGTCACGCCGCAGATTTCTCTTCTGATCTTTTAGTTTTTTTTCTTTGAACTTCAAGTGCTTCCTGATCCCGTTACGCAGCCGCCGGGCCATCTGAGCAGCTCGGGAATCCGGTGCCTTTTTCTTAAGCTCGGAAATGGTGTCCAGTGCCTCCTGATACTGCTCGTTCCGGTAATACTGACGCGCAAGAAGAAGATAATACCAGGGACGTATTCCCTCAACATCACGGTATTTTTCCAGGGCGGATTTTATTTCCTTGATCTTTTTTTTGCCCTCCCCCTGATTTTTATTTTCCAGGGAAAACGCCAGTTTGTTGTACTCGATGTGAGCATTCGTCCGTTCCTGTCTGCTCCATCGCCTGTTTAATACGTAAAATAGAACCAGTACCAGCAAAAGGGAAGTGGAGAGAAGAAGAATATTCTGGTTATCCACCATCCAGTGCCAAATATCCTCCGCAAAATGGGTCTGTTCCCGATCGTTCTTGTGAGGACGGGCACCTGTTGTCGGAGATTTCCTAGGCATAAGCCCTTTCGTAACAAAAGATTATCAAATCAAAAATAGCGGACGGACACGAAACGTCCCGGATAAGGACTTTGACTGTTCCATCAACTCGCTTCCTCCCGTCGATGTGCCACCGTTGGATATCCGGATGGGAACCTTGCCCCCCGAAAGACCAACCTGCAACAGATCCGAAAGACGGACCGGCAGAAAGATTAACTCCCGGCAGCAGGATTCCTGCGGATTTCAACAAAAATTATCGGGCCCCGTTTCCCGGAACGAAAATCAATCCTGCATATTTCTTTCTTCTTGGTAAAGACCAGTTCAGCACCGGACGAGGCATCGTTTTCCTTTTCCAGGGTCCATCCGGCCACCTTCATCTGCTGCCGGTAAAATTCAGTGAGAATTCTTCGGGTATGTTCCGTTCCGTATATCAGTTCCGCCGTTCGATATCCCGGCCCACGATAATAAAACGAACGTTCTTGATGAAAGTTGGCGTCATCCGGGGAGGGTATGTCGGAGAACTGTTTTCCGCGATTGGCGGGGCTTAGGTCAATCGGATCCGTCCCCACCTGGGTGAACGGACTGTACGCACAACCGGTTCCAACCAGAACCGTTCCAACCAGCACAAAAAAGAACCGAATTGAAAAACGACCCCATCTTCGAAGACCGGCGCCTATTTTTTCACGTTTGTTCATGAGGATGTCTTCATAATGAATTCGTTTTCGAAGGGGGTTATCCGGGCGTTACTTATCGGAAATCGGTGTGTCCGGACTAACGGAAGTGGAACTCTCAAAACGAAGTCGTTCCAGTTCTTCCATGATAACCACTTTACCCCGTACCATGGCGATCACCTCAACGGCGTCTTTCAGATCCTGCCGGTCCCGTCCGAGAACCCCGGCAATGGGAATATCACCCAATACGGGAACCTCCGATTTCCTGGTACTATCAAGGGACGTTGCGAGTCCGCCGATCACCACACTACCACCGTCCGGAATCGCCACCGTGTTCTGTGTCTTTTTCACCTCCAGAAGTGGCAGTTCAATCACGCCGGTTACAGCGCCGAATACCAAGGAAACACCAATTGTTGTGTTGATCTGGGATTCCCGAATCGGCTGTACAAGTTCAGCAATAGTGGGTTGCAATTCAATGGTAATGTATTTTCGATTGGCGCTGACGATGGGTCGAACATCCAGTACGAAGGCTCGATCGTTAATAATATCAATGTCCGGATCCCCGATGACGGCTCCGGTGGCCACCTGAGGATCCTGATCCCGGATGTACGTAATCTGGCGTTTGAACGCCACGTGGCCTCGCTGATTATTAAACAGCGTCACCTGAGGAGCCGTCACCTCCGTGGCCTTTGAGTCCTTCTGCACCGCCTGAATAATCGCGTTGGCGGAAACATCGTTGAACACCCCAAGAAGCATCGTTCCTCCACTTCCCTGAAAACCAGCAAGGTTGATGGACTGAAACGGGGTTGCCGTTAGAGAACCAAAACTGTGGTCGGTAAGGGCCTTCATCTCTTCGTTCTGGGAAGGGTCATCATTAAAAATACCCGGCGTTAGTTGGGTAAAGTCCGATCCACTTCCCACGGTCCCGCTCGTAAATTCATCGATGTCGGGTTGTCCCAGACCGCCAAATTCTGTGGAGAGGCGCTCCAGAAACGACCGTCGCACTTCCAGAAAACGGGCCCGAATATTCACCAGCATCCCCGTGGCCTTTCGAACGTTTTCAAGCAGTGCCTTGATCTTCTTGTGCACATCGGGGGTGTTTCGAACCAGAAGCAACCCGTCCGAAAACTGAATGCTGGTTCGTCCTCCCTGCCATGACTGTGGCTCAATAACCTGTTGAATAAGATCCCTAAGTTCATCTCCGGCAAAGGACCGGGTAGGCTGATCCCCGGGTGTTCCCGGAAGTCCTCCCCCCCCTGCATCCTGTTCAATATCCGACAGGGCAACCGCCTCCGCCGGAAAGTCCTGAATGCGAAGGTCCAGGTCCTGAATATCGTAAATTTGGAATTGAATATTCTGTGCCCTCTGTCCCTTCGTTATGACCATAACCCCCTCGTCGAAACGGTACGAGAGATCGTTCATCCGCATAATGAGTTCCAGCACCTGCATGGCAGGAAGATTCTGCACCGAGAGATTGACCAAGGGCTGGTTCTGTGGATTGGGAATGGCTTCACGGTCAATAATGATGTTCTGATTGGTCACCTTGCGGATTAACGCAATAACGTCTTGCAGCGGGCGATCCGTAAAATCGACGTTTATTTGCCGGTTCCTGAGCGTATTCAGTACTTCCTGGGCTTCCTCGGAAGGCCCCGCGTCAATTTCCTGAAGTCCCCGATCCGGGCGCTTATTAATTCGCTCCCATTTTTGTTCGTCCGGAAAGGAAACCACGTCGGGCTGGGGGAGCATTTTCTCCCGCAAATTCCGGTGCCAGCGCAGGTATTCCTGGCGCTGTTCAACCCGTAATTTGTGTTTCAGGTTCCGGTGATGGAGGCGCCATGCTATTCGCTTCAGTTCCTTTACCTCCTGAATTGTCGGATCCATCTTCTCGGCCTCCTCGAGAAGGTTTTCAGCTCCTTTGTAGTCCTTGTTTTCAAAGAGGACCCTCGCCCGTTCCAGAATGCGTTTAATTCGTTGTTTCCGGCTCTGACGGCGCCTGTATTCTTCGGTCTCCGCCATTTTCTGCATGGCCCGCTGAGCTTTTCGTTTCCGTTCCCGCTCCTGTTCCTTCTTCTTCTTCATCGCCGTCTTCAGAAATTGCTCGGACTGATTCCGGAGGTCCTTCAGATTGGGGCCAACGGTGGGCATAAATTTTATTCGACTCTTCACTTCCCGGAACAGGTCCACGGCCCTTGCGTATTTCTCGTTGTCCATCGCCTTCTTTCCTTCCTTGAAGGCCTGTTGAGTTTTCTTCACGAGTTGCTCTTTTGTCGCCTTCCAGCGATCAAGAATGCTCTGACCGGCCTCCTCCTCCAGTTCCAGTTTTCCCTGATGCTTGAGGACATCGTTTAGAAGTTGCTGTGACTCCGTGAGGGACGGGTCCTTCTCAAGAGATTTCTCCAGTGCATCCCTTGCCTTATCGTATTCCCCCAGCTCGTAGTGGCGGCGGGCCGCCTTCAACAGTGCACGGGCCTCCTTCTCGTTCTTTGTTAGCTCCTCGGATTCCTGTTTTTCACTATCAACCAGGCGATTGCCCCACTTATCTTTTTCTTGCTTTTTGGCGTCGCCCTGTTGCCCCTCCTGATTTTGTTTTCCCTGTGTTTCTTCGGTGGCTCCACCCATTTGATCTGATTCCTCATCCGCCTGACTCTTCTCTCCGGGCGAAGCACAGGACACGAAAACAGTGCCGATAACAAAGCAACCACAGAGAAACAGTACGGTGGAAAGCATCTTCTTGTTCATGGCAGGATGTTCTCTTTCCTTTAAATTGGTTTGCTGTTTGTTGTTCGTCTCTTCGGGAAGGGCTTCCCGGTTTTGTTCACAGCGGTTTACGCTGAGACAGGCTCCACCAGCATGGGGTTTACTGGAACAAATTGCCCGAGCAGTTGGCTTTACGATACCACAGAGAAAAACAAAATTCAAACCTCTGGAACCGGCTTTTTCGGTGCGTCCCCAGGTCGGTGAAGGGGTGAACAGCGTGCTTGCTGAAGGGGGGGACCAATTGCCTTTTCGGAGGAGACAGGAACCTATTTCTCGTCCGACGTTTCCCCGGTTCCTATAAATTCCACGTTATCCAGCTTGCGGATGTCCTCACCGTCCGGGCCGACCGGCACGGTGGATGTAAAACGAACCTTATCGATGTTGTCGGGGTTGGTGTACTTCTTTTCCTTTTTGCGCCATGGTGCTTTATCGGTTTTTTTGTTCCATCTCTGATGCCAGTTCCCCTGAATCCAGAGTGGTTCAAGTGTTTTTCCGTGTTCGTCCTTCACAATAACGCAATTCCGTTTTGCTTCTTCCCTGTGCAAGGTCCACTCTCGAATTTCGGTTCTTCCGGGCATCTCCAGTTTGTCCTCATGCTCTTCCCAGAAGAAAACAAATGGTCTCTCCTCAATTTTCTCAAGGGTAAATGGGGTCTCCCAGCCATGGCCTCTCCCGGGATTCTCCTTAATTTGCTGACCCGGAGCCACCTCCGTCGTAACTGTTCTTTTCCGCTCCTCCTCGTTCTTTGCTTCTGGATTTCGAATGGTCACTTCGATACTGGCGTGATTTGTTCCGCCCATTTTTTGCACACCGACAAATTTCAGCTTATACTTCTGCTGGGCTTCCGCCTCAACAACGTTGCTTAATTTCGGGTCCGGTGTCAGCAGATTGTGATGTGACGGCTTCAGTTTATCGGCATCCTTATCGGGAAAAGCGACCACTCTGTACTTGTAAGCCGTTCGAGGCGTAACCTGTTCATCCACCTGATTAAATGTCGTTGAGACCGGGTCGGAAATGGTTTTGATTGCTTTCCAATCTTCCCCGGGTTCCTGGCGCTGAAGTTCCAGACGCTCCGGGGAGAGACTCTTGTTTGTGTCGTTTTCTTCGATGGTCTCAAGCTCCCAGCCAAGGGCAATTTTTGTGATCCCTTCCTCGTTCACCTTCAGGTTGACCGGCCCCGGCATCCGAAACCCTACCTCGGCTTTCCGGGATTTCCGTACGGGTTTCAAAAGAGGAATCCATTGAAACATAAACGGACGCCCTCCAGGATTCTGACTTGACTGTTTCCAGGGCTTTTTGGCAGCGGTCACGTAATCCCGGACGTCCGGTGAACGTTCAGCCGGAGTATCCAACTTCTCCCCTATGTCATTTTTCATGGTTTTAATTTCTCCTCCATCGTCTCCGGCCCCGTAGGTGATCATCAAACCATATGCCGCGTACAGGCAGAAAAGCCCCACCAGACCCACCAAGATTTTCTCCCAGTGAGAGACAATCCCGGATTTTAGCTGTTCTACGTTCATGGCCTATTCGGAACGATTTATTAATTCAATTTTTGGATCTCCGACTTCAGGAATGGAGAGTTTTCGGTAAACAACCGGAACCGCTGTTCTTTTTCCATTTCCGCGACTTTCAACATATCCATAAGCGTTTTCTGATTATAATCAAGGTAATCCAACACAATGGTGACCCGAACAGGATACGGCTCCCTGTTCTGAAATTGAGTGTTTCCCAGCTGTTCCAGGCCATCTGGCTCCCAGCTTTTCCAGTTATCGGGACTTATTTTGGTGGCCACCTCAAATTGATCGGTCCCCAGCGAATTGGTCTTTTTCACTCGATACCCATGAATATAATTCTGGAGGGCGGGCAGACCCTCCTTCTCCCGATTCCAGTGATGAAGTTTTGATAAAAACGTCCCTACGTCGGCGTCACGCACCGTGCAGGTGACCTCCACTCGAATTCGTTCGGCCAGTATCCGATCACCCACGTCTTCTTCGTCATAATCATACAGCAGTTCGTCTCCGGAGGTGCTGTTGCCGGTAAGTGCATCCTTCTCTCCTCCGGAGACCGTCACGGGAGAGCCTCTCCTGGTTCCCTGAAGAAACTGAATTCGATTGAGCGAAAGGACACCAGAATCCATGGCGTCGTGAGCAATCCGTTTAATTACCCAGAACTGCTTTTGTATTCGCTGTCTCTGTTTGGGAGGGACCTTGCTCTGTTCATCGAACGCCTGGCTGAAACCCAGAATTTCAATCTCACTTTCTCCTTTCCTGTTTTTGATCTCCATACTCCTCAAAGCTTTATCCCGAATCTCCTTGATCTTTTGTTTGTAAGCCCCCTCAAATTTATACCCGGGATTTCGTTCCTGCGTTATCCATTTTTCCAGGTCCCGGTCCGCCCGAAGATAAAACCGGACCAAATCCGACATCTGGCCTGCCAGCTTTTCCTTTTCCTGTTCGTAAACGTCTACGAGATCTTTGCTTTTTGCCTCGGAGCGCCATTTCTTCAATTCCTTTACTAACTGCTTCCGATCCTTCTCTTTTCCCGAGATCGTGCTCGATTGACTGGTCCAGACCCAAACAAAGGCGGCCACAAGCAAAATCCCGATAAAGAGAGTTGCCCCCCAGAACCTGTTTTCCTGAAACCACTCCAGGTCTATGTTTACGTCAATATCCATAAATCCAGTTCACCCATCTTGATGAAATTGCTGCATGAAAATCAGAATTACATCTTTTCCGGATCAATAGGAATTCGAACAGTAACCCGTCTGAATATGCTTTTTCGAAAGGAATTTCTCCGCCGACCTTCCTCATCCTGTTCGGGTTGAGATAATCGGCTAACGGTATCTGACTCGACCGAAATGTAGGTTTCATCCTCCGAAACATCAAATGCTTCACGGAGAGGACTGACAAGATTTTGATCAACAAAATCCTGATCTTTTTGAATTTCGCCTTCCCCTCTTGTCACCACCCCGATATCAAGCTCAAAGGAAGATTTCCCTTTTTGGGATTGGCCACCGGCCCCATTCCGGGTCTCCGGCATGTTATACCGAACGTCGAGGAGCCAGATAAATTTCCGTTCGTGTTTTCGCACGTCATTCTGAACTTTTTTCATCAATTGCTTCAACGACTTATTGGGCTGTTTCTCTGCCGGTATCACCTTATCCATGGACGCGGTTCTAAACTCTTCGTAATCCAGAACGGCCTCCTGATTCCAGCCTCCCCCACCGGCCTGGCGATAATACGGAACCATTGCCTTGTTCAACTTGTTACGTATCTGCACGTTATCCGGCAAAGCGTTTACAAGCTCCTTCCAAAGCGTAATTGGCAGCTGTCTGTTTTTGGTCTGAGATATGGCTTGTTCGAGAACGGACTTCAATGTTGCACGCCGCGAATCGTCGCGAGCCTTATCTATCTTTTTTTTCGCGTCTTTCGCCTCCGTTATGATCTTTTCGGCGGAGTTATTCAGTGATTTTATCTGGTCGATTTTCCGGGAGCCCGCCATGTACCACAAACCGACCGCCAGGGCAAATATCGCACAGGCCGCGATGACGTAAGGCCGCTTTTGCTCCAGCTTTTTCTGTTTCTTTATTCGGCGCGGAATCAGGTTTACGGTGTTTTCGGAGGCACCGAAGGCCTGCACTCCCAGTCCGAGGGCTGGACCGAGTGTTGGGGTTTCACGTTCGACCGTCTCTCGCTCCACCTCTTCCGACACCTGGAACCTGCGGAACTCCGAGAGCATAGAGGCCGGAAGCTGTAGGTTTTCGGACACGAAGTTTTTCAATTTCAGCGTTTTGGCCCCCCCTCCGGTGAGCAGTACCTGATCGAGTTGTGATCCCTCCGACATGGATTTGTAAAAACCCACGCTTCGATGAATTTCCTGTACAAGATCCCGGAGAACCGGTTGCATGATCTGGTAATATTGTTTCGCCTTCTTCGATTTTCCGGCTTTTTTCTTCAGGACTTCCGCCTTGTCGTACTCCAGTTTCAACTTGTCCTGAAGGGCTTCGGTAAAATCGCTTGCCGCAAGCGGTACGTTTCGTATCCAGTACCGATCCTCCTCTATGATCAGCAGATCACAGTTGTTTTCACCGATGTCGAGAACCGCCGTCGTCTTCTGCACCGGCTGGTCATACTGGATAAAGTTGTAAAGAGCAACCGGGGAAAACTGAACGATATCCACCTGTATACCGGCTGTTTCAAGAATATTAATAAATCGATTCACCAGATCCTGTTTGATGGCAAACAGGATGACCTCCCGCTCTTCCCCGGGTCCGTAATCCCGTTCGATGTGCTCGTAACTCCAGATTACGTCATCCAGTTCAAACGGGATGTGCTGCTGAGCCTCGTATTCGACAATTTCCTGAATACGCTCTTCCTCCACCGGGGGAAGTGATATGAATCGATTAAATGTGGTGTGACTCGGAAGGGAGGCGGCAACCGTACTCCCGGAGAGGTCGTGTTTTGCGGCAAATTCGGATAGGCCTTCCTGAACGTGAGGCCCCATTTTTTGGTCATCATCGGGGGAGACAATGTCAAAGGAAATCCGCTCGATGGTCTCAATTACCGGGGATTCACCACTTCCGGATAGCTGAACGGCTTTTAATGAGGTTGGGCTTACGTCAAGTCCCCAGACACCATTTGCCATTCGAGTTATTGCTTAAATTGAAATTACGATTTAACGACAACTTGCGCTGGAATTCGTAAGGACCGCTACAGCCCTCCGATCAAGCTTCGACGATCGATATGCTGAAATATTTTCTTTACGTCTCGCCGAAACTCCTTAATCGCGGAACGATTTCGGAGAAGGTACGCCGGATGAAACGTCGGCATCACCGGAGTCTGATCCTCGTAACGAAACCATTGACCGCGCATCTGACTGATCCGCTTCGAGGAGCGGGTCAGACGTTTGCTTGCCACCGATCCCATCGAAACAATGACGTCCGGATCCACGAGCCGGACCTGTTTACGAAGGTAGGGTTCACATGCATCCATTTCCTCCGATGCCGGATCCCGATTTTCCGGAGGCCTGCACTTCACGATGTTCGTGATGTAGATTTGAGAACGATCAATGTCCAGATCCTGAAGACACCGATTCATGAACTTCCCCGCCCGTCCCACAAACGGTTCACCCTCCTGATCCTCGTTCTTGCCCGGCGCCTCCCCAACAAACATTGCTTGGGCTGAATCCGGTCCTGTTCCAAAAACCACCTGTTTCCTGTTCTCGGAGAGAGCACATTTCGTGCAACCCGCCGCTTCCTGCTGGAGTTTTTTTAGCCGGGACGATCCTTCTGCAGAAGGCGTTCCGTTCGTCATCGGTGCCACACTCCTTGGTTCTTTTTTATTGTAAGGGAATTGGCCCAATCAATTCTAACTGTTCCGGGCATCGGATAGGTTCTTAACCTTCTCTTTCGTTTTATCGGATCCGTCCTCGTGATGACCTTCCCCTTCAGAAAAATGTATGATTAATCGAACAATCTTCTGTTATTTTAACGAACAAATCAGCAATTAAAAATGATCAGGACCGGTTTTGTTCATCTTCCTCTTCGCTCCTCTGATTTCTGATGTACCGGGAGATTGTTTCGACCACTTCTTCCTCAACGTCGTGCACAGAATCAGCGTCATCCACCAGGAATCCCGCGGCCTGCGGATGGCCTCCTCCCCCAAACATTTTGGCGATTTCGTTGACGTTATAACGGCCCCGACTCCGGAGGCTCCCTTTTACCCTTACGTTTTCACCTCCCCCCACATCCTCCGAAACGAGATCGCGGAGCAGAAGTCCTACTTCCACTTCCTTCAGTTGCATAAGAACCTGAATAAAAGGCTGTGACTCCCAGGGTTCCGTTCCACATTTCTCGTATGTTTCCCTGCCCAGGGTCGCCCAGGTTAACTGCCCATCCACACGCTGCTTGAGATCCTGGATGATCTGACCCATTAAGTTCAGCTCGGGTAGATCCAGGTTTTGAAACAACCGTTTGTTAATTTCGTACGGATCCACACCGGCATCCAGAAGTTGCGCCGCCACCCGATGAGCCTGCTCCGATGTATGGGGAAAAGAAAATTGTCCTGTATCGGCAACCAGAGCTGCATACATACAGCTTGCCGCCCGGGCATCCGGTTCCCGCTGAAATTGATTCCAGAGCACATACACCATTTCTCCTACGGAGGAAAAGGCGGGCTCAATCCAGTTAATTGTGCCGAACCGGTCGTTGGTTTTGTGATGATCTATGTTGACCAGATTCGTTCCCTCCGAGATGACGTCGTTAATACTGGCCAGCCGTTCTCTGTTTGCACAGTCCAGAACAATTACGGTTTCCCGGGAAGCCTCATCGTCCTCAATCCCCGTTTGTATTCGGTCCGCTCCGGGCATCCATCTCAGATGAGGATCAATCCCACCGTGGTTGGCAATCTCGTAATCCCGATCAAGTTCCTCCAGCAGATAACCAAGGCCAAGTTCTGAACCTATTGAATCAGCGTCTGACCTGATATGGGAACTCAGAAGGAAATGATCCCCTTGCTTTATGGCTTCAACGGTCTTACGCAGGCCCTCCGGGTCGGCCAGTTGAAATGCATCAGGGCTTGATTGATGTGCTTCGTTCATGCCTCGTTCCTTGAAAAACGGTAATGGAGGCGAAGGGGCCACCGGCTGATTCTCCGATGTTGCTCCGGAGGACTGCAACCAAACGTTATGCGACGTCCGCCGCAACTAAACGACCAACGCCAACCCGGTCCCGAACATCCGTAACCTCAACGGTAACGATCTGATTGGTCAGCCGTTCGGCCCCCCGGAATCGAGTCCTCATATACCGGGGCGAATACCCCTGCAAAAGATCGTCCTCGGCTCTGGCGTATGTCTCAACAAGTACGTCAACCTGCTCTCCAATAAACTGTTCCTTGTATTGTTTCTGAAGAACGGTCTCGAGACGTTCCAGCTGATCAACCCGTCTGTTCTGAACTTTATCCGGCACTTTTGGTTCCATGTCCGCCGCTTTTGTTCCCTCACGATCGCTGTACGAAAACACGTGAATTTTCGAAAACCCGATCTCGCGGCAGAGAGCGAGGGTTTCGTGGAAGTCGGCGGTGGTTTCCCCGGGGAATCCAACAATAACGTCCGTGGATATGGCCGGTCGGTCAAAGGCCTCTCTCACCAGCTCGACCTTCTCCCGGAACTCCTCGACGTTATATCGTCTGTTCATCCGCTTCAGAATAAAATCAGAGCCGGACTGAAGCGGCATATGAAGATGAGGTACCACGTTTGGTGCATCCCGCAGAGCGTTCAGAAGCTCCCGGTCCATCTCATCGGCCTCGATGCTGCTTAACCGTACGCGAGGAACGGCATTCTGTTTGCCGATCGCCCGGATCAGATCGGGCAATTGCTGATCTTCCTTTAAGTCCTGACCGTAGCATCCGACGTGAATACCGGTTAACACAATTTCTTTGTATCCCTGTTCCGCCAGTTCCTCCACCTCGGAAAGAACATCCGAAGGCTGTTTGCTCCGGGGACGCCCACGAACATACGGTATGATGCAGAAATTGCAGAACAGGTTGCAGCCGTCTTCTATCTTGAGCCAGGCACGTGTATGCCTGTCCAATCCCGAAACGGATTGCTGGACCATGCCGGCGGGATCGGGTCCGTTCGGTGAGGTGTTTTCCTCCTCCAGCAACTCCCCCAGACGTGCTTTATTATTGTGGGAAAAAACACGATCCACCCCCTCTATGGACCGAATGTCCTCGGGGGTATTTTCCGCGTAACAACCAACAACGACCACGGACGAATCGGCATGCTCTCTGGTGGCCCGGCGAATTGCCTTCCGCGCTTTGCGATCACTCTTATGGGTTACCGTACAGGTGTTCACCACAACCAGGTCCACCGGTTCCCCCTCTTCTGCCGTGCGGTACCCGCGGCCTTCAAGGTCCTCCTTCATGGCCTGGGTCTCGTACTGGTTCACCTTACAGCCAAAGGTGATAAACTTGCATGTTTTTTCGGTCATTGATCAGCAACGAGCAATCCTACCAAATTCCGGGCGATACATTGAACAAATCCAGCAGTTCACTCCTGAACAATGCTCTCCCGACGTTTTTGCCAGAAGACAACGTTCCGCAAACAGGCCCGCGTTTACTGTATGATCTGGATGCGGTCCACACGAATCAGGTCCGCGTCCCAACCCCCCGGCGTTTCTTCCACACGGCCAATGATGCCCACGTATTTCAGGTGGTAATTCTTCAGCTCCAGATCCTTGTCTTCGGCTGTCACAAAATACAACCGGCGTCCCCCTTTCTTCAGTTGAAAACCGGAGGGTCTGCCGGGGACCTTTCCATATGATTTCAGAAAGCCGGTCGCGTCAAAGTGATAAGATTCCGTCTTGATAATCTGATCCAGGGTTCGCTTAAATTGCTGTTTCCGCTCCTCCTGCAATTTCTTCAACTCCTGATTGAGCTTCCTCTTCCGGTCCTCAATCTTTTTCTGCAGGGAGATGAGCTGTTTTCGCCTGTTCGCAGCTTCCGAGGAAAGCCGGTCATCCTCGCAATTTTTCTCAAATGTTTCCAGTGACTGTATGATCGAGGTGAAATTCCGCTTTAACGGCGGTTTGTTTTCTTCTTTCGCAATCCGGTTCTTTATTCTTTCGAGCTGCCGAATGTACTGCCGCTGCTGTTCCGAGATGGTCGGTTGCTGTTCCCGGCCATCCCTGGCATCCTGTCCTTCGTCCTGATCATCGGGAGCATCGGCTTCTTCTCCACTGTCTTCCTGTTTCTCTTCGGCTTCTTCCGTTTCCTGATCGGCTGTTTCCCCGCGATCCTGGACGGCAACAAAATCTGCGTGAACCCACGCGGGGAGGTCGTCCGGGGCCTGTATCCGATACCAGGGATGACCGTTCTCGTCCTCACCCGATTCTTTTTTGTCCAGTATGGTGACTTCCGCAGGGGACGAAATCTGGTCAATTGGTTTGTTTGTATCGTCGGCTCTTGGAACCGGCCGCAAATTTACGTTATTTCCCACGACCTTTCCCTTGTTCTCCCCCGTTTCCTCAATGTATTTTCCGTACATCCAGACCCCTGCTCCGGAGGGAGGCTCCACACGAATCCAGCTTCCTCGTTTCTCGAGAGCCCGGACACTGGTGCCCTTTTCCAGTTTATGAAAGGACTTGAACTGGCGACCGTTCCCTCCCCTTACGTTCACGTCCGAACCCGTAATTTTCCCGGTAAACGGGGTTTGATAACTTTCCTCCTGATTCTCCTCCCCGGATTCCTGCGCCACGCCGGATCGAAGAATTCCCGGAGAGAGGAGAAATACCACAACGAGACTGAGAAAAATCGACGAGAGAACGGTACTGTTCGTCACGGCCGATACGGCCAGATTTCGTTGAGTTTTCATGTTCTCACTTTGAACGTAAATTGGTTCCGATGTACGGAGGTGGGAACGTCGGAATCAGACATCCGTCAAATCGCGCTTAATTCATGGATCAATACTGTGTTTATGCCAAGCGATTGGGGATCTCGTCACTCGATAATCTTCCGACCGTCCGAAACGGTTCTTGAAACATCATCCCCCAACAACCCTTTCATTTTCAAATGGTTTCTTCAGGGGGGGAACTTCGGAATCTTTCCCCTGGTATCAACATTCACGTGGACCGGTCTGCAGAATCTGAACCGGCCATCACCTCTTCGGTGGCTCAGCATTCATCACGATCGTCACATTCTATTGCGAGGATTCGTCGCTGGAGCTCTCCTCCTCTTCCTTTGTTCCCGGCGGGGACTGTTCCAGTCTCAAATTCGCTTTCTCCACGTAGGACGCCACCACATCCTGAATGCCCGAAGATTGTGCAGACCCGAGAAGTTCTTCCCGTTTTGACGAGAGGTATTCATCGAAGTTATCCGGATTAGGGGGTAATTTTACAATTACGGTTCCCATCTGAATTTTGTCGTCTTCCGTCACGGAGAACACGTCAAATTGATCGGGGACGTTTGATCCTCGACGACGACGAAACCGTCTCCTTCCCCCGGATGTTACTTTTCGGCTCAGTCCCTCCAGGACGTTTTCGTCGTCGGGACCGCTTTCGAAATCAAACAATGCCGTCTGGCCCATCTCCATGTTCTGTTCCTCGACGAATGATTTGAAGGTCTTTTTTGCCGCTTTCCATCTCGCCCGTTTATACACCAGGGAATCTTCCACGTGGCCATCGGCAAAAACCGCAGGGGGACCGAACTGAGTTCCCCCGTTCGACGCCGCTCCCTTCTCATTTTCGCCTTCGGATGGTGTGCTGTTTTCAGGAACCCACGCGGGAACCGGGGGACCGAACAATTCAATCTCCGTCCAGTGTTTGTCCCGCCGACTGCGGTATTTGTCTTTCAGTTCGTCCACTTTTTCGTTCACTTTGTTCCGGGCCTGCTGGTTGAGTGAACGCGTCTCGAGGTTTTTTCGAAGTTCCAGTGACCAGACGGGATTGGATTTTTTGAACGATTCCAGCCCCATGCTGGCGACAGCACCGTTCGAACGGGTTTCGGTTAACGTCCCCGGCCGGACGTGTTCATCCTCCACCCGGAGAACGCGGGGAAACATCACCCCGTTTTCAATGTAAAGGGTTTCATTGGCTTCCGGATACGGCCCCGGTTTGCCTCCTTCTTCGGGTGAACGGTCAAACACATACTTCTTAAACGTGTCCCAGTAGGTATCGATGTCCATCCCCTTTCTGCTGCGGAGCCAGAATTTGAACCCGTCAAGGTCAAGCAGTGGACTTTCCCGGTACCTTAACGGGAATTCCTCGGACCCGTGTTTTTCGGCGAGGTCCGGAAATTTCACCGGCTCCCCGGCCGTTTCCATGTCGGTTATGGTCGATTCCCGAAACTCCTGAAGGGCAGTGTCGGCCTTTCGAATCGCTCGTTTCCGAAGCAATTTCTCTCGAATGGACGCCTTCACATCCTGAAACGGACGATAATTCTCTTCGTTATCCTCCTCGTTATCGTTGGATGACGAATTGTCCTTCTGTTTCCGTGATCCGTTTTCAACAGAAAATTCCTCCCGGTTGTCCTCGTAATAGGACCGAAGTTCATCCTCCGTGGGGTCGTCGACGTCGTCGAGATACGGCTCGTACGGAACAAACAGGTAACCAAACTGTCGCTTCTCCAGTACGTTCCGCATGGATTTGGAGGAATTTGAATTTCGCCGGGAACCCTCCGTCCCCGTGATGTCCTGACGGAACGAGGAAAACTGACTCACCGTCTCCTGGTGGGGATAAAGCGACACAGCCCGGCGGGACAGCCGTCGTTTCCAGCTGGTCCTGAACGCTCGTTCCAGGGAGGCGGCATCCATTGTGGCGTAAAGCAATTTGCCGTAACCACGCTCGGAGCGATAGTTCTCAACCACATCGGAAAGATCCGCTGTCGAGACATTTCCCGCCGCGTGTAAAAATTTCAGAAGGGAGAGAAATTCCCGCATCGTTTTCTCGAACCCATCGACGTTCATACCGGCCCATTGTTCCACAAGGGTTTTGTATTCAATTGTTTCCCCTCGACGGTTCTGGAGAAGGGGACCGATCAAATCCCCGAGTTCTTTGTTGGTGGTCCGAAACCCCCATTCGCGCGCGATGTTTATAAAATAATGAAGACGCCAGAGGGATTCCTTTTGCCAGCGCTGACGAAGAATTTGCTTCCGCTGGCTCTCACCTCCCTGAAGCAAACTCCGGTCGAGTTCGGGAAGAAGGGAAACCGGATTCCGTGAAGTGAGGGAAGGAGGATTTTCGTAAAGCAAAAACCCCTGGATAAAATCGACGCCAGCGATGGTCTGGAGCTGTAAGATCTTCTGCAAAAACCGACTTCTCCTCATGGATGTCATGAGAACCCGGCGAACGGCCCCCTCACGTCGGCCGGGAAGCATCGCACGCCTCGAAAAAAGAGGGCTTATCTGAAGGTGGTTCAGCAGGAACTGTTCCCACCGACGGCGGAACTGCTGGAATTCACCGGTTTGTACCTGCACTTCCTTCTTGGTCCCATCCGCCTTCTCGAGGGTATAATGCCCCATCGGCTTCGTTCGGGGACTCTCTCGAGGGGCAAAGACCTGAATGACGACCCCGGTAATACCGAACGCAAATGCACAAAGAATGGCCGCCCCGAAGAAGATGTACGTGCGAAACTGGCGGATTAGTTCAAACATGGATCACTTAACGGATGGATGTTCTGGTAAAAACGCCGAAACCATTATATTACGTTTACAGGAAATGAGGGTGAAGATTCAATGGTCCATGATCAAGTGTGAAAAACAGGACCGGGGAGAACGGAAAAACCGGAAATCCATCCAATGGTCCATTCTGTTTCACATCACGTACGACCAAAAAACCCCTTCTGTTTGATCATTCACACCTCTGCGAACAAGGGGAAACAGGCGTCTGGTTCCGGCACCGATAACGGGCGAATTTGCCTGCTCTTCAACCTGAAACCTGGCATGGGACTTGCACAGGTGAAAAGGTGGTAACAAGTGGGGAGACACGTTCGTCCCCGGGAGGGGACGGGGTGTCGTGATCGAACAGGGAGGGCCGGTCGATGTACCGCCCGAACAGGGGCTTCCGTTGGCACCGAATCTTGCACGATCCGCCAGCGTTGCCATCTGTGTCTGGCAGGAACGGGATCTTTGGAAGATTCACCAGCGCGGCCCGGTCGGGCGGGATCATCGGCCGGTTCCTGCCTGTTTTTTTAATGGTGATCCATCAAAGCCGTCTTTTCGTGACCGATACCGGCAACAGACGAAACCGTGCGTCCGGTACCCGCTTTCATTATTTCGGCTTCAGCGGTCCACCGCGCTTGTCGGTAATCCAGGATGTGGTTAAGTACGCCGTGTATTTCACGCCCGGAAGCCCGGTCATATCCTGCAGGGCTTCATCATAATGAACGGAAACATTCGGCTGCATCTTGGTGATGTCACCGGCGATGGCCGCCCCGTACAATTCACCACCGTCGCTTCCTTTGGGCTTAAATTGTGCCTCTGCCTTCGGGGCCCACAGCAATCCTTTCATCTCCCACATCGGCTGAGCGTTAAACGTTCCGTCCTTTCCGCCTTTCCGGCCCAGATAGACCTGCATGTTCTCGGCAGAATCATTTGGATCGTTATTCGTAATGGTTGTTTTGGGCCCCAGATCAATTTCTTCCTCCACGTAGATTTTCACTTTTCCTCCCGAAGTGTCGGCATCCAGGGTAAAGTCCGATGACGTCGTGAAGCTTTCGTCCACGACAATGGTGGCGGGACCTTTTACTTTTAAGGTATCCCCTCCTCCACCACTTCCTTTTCCCTTTCCTTTCCCCCCCCCACCGCCACCACCACCCTGGGTGATATTGTCAAAGTGGTACGTACCGGATCCCAGAGTCGTGGTACCGGAAACGGTTAAATCTCCTGCTGATGGCCCTGCTGACGGAAACTTGGCCTTTTGATACTTCTCCTCCTGGGATAATTTTGTCGTACTGCCGGAGACGTTCCCCTTAATCGTCTTCGAGTCACCCGGATCCGGTCCGTATTTTGCGTCTCCGTAAATGTCATTATTGGGCTTGACGGTCAGGTTATTATTCGTTCCCAGACCAAAATTTTCCCCCGCGTGATCCCCCGATTTCTGCGACGAATATGATCCCTTTCGGCTGTCGTAACTATCCATTGGTCCGCCAACTTTACTGGGTTTGACCGTTAGACTCCCGTCCGAAAACAGGCCGTAATCTACGGACGGAGACGTGGGAGATTTGTCCGTGTGCAGAAAGGCGATTTTTTCAATGGTATAATTCCCGTAAGCCGCCTCCACCTTCAGCGTGAAAATCCGGTTGCCGTCCTCCGACATCCTCTCAACCTCCGGTCCCTGCTCCTTCGGCTCGTCCACCTGACCATCACCATCATTGTCAACACCGTCGATACCGGTGGTCGATGTTTCGTCCACCATCCCATCCTGATCCTCGTCAATTCCCAGGGCCCCTATTTTCGGTGTGGTTGAGGACCATTCCTGAATCTCCACCCGAAATATTCCTCCTTCGTAGGTCGGACCCGGTTGCGGATCATTCGGATCTTCAAGGGGATTGTCCTCTCCGGGTTCATCGATCAGTGGATTACCCGCCGCGTCGGTGTCATCATCATTATTCAAACCATCCTGTTCCGGGTGTCCCAGCATCTCGGGCCCCGTATCGGATGTTATGTGTCCCCTGTTCGCACTGGTAATCGTTATTGAATTCCCGTGCAACGAACCGGGAGTGGAAAAATTGTCGAGCAAACCATTGTTGAGCTCCGCCATCGCAAGCGAAACGGCGGAATCGGCCACCTGATCCGCATTTTCCTTCCGGCTGCTGTCGGCCTGTTGCTCCATGTTCCGCCTCGCCCGGTCCAGCACAAACGCCGACATGCCCGCAATAACAAACACAATAATGGTAACGGTTATGAGCATGGTGCCTCGCTCGCCACGGGACGCTCCGGAATATGTTTTTCTCATAAATACTGTTGCCTTTAAATACGTGATCACATTATGGCAGGTTCATGCTTTCTTTACTGGTTATTAAACGCAAATTCCGTACCATAGATAAATAATTAACTAAAGTATATAACTAAACAGATATTTATGTATATATTATAAGAATCACACCGAATTGGCAACGCTTTTTGTCAGATTGACCGTCGCTAATTGTCATGTTCTGGCACAACCGTTCGGCTCCGAACCATCTCCTCCGGTCAACGTTTCGAGAACTGAACCATCTACGAGGTGATGGAGACATCTGCCGAACCTCTGTGCCGGCCATTGTATCCGATTACGAAAAACAGGAGAAAAAGAAAGGCGGCCAGCAACACCGGCTCATAAAAGGTAACAAATCGCCAGGCCGCGGTGAGAACCCCGATATGCTCGCCGGTAACCAACCCCCCAAACATCAGGAGAAACAGGGCCTCGGCTCCCCCCAACCCACCCGGTGTCGGAACCAGCACCGTTCCCCCCATAACAAGAACCTGAAGAAGAAACACATAAAAAGGACTCGCTGAAATTCCGAGCCCCTTCAAAAGAACATAGGCCATTCCAAACCAGCACGTCCAGTGTATCAACGCAAGGAGAACGGTAAACGCAAATCTGGATTTCCCGTGGCGAATGATCAAACCCAGAGCGGAGCGGATCCGCGAACAGGTATCGAATAATTTGTCGCGCAGTTTTTGGTAGTACGGCAGCCGGGAAAGGAGCCTGTCCAGCAAGGTTCGAAAATACCAGAGCAACAATCCGACGAAGAAAAGAACCGGAAGGACCAGCAGGTACAGGAAAGAATCACCGGCACCTTGAACATGGCTTACCAGTTTGAATAATGGTTCCGGAGGAGCAACAACCACCGCCACCAGAAGCCCGACGATAAACAATACCCCGTCCTCAATGGACCCGATCAGCGAGAGTGTCACGGCACGGGCCGGCTTTACCCCATTTTTTACGAGCAAACCCACTTTGACCGGGCCGCCCCCAAGCACCGTCGGACTTATGGCCCGACCGAGGGTTGTTCCCAGGGCAACGCGAAACAACGAACAGACCGAGATGGAACGGTGAAAGAACGATGTCCAGATCTTCATCCGCAGGACATGTGTTCCCCACGGTACCAGCGCCATCGCCATTGCTCCAAGAAGATACGGGGTTTGTATGGAACCCAATCCTCCGAATGCCACCCGATCCGATAAAAACAGGGTCAGCCCAACGTTCAATAAAACACCGGCGGGTATCAGAACGAACAGAGCGCGAAACAAATGACGGGACAATGGCCGGTCTCCCCTGTTCATTTTTTCTTCACGGTTTCGCATACTTTTTCCTGTTTTTTTACATTCATTACCTTGAGCGACCGCAGCCGGAAATACAGCGGACGGCCCGTCCATCTCTACCCGGCCTGACGATTCTCCCTGTACCTATTTCCGCATTCATTTAGCCGGTTCCCCTCGCGAAAACACTCGTTTCTGGCCGTCCTGCTGTCCCCGGTGAGCTGTTTGTAATTGGTCATTAAAAATTGGTGTATCTGATCCCAGGATTGATTTCTCGCAAATTGAAGAGCCTCCTGACTCATTCGTATGCGAAGTGGCCATCTACGGGCGCACATCTCCACGTGTTTTGTAAAATCTTCGGGATCATCCGGTCGGGTCAGGAAACCGGTTCGGCCGTTCTTTACCAGGTTCACAACCCCCCCGCTGTTCGCCACCACGGACGGCAGTCCGGAAGCGGCTGCCTCCAGTACCACGTTTCCGAAGGTTTCGGAGGTGGACGGAAACACGAACACATCAGCCGAAGCATACCAGCGGGATAATGCCTTTCCCTGCAGAAACCCGGGGAACGCCGCCTCCGGCAACTTCTTTTCCAGCTTGTCCCGTAATGGACCGTCCCCCACAACGGCAAGACGGTGATCCGTGTTGGTCGACTGTAGCCTACGATGCATCTCCACCAACATCTGAAGATTTTTTTCCGGTGCGAGCCGTCCCACGAAAAGAAGAATCGGCTCTTTCTCGTTCCGCAGACGACGACGCAGAGACCGGGACCGAAACGCTGGCGTAAATCGATCCGTTTCCACCCCTCGCCGCCAGATCCGAAGTCCCTGAAAACCTCTTTCCTCAAGCAATTGTTTCGTCCGGCGGCAGGGGACCAGAACCGCGTCAAATTTGTTGTAAAAATACCGGAGGTACCGCCACGTGGCCGGTTTCATGAACCCGGCCCCATACTGTTTCAGGTACGAAGCAAAATGGGTATGGTATGCCGCAACAGCGGGCAATCCCCTCGTTTTTGCGTATCGGAGACCTCGCCACCCGGACGGGGTCGGACTTGAGACGTGGACAAGATCCGGATGAAAACGATCGAGTTCTCTCCGGATGTCCTGAAAAAACGGAAGCGAAAGCCGGTACGACGAATATCCCGGTACGGACACGGAACGAATCTGGGTGACCTGGTGTTCCCAGGGAACTGTCTTTCCGGGTTTAAACGGGGAGAACATTCGGAACGATACGTTCTCCTTTTGATACAGAAAATCTCCGAGATGCCGGTACACGTGCGCAACGCCATCCGTGTTTGGTGGAAGGCTTTCGACAAAATATGCGATGTTCATTCCTGTTACCTCCAATTGGATCTACCCAAAAGAACGTGAAAGCAGGTTCGGATTTTCTTCGCCGCCAAACTCACAACGGATCCTGTTCGGAGTAAACCGCAACCGCTATGCCACAGCTCTTTCCTCCGTTTGCATCGATACGAGACCGTCATCGCTTTTACGGCGAACATGCCGGGAAACCCGGCAAAAAGGAGGGAATAAAGGAAGGATATAATAGGAAGACAGAACGTCGGCGGAGGCAGAATCCGACCGGCTAATTCCAGCAGACGTCCCTGCGGGAAGACATGGTTTTTTATGCAGCGAATTCTTTCCTATACGCCCCGTTGTATCCGTTACGGTTTCGCGTTAAAAAACATTCGAAGAGACATTCGGAAAAAAGGAGTGAAATGTGATGAGAATCTGGGATCTGCCGCCGGACGTATTGTGCCGGGAACACCTTCTGGGCGAACACCGGGAACTGCACGCGATCTGGTCCATTCTCACAGAGGACAAAAGTGGTTATAATCGACATCCGGAAGTGTGCCGGTGGCGTGGGAAACGAAACGCTCTGTTTCAGCGCCACGAACAGCAGGTGGAGGAAATGAAAAATCGAGGTTATAATCACAATTCACCGCTTGATACCGCCAGTGCAACGGGCAAAGAGACCCAGGAAGAGTTCGTGGATTTACCGGAAGAACAGGAATCCATTCTCCGCGAAAAGGACTGTCCCTGTCTTCTGTAACCTCATCCGCCGGAAAACGAGTTCGCCCCCGTGAAACCGTCGTTCGAGAAAACCGAACGTCCGTGAATACGTTATGAACTACCCCTCTTATAGAGGAACGCAGGACGATGCCCTCCCACCCCACGGGAAGAACACGGTTTTCGTTGCTCCAATCAACGGGAGGTATGCGAACGATCCGACGCCCGAAAACATAAAATATGCTTACCTCAAAAAAGTTTTGACACCCCAGAGCTATGGGAGAAACACACTCAGCAATGCGTGGAAGAAATGACCATGAACCGCGTGACCATTGAACTTCCCGAAACCTTTTCTTTCGAAACCCAACTCCGTCTTCGTGTGGACGATTTAAATTACGGAGGACATCTGGCAAATGAATCTGTACTGATCCTCGCGCACGAAGCCCGGCTCCGGTTTCTTGAAGAACATGATCTTTCCGAGAGAAACGCGGCCGGGGCATCATTAATCATGGTGGACGCAGCAGTTCAATATGAAACGGAAGGGTACCGGGGGGAAATGATTCAGGTTGCAGTTGAACCGGATGGTTTTTCAAGGGTTGGGTTTGACCTGTATTACCGGATGACAAAAGAAGACGGAAACCGGCTGGCCTCCGCAAAAACCGGAATGGTCTGTTACAGCTACAAAAACGAGGAGGTTCTGACCATGCCGGATCCGTTACGGGAAAAACTCTCCTGAGAAACGAATTTGTACGGAAATTTTAATTCTTCCGGTCGGACAGTATAATAATTGTTGGAAAAGAATATGGATGCAATTGCTGGATAGCAGATTTTTCCGCCCCATCGAGGTTGCTCACCGGTGACCTCCCATCCTGGTCATCGAACGCCTGTGGCCCTGTGTCGAGAAGCAGGAACCCGAAAGGGAACCGTTTGCCTTCAGATCGGGTTTAAGAGGTTGGATCCATGGACCAGGTACCGATTCAGGTTGAAACATTGGACGGAGAGGTCAAACGAACCGGCCGGTGGAACACCAATCAGCCATGTCTCAAAATCGGACGATCTCCCGGGTGCCACATTGTTCTCGATGATCCAGATCTCCAACCAATTCACTGCCGGGTAAAAACCACCGGCAACGACTTCTTCACAATTACCCTCCTCGGCGGTCCCAAATCGCGGGCGGCGGGAGGGGCCGACCGTAAAACGGTACAGTTCGGAGAAACCGTCCGAATCGGTTCCCACCTCCTTCGATTCGGAGATGCGTCGGGATCAACCGCCCGAAACCCACAATCCAGCGGAATATTCCATGATGTACTCCATCGATACGGAAAGGGGACGACGTTATTTGTGATCTCACTTCTCCTGCATCTGCTCCTCCTGAACATTGTTCTCTGGCGGAAGAAGCCTCAGAAGGAAACTTCGATAGAAACCGTTCTTTCCACACCGAAAACAACTCTTGAAACCAGACAGAGCAAGGAACAATCCGGAGAGAAATCCTCTTCCGGAATGAACCAGAAAGAGCAATCCGGACCGGATCAACAAGAACGGCAAAACGAAAACAAACCGGCGGATGCCCGGGACGGAAACGACCAACCCACCCCGGAAAAAACCCAGGAAAACAAGAAACGTTCGGAAGAGTCCATTGGTTTAAAACAATCGGGAGGATCCGAAACACAGGACTCCGGTAAAGGACGGGCCGGAACCGGCAACGGAGGTCGTTCTGGCTCCGGCTCCGGCAGCACATTTTTTGGAGCAACCAGTGCGGGAATAAGAGCCAAACAGGTGGTGTTTGTCATCGATACCTCGGGGAGCATGGACGGCCAAATGAGTTTCCGGAACCGGTTAAGCGATATCGACCTTCCCGCGCAAACCACCCGGCTGAACGTCGTCAAAGCGGCTCTAAAAAACGTGGTAACAAACCTGGAAAAAGATCAAAATTTCAACCTTATCTTTTTCAGCCACCGCATACGTACCTGGCGTGACGGCGGGCTCGTCCGCGCGACCCGCGAGAACCGGCAGAGCGCCAAACAATTCATCGATCGCCAGAGCCCCGGGGGCAAGACATACATCTACCGGGCGCTGAAAAAAGCGTTCAACAGAATCAAACGGGAGAATGCGAAAAAGAATAATGGGCGAAGCGTTATATATTTCCTCTCCGACGGGGAACCAACAAAGGAACATCCTCAAGAAATAAAAAAGATTATCACCAGAAAGGCCAGCAATCACCGTATCAAAATCAACGCCATTGGAATAAATCAACAAGTACGAATGTTCATGAAACAAATGGCCGAGAAAACGGGGGGATATCACATAAACTACGGGTGTTCCTCTGATTATATGGAAAAACAACGCGGGTTAACGAGATTTCGTGTCAAGATACGCTCCGGGGAACTCACATTTCAGCAGGCCATGAACATCCTGGATCGCGTCGAATCAAAACCGAATTCAACCCCGAGGCAGCTTGCAAACTGGCTTAAGAGGCATCTTTTTAACACTCTGGACGAACCGCCGAAGGACCCCCGATCCCGTTTTTACTTAAAACTGCTGACAACGCGATATCCGGATCAAATCGATCAGACCGAATTGAAGAAAACGTATATGCTAAAACGGATTGGAAAGTTCGTTCAAACCAGAACCCCCGAACTCGACCGTCTGGATCATCTTCTCAAAGAACTTATCACGGATCCCGAAACGTACGAGGAGATTGGACGAGAGATGATCGAGTGGACGGAATACCTCGCCAGTCGGGAAAACACGAAGAAGACCCGAAAAGAGTTACTCAAACTGACGTATAAACACTTTTCCGGCACCGCAACAGAAGAACGGGCAAGAATGGAACTGGCCCGGCTCCGGAATGATCCGGCGCAGGGAAAACTCAACATGGCGATCAATTACCGGAAGAATGGACTTCCGGGCAAAGCAAAAGAACTTTTGCGGGATATCGTGAAGAACAGCGAATCCCAAATACTGAAAAAGAAAGCAAAAAAACAGCTAAAATCGATTCGCAAGTCATCTTCCCAATAGGGCCAGTTTCCCTGTTTGTATGAGTTGAAAACCTCGAAATTTTTGAAAATGACGGTCTTATGCTGTCAAATAACCATGGGCCGTCCTGGAAGTTGGCGACGTTGCCATTAACCTTACACCGGAAAAGGCAAAGGAACTGATGAACAAAATTCCCATCCGTATCGAAAACCAGGACGGCGAAATCATACGCACCGGGGAATGGAACACGGTCAATCCCTTTCTGACCATCGGCCGTTCTCCTTCATGCCATATTCAGCTGGAGGACCAACAAATACATCCCCTGCATTACCGTCTGAAACGCCTGGGAGATTCCATTTTCGTCATTTCGATGTATGCGAGTCACGGAGGGCGTCGGGGGAACAATGGGTTCCGGAGAAAAATCCACCTCGGAGATACCATTCAGGCCGGGCCATACAAAATCATTGTTGGCGAGTCCACCGAGGAAAACCGCACCATCGGTGACTCCTCCGGAAATGTCCTCCAATTTCTGCGGAATTACTGGAAGGAAATCACGTTCTACGCGGCGTCCATCCTGCTCCATCTTCTGATTCTGAACATCGTCATATTCGAATCGACGGAAAAACAGAGGGAATCCATAGAAGCCATGCTGGATATCCCTCAAAGTGTGCTAAACTCGGAGGACGAAAATGCTGACACCGCCGGGGAGGATGCATCCGAGGAAGAAGAACAGGATCGTCCGGACCAGGTGGATCAAAAAGAAAACGAAAAAGAAGAGGAAAAACCCGATCAGAACCAGCCGCACGAACAGCCTGATTCCCCAAAGACCGATCAGAATTCAAAAGGAAAGGACACGATCGGCATCAGGGGAGAAGGCGGCCCGAAATCCAGCGGAAGAGGCACGTCCGGAACGGGAAATATTTTCGGTAAAGGGGGAGGAGGACAGGCAAAGTGGATCATTTTCGTCATTGACAAATCGGGAAGCATGGATAACAAAACGAACATTCGGAACGGAAAACTTACCGGTGCACTCCCGCGGAACCCATCCCGTCTGGACGTCGTAAAATACGAACTGAAAGAATTTATCGATAAGCTGGAACCGGATCAGAAATTTAACGTGATATTTTTCAGCAAAACCATGAATACTTGGCGGCCCGGTGAGCTGGTGAATGCCACCCCCGAAAACCGGCAGGACGTGGAAAGGTTCATCGACCATCAGAGGGCAGACGGGGGAACCTACATGTATCAGGCCCTGGACCGGGCCTTTCAGTTAATGGAGGCAAAAACACCTTCTTCAACGGAAGAAGGGCGGGCCATTTATTTTCTTTCCGACGGCCGCCCTTCCAAGTATGACCCCGCTGACATCAAGGAGCTGGTTCAGGAACGGACCTCCGAAAAACGGTACACGGTAAACGTCACCGGCATTGACAGTCAACTTCGCACATTCATGAAAAATATAGCCGATGCCACGGACGGCAAGTTCAAAAACTACGGTGGCAAAGGAAAAAAGGCAGCACGACGACACCTCGCGGAGCTCGCCCAGAAAATTAATAACGGGAAGATTTCATTGAACCGCGCCCTTGAGATCCTCGAGGAAATCCAAAAAAGACAGCCATTCACGAGCAAGGAAGTCGCTCATTGGCTGAAACGGGTATTCAAAAACAGTCTTCCCGGATCAATTGGTAATCCATCGTCCGAGACCTTTTTAAACCTTTTGCTTTCCGCTCCATACCGCGACCATATAAACGTCGCGAGACGGAAAGGACAGTACATCAACGCCCGGATCAAAAAATTGATCACCGCTAACCCTCCTCGAATATCCCGCATTGAAAAACTCCTCGATCGTTACGTCACAGATCCGAAACAGTTTTCCGATGCGGCCGAACTACTTTTAATATGGGCAAGAGATTTCAGGGATAACGGAGGCAAAGATAAGGAGAGAAAAATTCTGAATCTCATTGTCCGTGTATTTAAAAATACGACTCAGGCATCGCGGGCGAAATCAAGGCTGGACCGACTTGAACACCAGACGGCATTCAGGCAATATCAGATGGCCAGAAATTACAAGATGAACAAGATGTACGAAGAAGCAATGAAACTTTACCGCAAGATCATCAACGGCAACGGCCCCGACAGACTCAAGAAAAAAGCCCAAAAACACCTAAAGGAAATAAAGAAGAAGTTAGAGGGGGCGGAGGAATAATCCGTTTCCACAATGGGTTATACATAACTCATTTGAACTGTTACAATGTTTAATATATAATTATAGGCCGCACGAAAGAATTCGTGCGGATTTTTTTATTTGAAAATGGATTGGGCGGTCTCAGCATTCCCGGAAGTGCAATTCTTCCTGGCGGGGTGAACAGCCGATATCCATGGGAGGACACCAGAGGACCGTCTATACAATGAATGTTTCCGGCCGTATCTGACCGATAATGATAGGTCGAACGGTCAAGCTATATTTCATTTTGATTGACAAGAGGAAAAATGTCGGAAGAGAAGAACAAAAAAAGACGAAACATACGAAACGTGGGATTAATCGCGCACATTGACGCGGGGAAAACCACGGTTACGGAGCGCTTCCTGTACAACACCGGTCGAATACATCAGATTGGTGAGGTACACGACGGGGACGCCACCATGGACTACATGGACCAGGAAAAGGAACGTGGCATCACCATCTCCTCGGCGGCCACGCAATTTGAATGGGACAACCTGGTCGTAAACCTTATTGACACCCCCGGTCACGTGGATTTCACCGTTGAAGTGGAACGGTGTCTCCGGGTTCTGGACGGAGCGGTTGGCATATTCTGTGCGGTCGGCGGGGTGGAATCACAGTCCGAAACAGTCTGGCAACAGGCAAATAGATACGGGGTCCCCCGAATTGCCTTCGTAAACAAACTTGACCGGATGGGGGCGGACTTTGAATCAGCCATTGAACAGATGTCAAATCGCCTTGAAGCCAATCCGGTGCCGCTTTACTGGCCACTATCCACGGGAGAAGATTTTAGCAAAGTACTGGATATTCTAAATGAACAGGTGCTGATCTTCCGCAAGGATCCCGGGAAAGCACCCGACGTTGACGCGGAAGAGGTCCCGGAACAGCATCAGGATCTACTCGACCGGGAACAGGAACGACTATTTGACGCGGCCGCGGACCAGGATGAACAGATTCTGGAAACGGTTCTTGGGGGTCAAAAACCCGACACGGATCGGCTCCACAAAGCCCTTCGAAAGGGAACACTGAACGATGAACTCACCCCTGTGTTCTGTGGATCAGCACTTCGAAATCAGGGTATTCAACCGCTCCTGGAAGGCATTGAAAAATACCTCCCGGCTCCCCATGAACGCGAATTTATACGCGGGACCATTCCCGGATCCGGGCAATCGGTAAAAGTTCCCGTCCGATCCTCGGGAGAGGGTTCCTTGGCGGCCATGGCCTTCAAATCACACTCCAGCACCACCGGTGACCTGACCTTTCTACGAATCTACTCCGGCCAGATAGAGACCGGTGACAAAGTCTACAACCCGCGGACGGACACGATGGAACGTATTGGTCGGATGGCCGTCCTCCATGCGGAAGAAAAAGAATCCGTCGAACAGGCCCAGGCAGGAGATATCGTGGGTGTGGTCGGATTGAAGAACACCGGAACGGGCGACACGGTCTGCGATCCGGACAACCCGGTGGCCCTTGGTTCCATGGACGTCCCTCAAACGGTGATCTCCCTGGCTGTGGATGCCAAGGACCGGAACGAACGAGATCGGCTCGCCAAACTGCTTTCCTCCGTCTCCCGGGAGGATCCAAGTTTTGAGGTTCGAACGGACAACGAGACCGGGGAGTACATCATCAGTGGCATGGGGGAACTTCACCTGGAAGTGGTCATGAATCGAATTGAGGAAGAACACGACATCAGCATTGACAAAGGAGCTCCCCGTGTGTCGTACCGAAAAACACTGCGGGATACCGTGGACGTTGAAGTACGTCACAAGAAACAGACCGGAGGGCGAGGAGAATTCGCCGAATGTGAAATCATGTTCGAGCCGGTGAACCTTAACGGTGAAGTCGAATTCGAAGAAACCATTCGGGGCGGTGTCATTCCAGAAGATTTTATTCCGGCCGTCGAAAAAGGCATCCGCTCGTTTGCTGAAGATGGAGGAGATGAAGATATTCCTCTGGTTAATTTCCGGGCGCATCTTTACGACGGCGATCACCATTCCGTCGACTCGTCCGAAGTTGCCTTTCAAACAGCCGGCCGCAAAGCCATTCAGAAAGCGGTCGAACGAACCGGCTTAATTATTCTCGAACCCCTCATGGAACTGGTCGTGGAATGTCCGAAGGAAGACATGGGGGACGTCGTCGGTTACATCAACACCCGGCGTGCCGATGTTCGGGAAGTCGAACAGAATGGCAACAAACGTCGTATTCACGCCGAAGCCCCACTTGCCGAACTGTTTCAGTTCGCCACCAACCTCAGATCACTGACGGAAGGACGGGGTTCTTACACCATGGAATTCAAACGATACGCCCCGGTTCCGGAAGAGATTCACGAAGAAATTATGGCGGAACGCACGGAGAAAACCCCCACGAAAGTATAGCAACAACGGGGAATACCCTGTGCCTTAAGTGGGATGCCTCGCGAGGTCTGATCCCTTCATTTCATAAGAACTTTCTTCCCCACTCCTCCAATTCTGTATTTTCCGGTCCCCACGCCCCTTGGAACTGTTGCAAATTAAAAAAATTTTATTCCTAAATATTGAAAATACGCCCTTATGTCCATAATAATGGCAACCTGAGCAATATATCTTCGTTTCCCCGTTTTGATTGTTGCAAAATACCACTGTTCTGCACATGTATTGCTTGTTGCTTAGGGAATATGGATACCATTAATGGCCGGTACCGCCTGGTTGGGTTCCTCGATGAAGGGGGAATGACCCAGGTTTATCAGGGACGGGATCTGCGTCGTGATGGAAAACCGGTCGCCCTGAAATTTGTGCCGTCCGAAAAATTAACCGTTCGCCGGATTCAATTCCTGCAGAACGAATACCGTCTCCTGGCACGGTTAACCCATCCAAACCTCGAGGACGTATACCGGTTCGGTCACGTTCGTGAGGGCCCGGACCACCTCCAGAACACGTTCTTTTTTTCCGCCGAATACCTCTCCGGCATCCATTTGATGGAAGCCACCGCAGGCAAATCCCCACGGGAAATCTGCCGGTACCTGGTTCCGGTCTGTCGTGTACTACATTATCTCCACACGAACAATCTCGTGCATCACGACGTTAAACCTCAGAATATTGTGCTCTGTCAACCCCCCCCGGAATCGGACAAAGCCCATACGGAAGATTCGGCCGACGTCGAAAAAGGAAATTGGGGAAATTCATCCTTTTCGGGAGACCAGATCAAACTGGTCGATCTGGACCTGGCCGAACCCCTGGATCAGGACCGGGACCTGACCGTCCGGGGAACCACCCCATACATCGCCCCTGAACTTTTTTCCGGAGCGCCGGCGGACAATAGATCGGACCTGTATTCCCTGGGCATGACGTTTTTTGTGCTCCTGAACCGAAATATTCCGTTCCCGGACGACACAGATCAGCCCCCTCCGGAAGAAAAGCAACATCTCGCCCGGGTTCATCTCGAAGATAAGTCCCCTTCCGTGCCCAAATCCCTACAGGAATTGGTCTTCCGGCTTCTTGATCCCGAACCGGACGAGCGGCCGGACAGCGCACGAACCGTCATCCGAGCATTATCTTCCGTTACACAACATCACGTGCCGCTCGAAACTCCTTCAACGGTTCGGGGCTATATTGGAAGCACAATGCACGTCGGCCGGGAAGAAGAAATGGAAAACATAAAGCAGGCCTGGCGGCAGATTCGATCAAGGCAAAATTCATTTGTGGCCGTCCCCGTTCTGGGGGAGGAAGGAATTGGAAAAGACCGGCTGGTGTCGGAGTTTTCCACGTGGGCAATGACGGAAAACCAGGTACTGATTCATCATCCTCTACAGTCGGAACGGACCGAATCAGAACGATTGCGCTCGTTATTCAAACGCCTCCTTCGGACACTGGAACAAACGGATCCGGGCAGGGAAACGGAAAAGGATCCGATGACGCCCCTCGAGAACATTGTCCAAACGTACCTGAATTTTGAGGGGGAACAACCCATAACCCCGGAAACCGATGCCCTTCCGGATCGGGGAAAACGCCTAAAAGAACTTTTCGAACCCGGACTGAAATCCACCCTTGACCATTGCCTGATCCTCATTCTGGAAGATCTGCAAGATGCCTGCTCCCCTTCGTTAACAGCAATAACAGAACTATGTTCGTTATTTGAGGGGGAATGGTTGGATGCCCGAATGCTTTTGTTGTTTACCGGTTGCCCCTCAACGTTTTCAGATCCCGAACAGGCGTTTCTGAACCGGATTCGTAATGAACACGAAATACTGGACGCCTCTCCGGATCCTCTCTCCCCGGGCGAGGTGGAAAAATACGTCGAAAGCATGTTTGGAAACGCTGATGAGCGTTTTCTTCAGAAACTTTCAACGTTGAACGAAAAAGGAAACCCAAATCAAATCGAACAGCGGATAACCGAGCTTGTGGATACGGGCATACTTTATCCGTCCGAAGACGGCTGGATGCTTGATAGCGAAAAATTCTGGAAATTTAAAAAGGAGGACGAAACGGTTATGAACAATTCTCAGGATGCAAAACCCGATGAATTCGAAGGAGACACGGACGAACGTTCTTCCCGAATCCCGGATGCCTCAACCGGACCGGCGCAGGACGAAAACCGGCCACGGAAAACCCCGACCGATGTGCCCGGGCGATCCGAACAGGAAACAGGGGAGGATGACGTACGAACAAGATACGGACGGATCATGGGGCAATCCGAACCCATGCAGAACGTATACCGGACCCTGGACCACGTGACCTCCGCAGAATTAAACATTGTCATCGAGGGAGAAACAGGGACCGGTAAAGAACTGGTGGCCCGGGAAATTCACGACCGGGGTTTACGATCCGACGGCCCATTTGTGGCGGTAAACTGTGCGCGATTCAGCGAATCCCTACTTGAAAGCGAACTGTTCGGATACGTTGCCGGAGCTTTTACCGGTGCGGAGGGCGATCACGAAGGATTAATTGAACAGGCGGACGGGGGCACACTGTTTCTTGACGAAATCGGAGAAATGTCGACCGGTATGCAGGGGAAGTTGCTTCGTGTCATGGAAACCGATCGTGTTCGACGACTCGGTGCGGAGGAGGTCAAGGAAGTGGACGTCCGGTTTATTGGGGCAACCAATCGCCCCCTGAAAACATTAATGGATCAGGATAAATTTCGGGACGACCTGTATTATCGACTCCGTGATGCAAGTGTCTATCTTCCGCCCCTGGAGGAAAGACGGGAGGACATTCCGATGCTGGTGGATCATTTCCTGGAAGAAATTGCCCGCGAGAAAAACGAACCCAAAAAACGGGTCGACCACGAAACACTTCTGTTTCTGATGAACGAATCCTGGCCCGGAAACGTTCGACAGCTTCGAAGCAAAGTCCGGCAAATGGTTATCTTTTCGGGGGACCGACAGGAACTTCGCCCCTCCGACATGCAGGATTCCTCCCGGTTTGACAAAAAACAGTCCGAGGAAACAACCAAGAAGTCCCCAGTTCAATCCTCACACCGAAAGTCCACCAAACAGCAACAAACCGACCCAACTCCGGATCCCGACGACGTCCGAGCCCTGGAGGATCTGGAAAAAGCCGAGATTAAAAAAGCACTCCTCGTGACGGACGGAAACAAAAAAGAGGCCGCCGAACTCCTCGGCATTCATCGCTCCACTCTATATCGAAAAATGAAAGAATACGACCTTTCCTCCTGATCAAACCTCCGTCACGGGGAGGAACGGGCGTCCGAACACCTGAGGCCCCTGCTGTTTTCAGGAAGAAACGCAAAAACACATTGATAAAAAGCAGGATGACATGGTCGAAGAAAGAGTTTAAGCCTGAGCCGGTGCACCGCCACCGGAATCACCGGTAAATTCAACACTTCCGGAGAGGTCCCGCTGTGGAAATGGAATGTTGATTCCTTCCCGGTCAAAACGTTCCTTCACGGCCTTGATGTATTCGGAACGGGTCTGAATGAAATCCGATCGGCCCGGGTTCTCAATCCAGAACCTTGATTGTAATCCCACGTATGAATCCGCCAACTCCGTCAACCGAACGGACGGTTCGGGATCCTGTAAAATACCATCGATATTCCCCGCTTCCTCCAGAATAATATCACGGGCTTTTCCAATGTCGTCCTCGTAACCAATGCCAAACACGAATTTTATTCGAAGCTTGTCCTCCGCAACCGGATTCTTGATGACCCCGTCCGTTAAGTCCGAATTGGGCACAGTCAGTATTTCGTTGTCGAACGTCTGGACTCTCGTACTTCGTAGCTGAATGTCCCGAACAATTCCGCTTCGGTCATCCCACTCGATCCAGTCCCCGATCCGGAACGGCCGTTCAATAAAGATCAACACCCCACTCACAAAATTCTTGATCACGTCCTGCATCGCAAAACCGATCGCCAGAGTACCTGCGCCTATAATGGTTGCGATGGAGCTCAGGAAATAGCCGAATCCGGAAATGCCGAATGCCAATCCAATGGCCCCGATAACCACCAGTATACGAATAACATTTAAAAGTGGCTTTCGCGCATGATCATCCACCTCCGCTCGTTCCAGCCATCCGCTTACCATTGGTTCCAGCACAAACCGACCCAGTCCGTACAGGACAACGGCGGAACCGAGGAACACGCCTATTTTCAACAACAGCGGTCCGTAGTTCTGGAAGAAATTACCGATAAATTCCTGCATGGGATTGTCGCGAAAATCAAATGCAAAATGGCCCGAAGCAACGCTTACCGGATGAAAAGATTATAACAGGATACAACGAACTTTAAATCATATACCGGTTTGATATGATACGTGGATATGAACAACAAATCCTCCGCCTCGAACATCGGTGAAAACGAATCACGAAAGCGACTTTACACGGGCCTCATCGGCCTTACCGCCGGTGTGTTGTTTGCCGTATTTTTTCTGCTTTCAGACTATAATTACTGGTGGCGAACTGGCCTGTTTATTCCGTTCTGGGTCGGTTTTCTTGGCCTTTTTGAATACTGGAGTTCGGTGTGAGTGGTATATGCGGCGCGCGGTACGCGCGACATGGACGAAGGAGAAGAACCACTGGAGGACCAGGAACAGAAGGACGAACTTCAATCCTGTTCAAAATCCATATACCTGAAAGCAACCGTGAGTGCAGTGATTGTCACGGTGGTCCTGCTATTCCTTCCCGGTTAGAACAACCTGTTCGCCATTTCCTTCAACATACGTCAGGAAATCCCGATACAGATCGTCCGTTGTGATCGTGTTTTCATCCCCGATCACAACAACTTTTCGCCGGGCCCGGGTAAGAGCAACATTAAACCGGCGGTGATCCTCCAAAAAACCAATGACCCCGTCGACGTTGCTCCGGGTCATGGAAATGATAACCACCTCTTTTTCACGTCCCTGAAACCCGTCCACGGTTTTCACTTCGAGATCCGAAACGGCCAGCTGGTCGTCGATTAATTCCACCTGGTCATCGTAGGGAGAAATGACGGCCAACTGCCGCGGTCCGACTCCTCCCTCGAGAAACGTTCGAGCCATTCGGCAGACCAGGTCCGCTTCCACGCGATTTTGCTTCGACGTGGATCCCTCCCTCGATTGTTCCGGTGCCTCAATTTCGCGGGTATTGACAAACACCAACGGATTCTCCGGATCGTACACGGGATCGAGCTCCGTTTCTTCCGCCGGGGGATCATAATCAAGACCGGAAAGCGTATGGGCTCGAACCGAATCATCAGCCCGGAGTCGACCATCGTAAAATTGCTGATTGGAAAAGTTCATGATGTCCTCGTGCATCCGGTACTGAACCGAAAGCATCGAGGAAACACGATCTCCGTGTCGTTCGGCAAGCTTTTCCTGAAGGGTTTTGTTTAAACCGCTTTTCGCGGCCCGGTAATTTTTGATCGTGGGAGGAAGCTGACGGTGATCTCCGGCAAGGATTACCGTACCGCCAAGCGTAATTGGAATCAGACACGATGGTTCCGTTGCCTGCGTGGCCTCATCGATAACCACCACGTCGAATGATCGGTCCCGCAGCAGTTCACTCCCGGCCGTCGAATTTGTGGAACAGATCACCTCCGCCTGATCCAGTACGTCGTCGGTGGCCTGTTCTCTCAGTCTGTCGGCTTCCTCAAAGAGTTTATCCACCTCTTCCTGAATCTGAAGCCACTCCGCCATTTCCTTGATTTTCTCCGCGGGAACCCCGCGGGACCCCCTGTTCTCCTCCGCCAGACGACGGATGCGGTCATCGGACATGCCCCGGCGCCACCGTCCGGAAGGATGGGTAAGATCATCCTGGCGGTCCTTTTTCTCAAACGCCTCCTCCCGCAGTTTCCGGGAACGCTGAAACGTACTGTTCTCCTGTATAATATAATCCAGGGTATGTTCGGTCAGCTGTTCCGTCACCCGGGCCGGATGCCCCACCCGAACGACGTCCACGTTTCGTTCGGCGAGAAATTCAACCAGATTGTCCACCGCTTTGTTCGAATCAGCAGTGGCCAGAACCCGGGCCCCGCGCTCCAGGTATTGCTCAATGACTTCAACCGCCGTGGTGGTCTTTCCCGTTCCCGGTGGACCATGAATAGCAAACAGTTCATCCGTACCAAGAGCGTGTCGAACCGCTTTCCGCTGTGATTCGTTTAGATCGTAATTGAGCCAGTAATCCACGTTTGCCGCATTTTTTCCGGACGGGTCCCGGAGGCCGGCAAATATGTCCCGCAGGGTTTGCAGGGATCCGGACGCGTTTTTCATTTTTTCCACGGCGTCGATCATGCGCTGGTACGTAATGTCATTTACGTACAGATCCAGGCGAAGGTCACTGCCGTAAACAAACCCGTGCGGTTTTTCGTCAAAGGAGGCCGTGACGGAGTAATTGGTGACCTGTGTAACCGTTCCGGTCGGGTTATCGTTCCGAAGTGGATCATCCCGTGAAACCATAATTAAATCCCCCGTGGATATTTCGGTATCCGGCAACTGTTCTCCCTGACGGTTACGGGTAAATTTCACCAGAAACCCGCTCAATCCTTCTCCTTCGTCCCGACCGCTCACCTGGAGCAGGGCACGCCCTTTTTCCTCCCGTTCCCGGCCGGAGAGGTGTCTGATCTCCTTTTCGTGCTGTCTCATTTCCTCCTCCCGTTCCATCTCCACCAGTTCGGTCCACTTGTTGACGTAATCATCGGCGTCATCTATTGTGCGAGGAACGGGGTGGTCCGGAATCGGCTCCACGGAAACCTCCACGGAACCAATACGGCCGCCGTCCAATTCCTTCGAAATTTCCCGGGCCCGTTCCTCCGGTACTTCGACCCGGGCCGTGCCATTTTCGATGTCAATGTTCCCGATCCGATCCCCGGACAGATCCGTCTCACCGGCGATGGCCCCAACAATATCACCCGGGCCTTCGTCCTCCAGACCTTCAATAAGAAGCGTTTGTTTATGCTGCCGTTGATTCATAACAGATCACGATATATGTACAGCAATACAGCAAAGAACAGAAAAAAACGAACTTCGCAGGAACGAAAAATTTTAGGCCAACCCGCGAAGGTGTTCCGGCTCAAGAAGCCATTCAAGACGACCTTCCCCCGGTGAGGGCTCACGCGATGTGTGAATAAGTGCCGCGCCCCCTTTCTTCATTCGCACATTCCGTTCGCGTTCCCCGGACAACAAAAAGCTAATGAAACGTTCCTGATGTGGGTTATGACCAACGATCGTCACAGGTGACGGCAGCTCTTCCCGCTGTTCATTGTACCAGTCGATAAATGTCCCGGGATCCGCCCGGGGAACAAGCACATCGGTCTCCATCCATCCGGGTTCCGGTGAAATTTCGTCCCGGAGAATCCGGGCCGTCTGTCGGGCCCTCCGGTACGGACTGGTTACGAGGACGGGCACATCAACGAGGTTCCCCAGTCCCCGGGCGTTTTTCCGCATCAATTCCTTTCCTTTATCCGTCAGCGGCCGTTGCTCATCGGCACCTTCATGCCGGGAGCGAGATCGGGAACGGCCGTGTCGAACAACCAGAAGATTCATCGGTTATTCCGAATACTGACATTTCTCCATGTCAACGGTTTCCGAACCCGAAAAGGAAACCCCCTCTTCCTTCAGTCTCTCATACTGCTCCTCCGGTCCTCCAATTGCGGACTCGTGCAGACTTCCGTCCGAGCCAACAACACGCCAGCAGGGATAATCCTCCGCCACGTCCTTTTTCATCGCACTGCCCACGGCACGCTGTGCACCCGGACTGCCCACGAGTTCGGCAAGCTGTCCATAACTCACAACAGTCCCTTCCGGAATTTCCTCCAGCTTGTGAAACAACTTTTCCTGAAACTCGGTCAGTTCGGACATTGGTAGGTTGGGGTAATTTGTCGCAAACGTATCCCGCACGATCGAAAACAATATAATTTGGCGTTCCCGCCCGGAAATCCCTCGGGGGATTTCATCAGGGAAGAAATCGATGCTGTTCGTCCTCCGGCGGAATCCGGCACGAATCCTTCTGGCCGAAGAAACGATAACGGTTACGGGCAATCCACCGGTACACCGGCTCCCGGAGGAAACGGGGAATTAATTTCATCCACCCGATGACACACCACGGAAAGCCGATCTGTCGATATATTTCCAGGGACGCATCGGAGCCCGTCTGCACACCGTTTTCATCCAGGTACACAATGGACCATTCCGACGGATCCTCTTCCAGGGGAGGAAGATGTTCCTCGGCCGTTTCCCCCTGAATGGGAGCAAACCGAAACCGGTCCCGGTCATCATGAGAAAGAACAAGATCCACAAAACGATTGCACATTACACAGACGCCGTCAAAAAAGATGACCGGTCCTTCGAGTTCTGACTGACCGGTGGTTTCTTCTTCGGCAACTGCGTCCCCGGTACGGGCCATTACGGACGTGATACCTCCCCATATCATAAGAGCATTCTCCCTGATCCCATATCCAAAACCATCCATCTCCGGCAGAAAACTCGTCCAGATAACACCCTGCCGTTATTTAAACTGATCGAGGATTCGTTCGAACTCCTCCTCGTCCGGTCTCAATTCCTCCGGTTCGCGGTCGACGACGTACTTATCGTCTTCGTCGTAGTACCGCTCGTGGTGGGCTTTCTCTGATTCGTCCATGTATAAAATGCCCAGTGGAATGACCCCCTCCTCCCGTTTCTGGTTCCAGAGGGACATGGCCTTTTGTTTGTTGTTGGGTTCGTAATTTGGATGATCCTCCATGCGCTCAAATTTAATCTGGTATCGGTCGCTGAAGTTTTCGACCGAAAGTTTCTCCGTCTGTGCCTGTTTTTCATCCGGGTAGAAGTCCTCGATGTCCACCATGGAGAATTCGGGAAGTTCCTCCTTGTGCTGAGCACCGTATTTATAACTGTGATGACTTCCCTCGTGATCCCCAAATTTCACGCAGGGACTCATTACGTCAATGTAAGCGAGACCCTCGTGGAGAATCCCGGCCTTGATCTGCTCAACCAGAAGTTCCCGATTGGCGGAAAATCCCTTGGCCACAAACGTGGCCCCACCGGATATAGCAATGTTTACGCCGTCGACCGGGGGAATACCACTGGTTTGGCCGTATTTGTTCGGGCTGTCCTCTTCCGTGGTCGGTGAAAACTGACCTTTTGTGAGACCGTACGTGCCGTTGTTTTCACAAATATAGACCATGTCCATATTCGTCCGCATGAGGGCCACGGCTTTCCCGGCGCCGATTGCCCATGAATCCCCGTCCCCACTGATCATAATTGTGGTCTGGTCCGGATTGGCCAGTCCGGCCCCGATCGCAACCGGCGACCCACAACCATGAAGTGTGTGAATGGCGTACGATTCAATTTCCGCAATGGTTTTGCCGCTGCAGCCGATCCCCCCGACAATGTTCAGGTTTTCCTGCTCAATGGCCAGCTCCGCCGCAGCTCGCTTGATGGCCGCGGTAATAGGATTGTGACCGCACCCCGGACAGAGCCGTGCATCACCACCCGAGTCATACTCGGCCGGAGAACGTCCTGTACCGGGTTCAACCTCTTCTTCGGCGTCTGTCTCAACCGTTGTGGGATTCATGATGAATCACTCAAAATAGCGTCGGTTATAAAACCTGGCTCAAGAAAACTTCCGTCGTAATGACGAATCGGTCTCATGTCGTAATTATAACCGATTCGTTCATGAATAACACTCATGAACTGACCGGTGTAATTCTGTTCCACCACGTAAACGGTTTCATGGTTTTCAAGAAAGTTCTCAATACGCTCTTTCGGAAACGGAATGATGTGAGCGATGTCCAGAAAATCGGTGTGAACCCCTTCCTCCTTCATCTGGTCCTGTGCTTCCCGGATCGGGTCATAACTGGATCCCCAGCCAATTATACCGATGTCGGCCCCATCCGGTGCCCCATTGTCAAACACCCGTTGTTCCGGAAGGTAACCATCCTGTTTGGCCGTTTCCAGTTTCTTGAAGAGCCGCTGCATGAGGTTTCGGTATACCTCCGGATCCTCCGTATACGTGGTATCGGGAGCATGACCGGATCCGCGGGTTACGTGCGTTCCTCCCTCGGTACCCGGAAGCACCCGGTACGGAACCCCGTCTCCATCCACGTCCTCAAACCGTTTCCACTCCCGGTCAAGGTTCTTTAATTCCTCCTCGCTCAGTACTTTCCCCAGATCAATCGGTTCGTCGGGGTAATCAAATTTGTCCACCGTGTAACTGGCCATGGCCAGAATAAGTTCCGACATCACAAAAACCGGCATCTGAAATTCTGCGGCGAGGTCAAACGCCTGACGGGAATACTCGTATATCTGCTCCACCGTGCTCGGGGTCAGAATCATTCTCGGGGCCTCGTCGTGACTGATGTGCATCAGCGAACGAATATCTCCCTGTTTGGTATGGGTTGGAAGCCCCGTACTCGGGCCAACACGCTGAAAGTCAAAAATCACAACCGGGGTTTCCGTAAAGGAAGAATATCCAATAAATTCAGCCATGTTGGAAATTCCGGGCCCGCTTGTGGATGCCGAGGCTCTCGCACCGGCCCAGGAGGCCCCGATCGCCCGTCCGACGCAGGAATCCTCGTTTTCCCCCTGCTCGACAATAAGGGGATTGTTCTTGGAAAGTTCTTCCATGTTCTCCCCGTGCGAACTGGCCGGTGTAATCGGATACCAGCTCAGGTATGTGCATCCACCCATCACGGAACCGATCGCCGAAGCATTGTTGCCGTCCATAAACCGTTTTTCACCGTCTCGTTCGGTGGCTTCGATCCGGAATGGGTCCGACTTTTCGATGTTTTCCGAGACGTATTCCATGCCAAGTTCCAGTGCCTTGAAGTTGCTGTCAATGACGGCCTGGCCCTTGTCCTCGAAATTCTCGCGGATAATCTCCCGGATGTAGCTGTCGTCAATCTCCAGGAGTTCGATGAGGGCCCCGACATAGATCACGTTCCGCATAATGCGTTTGAGCTTGGTCTTGTCGAAGGTCTCATCGGCCAGCTGCTCAAACGGTACGCTGTAATAAGTGACGTCGTCGCGGTACCAGTCCGTGGATTCGTCCCCGGCTTCAATCGCTTCCTTTATTTTTTGGCCGAGGTCGGAACTGTGGTCATACATGACAACTCCGCCCTCCCGAACCCGATCGATGTACTTCGCGGCGTTTTCCTCAAACAGAACAACGGCCCAGTCCAGCACGTCCTTTACGGCCTGATACCCCTCTTCGTTTACTCGAATAAAATACGCCGTCGGATCCCCTTCAATGTTGGACGGAAAGAACCGTTTCGTGCTGGTGGTCAATCCCATTCGAAACAGAGAAACGGCAAATACGTCGTTGGTCGAAACGCTGAAATCCCCGTTCATGCTCGCAATCGCGAGCTGAAAATCATTCACAACCGGCTCGTCACTGATCTGACTCATTGTCGGTTCGACATCAATTCAGAGGAAAAGAAATATAAAGTGAAAGGGGAACACGCCACAATAACAGGGGGTTTTCTGGAAATGACCCCCGGCAATCCCACAATCATAATATCGAAGTTGAAACAATTGTTTATTATACCAGGAAATGACACCCTTATAAACCGGAATTGCCTCCGATCGTTCCGTTGGTACAGCGCTATTGCTCCCCGATCGAAAGAACAATTTTGCCGAACTGTTCCGCGTTCGATAACCGGCGTTCCGCTTCTCGGACCTCTTCCAGTGGATAGGTGCTATCGATCACGGGATGGGTATCCGAGCTTTTTACCCACGATAGCATCCGGTCGAAATCTTCATGGCTGCCCATGGTCGATCCCAGGATCGAAAGCTGTTTCCAGAAGATTCGGTTCACGTTCGTGTCGGGATCAAATCCGGTCGTGGCCCCACAGGTAACAATACGCCCCCCGTTACTGGCGGCCTTCTGACTCACCTCCCACGTCTCCTTTCCGACGTTATCCACCACAACGTCAACCCCGCGACCGCCGGTTTCCTCATAGACCCGGTCGACCACATCTTCTTTCGTGTAATTCACACCGACTGTGGCATCGAGTTCAAAGGCCCGTTCCAGTTTTTGGTCGGAACTGGACGTTACGATGCAGTCTCCGCCAAATTCCGTCGCAATCATCAGCGCAGCGCTGCTCACCCCACCGCCGACGCCGTGAATTAACACGGATTCCCCGGCGGAAAGTTCGGCTCTTGTCACCAGCATGCGCCAGGCCGTCATAAACACCAGCGGAAAAGCCGCCGCTTCCGTGAACGAAAACCCATCCGGCACCTTCGCCACATTCTTTGCCGGCACGGTTACGTATTCGGCATACGTTCCGTCCACGTGTTCTCCGAGCAGGTGAAACTCCTCACACAGACTCTCCTCACCGGCCCGGCAGAATTCACAATTTCCGCAGGACATGCCCGCGTTGACCAGAACCCGGTCACCGTTTTGAACGCGATCCACCTGATTGCCGGTATCCTCCACCACCCCGGCTGCGTCCGAACCGAGAACATGAGGAAACGACAGGTCCACACCGGGCACCCCCTGCAGTACGAAGAGATCCAGGTGGTTTAACGCCGCGGCCCGAACATTCAGCAGCACTTCCTCCGGGCCCGGCTCTGGCACCGGAAGATCGGATTGAACCTGAATATCGTCGATCTCACCATGATTCTCAATTACAGCAGCTCTCATTTTCTCTTCTCCAGACGGTCTTCAATCATCATCAACGAATCCTCGATGTCCTGCTCCTTTGGAATTTTGTCCTTCTCCTTTCCGTACGTGTCCAGATATTTGATCAGATAATCCCTGGCACGTTTGAGGTTTTTGGTTTCGTCCTCCCCTCGATTGGCAAGAGCCCTGTGAACGGCACCGAGATAAAAGTAACAGAGTGCCTCCACAATTGGTTTTTCCTGTTTTTTTGACTTCTTTACTCCCTGTTTTAATTTCCCTATCGCAAGGTTCAGAAACCTCGGGTTGTAATTCCGAAGCTCGTAGAGCATTTTGCCCCACTCCTTGTAAGGGGCGGCACTCTCCGGTTTGATCTCATGGGCTTTCCTGAACCCATCCGCGGATTTTTTGACAAATTTCTCGATCTTTTTCTCGTTTTTTTTCGGGTCCGATTGAAACAGAGCAAGGGCCCGGTATCCGTGGGCGTTGGCCAGCCCGAGCATGGCTTCAAAGTTATCGGAATCCATTTCGAGTGCTCGCCGGAACTGTATCGCCGCCCGGCGAAAATTGGGTTTGTCATTCCGCATAAACCCCTTTCCGTACGCCACGTACTTTTCCGGATCATCAAATATCGGTTCGTCCGAATCGGACGATTCAGGCGGGTTTCCACAGGAAACAACCCCCGCCAGAAATCCCAGAGCAAGAACCGGAACAAGAACCCAGCGTTTCATTACGAAACCTCCTTCAGTGCCTGTTTAACGAGTTCACTCGTGTTTTCCACCTCACCGTCCTGATCCACGGCGCGGTTCACCGCCTTCCGTGATTTTCGTTCGGGATACCCCAGTTTGGTCAGGGCCTCCACGGCACTTTCCACAAGGGAAGTTTCCACCGACTTCCCGTTCGATGATTCCTCGGGTTCCTCTGCCGCTTCCGTCGCAAAATCGCCGATTTTGTCCTTGAGCTCCACAATCATCCGCTCGGCCGTCTTTTTGCCAATGCCCGTGGCCTGTTTCAGAACGGAGGTTTCCTCATGGACAATCGCTTTCGCAATTCGATTCGGAGGGGCCTCCGACAGCAAACTGATGGCCGTACGAGCCCCAATCCGGTTCGCCGAAATCAGAATCCGGAACAGGTCCCGTTCGCTCCGGCTGTGGAACCCGTACAGGGAATAATCGTTTTCCGTCACGTACAGATGGGTATAAATTTTTACCTCACCATCGGCCGGGAGATGTTCAAATGTGGAGCGGGAAATCTGACAGGTCCATCCGAGACCGTTTGTTTCCACCACGGCCATCTCGGGATCCCGCCGTTTCAGGGTTCCTCGCAGGAAATCAAACATAATCGACGTCCATCCCCCAAAAACTGTTAAACCAGGAACAATCAGACAACGCCATGCCGTTTGCCCACTTTCTCAAAAGCGTCCACGGCCCGATCTATTTGATCTTCGGTATGGGCTGCGGAAAGCTGAACACGAATTCGGGCTTCTCCCCGGGGCACGACCGGATAACTGAAGCCGATCACGTAGATGCCTTCCTCCAGGAGTTCGTCGGACATGTCCTTTGCCAGCTGGGCCTCTCCGAGCATAATCGGAACAATGGGATGATCGCCGGCTTTGATTTCAAATCCTGCTTCTTTCATGGAATTCCGGAATTGCAGGGTGTTCTGTCTCAGCTGTTCCCGGAGTTCCTCCGTTTCCCGGATCAGGTCAATGGCCGCTATTCCCGCCGTGACAATTGTCGGGGGAAGGGTGTTGCTGAACAGGTACGGGCGAGACTTCTGCCGGAGGATATCCACGATGACCTGCCGCCCGGTGGCAAATCCCCCCGCGGCACCGCCGAGCGCTTTCCCGAACGTGGACGTTATGACGTCCACCCGGTCATCCACGCCAAACCGTTCCGGGGTGCCACGTCCGGATTTGCCCACAAATCCGGTGGCGTGGGAGTCGTCCACTACCACAAGCGCCTCGTATTTGTCCGCGAGCTCACAAATTTTGTCGAGTTTTGCGTAATCCCCGTCCATCGAGAACACGCCGTCCGTCGCAATCACACGAACCCGATGATCCTGCGTCCGTTTCAAAATTTCCTCGAGCTCGTCCATGTTACTGTGGCTGTAAATCTCCCGGTCGGCACTGCATAGACGAATGCCGTCAATGATGCTTGCATGGTTCAGTTCATCACTGATAATGACGTCCTCTTCATTAAGAATGGCCGCGAACAGTCCTTCGTTGGCATCCCAGCAGGAGGAGTACAAAATGGCATCGTCATAGCGAAAGAATTTTGCCACCTTCTCCTCGAGTTCCTTATGGATGGTCTGCGTTCCACAGATAAAGCGGACCGAACTCAGTCCGAATCCGTAATCCTCAAGTCCTTCTTTTGCTGCTTCAACGATTTCCTCGTCCGAGGCGAGTCCCAGGTAATTATTGGCACAGAAGTTGATAACGGTTCCCTGCTCAATCTCAATTTCGGCACCCTGCGGGGATTCAATGAGTCGTTCGTCCTTGTATTCCCCCGAGTCTCTTATTTCCTGAAGCTCTTCCTCAAGGATTGGTTCAATGACCGATTCCATGGTCTACCTCCAACTCAATTAGACAGTGTCGTACCAGAGGTGAACTACGGTAAAACAGAACGAGCATATTTTGTTTTCTTATCATTTTGCGAGCTGAAAATCCAGCGTTCGACGGGGGTAATTAATCCGTACAACGAGATCCTTCAGAAACGAATACCCCAGCACCGCAGCAGTTCCCGTTCCCAGGAGATTCGAAATGCCGCGGACCACCTGAAACTCCCGATCGCGAAACACGTTTCCCCCGATCCAGAGCCGTTTTAGCGTAACGATGGTTATCTCCTGTTCTTCTTTTCCAAACCCCTTCCCGGTACCGGTACGCCTGGTGGTTTCCAGGTCATACTGCTGAACGATAGAACCGGATATAAGGTTTGAAGGAAGGGTGGGATCAATGGCCATGCGTGTCCGAAACTGTCCGTTCAACCCCGACTTGAAGGTCACGTACCGTCGATTCTGAAGTTTTCCGCTGAGCGAAAAATAAAGCGGTGCCTTCTTTTCCGATTCCCGCGCCATCTCCTCGCGTTCCTCCTCGGTCACCGGCACCGGCTGGGCCTGGCGCAGGCCGAGTCTTTTTTTCGGGTAGTTCAGCGTGACGTCAAGCGGCCGAAAATACCGAAACCCGAGGAACCCATCAATGTTCTGAAGACCCTCGTTCACTCGCTTTCGAAGCCGTGAAAACTGGTCTCGCGGGACCACCCGTACGGGAAGCTCCCTCCGGATCAATCCACCAATTCCCATGGATTCCAGAACCCGCCCGCCCGAGGTGCCCTCCTTGCCGGTCGAACGACCGTCGTAACCGGGAAGTTGCTGCATCGTGTCCCGGAAGATGTACGTATGTTCAATGCTGGGATTGACAAGGAACGAAAACGTCTTCCGATCGTTTAACGTGACCCGAACGACCGGTAGATAATCAGAAAGCAGTTCAAACGGGACCGTGACCTCTTTTTTGCCCGCAAAATTGGCCCCGGCAAACTGGTGTCGCGTTTTCGTTCCATCCGTTCCGCATCCGGAAAGAACAACAGCCCCGAGGATCAGCAGAATCAGGACGCCCATACCGGGTCCAACGCATTTGATCCCGGACGTCCCTCCCGAATAAGCGGGCCCCCGGGTATTTTCCGTTACGTTATTCCAGGTCTTCGAGGTCATCAAGATCGCTCCCGCCCCATTCCATTAGTTCCATGAAGATCCGGTAATAGTGAGGCATACCCGCTTCTTTTACTTCCTCAATCTTTTCGGGTGTGCAGCGGCGCTCCAGTTCCATGATGTTTCCGGCCACCTGGCGAATTTTTTCCTCGTCTTCGTTCGGGTCTTCCTGATCTTCCAGGTTGCTTATCAGGTCTTTCATCTGATCCCACTTCCCCCGGCCGAGAATCCGGGCAAAAGCCGCCAGAAACCGGTCCTTGACGTCCGCGTCCTCCCGGACATTCCCCTGAAAGGTTAACACGTTATCCTCGAGGTCCTCAGCAGCCTTCTCGAGACTCTTATGGCTGTCCTCCGTTGATCCCATCTCTTCCATACGTTTTATTAACAGACCCTCCGAAAGCCGGGCAATCCCCACCGCTATGTTTCGCATTTCGGGATGGCCACAGGGCAACAGTTTTTCGACCGCGTCCCAGGTCTCCGCGTCCTCCTCACGAGCCAGAGTGGAAAGCATCTTCACGATGAGTGAATCCCAATATTCCGGTGGTCTGTCGCTTCCCGAAGCACCGGGAATGGGAGGAGCATCCTCCTCTACTTCCTCGGTTTCCTCCACTCCTTCAAGTCCCCCGGCCTCCTCAAACTCATCAATTTCGTCCAGTTCTTCCGGCGAATCGGGAGCCTCATCCGATTCGTCTTCATGGGTTTCCAGTACGTCCGTCACCTGATCGTAGGCTTCCTTGAATTGACCCTCTTTCAGAAGTTCCCATGCCTGACTGGTTTCTTCCGTTATTTTGCTGTGCATATCAACCTCGGAAATAAATGACGATCAAACGTTTTATAAAAATCGCATGTCCCCTGTTATGTTTTGAACTCGGCAAATATTCAAACTAAAACAGATCAAGTAACCGGCGAAGGGAACGAACAACTCGCATCGACCGTTCCGTCGTGGATTCCTTCTTCGTTTGTTCTTCACTCCGATCGATAAGAACAGGTCGTATCCCCGCCTTCCGGGCGCCCTCGTAATCATCAAGGCGTCGGTCTCCCGTATGAATTGTATTCCGGGGGGCAACCCCCGCCTCACGGAGGGCCCTTCGAAAAATGTCCCGGCACGGTTTCCGGTGTCCCGCCACCGCACTGGGCAGCACGAAATCAAACCGGTCACGGATTCCCAGCCCCTCAAGAATCTGAAGAAGCCGGGAATCCCAGTTTGAGACCACACCAATGATAACGTCCATCTTCACCAGTTCATCAAGCACTGCTTCCGCGTCCGGATACATCCGGAAGGTGTCCGGATGACCGAAGCGACGATAAATTCGATCGAACCAGTTCTCAAAAGAAAGTTGTGAAAGGGGTTCGTAATTCTGATACACGTGGCGTAAAAACGTTTTCCACATTTCCCGGTCCCGTTCGTCCGATGACTGCAGATTTCCGTTTCGAACCCGGTTTGTTGGCGCATAATCCATCCAGATCCGGTGGAGGGTCTCTTCAAAGGCCTTCGGATTCACCACAACCCCCATTTCCTCGGTGACCGTTGTGTATACCTCTCCCACGGACGGATGAATATAAAGCAAGGTACCACCGGCGTCGAAGAAAATGGCCTCCGGCGTGTTCACGAAATCAGCTGATTCTATCGTTCGGGTCTATTCGCCCCGCCGATGGCCGACGTGGGACGACATCGAGGACATTCATTCTATTTGGATTGCCACCATGATGCAAGAACAAACACCGAATCGGGTTTATTCCCGTGTAGAAACCCGGAAATTTCCTTCTGTTCAAACTCACGAAAAGAGCTGTTCCATCCTGTTTTTACCGGTTGTGTTCCGGAGAAAGAGGCTGAAGAGATTCCTCCGATCCCGGTGGGTAATGACGATCCCGGAAGGAAGAACACTCCTCTTCAAGTTCATCGAGTTGCTCACGCGTAAGTCGTTCCCGTATTTCGGGCAGCAGTTCTTCCTCTTCAAAGAGCACGTGTTCCTGAATCTGCTCGCCAACCTGTTCAAGAAGTCCTTCCTCCACATTATTTTTGTTTAACTGTTCCTCAAGCGTCGACACGGTTTGGCGGATTTCTCGATGGTCCTTCACCAGCTTCTGGAACGACGGGTTCTCCTCCACGTTCATAAACTGACCCGACACCGCCAGCACAACGTCTTCCTCGAGCCGGAAATGTGGGTTCAGCTGGACCTCCCAGAATTCCACGAACTCCCGGGCACGCTCAAGCAATTCATCCTCCCCGCTTACCTTCTTTGAAAGCTTTCGCACCTGAGCCAGGATCCGGTTGTGATCCTCGGACAGCAAATGAAGCGGCGTCGAATCCTCTTCCTCCTTCTCCTGAGATTCGTTCCCGGTGTCCCCGGCATCACCATTCTGCTCCCGAAAGCGTTTCCGGAAGGCACGGGATCGACGGTGGATCTCGTCCAGATCCGACGGCGAAAACGTGTTTTCCATCTCCTCGAATATGGTTCGTTCCTCCAGCCGGGCGTGTTTTTGCAATCGTTTCCCCAGCCGTTCCAGAAACGACCGCATCTCTTTGCCCTCCTCCAGCAGTCTGCGGAGCTCCGGTACCTGATCACGGAACCAGGCGTGGTCCTCCAGCATTTCCTGAATATGATCCTCCTCTTCAATATCCACGTACCGAAAATAAATCGGAAGAAGCACTTCCTCTTCCTCCCGAAAATGCCAGGAAGAATGATCGTCCCAGAACTCAAGGAACGCCGACGCAAGTTCCTCATCCGAAACGTCTTCCTCCCCTTTGAGCCCTCCGTTCATAAGTCGAACCGCCTGCGTGAGGGCTTTGTGATGATCCCGGGACAGATCCTGCAGCGCTGGATGCCGGGTGCTGGACGTGCTCTCCTTCTCGGTCATCAGAACATGAATAGAATACGGTGATGTGAATACCCCCCTTTCTCCAGAGATCGGATTCCCATCTGGATCGATTACTGTGCCGATCCCCACGAATTCCTCCGGAATGATTTATTGTAATCCGGACCGATCTCTTTTCCCACCGGTTCCAGTCATCCGAATTATGCTCATCACGGATTGCCGGAATATCAACCGGTAATCAGGACAGGCCCGGCCCACAGTCAAGTCGGATCAATAGAGCCAATTAAGTAAATATTGTTTGACCATTCTAACTGTATTTCTTAACGTGATGAAGACCCATTATCAGGTGAGGAGAGCCCGAATCGGCTTTTCAGTTACTCGCGGTCAAGTAAATGCTTTCCGACGACGAATCCACGTTACAGGAGGCTGTAAA
>CAZOLI010000001.1:148702-167797 GCA_964580675.1 uncultured Planctomycetia bacterium
GGATTCCGGGAGGGTTGGCTTTTCATGTTTCCCGATCACCCCGCCCTGGTGGTCGATATGGTCACTTTCGCACTCATTATGGGGATTTCCTTTGTCAGTGCCGGACTGGCATTCCGTGTACAGTACGCCATTCTCGCCGTGATTGTGGCGTCGCTCATCGCCATCGTCATCCCGGTGTTTCAGAATGCCCTGACGGAACCCATAAACTGGTTCGGATCCTTCCCCGGCTCCCCGGAGGACGGATTCCAGGGCACGGGTTTCTGGTACGTGTTCGCCGTGTTTTTTCCCGCCACCACCGGCATAATGGCCGGCGCCAATATGTCCGGTGAACTAAAGAACCCGAAACGAAGCATCCCGGTGGGCACCCTTGGTGCCATCGGATTAAGCCTTGTGATTTACGTGGGGGTTGCTTATCTGCTGGCCCGAATGGCGTCCCCGGAAGAATTGACAGCGAATTACACCATTCTGGTTGACAAAGCCTTCTGGGGACCCGCGGTGCTGGCCGGGATTCTTGGGGCGACGTTTTCCTCGGGGCTTGCCTCCTTTGTTGGGGCTCCACGGATTCTACAGGCCCTCGGCAGTCATCGCATTCTTCCGATGGGACCCTGGCTGTCGGAACGCACGGAGTCCGGTGAACCACGAAATGCGTTGATCATTACGGGCGTCATCGTGTTTTTCGGTTTGCTCCTGCGGGATCTGAACGCCATCGCTCCGCTGATCACCATGTTCTTCCTGATTACCTACCTCATGATTAACGCCGTGGTACTCATGGAACAGAGCCTGAGTTTGATCAGTTTTCGTCCGGAATTCCGGGTTCCGACCTTCGTTCCGTTTCTCGGCTTCACCGGCTGCCTGTTTGCCATGTTTATCGTGAACCCGGTGTTCAGTCTCGTGGCCATCTCATTTGTCACGGTTGTCTATGTCTTTTTGCTACGTGCCTCCCTGAACGCCCCTTTCGGGGACATGCGAAGCGGTCTGTTCGTGGCAATGGCGGAATGGGCCGGCGGCATCATCAACCGGATGCCCTCCTCACAGGAGCGCGCATGGAAACCCAATCTTCTCGTCCCCGTGGAATCTCCCGGTGAGTTACTTGGTTCCTACCGGACCATCCTCGACGTGGCGTCCCCAAAAGGATCGGTCAAGGTCTTTGCCATTTCGTCGCGGATGCCACAATCCCACCTGAACGCCCGAATTCCTTATCTTTCCCGTTCTTTTGAGGAGGACGGCATCTCCGCCCGCTCGGCCGTGATCGAGTCCAATTCCTACCGCGACGGCGTACGCACGGTCATCCAGACCATGAAGGGCATCACGTTTCAGCCCAACATCCTGTTCCTGACCCTTCTGGAGTCGGAGGAAAAAGGCCGGGAAATCATAAACGACCAGACGTACCTGATTGACTATGCGGAGGAATCAAACATGGGCGCCATCCTGTACGGCCGGCACCCGAAAGCCGGCGTAGGACGACGAAGGGACATCAACCTCTGGTTCTCCAGTCAGGAACCGGAATGGAAAATATCCACAACCCTCGGACATCAGGACCTGGCCCTGCTCACCGCGTTTAAAATCCACCGTCAGTGGAACGGAGCCCTGCGCATCATCACGACCGTCTCGAACGTAGAACAGGAGGAGCAGGCAAGAGAATACATGAAAAACCTGAAAGACCTCTGCCGGATGCCCGGAGCGGAAATCCAAATTATCGTGGGTGATTTCGACGAAGCGGTGGCCGGAGCCCCAACAGCCGACCTGGATATTTTCGGTATGCCGGAAAACCCCAACCGGACGGCCGATTTCTTTTATGGTATGCTTGAAAAAACGGAAAGTTCATGCCTTTACGTCCGTGACTCCGGCCAGGAAAACGCGATGGCCTGATCGACGCACAAAAGAAACAAAAACACCACATATCGTCCCCGTTCATTACAATCGTGGTGGACACCACCGGATTCATCTGTTACTTCTCCGTGGCTTACTGGATCCTCAGTTGATAATCGCCAACCCTGGGTGAGAAGTCTCAAAACGTTTTTCTCCAAACCCCGCACGTGGATTCTTCTGCTTCTCGCCGCGGGGGGCGTTCTCGCAGTAACGGTACTGGACGTGGAACAGCAGTTCCGAACCCTGTTTCGGGAATCCATTGAACCCTGGATTCAAACGCATCCCGTCTCCGGCCCTCTGGCCTTTGTGGGCGTTTACGTACTGGCCACACTTCTCTTTGTTCCCGGTTCTCTCCTGGGGTTGTTTGCCGGGGCCCTGTTTGGACCGGTCAAGGGAACTGTTATTGTCTCCGTTGCCTCCACAATTGGGGCCGGACTGGCCTTTCTCGCCGGCCGGTACCTGTTTCAGAATTGGATTGAACAAATTGCGGGCGATCGTCTGAATCGGATGCAGGAAGGAATCCGCCGGAACGGCGGAAAATTCGTGGCGTTCACACGGCTCATTCCGCTCTTTCCCTTCAACATCCTGAATTTTGCCTTCGGCCTCACGAGGATTAACTTCTGGCGGTACGTCTGGATCTCGTGGCTCTGCATGCTTCCCGGAACCACCATGTACGTGTACTTCGGCTGGGCGGGCAAAGAGCTGGCGACCGGAGAACAAAAGAGCATCGAACGAATCGCTCTCCTGGTCTTTGCCGGGGTGGCCCTTATTCTCCTTTACTGGATCCTCCGCCGATGGTTTCGATCGGAGACCGACATCGAGGAATCACCGGAAGGTACGGAATAATCACACTTCCGTCCGTTTCGTTCCGTTCTGACCGTGTGTCGGATATGGAGGTGTGGGTTTTTGGGTTTATATGTTGCTGCGTTGAGTTGATGGGTTTAAGGGTGGTGTATGTGGACGGTTTCATTTCGAGGAGATCCAGCAACGTTTCAGTCCACACGGTCCCGAAACGTCCCATTATAACTCACTCCGGCCCCGACTACTTGTCCTTCACGGACCAGTTATTAAGCCTGTACGGCCCGGCGGGACCGGCCTCCTCCGACGTCACAACGTCACGAATTTCCTCTTCCCCGGTTTTTCCGGGATCAAAGCGAACCGTAAATTTCCGGCTCGACGTATCGTACGATGCGTCCCGAATTCCTTGAAGCCCATCCAGGGCTTCTGTAATGCTATCCGGTCAACTCATTCACACTTCTCCGTTCCGCACAACCATTCCTTCCACAAAAAAGGTCGCAGTCTTTTCGTCGGATTGCTTCTGCCCGTTGCCCACCGATTTCTGACGATCGGTTTCCCGGGATGAATGGTCCTCCACTTTTTTGGATTCGTCGGACTTACGTTTCTCCTCCCCGGACGTGGTTTCCTGACGACCGCAACCAACGAGGACCAAACTCAATAGGAACATAAAAGGAATCATTCTGTACAGCGTTGTTCGAGGCATATAACACACCTCCGGATAAAAAATTTCCCCTGTTTATTTTCATATAGGTTCTTTAAAGGTTTTCAATCCTTTGAGGACGCATGAACAACCTGATTCCGCCCCTGTTGTTTGGCGCGGTACAGAGCTTCATCCGCCTCCTGAATGATGGGGATCATCTCCTGATCCGAAGGGAGATCCTCCCTTGTGGTGACACCAATGCTTGTGGTTATGGGGACATCCGATTCCTCGGGAAACGAAAACGGCGTCTCCGCAATACTCTGTCGAATTCGCTCCGCAAGCTCAACCGCCGTTTCTCGATCGGCCTCCGAAAAATGAATAAGAAACTCCTCCCCACCATATCGTCCGATGCAGTCCGAAGGTCGCAAATTGCGTCGAAGCCGGCTGGTCACCCCGACCAGGACCCGATCCCCCACCACATGTCCGAATTCATCATTGACTCCTTTGAAATGATCGATGTCCAGCATACCGACGGAAAAAGGAGTCCCGTCCCGTCGAGTTTCCTTTGCCGATTCCTCAAGGATCTTCTCCATGGCCGACCGATTCCAGCACTGTGTCAGATCGTCAATGGCCGCGGACCGCCGTGCTGTTTCAAGTTCTTCTGTTAATCGATCCATTTCCCGATTTATGTAATCACGCGAAAGTTCATCCTCCACAATGGTTCGCAGATCCTTCAGCAATTCCACTTCCTTATCAGTGGGTTCCCTCGGTTCCTGATCGTAAGCGCAGAGAGCGCCGGCCGGAAAACCTCCCGGCGTCCGAACAACCGCCCCCATATAGAACCGGATGCCCGGTTCCCCGGTTACAAGCGGATTATCCGAGAAGCGGGGATCCTGTTTCGCGTCGGGCACAATCATCACCTTCCCTTCCAGTATTGCATGACCGCAGAACGAGTTCTCCCGTTTGGTTTCGGACGTTAGTGACCCACACCGTGATTTGGCCCATTGATCGTCATCATGGATGATGTTAAATGCTGCAAATTCCGTGTCCAGAGCGTTCGCGGCAATACGAATGATGCGGTCAAAACGCTCTTCGGCGGGGGTGTAGAGGAGATTCAGGGAGCGGACTTCTTTAAGTCGCTCCTCTTCATTATCGGGAATTGATGGTTTTTTCACAATTCGTTTCAGTCAAAAATTTCACTTCGAACGATGTCGGCTTTCACCCGTCTCGACCAACAAACCCAAATAGTTGGGTCATTATCTCGATTTCCCTGAATAGAAAATCTCCAAGGAACAACGCAATTCATTCTTTGGCCACCAGGATTATACCACATATATTTGAACAACGCGAAAGATTTACAGTCATGTTAACCGTAACCGAAACAATTACCAAAAAACCGGACCGGGGCCGGAAATCCCGGGGAATTTGCGTTTACGGCATCAGAGAATCTCAACGAACCGAGACAAACGGCGGGACCACAACCGGTATATTGCGTGGGAGACCCGCAAAATGGACGAAACAGAAGGGAGGGGAGTGAGAGAATGATGAGGGATCGAAACGGGGAAAGGATGAACGGATGTGTACAGGAAATCTATCCCCTTTGTATTGATGACGTGAATGATAGGTATGGATACACGTCCTACAGCGATTCCACGGTCTCCCGAATCCGGTCAAATGGGGGAAGCTGACCCGGATCCTCCGATTCCCAGCTGAAACGAATGACGCCGTCGCCGTCAATGACAAACGCCGATCGGTTTGCGACGCTTTTCAATCCATTCAATTCCTTCCGCTTTATGTCGTAATCGTTAATCATCTCCCGGTTAAAATCCGATAGCAGGGGAAGGTCAAAATCTTCCTGTTCCTTCCAGGCCGCCAGCGCAAAGGGAGAATCCACGGTGATGCCCAGTACTTCGGCCCCCAGACGGCGGTACTGATCCAGGTTTTCACTGACCTGACAGGCTTCCTCCGTGCACACGGAGGTAAACGCCATGGGGAAGAAAAGAAGCACCAGATTGAACCCTTCTGCATCACGCAGGGAAACCCGGGACTCCGGATCATCTGCGGTTGGAACACTGAACGAGGGGGCTTTGGTTCCTTCGGAACGTGCCATGGTCATCCAGTAAAACGGAGAGAGAAAATAAACATCCCCGGGATGAATAAATCCCGGGGATGGTCGAGGGAAATTGTTGGTTTCGGTCGGGTGCTGCCGTACGGAAGCGTCTTCAGGGTATACCGAACATCACGGCAACCGGACCGAAGACGATCAAATCTCAAAGAGCCCGTCCGGATTACTCAAGGTCGAACCGGTCGAGTTTCATCACCTTTTCCCAGGCGTCGGCGAAGTCCTGAACGAACTTCTCCTCACTCCCGTTCGCCGCATACGTTTCGGCGATGGAACGAAGCTGGGAATCTTTCCCGAAAACCAGGTCGACCCGGCTTCCTTTCCACTCCACGTCACCCGACTCGCGATCCCGGATCTCGAACACCTGTTTGTCGTCCGAGACCGGTTCCCACTCGTAATCCATGTCGAGCAGATTTACGAAGAAATCGTTGGACAGGGTGCCCGGATCATCGGTAAACACGCCCAGATCGGATTCGTCGTAGTTGGCACCGAGCATTCGCATACCGCCGACGAGCACCGTCATCTCCGGCGCCGTAAGTGTCAGCAACTCCGCCCGGTCAACGAGCAACTCTTCCGCCGAGCGAAGATTTCCGCCGGAAAGGTAGTTCCGGAACCCGTCCGCCTTCGGTTCCAGCCACTCGAACGATTCCTCGTCGGTCTGTTCCTGGTTGGCGTCGTTCCGCCCGGGTTCGAAGTCAAAGTTCACGTCGTAACCGGCGTTTTCCGCTGCCTGTTCGACAGCCGCGTAGCCGCCAAGAACAATGAGATCGGCAAGGGAAATGCGGACGTTGTCGTCCCGGGAACTGTTGAAGTCTTCCTGAATTTCCTCCAGGGTATCGAGCCGTTCCTCGAGCTGTTCCGGCTCGTTGACTTCCCAGTTTCGGTGGGGTTTCAGGCGAATGCGGGCACCGTTTGCGCCACCTCGCTTGTCGCTGTCGCGATAGGTACAGGCCGCAGCCCAGGCCGTTTTGGCCAGTTCGGACACCGACAGGTCTGAATCAAGGAGAGCGTCCTTAAGTTCCGCAACGTCCGCCTCCCCGACCAGGTCATGGTCGACGTCGGGAATCGGATCCTGCCAGAGGAGGTCTTCGTCGGGCACTTCCGGGCCAAGATACCGGTCCTTCGGCCCCATGTCCCGGTGGATGAGCTTGAACCAGGCCCGTGCAAACGCTTCCTGAAATTCGTCCGGGTTTTCCTGAAATTCTTCCGCGATTTCGCGGAATTCAGGATCCCGCTTCAGGGCGACGTCCGTCGTGAGCATCATGGGCGTGACCGTCTCCTCCGGATTGTGCGCGTCCGGTGCGGGGGTCACGTTTTCCTCGTCCTTCGGGGTCCACTGGTATGCTCCGCCAGGACTTTCTGTTAGTTCCCAGTCATGGTCCAGCAGGTTGTCCAGGTAACCCGTGTCCCACTGTGTTGGGTTGGCGGTCCAGGGACCTTCCAGACCGCTGGTAATCATCTCACCACCCTTCTCGCCGAACTCGTTTTTCCAGCCGAATCCTCTCTGTTCAATCGGTGCGGCTTCGGGCTCGGGCCCGAGGTATTCATCGTCGTCGGCCGCCCCGTGCACCTTTCCGAAGGTATGACCGCCGGCGATGAGGGCAAAGGTCTCACGCACGCTCATGGCCATGCGCCCGAACGTCTGTTTGATGCGGTGCGCTGCCCATTCCGGATCCGGTTCGCCGTTGGGTCCCTCCGGATTCACGTATATCAATCCGATCTCGGAAGCACCGAGTGGTTTTTCGAGTTCGTCTTTTTCGTTGTAGCGTTCCTCGTTGGTCAGCCACTCGCGTTCGGCGCCCCAGTATGCGTCGTTGGGTTCCCAGGCGTCTTCCCGGCCGCAGCCAAACCCGAATGTCTCAAAGCCCATGGTTTCAAGTGCCACGTTTCCGGCCATGATGATCAGGTCGGCCCAGGAAATTTTCCGGCCGTATTTCTTCTTGATGGGCCACAGCAACCGGCGGGCTTTGTCCAGGTTGGCATTGTCGGGCCAGCTGTTCAGCGGCGCAAACCGCTGGGTACCACCCGATGAACCGCCCCGGCCGTCGACCGTCCGGTACGTGCCGGCCGCGTGCCAGGCCATCCGGATGAACAGTCCGCCGTAATGCCCGTAATCGGCGGGCCACCATTCTTTCTCGTCCGTCATCAGTTCTTCCAGATCGGACTTCAGTTCGTCGTAGTCAAGTTCCTTGAACGCCTCGGCGTAGTCGTAATCATCCTCGTATGGATTGAGATGTGGGGAGTTGTGTTCAAGAACCCCGAGCGGTAATTTATTGGGCCACCATTCCTGATTTCGAATGTCGGCATCCTCAACACCACGATTGTCCTCGCCGCCGAAAACCGGACAATCGCTGAGATCCCCCTTCTGATCGGCGTGATAATCTTCTGTCATAGGTACGTAGTTATGTTACTCGTAAAAAAAGAACCACGAATGAATGAAAAACAAACATCGAGGAAAGAGGTTCATCTTTCCTTCATCCAACAGAACTTCACGAAATGTTTTCCGCAAATTTGTTCCGTCCGGTCCCGAACTGCCGTTTCTCTGGCGTTCTTATTCTTCCGAAACAGAGGCCCCGGAACACCCGATCAGGTCGAGGGGGACGTCGCCTGTTCCACCGTTTCTTCTCCCTCGGGACGACAGTCACGGCAAACCCCTTTGAAGTAAATGGAATAGTCCGTTACGTCAAACATCTCCTCGGGCACGTCCGGGAGCTCCGGTTCACCCCGATCGTCCGGCTCGAAGTCAATCACCCGATCACAATTCCGGCAGACGAGGTGATGGTGGTGGGAGGTGTTCGGGTCGAACCGGTACTGGTCCTCCGGGTGATAGACCTTGTCAACAAGGCCCAGATCCACAAGGGTTTCCAGCACCCTGTACACCGTTGTCCGGGAGACTTCCGGCATTTCCTCCTGCACACTTCGATAGACCTCATCGGCCGTCGGGTGTTCTTCTTTCCGCAGCAGTTCCTCGAAGATTTTGCGTTTCTGAACGGTAACTCGAAGGTTTTTCTCCTTGCACCGGCTCTCGAACTGGTCAAGTTTTTCCCGGAGAGTGGACAATTCGTTATTTCTTGCAAATAATTTCCAACAAATATCAGATTAAATGTGATTTTATTTTCTTCCGTTCCTCGTTTCAAACATCGATCACACGTTTCTTTGAGCATGTGTTCACAACCACACGGGACCTCTCAACAGAAATTCTTCTCCACCCGGAAAAGCCCTTCCCGGGTCCCCGATCGTGCCCGTACCCACTCGTGTTTAAAGGTCCCGGGAACAGACAACGACGTGATCGAACGACCTGTCCGCCACGGGGTCGCCATCGGCGTCCGCCGGGACCATGACGGAGAACGTCGTCGCATTCCCCCCTATCACAGGCCCGGAGGGGCAAATAAACGTCCGCACATCGCCCGAGTCGGTATTTGGCTGAACCCTCTGCCGGCGTTGATAAAAACCAATGAAGGCCATAAAATATAAAAAAATTTTCAGAATGACACCATTTGAGCACAACATTTTCAAATGGACGGTGACCCGCTATGAACGAGTGGTGGAACACCCTTCAGACGGCGGAACAGGTTTTTTATATTATCGGACTGGCCTCCACGCTTGTCGTCTTTCTGCAGATGCTGTTGCTGCTTCTCGGGTTCACGCAGGAACTTGACATGGCCGAAGGAGGAACGGATGTTGACGGATTTGATCCCGGCGGGGTCGACGCCGACCTGGATATGGACCTGGACGCGGATGCGGACCTGGACGTGGATGACTCCGGCGGAAGCGGCCTTCGGTTAATCTCCGTACGAACGGTCATGGCGTTCTTTGTCGGGTTCGGCTGGTCGGGTGCTCTCGCCATGGAAAACGGGTTTGCCGTGACCCGGTCAACACTTATCGCCCTGGGTGGAGGGGCCGTATTTATGGGCATCGTGTATTACATCATGACGTTCTTCCTCAGTCTGCGCCACTCGGGATCCCTGGATTACCGGTCCGCCATCGGAAAACCGGCCACGGTGTACCTGGACATTCCGCCGAACAAATCAGGGACCGGCAAAGTGCAGGTCAAAATTCAGGGTCGGGTCAAAACCATTGACGCGGTTTCGGAAGAGGCCAAAAAAATTGATAGTCAGAGCCGGGTACAGGTCGTTGGATTGCAGGACGAAAACACCGTGATCGTTAAGCCGGATTAATCCCGGACCGTTCGCCCCGCGAATCTGCACTACATACTGGAGGAAAACAGATGCTTGGCGGAATTCCGCTTGAACTATGGCTTGTAATCGGAGGGGTCATTGTTGTTTTCGGAACGTTCATTGCCTTTGCGACGAGGTATCATCGCTGCCCCTCGGACAAAATCCTGGTGAAATACGGCACGGTCGGTCGGGATGCCGAAGGAAAAGGGCTATCGGCGGAATGCATTCACGGCGGTGCCACATTTATCTGGCCCATACTGCAGGACTACGGCTGGCTGGACCTGACGCCGTTGACCATTGACATCGACCTGACCGACGCCCTTTCGGCCGAGAACATCCGAATCTCCACTCCCTCCACTTTTACCGTCGGCATTTCCACCGAACCCGGTGTCATGCAGAACGCGGCGGAACGGTTGCTTGGCCTTCCCCTTTCCGAAATCAAAGACCTGGCCCGCGACATTATCTTTGGACAGATGCGGGTGGTCATTGCGACGATGAACATTGAACCGATTAACTCCGACCGTGATCAATTTATTCAGAACATCTCCGCAAACCTGGAACCGGAACTGCAGAAGGTGGGCCTCCGACTGATTAACGTAAACATCAAAGACGTATCGGACAAGTCCGGGTTTATCGAGGCCCTCGGGCGAAAGGCCGCCGCTCGAGAGAAAAACAAAGCAAAACGACAGGTGGCACAGGAAAAACGGGACGGAGAAGTCGGAAAAGCCGAAGCCGAACGAGAGCAACGTATTGAGGTGGCACAGGCCGATGCGGAGGCCGTTGACGGAGAGAACCAGGCCGAAGTGGAAATCGCGAATTCCAACGCCGACCGCCGTGAGGCCGAAGCCGAGGCAAACCGGCGCGCAACCGCCGCGGAAAAAGTAAAACAGGCGCAGGCCAAGGAAGAATCATACGAAGCCCAAAAAGAAGCCGAACAGAAACGTGCGGAACGGGAGGAAGCCAGCGAATACGCGGACAAAGTCGTGCCGGCCAAAGTGGAAAAACAGCGTGTGGAAACCCTGGCAGAAGCGGATGCCGAAGAAGAACGCCGGAAAAAACAGGGAGAGGCCGACGGCATTTACTCCGTCATGCAGGCCCGTGCGAAAGGACACCGGGAGATTCTCTCCGGAAAAGCCGACGGATTCCGGAAAATCGTGGATTCCACCGGCGGCGACGCACGGTTGGCCTCCCTGGTCATGATTACGGAACAGCTGCCGGATCTCGTGGAGGAACAGGTGAAAGCCATTTCCGACCTGGAATTCGATTCGGTCACTGTCTGGGAAGGGGGTTCGGGTTCCAACGGTCAGACCAATACCGCCGATTTTGCCTCCGGCCTTATCGGAGCCATTCCCCCGCTTCACGAAATCACAAGGAATGCCGGGGTTGAACTTCCGGAATACCTCGGTCGGATTGTGGATCAATCAAACGGTTCCTCGGACCAGACATCGGACGGGGAAGAATCATCCGATTCCCCACAGCAGATCGACCCTGAGGAAATTACCACCGACTCCGAACCGGATCCCGAGCCGGTGGAACAACCAGAGGAGAACCCGGACAATCCGGACGACAAAACTTCATAACATTCCGGGGCAATTTCCACGGACCCAAATATTCCGGTCTCCATGTCGGAGCGAAACACTTACCGAAACATGGATAAATGGTAAAAAGTCAGGCACATTTCGCCGTCTATGAACCGTAATTTGACCCGGGACCGGTTTCGTTTGATCTGTCTTTCCCCCCGCTCCCGGAGAACCGAGATTAATTCTGTCCTCAATTCCTCACCCGGAGATCTCCGAAAAAACACCCGTCATTCCAGGTGAATGTTTTTCCCGGTTCTTCCGGTCGATATTGACCTCGGACGGGGCTTTACCAGGAACAATCATCGAAATTTTCACCCGAATATGCTGAAAACATGTCCGCATTGCGGCTCGCGCGAAGAGGTGGAAAAACTTGCACGGTCGCATTTCTGTTCGGAATGTGGGAAACGTATATCCCCCTACGAAAGACGTGATGACGAAACGGACACGGAAGCCACGAAAACCAACCAAAGAACCCCGGACGGAAGTATTGAGTCCCCCCCGTCGTCACCGGAATTCGAATCAACCCATCAAACCGAAGGAAACAGCACATCCTCCGCTCGAAATCGGCGGTCGAAACCGGTGTGGAACCGGTACATAAATGAGCCCTCCCAAAAATTTGGTGGCGACGAGTTCGCAACACTGGCGGACCTTTTCAAAGGGATCGGCATCATCTGGGGGACGACCCTGCTTCTAGGTGCCCTGGTGGGTGGAGCCATTCAACAGGACCCGAGACCATCGGATTTCCTAATTCTGACCATGCTGACAAACGGTGCGACCCTGGTGGTCTGCCTGTACTTCACCTCCTGGAAATATGGTCACCCGGTCCGGAAGGGGCTCCGATTTCACGCCTTTCCTCCCCTCCAGGGTTTCCTCAGTGTCGGATTGGCTGTGATCCTGGGCCTCGGTGCCGTCGTCATGTCCTCATTGTTTGGAACCGGTGAATCGGTGATTTCGGAATTAATGAAGAAGGAAGGGGGCCCTTCGATCATGCTGACGGTTGCTCTCGTGATCCCGCTCTTTGAAGAAATTTATTACCGGGGATTCCTTTATAAGGTTCTGGAACGATCGGCCAACAAATGGGTTGCGGTGGGGGTTGTGACATTCTGGTTTGTGGGGGCACACATCCCGCAGTACCTTTCGGATCCCGTCAGTATTCCCGTCATCTTCGTTGTCGGTCTGGCGTTTACTACTCAGAGAGCTTACGCCGATTCGATTCTTCCGTACATCATCTCACACACTCTCTATAATGGCATCGTCATGATGTTTGCAATACTCTAAGTTGCCTCCTGAAATTCCTCGGTCGAAAGGACCGGGACCGGTGGATTCACGGCAGGACCGTTCTACGCTTGACCGGGAAACTTATTGCGTCAACCGTTGTTTCACCGGTCCAATCAGTTGATGGTCCACCGTTCTAATCGTCCTCCGAATCCCCGAATGGATTGATGTCCTTGAGTTTATCCTTCACGTCGTCCAGTTTTTCCTTCTTCTTCTCAAGATCCTGCAACTCCTTTCGAATCTCCTCCGGATCCCCCGACTTCAATGACTTCGCTGCACTTTTTTTGATGTTTTTGTACTCGGAGGAAAGCTCCACCTCCGCTCGGTTCTTGATAGATTCCAGTTCCCCGTTGATCCGGTTAATCTGTTCCTGATACTTCTGTTTGCCCAGGGCCACAAGACCTTCTTTGGCTATTCTTAGCACCTCCCCTTTCCACTGAAAGGCCGGCTCCGCGGGTGTTCCCGTCACGAGAAAACCAAACACAACCGGCGCCTGTTGCGCATAGGCGTTTATGCCCCGCACCACGTACCGGGCCGTTTCCGGTTTTAATCCGAGAAACCGGGTTTCCTTCGACGGTTTTTCCAGTACGAGATCCCTCATAACAAGTTCCACGGGCGCGTTCAGATTTTGCTTGTTGTAGGCCAGTTCCGCCTTGAAATTCGCAGCTCCATTTAACACTCGAACCGGCAGTGAAGATTCGTAAAGGTGGCGGTGTTTTACGAGAGAAAACCCATCCGCATTCAGGTTAATCCGGGTGGTCCAGCCTGAATCACCTTCGCCCGGTTCCATCGCGCCGTTGACGGAAACGGTCGACTCCTCCGTTCCGGTCATGGTTCCGGAAAGATCCATCCGGACGGGTTTGTTCAGCAGATCCGGACTCGACGAAATGTTCTTCACCGAACCACTTATGGATTTCAATGCGAACTCCCCTGCATTGTCGTCCCCCTGATCTCCAGCGGAGACCCTGCAATCCACAAGGGAGATGGAATCGACCTGAAAATATGGACGGCGAGGTTTCATTTCTTTTGTGGCATACCGCATATCATCCGGGAGGGTCCGCTTCTCCTTCGTTGTTCGCTCTTCCTGTTCCGATGTCTTCTCGGCCTGCCGTTCACGGTAATACTGCACGTACCTTCGCAACAGTTGATACCAGTCCACCTTTTCTCCGTTCTTCTTCAGCCACTCCTTGAGGTCCTGACCGGACTCCCCCTCTGGTTCAACCGGTTCAAGATCATCCAGATTCAAACTCCCATCCTTCCGGCGTTCGGCGTGAAACCGAATTCCCCGGGCTTCCATGGTCGTAATGCGAAGGCGTCCGGCGAGAAGAGCCGGCACGGAAAGCCCCATCTCCAGCCGATCCGCCTCAAAAATATTCTGTTCCTCGTTCTCCGGATCGGCCAGCGAAACGTCCTCCAGAACCATGTTCTGCCGGAGCGGCGAAACCCAGGCCCCCGAGACCGATGAGGTCGAGCCCGATACGGTGTTCATGCCTCCGGTAATGATCCCCGGAAGCCGGGCGTTGAGAAAGGGCACGCCGACAAACGCACAAAGAAACCCCAGCACAACGACGGTAACAATCATTTTGCCCCGCAGCATACCGAACGGGATTCTGTACCAGGACGTCGTATCGTTCCCGGTCGTGGTATCTTTGTCGTCCTCCGCCGCCTCGTCCCGGTCGGAGGGACCGAAGAACAGCCAGACGAAAAACGAAAACACCTTCGTGTCCCCGTATCGCTTTACAAATCCAAGCTCCGCAAACCATCGCTCGATCCGGTTGCGGTAGAGGCGAACCAGAAAATAGACAAGCGGGAACACCGCGGCGACCAAAACCAACAACACCACCAGCGACCCGAACACCAGGTAATTGTTCAGCGCCATCAGGCCAAAGACCGGAAGGCTACGCAAAAACCGCACGGTACCGTCAAACAGGGCCGTCTGTCCGAGCAGGAGAAAGCCGGTCCGAAAAAACAGCGGAGCAATGAGGAGAAACAGACCCTTGGACAGACCGAACATGAAAAAGACCATTCCCGTGGAGCACTGCAGAAAAAGCACAAGCAAAATCGGAATGAAGAGGTGGATTCCCCAGGGAAGAAGACCGAGCGACAGGCCCAGACAGACCCCCAGGGCCACCTCGCCGGGGGAATCCCCGCCCCGCAGCGATTTCAGCACTTTGCGAACGTCAAACAGCCCGCTAATAGACATGTTGTCTCCTGTCGAATAGTAAAAAAAACCACCATACGACGGTTTGATACAAACCCGTATTCAACCATGTGTATCAAACCTACCGCCCGTTTGCCAAACCGAATCCTTCCCGTCTCAAACGACACAATTCGTATTCTAAAGGAGGTTGACCCTGCAAATGAAGATTGACTTCTGTATAATGAGTAATTGTTATACGCTAAACGAATGATACTGGCGGAATCGAAGCCGGCCGACGGTCATAATCTCCGGTGTTCCACACCAGCAGAATGATTCGTTTCATGTGCTCAAAGCAAGTGAATTCTCTATTGATGGACGATTATCAACATGAAAAAAGGACGGACAAAGTGGTTTGATCAGGAAAAAGGCTACGGATTTATCGAACGGGACGGTGGCAAAGACCTGTTTGTGCATCAGAGCAACATTCAATCCGATCAGCGCGATTACCTGAAGGAAGGCGAGGAAGTACTGTTTGAATCCGAGGAAAAGGAAGAAGGACCAGCTGCTGTTCGTGTGCAATTTCCGGACGAATCGGACCGGTCCGAAAATGGCCGGCACCAGCAACCGGAACCCGACGGCACCTTTGAAGACCTGGGGTTAAATGACACCATCTGTGCCGGTCCGGAAAGCGCCGGTTTCGACGCCCCGAGACCGGTCCAGAACAAGGCCATTCCTCCTCTCCTTGATGGAGAGGACCTCGCCATCACGGCGCCGACGGGAACCGGAAAAACAGCCGCTTTCCTCCTGCCGATGTTTCAGGACCTGCTTGGCGAAACGGAGAAACAACCGAGAGGCCTGGTTCTTGCTCCCACCCGCGAACTGGCCGACCAGATTGCCGAGGAAGGGCGGATGCTTGCCGAAGACCTCAATCTCACCATCGACCGGGTTGTCGGAGGTACCGACGTACACAACGAGAAAAAACGGCTTGAAGACGGAATCGATGTCCTCGTGGCCACGCCCGGTCGCCTGATTGACCACATGAGTCGCTCCAACGTAAACTTCGATCAGCTGGATTGGTTTGTGGTGGACGAAGCCGATCGCATGTGTGACATGGGCTTTCTTCCGCAGATTGAGCGAATCGAACGATGGTGTCCCGACAAACGGCAGGGCGTGTTCTGTTCGGCCACCATTCCGCCGGAGATTCAGGAACTTTCCGAAGAGATGCTGGATAATCCGGAAAAGGTATCCGTTGGTACGCAGGCCCCGGCGGAAAGCATATCACACTTCGTGGTGGAGACGGAGAAGGGAAACAAAAAAGACGTTCTGACACACCTCCTGGACCGGACGGACCTGGAATCCGTTCTCGTGTTCTGCCGCCGGAAGGACACCGTCCGGAGCCTGACCCAGACGCTACGTGACCGGGGATACGACGCGTGTGGACTGCAGGGGGACATGGAAATGCTGCCCCGGGAAGCAACCCTGGACGCCTTCCGCAACAAAAGTTTTTCCATTCTCGTGGCCACAAACGTCGCCGCTCGAGGGCTTGACGTGGAACATATCCGACACGTCATCAATTACGACATTCCCCATGATCCGGATGTCTACACCCACCGGATCGGTCGTACGGGCCGATCGGGACTGGAAGGGAACGCCTACACTCTGGTTACCTCAGATGACCGGAAACACCTCCAGGACATAGAGAACACCATCGGGTACGAAATTGAATCACTGTCGGCGAGCGAAATTTTGGATTAGAAGATGTTGAAGGATTTCAGACCTTCGCCGAAAGGCGATTCATCGAAAAACTCGCCCATTGAAGTTCCTCCTGCTCTAAGAATAATCAAACCTAATAGTCGAGCCATTTCCATGGGACCCCCAAAGCCCTGGCGAGTTCATTGGCCATCGGCGCCATGACCTGATAGGGTTGCTCCTTGTCGTCGAAGTACCGGCAAATCGCGAAGGTCACCTTCTCTTTATCGCGTGTGCGTAGCCGTACCTCACAGGCGTACTCCATTCGATGACGGTACGATTCACCTTTGGTGGTGCTTTTTTGCCGATCCCGCCCGATGAGTTCCACCTTTTCAACATCGTCAATAGCATATTCCACCTCGTCTCCATCTTCCGATACCCGAATACGATTGTCCCGCCAGTCCACGAGCGATTTTCGCTCCGGGTAGTAAAAATACAGGTACGCACCGCTGATCAGTGCAACCATACTCGACGCACCGACGAGATAGAGAAGTTCCCTCCCCGCAGGCCTCCCCATCGCGAAATAGGCGATGCCACCGAATATTCCCCCAATGATAACCGCAAACAACACGATCCATTGAACTGGTATTCCCTTTACGTGGAGCCTCACTTTGGTGCCGGGATCCCAGTGTATCTCAGTGTTTCGATACACGTATAGTGGCGGCTGGAATTCACCGGGCGAAAAACTCTCCACTTCCACGTCCTTCGAATCCGCTGTTGTCCCCGACTCCACATCACCGGATTCAGTTGAGGCCCCGCTCTTCGGGCTCCGCTCGCGCTTTCGGAGGGTGAAGTGCTCATCGACGAAAGGGAGACGAGATTCCCCGTAGCCGACCGGAAACATTTCCAGTTCAAGACCCCGATGATCGTCCCGAATAAGATCAAATTCCCCCAATCGAAGAATTCGCCCCCACGCGAACATGACGTTACGCAGTTCCTCCGAATCCGTGACCTGCATTTGAAAATCCAGGTCGAAAAACCTCTGTTCACCGTCTGGTTCGTTGTGCCCCACCGTCAAATGACAGGTTCCGGAGGAAGCCCCCTGTTGCATTTCCGCCTCAAATTCAACCCCTGTGCACTGCACCACGTCGTACCGGTCCCTCCGATTCCAGACGGGAAAAAACCCGGACCGTGTTACCGTAATTCCGTCCGGGTCTACCTCGACCCGAAGCGTCCGGGACAGACCCTTTCCCACAAAAACCAGGAAAACAACAGGTACACCAAGCCCAATAAGAGCAGCTATCGTCAGACCAAGGGCTTTTCCCCCGGTTTCGGCGGTAAAGATGGCCGGTAACATCCAGTACAGAATCCACAGAACAAGTACGGCCAGTACCGACGATAATGCCCAGTGAAAAAAATCACGAAGGAGAAAGGACTCGTTTGCAAGAACAAGCCGGTGTTCCGGATCATGTTCCTGCCCCGACAGCTGATATCCCAGATTCAACATCGTGGGGTGTTGATAATTGAGGAACGAGTCAAAAAATCATTCGACGGAACGTTTATACGTCCTTCCGATATTCCTTCCGAAATCCCTTAAATAGTGTGAGGTGCTCTTCCTCATCCCGCAGGATACCGACGGCAATGTCCTCCGTAACCGGATCGTCGTTTTCCTGAGCGGCGCTGATGAGGTCCCGGTACAGTTCGATGGCCTCTTTCTCGGCATCGATCACGCCTTCGATCACCGAAAGGACATCCGTGGAATCGCCGGTGGGCTGGAGGGATTCCTGGTGAGCCTCGAAATCAAATGAAGCCGGTGCCGCTTCGTCAAGCTGCTTGAGCCGTTGGCCCAGTTCCCGGGCATGGGTTAACTCTTCATTCACGTCCGCGTTCAGTTCTTCCTTAATTTCCTCCGCTCGAACCCCGTCCAGATTGATCGAATGAGCCATGTAGTTCATGACGGTCTCAATCTCGTCGTGATAGGCACGCTTCAGCAGTTCCACCACACGTTGATCGCTGTTCATTACAACCTCCCGGCAACACAAATGAAATTTAGAACTATAACAGTTCAAATAGTGTAACCCAAGGGAACCGAATATAAAAATCGTGTCCGATTGTTCAGGGAAACCAAATTTCCACATCGATCCTGTGTTTTCCCTTGAAATTTACATGATATGAGTTAACTTGAGTAGCCGGAAGCAATTCTCACAGGACTGATTATATTGCGACGAAACAAGTACCATGGATGTGGTATTCATGGTCGGAATGCCTTACTGTGGTTCCACGTTTTTCGGCCGGGTGCTGAATCAACATTCACGGATTTTCACCGCCGGCGAACTGCACTACGTGGACGAATCACTGAACGAAAACACCCGTGACTGCAAGTGTGTTGCTGCACATGACAAACAAACCTGTTCGTTCTGGAACGACATTTACCGAATCTTCAGACGACGGGGCGGAGACCTGGCGGCGGCGGCCCGGATGAGTCAGGACAACCGCCTGGAATGGATGAAGGCCGTTATTTCGCCGTTTTTCCCGCGGATTGCACCGGATTTCGGGGAGCAAAACCGGCTGCTTTACGAGGTTATCGCCGAGAAATCTGGCGCCGAGGTCGTCGTGGATACCTCCAAACGAATCTGGCGAGGGCTTCCACTAAAACACCGGGCTCCCTTTGACATCCACTTTCTCCACCTCGTCAAATCCCCGGAAAATCAAATTTACTCCCGTATCAAAAGAGGGAACAGTTTCTGGCACTCCGCCATCCTCAAATACTGGCGAAAACAGCTCCTGATCCAAAAATGGTTTCG
>CAZOLI010000001.1:167897-169660 GCA_964580675.1 uncultured Planctomycetia bacterium
CTCCGGAACACTCCTTCCTACCGGGGCATACGAAAATTGATGATCAACTTCTTAAAAAAATATTATTAGGGTTCGTTATACAGACCGGTTCTTCCTGCAACCCGTTTCATGAAATGTCGCAGGCGTCGAGCAAAGATGTGCCGGAAAACATCTCGTGTACTGAATTCCTCCGGTAAATTTACCCGTTTTCCCCCTTACTCTTCGTTCTCCGTCACCCGAAGCAACGGCCATTCGTCGTAATTGCGGGGGACCGGCTCACTGTCGACGGCGGTTATGACCCATCGCCCCGGGGGACTGTCGACGTCAAATGTGATGGTTCCGCCGTCCGGCCAGCGAAACGTCCCCGACCGCAACGTGTCTTTGTCATTCGCATCCTGTAGTTTCCCCAGCAATTGGTCGGGGGAGGTTTCCTTTTCCGGAAACAGACCGATCAGTCCCATTTCGGAATGATTCCAAACGGCCACAATCAACTCCTCCGGGGTCCCGGGTCGAAACAACGACCAGCCCCCCCCGGTCGCCACCGGCTCGTATCGGTCCGGCACGGAGACCGGATGGTTCCCGACCGCAAACCGCCTGTGCACCCCCGTGTTGTTCCAGTCGGTCCACGGACCCTTGCCCGGAATGTGAAAACACTCCTCAATCTTCTCCGCCCCATCCGGAAGAAGCAACGTCGTGGGACGCGGAACCACCTTGTTCGAACGACCACGAAACACCCCGCCGGCCGAAAGCAGGTACCCCGGACCGCCGCTGTGAATCTCCGGACTCCCCTCGGGCCCGTGACCGATCCGGGCCAGATAACGCTTCTTTTTTGATCGCATCCTCTCAAGAACCTCTTTCGGGGGACGATAGGAAAGGGCTGATGCCACCACCGCGATGTTTTTGTTGTTGAAGATGTCACGGGCGGGCCCGCTCGCCGGTGCCGTCCAGACACGGGCCAGCGCACACATCCCGTAAAGACGAAGTCCGCCTTTTCCGGCCCGCTTGAATTGCCGCCGGAACGGAACAACCTGACGGAACCCGAGCGACCCCAGGGCAAATCGCCGGGAGAGGTCGTCCAGAATGGCACGCGCCAGATGCCCCACCCGTCCCCGGGCAAACATCGCCAGGTTTAGCAGCGGATGAACCGCGTATTTCTGGTACGGCACGGAGTTGAACTCGTAAAATCCGTTTACGCGAATGTAATTCAGGTACCCCGCCAGCCAATCTTCCAGTCCGTTTTTGGCGTTGTTGTACCGCTTCTCGCGGGACCGGTGATTGTAGATCCACTGGTTCTTGAGGAACCGGCTGCTTTCGGTCATAAGAATGTGGTTCTCCGTGTCAAACACCAGGCCCAGGGTGTTGGGCACATACTTTTTGGGCTCGCCCCCGGAGACGATGAGCAAGTTCTCCAGAAGGTGTTTGCGGGTTTCGGGATACAACCGATCCGGCCGGTCGCCAAACAGGTACAGGATGGTCGTCAGCGGAACCATCGTAAAATCGTGATCCCCCTCCGCCAGTTCCCAGGATGAACCAACCAGGTTTACAGGTTCCGTTTTCTGCAGGTATCTGTTTACTTCGTCCACGTTTTTATTTAGGGCAAGGCGGGCCAGCATAACGCGGGGCGCGCGTCCCTTCGCGGCTCCCGAATACCAGTCCCCGGGATCCCGATTCGCCCATTTTCGGAGTATGGCCCGATCCGTTGGGGTTCGTCCTGGAGAGGGCCGTTTACGTTTTACTTTCTTTCGAACTTCCCGGAGTTCCTCCGCCGAAACCGGTCGACGGTG
>CAZOLI010000002.1:0-11114 GCA_964580675.1 uncultured Planctomycetia bacterium
TTCCCTTGCTTATTGATTCGGTCAGTTTGTTTTTGAAGCCGAGATTTTTGAGTTTCTTCTTGTCCCTGTTTTCAAGCTGATCTCCGTAGTCGTCCTTTTTCGTTTCAACTAGTTCTTTTATACCTTTCCATTCTTTATACAAATCCGGTGTTCGGTCCTTCGAAACCAACTTTTTTGATTGTTCGATGATGTTTTCCGATTCCTTGAATGTTTCCTCCCCTGGATTCTCCTCCAGTTTGGTCTCAATTGTTTCTCTTGCGTTCTGAAGTTGGTTTTTAATGGATGTTCGGATTTCCTGTTTCCTGTTCTCCGCTTTCCTGTAGGGTTCCGTGCCGTTCAGCCAGGAGGGGAATTGATTCAGAACGGATAATTTATCAACGGGGTTGTCCTTGTCCGCGGCGGTTTCCTGGAGCCTCTGGAAAATCTGATCGGATGCGGTTTTGTGAAAGTGCTTCTTCAACTCTCTTTTTAGCTTGAGCTTATCCTGTGGGGAAATGTTTTTTTGCTGCAGTGATTTGATTTTGTCCCTGATTTTGTTTGCTTCCGAAATATCGCCGGAGAAGTTGTTTATTCTCTCCTTGATTTCCTTGATTTTATCCAAAATGGATACGTAATCATTCTCGTTTTGATTCCCGTCCGAGGACGATGTGTCGGTATCACCCGCCGTTGTCGAATCTGAACCGGTTGGCTTTGTTCCGTTCTCCGGGTTCACCGTTCCCTGACGGGAGGAATTTCCATTTCCATCCGGTCCACTTCCGGGATTGTTTGATTGGTTTAACATCGTGTACACGAAAAAGAGTAATCCGGCTGCCACGGCAACGGCAATAAGTCCGGTCCAGGTTGAGCTTGAGGAACTTTTGGATTTGGTGCGATGAGTGGTGCTTCGTTTGGGTTTGGAAGGTTTCGATCGAGATCCGGATGTTTTGCCCGGGGTGGTTATTCGCTTCCCTTCTTTTGCTTTTTCCAGGTCCTCAATAACTTCCGCCGGTTCCTGGTACCGGTCATCGGGGGCCTTTTCCATCATTTTTTCGATGATGTTGCTCAGGGCGGGGTTTATTTTCGGATTCACCTCTTTTGGGGGAACCAGCTCATCCGTCACGTGTTTGGTGAGCACGGCTGTGGAGGTGGAACCTTCAAATGGGACTTTCCCAGTTCCCAGCCGATACAGGGTTGCGCCAAGGGAGTAAATATCCGACCGAATATCGACGTTGTCTTCTCCTTTGGTTTGTTCCGGCGAAATATAGTACGGGGTCCCGATGGTCACGCCGGTTTGGGTGATGGCCGATGATTCGGATTCCATCGGTTTGGCCAGACCGAGGTCACAGAGTTTGGGGGTTCCGTCCTTCTTTAAAATAATGTTGCTCGGTTTGATGTCCCGGTGGATGAGTCCGTTTTCGTACGCGTGCTGAAGGGCGTCGGAGATGCGGATGGCGACGTGAAACAGCGTCTCTTCGTCGAGTGTTTCATCCGGCCCGAGTCGTTCCTGTAAATTTCCTCCCCCGGCATACTCCATCACGAAGTAGTAGAGGCCTTCATGGGAATCGACGTCAATTCCCTTGATGATGTTGGCGTGGTTCAGTTTGGCAACGGACCGGGCCTCCCGGAAGAACCGCTTCACGTATGCATCATCTTCCACGACTTCGTCGGTCAGGATTTTAATGGCCACGGGCCGGTCCATACTGATCTGTCGTGCTTTGTATACCGACCCGGTGGCGCCCTCCCCCAGTTTTTTCTTGAGCTCGTACCCCGGTATCCGCTGTTGTTCGAACTGGTCCGCCTGTATCTCGGCAATTTTCTCCACCTCCTCTTCCGTGAGATGACCCTTTTCAACCAGTAATTTCCCGAGTTTCGGGTTGACTTCGTACTTGCTCTTTAATTCGCGCTGGAGTTCCAGACATTCCTTCACCGTTTCCTTGTCCACGTACCCTTTCCGGATGGCTATTTTGCCAAATAACATGTCCTTATTTCCTTCGTTTGACGATGACATACCGGTTCTATTTTGTTTCCCGGACGAATAAACAGGAACGGGTCCCCCGTTCAGGACGAGTTCAGAATGCCGTGAAACCCACGATATTGCTGCCCCGGGCAGTAAGCGGTTTTTGGGGTTTGTCCGACAACCGTATTATACGATCTTGATCTGGAGGAAAACAATTATAAACAGGGGGTAGGGGGTAAACACACCCGGCCCGTGGCGACGTAGAGGCATCTCATGATGTCCCGAGTCTATTCCGGGTGGAGAATCCGGGGTGTTTCACTCCCCCTCCTGTTTTTGGTGATCATTCCTCAGGTGGTTTTCTGGGTTTCCTGTTCTTCCTCTTCCTGTTCTTCCATCGCCGCTTTGCGGCTTAGGGAGATCCGATCTTCATCTATTTCGAGCACTTTTACGGTAATTTCATCTCCTTCCTGTACCACATCCTCCACCTCGTTGACGTATCCATCGTCGAGTTCACTGACGTGGCACAGTCCTTCGGAACCACCGGGGGTAATTTCGACGAACGCCCCAAAGTCCTTGACCCCCGTTACCTTGCCGGTGATGATTTCACCAACTTCCGGTTCGTAGACGAGGTTTTTGACGCGGTCGAGGGCACTGTCGGCCGACTCCTTGTCGACGCTTGAGATCGTAACGAGACCATCGTCGTCGATTTCGACGGAGGCGCCGGTCTGGTCCTCAATTTCCCGGATGGTTTTTCCGCCCGGACCGATGATCCGGCCAATTTTGTCCGGATCGATTTCGAGGTGAAACAACCTCGGGGCGTACTCCGAGATCTCTTCACGGGGTTCGGAGATGGTGTCGTTCATCACGTTGAGGATTTTCTCACGACCATCCCGTGCCCTGTCGAGGGCTTTTTGCAGAATGTCTTTGCTGACCTGGGACACTTTAATGTCCATTTGAACGGCCGTAATACCTTTTCTGGTTCCGGCCACTTTCAGGTCCATGTCGCCGGAGTGATCCTCGTCACCGAGAATGTCGGTGAGAACGTGAAAATCGTCTCCGTCTTTGAGCAGCCCCATGGCGACACCGGCCACCGGACGGGAAACGTCTACGCCGGCGTCCATAAGTGCGAGCGATCCACCACTTACGGTGGCCATGCTGGAGGATCCGTTCGATTCGAGAATGTCCGATACCGTCCGAATGGTGTAAGGAAAGTTTTCGATGTCCGGAAGTACGGGTTTGAGGGCACGTTCGGCCAGCATGCCGTGTCCAATCTCCCGGCGGCCCGGTCCCCTCATCGGTCGGGTTTCACCCACACAGAAGGGGGGGAAGTTGTAGTGGACCATGAACTTTTTCGTGTATTCTTCGGTAAGTCCATCGACGACCTGTTCGTCCACCCCGGTTCCGAGGGTCACCGTTACCATCGCCTGGGTTTCCCCCCGGGTGAAGAGGGCCGAGCCATGTGTCCGGGGCATGACTCCTGCTTCACAGTCGACGGGACGGACTTCGTCAAAATCACGCCCATCGATGCGCCGGCCGCTTTTGACCAGCTGACGGATGCCTTTTTTCTGAAGGTCGTCAAAGATGTTCTTTACCTCTTCTTCCTCCGGCAGGTCTTCGGCCGAGGCTTCTTCGTCTTCCTCCACCTGGCAGAATGTTTCCACGAGATCGTCCTTGAGGTCGCTAATTTTTTCCTGCCGTTTCTTTTTGGCCGGGGTTTGCAATGCGTCCTTTAACGGTTCTTTCACGTGGGATTTGACCTTCTCCTTGAGAGATTCATCCGGTTCCGGTTCTTCCCACGGCATTTGTTCCAGTCCGGCCTTTTCGTTGAGTTCCTTCTGGAGTTCACAGATTTTCTGGTTGTTTTTGTTGGCTTTTCCGATTGCCTTCAGGACGATGTCCCGGGGTACTTCCTCACCGTGACCCTCGACCATCACGACACCGCTTGGCGCGGAGACGACAACAATGTCGAGTTCACTTACCTCCAGTTCGGAGATGGTGGGATTCACGACCAGATTATTGTCAAGGCGCCCTACCCTTGTTGCTCCCAGCGGTCCGTCCCAGGGAATATCGGAAAGTGTGAGAGCTGCGGAGGCACCGTTGATGGATAGCACGTCGGGGTCGTTTTCCCGATCGGCGGAATACACATTGGTCACCACCTGGATCTCGTGGCCCATACCGTCCGGAAACAGCGGTCGAATCGGCCGGTCCACAAGTCTTGCCGTGATGGTTTCCTTCGTGGAAGGCTTGCCTTCCCGTTTGAAGAATCCTCCCGGGATTTTACCGGCAGCGGCGGTTTTTTCGCGGTATTCAACCGTGAGCGGGAAAAACGGAAGATCTTTTTCCTCTCCCATAGTAGCTGCTGTGAGCACCGCCGTGTCCGCGTATTGAATCAGGACGGACCCATTGGCCTGCTTGGCCAGTTTCCCCGTCTCGATTCGAAATTCGCGGCCGCTGAGTTCTGTGCTTACGCTTTCTTCGTTAAATAAAGAATCCATAGTAATAGAAGTGGATAATCAAAATGAGTCCCGCCCAGGAGGAGTGAGTGGTTATTGGTATGAGTCATCAGTCGCCAGTCGAGACTTTTCATCCGGCCGGATTGCCGGCCGTGCAAAAAACCTCGTCTGAGCGACTGTTCCTCGCTCCTGTTCAAAAAACCACCCTTATGCGGATGGCGGGAGTAAAAATCCGCTTGGGAAAACGGTTCACCGGTTCTTGACCGGGGACCCGTTCTATTATACTCCTCGAATATCGAGTTCGTTCAAAATTTCAAGATATTTTTCCCGATCGTCCTTCTTTAGGTATTTAAGAAGATCCTTCCGACGGGCCACCATCTTCAGCAGACCCTTTCTGCTGGAGAAATCCTTCTCATGCTCTCGCATGTGTCCGGTCAAATCGTTAATCTTCTCCGTGAGAAGGGCAATCTGCACTTCCGGTGATCCCGTGTCGTCGGGATGACGTCCAAATTCGTCAATGATTTCCTGTTTTGTTTCTGTTTGTACTACCATAGCCTAACACGTTAAGTGCTGATACCGCTCGAAATCAAATGATCTGCATCGCCGGAAGATCCACCGTTAGCGAGCGAACATCACGTATAAGCGGGAATTCGTTCCGGCAACCTATTACAGAATACCGCATTGGGCCTTCAGAAAAAAGCCGTATAGGACGCCTCCGTGTCGCATATTTGCTCGCTGGAAATCGAGGTATAATTTCGGGAAGATATGGAACGGTTGAGCCCGTTTTTGCCCCGGGGAAAATCAGGTTCAACCGGGTCGGTCGTCTTCGTTTCTCTAATTTGATTCATTCCGTTTCGAGGCCTTACCGCAGTCATGAAAGTATTTGTTGTGGGTGGTGGTGGTCGTGAACATGCTCTCTGCTGGAAGATCAATCAGTCCGATCGTGTGGATGAGGTCTTCTGTGCACCGGGAAACGCCGGAATATCCAGGATTGCCCGGACGGTGGACATTCCCTCGACGGATATTAACGAGCTGGCTAATTTCGCGGAAGAGAAGGGAATTGATCTGACGGTTGTGGGGCCGGAAGCTCCTCTGGCTGCGGGGATCGTGGATCAATTTCAGGACCGGGGGCTTCCCATATTCGGTCCCAATCAGGAGGCGGCTCGTCTGGAATCAAGTAAAGTGTTTACGAGGAAATTAACCAAGGAACACGGCATACCGTCCCCGAGATTTCGTGAATTTGAACGGGCGGACGAGGCAAAAAACTACCTTTCCAGCGTCTCCTATCCCACGGTGGTCAAAGCAGATGGACTGGCTGCCGGCAAGGGATCCATTGTCTGTGAAACGGAGGAGGAGGCAACGGAGGCGGTAAACCGGATTATGCTGGAAAAGGATTTTGGCGACGCCGGTAATCGTCTGGTTGTGGAGGAATACCTCGAAGGGGTGGAGGCTTCGCTGCTGGCCATCTGTCAGGGAACAAACCTCGTAATTCTGGATCCGAGTCAGGACCACAAACAAATATATGAAGGAGACGAAGGACCAAATACCGGCGGAATGGGAGCGTATTGCCCCACCCCATTCGTCGATGCGGAAATGCAGGAAGAAATTGTGCGGGAGATGTTTTTACCGACACTCCATGCGATGAACAAAAAAGGCGTGGAATTTAAAGGGGTGCTTTACGCAGGACTGATGCTGACCAACGCCGGCCCAAAACTCCTCGAATACAACGTGCGATTTGGTGATCCGGAAGCGCAACCCATTCTGATGAGAATGGAGAGTGATCTGGTTCCGTATCTCGAAGCCGCGGTACGCGGAAATCTCGAGGAGCTGGATGCCGTGAGCTGGTTGCCGGATCATGCCCTCTGTGTTGTGGCCGCCTCCGAGGGATACCCCATCGATTACGACACCGGATACCGGATATCGGGCCTTGATTCCGTATCGGGTGAAGGGGTTGAGGTCTTTCATGCGGGCACGGCACTTCAGGATGATGAGGTGGTAACGGACGGCGGGCGTGTTCTCGGTGTAACGGCGCGGGGTTCCGACCTCAAAAAGGCAAGAGATCGGGCGTACGAGGAAATGGAAAAGATCCATTTCCGCGGATTGCAGTACCGCACCGACATCGGTCACCACGTTTTCGAGAGGGAAGATCTTGATTGAATTTGAAACAGCAACAAATTTTAGCGAAGGGCGCAATCCCGATATTGTCGAAAAAATTGTGGCCCCGTTTCAGCAAACCCGGGATGTGCTGTTTCTGGACCTGCACACGGACGAGGATCATAATCGATCCGTTGTAACGGCGGTGGGGACCGGTGACGGATTGCGTACGGCTCTTCTGGAGGCGACGCGGGTGGCTCTGAATTCCATTCAGATATTCGCCCACAAGGGGGTCCACCCGTTTATGGGAGCTGTTGACGTCGTTCCGTTTATTCCTCTCGGCGATTCCACCATGGCGGACGCGACGGATCATGCAAAGCGTTTCGCCCGGGAGGTTTCCGATAAGTTTGCCGTCCCGGTTTATCTGTACGCCGAAGCGACAACCCGGGATCACACGAAAGATCTGTATCGACTCCGCAACTTCGATTTTCGTGAGCTGGAGTCCCGGATGGAGGAGGAAAAGTGGCATCCCGATTTCGGTCCGTCGAAACTCCATCCCACCGGTGGAGCCATGGCCGTGGGAAGCCGCGACTTTCTCATTGCGGTGAACGTGGATCTGGAAGTGGACGAGGTGGATGTGGCCCGGGATATTGCGTCAAGCATTCGAGAATCCAGTGGTGGCCTTCCCGGAGTGCAGGCCCTCGGCATGGAACTTTCGAGGCAGGACCGGATCATGGTTTCCATGAACCTTACGGATTACGAGAAAACGTCGCTCTATGCGTTAATTGATCGAGTTCACCGGGAAGCCGATGATCGAGGGGTGACGCCCGGTCCAACGGAAATCGTGGGACTCCTCCCGGAAGAGGCACTTGAGGGAGGCGATCCGGCGGATTTACGCATTCCTGATTTTCATCCGGATCGATACGTGCTGGAGCGGAAAATTGAGGCGGCCCGGCAGGGAGAGGGATAATATCGACGTTTGCCGGTTGTCGCGGGGGAAGGGGGGAGAAATTAGATTAATTTCTCCACGGGGGCAAATTCCAGATCGTGTGAGTCGGCCACTGCTTTATGGCAGACGTTTCCGTTTATGATGTTCAGGCCACGCCTGATTTCGGGATTTGTTCGAGCGGCCTCCTTCCAGCCGTCGTTTGCTATTTGATTCAGGTACGGCCACGTAGCGTTGCTGAGGGCGTATGTGGACGTGCGCCCCACCGCCCCGGGCATATTCGACACACAGTAATGAACCACGCCGTCGACGGTGTAGACCGGGTCCTGATGTGTGGTGGGTTTTGTGGTTTCAACCATGCCTCCCTGATCAACGGCGACGTCCACAATGACGGCGCCGTCCTTCATCGTTGGGAGGTGGTCACGTTCTATTAACACCGGCGCCCTGGCTCCCGTTGCCAGTACCGCTCCCACCACAAGATCTGCGGATTTTAGCTGCTGTCGAATGGTCAACGGATTACTCATAAGAAGGGAGACGTTGCTCGGCATGATGTTTTCGAGATACCGGAGCCGATCAATATCCACGTCGAGGATAATTACGTTTGCCCCAAGTCCTGCCGCCACCTTTGCTGCGTTGGACCCCACCGTTCCGCCGCCGATGACCAGAGCGGTGGCTTCTTTCACACCCGGGACACCCCCGAGCAATATCCCTCTTCCTTTCTGGGGTTTTTCAAGGTATTTCGCGCCTTCCTGGGCGGCCATCCGGCCCGCCACTTCACTCATGGGAGTAAGAATGGGAAGTTTTCCGTCCTCCTTCTCAATCGTTTCGTACGCTATGCAGATGCCACCGGTATCCATCATGTTTTCGGTCAGCTTGCGTGAGGCAGCGAAGTGGAAAAACGTAAACACCACCTGATTTTTGGAGATCCGGTCAAATTCTTCCTCAAGGGGTTCTTTTACTTTGACAATAATGTCGGATTTCTCCCAGACCTCTTCTTCCGAAGGAACCACGGATCCCCCCGCTTTTTTGTATTCTCCGTTGCTGATGCCGCTTCCCTGTCCGGCCCCCTCTTCGATCAGTACGTTGTGGTTCTGTTCCGTCAATTCTTCAACAACAGCCGGAACAAGCGAAACGCGGTGTTCGTCCTGTTTGATTTCTTTTGGTACACCAATTGTGCTCATGGTTGTTCTGAAAGGAACGGATGCTGTGGTTTGTTGGAGATTGTTCACCGGAATTCCTGCGGTATCCGTTCATGAATCGGCCCTCCTCACGCAGGCGGGACGTACGGAACCAGAACAATGGATCCTGTTCGTGAAACAGGTTGGCGGGTACCCCCCGGTTCATTTCCGATTCTGTAACGGATTTGGCTATACATTAACCGTAATAAAGGGGGGTTTCAATACGGCAGAAGAGGGGATGGCGTGAACGGAAGGGGGGGGAGGAGAAGGTCGAACCTTTTCTGGAACCGAAACGAATAAACCCGATCGGGCCGGGACGTCAGACGACGCTGTTTTCTCGTTGCTGGTTCATTACCCGAAGAATGGATATGAGCTGATCACTGCTCAAAAATCCGTTTTCCAGCATAATCATTCCGATTAATTTGTGCTCACCGTTTTCGGATTCCAGCTCTTTCTGGTAATCCAGGGCCTGGGTGACGTCGTGTTCCGTGCAATAACCGAGGCGAACGGCCACCTCGCCAAATTGCTCGCTGTCTTCTTCGAGTTCTTCCTCGGGGGGGTTTTGGTTTGACATGACTCCAGTATCCTTTATCGGCCTGAAAAACTTGTGATTCCGGTCCGATTTTCTGATCCAGAGTAATGGGAAAACCATTCCGGGGACCGGTGATTTCCAACCATCGGTTCCTTCCTCCACTCTGCATTTGATTCTACCACGTAACCTGTAAAAGTCAAGGAATAATACAATAACATCTTGATTCACAACCCGTATCTGATAAAATGCATTTATTCGCTTATTATGCGGCAGTCACCGTACTTGAGTACCCATGACCAAAGAAGACAAAGAAGCGGAACTGTTCGAAATATTCCAGAATGAAATAGACCTTTCCCAGGAGGAAGAAGACGGGGAAAGGGAAGAGGAGACGGATGAGGACACCGGCGATGGGGAATCCTCTGCCGGTGACGACACGGTGCGCAAAAGCAAAGAGGAGGACGAAAATCGAACGACCGCCGAAACCGAGGAAGAAAACGAAGAAACATCCTCATCCACATCTTCCAGTGCCGAACAGGAACGTTCACAGGAGGCGCCTGGTGGCAAGTCCCGAAATCGATCGGGATCGGAATTCACCGGAAAAACCCCTTCCGCAGACACGGAAACAAAACACATAGATGAAGTATCCACCGGTGCAGGGACCACGGGGGAGGATGACGACAACAGCATGATTGTTCTGACGCCGAATACCTCCGCCCTTCTGCTGGCCGTGGTGTTTGTTGGTTTTCTGGGTGCATACATTATTGGGTATTACGCCGGTACCGGTGGATTAATTGCAACGGAAGATCGCAGCGCAAAGACCATGGAAGGAGAGGAGGGGGAAGACGCAGCCGATGATTCCGAGCGACAGGATAATTTGAGCAGCTTTTACAGCAACCGGGATCGTGAGGATGCGTCCGATTCGTCCTCAGGAAACAGTTCGGACACCGATGCATCGAATTCGAACGAAGAGAACAACCAGCAGGCTGCCGCAGACAAACAGGTATACACGATCTTTCTCATCTCGTACGATTCCAGTAAGGACAACGATGAGTTGAAGGAGTTAATCTCGAAAAATCTGGATCGTCTGAATCGATATGATGTGGCCCCCACGGACGTGATTGAGTGGAACCCGAACGGAAAGAAGGAATGGGCGATCGTTGCGGGAAAAATCGGGTCACAGGAGAGGGCCCGGAAGAAAAAAAAGAACATTGAACAGAAACTGAGAACGATTAAACGTCGGGAGGGGTTCTCCTCCTATCGTGCGGATATCATTAAGGTGTCATCGTCGAAACTCGATGATATTTCGACAGATTAACATGTAAAGGCCTTTTTCATGGCCGGATAATTTGATCGTATTTGAGGAATTAAGTTACATTTTGGTGAACCAATCATGTCAATGCATAAATCTTTACAACCAAAGGGCCGCCTCAAGCGGCAGCGAAATGTTCTCACACGTCGTGAGCGTGTGGAAAAATTGCTCGAGGAAGGTGATTTTGAGGAAGGGGAGGACAGTGTGTTTGGTCTTCCGAGAGTGAAACAGACGGAGACGGTTCAGTTTGCGTTTGAGCGTCAGACAGACGAAGAAGAGGAAGAAGAGGAGGAGACGGAGGGAGAAGAAGCGGACGTCGAGCAGGAAGCAGAAGAAGCGGAAGAAGCCTAATCAAATTATTTTCCGGACCGGGTCGGGCAATGCGCCTATATCCATTTCAGTTCAAGCCGATACTTCAGGAAAAAATCTGGGGATCCCGCCGCCTCGGTACCTTTCTGCATAAGCGCCTGCCGGCCGGAAAGCAGTTCGGTGAGGCATGGGGTATCGTGGACCGGGAGGATCAGAAAAGTGTGGTTGAGAATGGCTGGGAGGAAGGAACGAATTTACACGAACTGATCCAGGAAGAACCGGATCTAGTGCTGGGTGAGGACGTGGCCCCTGATCAATTCGGCCGGTTTCCGCTGATTGCGAAACTCATTGACGCGA
>CAZOLI010000002.1:11214-20160 GCA_964580675.1 uncultured Planctomycetia bacterium
GTGGCCCCTGATCAATTCGGCCGGTTTCCGCTGATTGCGAAACTCATTGACGCGAATGAGAACCTTTCTCTTCAGGTGCATCCCCCCTCAGACTACGCTCAGCTCAAGGAAAATGATGAGGGCAAAATTGAGGCCTGGTATATTATCGACGCCGATGAAGAGGCCCAGGTCATTCGGGGGGTTCTTCCCAACGTCGGCCCGGAGGACCTCATCGATGCCGTTCGTGAAGACCGCCCTCTTGATGTGCTAAATGCCGTTTCCGTAAGCGCCGGCGACGTCGTGTTAATCCCACCCGGGATCGTCCATTCGATTGGAGGGGGGGTACTGTTTTACGAAATTCAGAAAAACTCGGACGTGACCTACAGGTTATATGATTGGAACCGTCTGACACCGGAAGGGAAAAGTAGACCACTTCACCACGAAAAAGCGCTTGACGTGATCGATTTTGAAGCCATGGGCCGGACACGTGCCCGGCCGACGGAGGTCGAAGGACCGGGGGACAAACGAGAGGTGCTGGTTCGCACCACGGAATTTACGCTGAATAAGATTCAGACCTCCGACGAAATTGAGGAAACAAACCAGGAGTCCTCGTTCGAGATTTTGACCATTGTTGAAGGTTCGGGCCAATTCCGGTGCGGTAAAAACGACGGCATACAGTTTGGCTACGGTCGCGGAGATTTTTATTTGATTCCTGCCGGCCTGAATCGATACAGAGTACAGCCGGATTCCGAGACGGTTTTCCTGAAAGCCGAGCCCTAAGAGGGTTTTTCATAACACGTAAAGTAAGTACGTCATTCAGTAAAGGAAGGAGGTAGTAATGCGAAAAATAATTTCGGTGCTAATGTCCGTGTTTTTAATAGCGGGGGGCTACGTTCTGTTTCATCAGGAAGAGTCCGGGAAGAACTCATCCGGCCAGCATGTGTTCGCCCAGGAAAGCGGTGACGATTCATCCGGGACAAAGCAGAAAAACGGAAATGATCCGGGGCAGGACAAACCGAAACTCCAGGAGGTGCTTTTTAAATACAAAGACAAGGAAGCCGACCGGGTGAGCGTGGTCGGGGAATTTAACAACTGGGATCCGAACCGGAATCCCATGAATCAGAAAGAGAACGGTGTCTGGAAACTGCGCATAAACCTCACCCCCGGAGAAGTATATCAGTATGCATTCTTCGTTGACGGAGAAATGGTGCCGGATCCGAATGCCCCGAAAACGGACGATGGGTCCTATTCGCTGGTGACCGTACCGGGAGGGGAGGAGGTGGATCTTCCGGAAATTTCCTCATCGGAAAAAGAGTCCGTAAACGTGCTTTTCATGTCTCTCAAGGATCGGATTAAAGCCCTCGAAACCCGCATGGCGGAGATGAACAAAACACTGGACAAATATCATCAGAAATTGATGACCAAGGATGCCACAATTCGTTCACACCGGAATGAGATTGAACGTCTCCGGGAGGAAAAGACCCGCAAGGAAACAAAGCTCGTTCAGGCCAAAGCCAAAGTAAAACAATTGAAGGAAAAACAGAAGGACCTCCGTGACGAGCGGGAGAGTTACCGGCTTCAGGTCGACAAGCTTGAGAAAAAAAATAAGAACCTAACATCCAAGTACAAACAGCTTCAGAAAAAATACAACCAGATCCTCTCCAAATACGAAAACGATGAACGCGTTCAGGAGTTGCGGAAAAAAGTTGAGCGGCTCAAGCAGGAGAACAGTGCCCTGAAGAAGCAGCTTGCGGAAGGAGGAAAGAATCAGGCACAGGAACCGCCTTCGGGGCCTTCGTCGTCCAGAGAAGAAGGAGCCGGAACGCAGGAGAATTCGCCCGAAAAACCGCCCGAGAATTCCGGCAGTGACGGAAAACCGGCGGAGGCCGGGACCTCCGGAAAGGAGGCATCGGACCTTCCCCATCATTCGGGACAGGTTCTGAAAACGGACCAGGGAAAAAATATCGTGGTCATTGACCTCTGGGGCAAACACGGACTGGAAAAAGGAGCGACGGTCTATGCCGTGAAGAATGGGAAGGTCCTCGGCGCCCTTGATGTGTTCAGGGTATTTAACGACAAAGAGCAGAAATTTAGCTTTTGCCGCCCTGTTAACGAAGGGATATTCAATAAATTGTACGTCGGGACGACCGTTCAGACGTACCGTCCCGGGGAGGAAGAAGAGGAGGCGGGCAACGACGGAAACGAAAAAAAGAAGGAACAAACGGAGAACGGAGAGTAAGCATGGACGAAGATTGTGTGCAGGTTCTGGCGCCGGAGGGTTCCCTTGTCGAGGGAGAGACCCTTCCCGAATCCCTGTCGCCGGACCGGGTAAAAGAACTATACCGGGTGATGGTTACGGCAGAGGAGCTGGACAATCGAATGATGAAGCTTCAGCGGCAGGGGCGAATTGGTTTTTATGGTGAAGCCCGTGGTCAGTATGCCGCCACCGTCGGCAGTGCGGCCGCCCTCGAGGATCAGGACTGGATTTTCCCGGCGCTGCGAGAACCGGCCGCCGCCCTTCTCCGGGGATTTCCGCTTGAACTGTACATAGCACACGTGTTTGGAAACGACCGGGACATCTGTAAGGGCCGGCAGATGCCCTGTCACTACTCGTACCGCGAGGGGCGGTACGTGTCCATGTCCTCCAACATCGGCACCCAGCTTCCGCCGGCGGCAGGAACCGCATGGGCTTCAAAAATTAAAGGAACGGACGAAGTGACGGTGGGGTACCTCGGTGACGGTGCCACGTCGGAGGGGGACTTTCACGTAGCGATGAATTTCGCCGGCGTATATGATTTACCGGTGGTGTTCTTCTGCCAGAACAATCAGTTCGCCATTTCCGTTCCGGCCAATCAGCAGACCGGTTCCGAGTCGTTTGCGATCAAGTCGAAAGCCTACGGCTTCCCGGGAGAAAAAGTGGATGGCAACGATCTTTTTGCGGTGTACGACGTGATGGAGGAGGCCGTTGAACGGGCCCGATCAGGAAACGGTCCCACCCTTATTGAAGCTTTTACCTATCGGATCGGAGCACATTCCTCCTCCGATGATCCCTCCCGGTACCGGGACGAATCCGTTACCGAAGAGTGGAAGGAGAAGCGGGATCCCGTCGACCGGGTTCGGAATTACATGATTGCACAGGATCTGTGGAGCGAGGAAAAGGAAGAACAGCTTCGGGAGGAATTGCAGGAACGCATTCTTGAAACCGTGAAGAAAGTAGAGTCCGCTCCGGATCCCCCCGTGGAGACCATGTTCGAGGATGTGTACGATACCATGCCCGACCACATCCGGGAACAGATGGAACATCACCTTTCCCTTAAGGACGAAGAGTAACCGGTTATCAGCCTCCCTTTTCATCCGGCCGGTGTGAAGGTCCCCTCTTTTTCACCAGAGCTGGAGCGTGAGCGAAGGGAATCTTAAACCCGCTTCCCGTTTTGCTGCCCCAACGACCACACCCCCTGTTTCTATTTAGGCCAGTTGTTAGAGGTGAGTTTATTTCCCTGGTCCGGCTGTCCCGTTCCGGGAAAGAAGGTGTTTTATTTCTTCCTTAATCTCGTCTCCCGAGCAGGGTTTTTCCAGGTATCCGTCGTACTCGAGGTTTTCCTCCATGCTTTCTTTGAACTTCGCTTCCTTGATGGCGGAAATCATCAGGACGGGTGGAGGATTCTTTTTATGGTCGTGAATCTGTTCCAGGAGGACGTAACCGGAATCCTCCTGTAGCATGACGTCAAGTAAGATGACGTCCACCTGATTATCGTCCAGTACTCGTACCGCTTCCTCCCGGTCGTCCGCCACGATAACGCGATACCCCTCTTCCCGGAGCTGGTTGGTTATTAGCCGTCGGAATGAATGATTGTCCTCCACGAAAAGAAGAAGGGGGTCATCGTCGGGCATGTCGGTTCGTCAGGAAAGAGATGATGAATTATAGAAGGCGTGGTATTTCGGAACGTTCGGAAGAAGAAGCAGTGTTGATTTATTTTCCAAAACCACCGCAATAAATACAAGGATCTAACAGCTTCCTTTCAATTTTGAAAAACGCCGATTTTTAAGGGATAATACGAAGGACAGAGAGGTTATCGGGGCATTATCGACACGGAGAGCTTTCAGGTGTATTATGGGAGAAAGGACGGTTATGGACGAGGGCTTACGGGCGACCGAGCCCGACAACAATTCGTCGTCGAATCAGCCCGTTCACGAACGGCAGGTCTACAGTGTGGACCGGGAAGCGGGTCGCGCCGAATGGCGAAAGGATCATACGGCCGGTGAGTTTCCGCTCACAATTTTCGTGAATGACGTGGAGATGGCGACCCTCGTCTGCACCCCAACCAATCTCCGTGAACTGGTCCGGGGATTCCTTACGGCCGAGGGGGTGCTCCGGCGAAGCGAGGAAATTACACGGTTTTTTATCGATCGGGAAGAGGGAACCGCTCACGTGGACGCACCTCGGAGGGAAGGAGCTCTGGAACAGGAACAGTTCGGGAAGCGATATGTGGGGTCATGCTGTGGAAAGAGCCGAACCGGTTTTTACTTTGCGAACGACGCGAGGACGGCGCGGGAAGTGGATTCCGGGTTCCGCCTTTCGGTAAACGAATGTTTCGAATTAATGGATCGCCTCCAGAATAAATCCCCCATGTTCTCCAGAACCGGAGGCGTTCACAACGCCGCTCTTTCGGAAGGACAGAATCTGCTTGTCACCCGAACGGACATCGGCCGGCATAATACCCTTGACAAACTGTACGGGCACGCGCTGTCCGGGGGCCGTTCCCTGTCGGATTGCGTGGTCGTGTTCAGCGGCCGGTTGTCGTCGGAAATCATACTGAAGGTGTCCAAGATGCAGTGTCCGATGTTGATCACCAAATCCGCACCCACAGAACTCGCCCTGCGAATGGCCGGTGAGCTTGGTATTGCGACGGCGGGTTTTGTCAGAGGACGGAGCCTGAATGTGTATACGTGTCCGAAGCGGTTTGAAGACGTCCCGGCTCCGGTCGAGGAGAGGTCCGGTACCACCTTGTCGGCGGAAAAGAACAAATGATGTACCTCGACAACGCCGCTTCCACCTGGCCGAAACCGGATCGGGTGATTGCGTCGGTACAGGAGTGGGTGGAGAAAAACGGCGCAAACCCCGGCCGGTCAAACCATCGCCCGGCGCGGAAGGCGAGACGGCGAATTCAGGAAGTTCGTCAGAAGATGGCGAACTTTCTGCACATCGAAAATTACAGGCGAATCATTTTTTGTCCCGGTGCAACGTTTGCCCTGAACACCGTCGTGAAGGGAGTGCTGGAGGAAGGAGACCGGGCCGTTGTTTCCTCCCTCGCCCATAACTCGGTTCTTCGTCCGCTGAAGCACCTCGAGCAGAACCGATCCGTTTCGGTGACCGAAGTAGAACCGGATGCCGGCGGTCGATTGTCCCCTGGCAAACTCCGTGAGCAATTAACGGCCGATTCGGACCTGGTTGTAATCACACACGGATCGAATGTGATTGGCACGGTGCAGCCGGTGGCGGATCTTGTCACCACCATTCGTGACGTCTGTGGCCAACGCTGTGACGTCCTTCTGGACGCGGCCCAGACAGCAGGGCGAATTGAACTCAGGCCCGACGATTGGGGAGTGGACTATGTTGCATTCTCCGGTCATAAGGGCCTTTTCGGCATTCATGGAGCCGGCGTACTCTGTGTTCCGGAGAACCCGGAAATTCCATCACTTGTCCAGGGGGGAACCGGATCACAATCTCATCTACCGGTACAACCTCATTCGATTCCCGATCGATTTGAAGCCGGCACCGCCAGTACACCGGCCATATTGTCCATGGGAGCCGGGATTTCGTTTCTTCGAGAAGTTGGCCTGGAACAAATTCGTTCCAGGGAACAGACTCTCCGAATGAAATCCCTGCGGATATTGCGAGAAATGGACGGAATTCAGGTGTTTAACCCGGATTTGGAAAATGAAAACATCGGGAACCTGCGGGGTCCGAACATACTGTTCGGGGTGGAGGGAGAAGATCCGGCGGAGATTTCGTATCAACTGGATGAACGGTTTGATATTGCGGTTCGCCCGGGCCTCCACTGCGCACCGTTCGCGCACCGGTTTCTTCGGACGGGTGGAGAAGACGACCGTGGAGCCATCCGGGTTGCCCCGGGATATTTTAATGAGCCTTCGCACATTGAGCAGTTCGGAGAAGCGCTTCGGGACGTGACGAAAAGGCGGGTTCGATCGGAAGGATGACCTGATCTCATTGGTTATTGATTACAATGAACGCACGGTCTTCGGAGAGTTGACGATGATGATCATGAGTTGATTGATCTCCTGGAGTGAAGAATGATTCGTTGCACGGGGGAGGTGAGAGAAAGAGGGAACCGGGGAGGGGGTGAAATTGCGGAAGCAAACAATTTGCCATAGAATCTTCATCATAACATTTCATCCCAAACACCGTTGACGTCTTCCCGAACGATAACACAGGTGGTTCTGTCCGGGGGCGAAAGCTCCCGGATGGGCGAGGAGGACAAGGCGTTCGTGGAGCTGGATGACCGTCCTCTTCTGTTCCACGTGCTGTCATTTGCTCCGGACCTGTTTGATGAGCAGGTTCTCGTCACAAATCATCCGGAGAAGTATCGAACGGGATTGAAGAACCTCGCTCAATACAAAAGCGCCCCGGATCCGGCGTCGGTTTTGATGACGATGGATCGGGAGCCCGGCGGAGGTCCTCTTGTGGGTCTGGAAGCGGGTCTGCGAGAAGCCAATGAGCCGGTAAGCTTCGTGTCGGGTTGTGATATGCCCTTCCTCTCGAAATCCTTTGTCCTCTGTTTGTTGGAGTTATTTGAGGGAATGCAATCCGATCGATCGAGCAACCGCCCCATGGCCCTGATTCCGGTTCTTGACGAGAAACCCCAGACCCTTTGTGCTCTTTATGAGAGCCGCGCGTTCCGATCGGCGGAGGAAGCCCTGCACCGTGGTATCTCCTCCGTTCGGGGTTTTCTGGGTCATCTCCAGGTGGAATTTGTCTCCGCCGATCATCTGGAAGGCGTGCCTGACCCGGAACGGTTGTTTACAAACATTAACACCCCCAACGACCTGGAGGACGCAAAAACCGCCCTGCCGGATCAGGAAAATGATGATGAATCCTTCACGTCGTAAGGACCGTTTCTGGTAACGAGTAAGGAGTGGTCAGTCAGGAGTAAGGAGTGAGGAGTCCGGTATGATCATTACGTTGGGGCGAAGGAAAACGTTGTTACCAAAGCCGGAGCCCCGACGGTAACGGAGCGGGCCATTTGGAACCAGGGCAAGAGCCCCGACCGTGAGGGAGTGGGCAAATTTTCCTCTCCCGTGGACAAAAGGCAGAAGCCCCGACCGGAGTGCGCATTCGGCAACAAAGCGCGCCGGTCATTGGCGGGTTTCCTTAAGAAAATCTGCATCAATGAACAACTTTCTACAGGATATGCTTTTCATTTCCGTTTCATGTTTTATAATAAAACTGTGAGCCGATGAATTGTTTTACCCCATTCAGGAGGAAGACCAATGGACCCGCCAGAATAAACGGAAATTGAATCGAGGCAGAAGCAGCGGTGGAACGGCCTCTGAACGATCCGGACAGCGGGATGTTCGAGATATGGTTCTGTATCCCACACTTATATATATTATATATATCCTTCATATCCGATCTCCCATTTCTGTCGGATCCAGAAGGTTCATACACCGGTGTCCTTCTGCCATTCCACTGTCATAAAACCGGCATTTCCGGGTGAGTGCTCCCGGGGGATTTAGCTGGCCGGATGCTGAGTACCATGGGTCGTTTCCGGGCCTTTGGTCCCTTCGTCCGACCGGCATCCCACCAGGAGGTAAACGTCGTTATTTCATTTTTCGAGGTATACCATGAGTGACAGAAATGGGTTTACCCTGATTGAATTGTTGGTGGTAATTTCGATCATCGCCATTCTCGCTTCGATCCTGCTTCCCGCCGTCACAAGCGCGATTTTCCAGGCCAATGTGACAAAATGCAGCGCTCAACTTGATCAGCTTGGAAAATCGCTGAGAACCTACAACACGAGTTTTCACAGGTATCCCCCTCTGGATGGAGGTTCCATCTCCAGCAACTGGGGACGGTACCTGCAGAAGGTAACGATTGATGGCGAGAAATGGGACAGTGACCTGGCAAACGAACTGTATTTCTGCCCCGTGCTCGGAGCCCCGCCGACGGATAGTGGTTCCGATTACTACTGGGCCAACAAAGGATCGGGCTGTTTTCAGCGCGGCCAGTTAACCGATTCCCTTGACACGGAGACCCCCATTGCCGCCGACGCCTGGGACGCGAGTAACGGGGGCAACCACGGGGGGAAATCCAAACCCCACAACGTCCTCATCTTCGGAGGCAGTGTTCAGCAGGTTCATGGGGGTAGCCGGCACTGGGAACGCGCGTATCACGAAAAGTGCGTGTCCGATCGGTAATTCCCAAAAGTTATCGGGTTCCAATCCCCAAAATTAACAGAAAGCCCACGGGAGGTTCTCTCCCGTGGGTTTTCTTTTTATCCTTCCACATCGTTCCGTGTAAGTTTCAGCTCAACGTCAAGAGGAAAGATTTTGACAGGATGAACAGGATTGACGGGATGGTACAACCCGTTCCGTCCCGGTCGGGCCGTCGTCGGAAATCGCAAGCCACCGTTTCGTGCATCATAATTGGAACGAAAGCATCATGCTTTCGTTACTGCGAACGGAGAATCTTCCGCGGCCGTCCGGAACAGGTTTCTGATCGTTACAGGCTGCCCCCCGAAAGAAAAACCGTCAAACAAAAAATTGGACAGGATCAACAGGATAAGAAATATCCTGTCGATCACGATCTGGAATGGTCACGAAGCCTCATCATTATCTTCCGCCATTCTCCGAGCCAGTCCATCCCGTCAAAAATTGGTTGTCTAAATAAAGAATGACAGGATCAACAGGATCGACGGGATGGTATATCCATCCGTTTTTCGGCCGATT
>CAZOLI010000002.1:20260-27953 GCA_964580675.1 uncultured Planctomycetia bacterium
TGACAGGATCAACAGGATCGACGGGATGGTATATCCATCCGTTTTTCGGCCGATTCTTCTGTCTAAAATCCAGAATACCTGTTTATACATCTGGGGAATATTCCGTGTGAAAATGTTGAAAAAACAGCTCGGACGTAGGAAAATAAGGGATGGCATAAATGCGTATCCGTAAAACAGGAGGTGCTTATGGCCCTGTCCGTTTTTGACGCGATGGAAGTGTTCTCCCGCGTGGAGGACGAGGAAAAACGGGTGGATCCCGAGAACTGGGTGGATTATCTACCGCTGTTTGGTCTCGGCCGGACCAAGCCCAACCATTACCTCACGATGCTCCGGACGTTTCTGGAGAACATCGACAACATCGGGTACGCATTTCGGATCCTGGCAAACGGTGTCTGTGACGGTTGCGCGCTCGGCACCTCCGGCATGGAGGACTGGACGGTGGATGGCATTCACCTCTGTTCCGTCCGCCTGAATTTGCTACGGATGAACACCAGGGGTCCGGTGGATCCGGAGGTCCTGCTGGATCCGGTGGAACTCCGGGAAAAGTCCTCCAAAGAACTTCGGGAAATGGGACGGTTGCCCCACCCCATGATCTGGGAGTCCGGTGAATATGGATACAAAAAAGTCTCCTGGGAAAAAGCGCTGTCGGTCGTGGCCAACCGTATGGAGGAGACCGTCCGGAACGATCCGGATCAGATCTATACGTACCTTACCTCCAAGGGCATTCCAAACGAAACCTACTACGCCGTGCAGAAAACGTGTCGCTGGCTCGGCACAAACAACGTGGATGATTCCGCGCGGATCTGTCATTCCCCGAGTGCCCACGCGTTGAACAAAGCGGTGGGCGACGGGGCCTCAAGCATGTCCTACCGGGACTGGATCGGCACCGACCTGTTAATTCTCATCGGCGCCAACGTGGCCAACAACATGCCCGTGGCCATGAAGTATATCTACCACGCCAAGAAAGCGGGCACGAAGGTCATCGTAATCAACCCGTACAAAGAAGAAGGCCTCGACCGGTACTGGATTCCCTCCGACCTGGAAAGTGCCATGTTCGGCACAAAAATTATGGATGAATTTTATCAGGTTCAGCAGGGAGGAGACATCGCCTTTTTCAACGGTGCCCTCAAGACGGTGATCGAAGAGGACCTGTTGCACGAGGAATTTGTCGAGAACCACGCGAAGGGATTTGATGAGGTCCGGGAGTACGTGACCGGTTTAAGCTGGTCGGAAATTGAGGAAGCCGCCGGTTTACCGGAGGAAAAAATTCGGGAGTTCGGTCGCATGTACGGTGAGGCGGATACCTCGGTGTCCGTCTGGGCCATGGGCATTACCCAGCACAGTTTTGGCACACGGTCGGTGCATTCCATCATCAACCTCGCCCTGGCCTGCGCCCGCGTGGGTCGAGAGAAAACTGGTTTAAATCCGATTCGCGGACACTCCGGCGTACAGGGCGGGGCGGAGATGGGAGCGGTGCCTTCCTCGGTCGGTAAGGGCCTGCCGGTGACGGATTCGGACGCCCGGGAAGAAGTGGAGGAGAAGTGGTCCTTTTCCATTCCCGCCGAGCCGGGCCTTCCGGCCACCGACGCCATCCACGAAATGTACGAAGGCAACATCGACCTGTTTTATTCGATGGGCGGCAAATTGCTGGAAACACTGCCCCAGCCCGATTACGTGCGACAGGCCATCGAGGAGGTACCGGTCCGGGTGTTTCAGGACGTGGTCATTGAACCACAGATGCTGTTTGAACCGGACGACGTGAACGTCATCCTTCCGGCCAAAACCCGCTACGAAATGGAAGGCGGCGTCACCGAAACAAGTACCGAGCGACGCGTCATTTACAGTCCGGAAATCGAGGGACCCCGCATCGGCGAAGCCCGCGCGGACTGGAAAATATTCCGGGACATCGCCCGGAGGGTCCGGCCGGACGAAGTGGATTCAATTGACTTCGACGACACGCACGAAATACGGAAGGACATCTCCAGCACGATCGAAGCCTACCGCCCCATTCGTCACCTGAGCGAAAAAGGAGATCAGTTTCAGTGGGGAGGCGAACGGCTGTACGGCGGGTATTACTTCAACACGGAGGACGAAAAAGCCCGATTTGTGCGGACCGAACTCCCCGAAAAAAAACAACCGGACGGAACATATTACGTGACCACCCGCCGGGGCTCACAATTCAACAGCAACATCTGGGAGAAGCATGACAAACTGACCGGAGCCGACCGGGACGACGTTTTCATGTCGGAGGAAGATGCGGAAGCGGAAGGGCTCCGTGACGGCGACCCCGTGTTGCTCCGGTCGGACCACGGAGAATTTGAAGGGAAAATCCGAATCACCTCACGAATGAAATCGAACAATCTACAGGTGCACTGGCCGGAGGGTGAGGCCCTGATCGAGACCGGAAACACCGATCCCGAGTCGGGCATTCCGGAGTACGACGCGTTCTGTGAACTCATCAAGAAGGGGGATGAGGCGGGGGACGAAGGGAAATAGATGTAAGAGCCCTACTTGTTACCTGGGTTTTGATCATCTGGTATATACCGTGGGAAGAGGAAATGATGGTATCCCGACCTGGTATGTGGAAAATTTGAATTGGGAATGTACAAAATACGAATTTTTTTCAAACCATAAGCCTTCCATCCAGGGGATATTTTTCTTGCAGCAATAGAAATACTATTTCCAATAAGAAAGGATTTGGTCGAAACAGGTTCTTCCTATATGATCTTGACCAAACCCAACGAAGATAATGAGCGAAAATTCCGGGGAAGAATCAAAAAACGCCTACAACAGACGGGCGGGTCTGTTCGTGCGCTTTCGAGCCGAGGTATATGATCATTATGGATTTTTCCTGATCATACTGGGTGTTATTGTATTTTCATTTTTAGGAGCGAAACCTTCACGATCTTCCTCATATTTGTACCTCGCGAGAAGCGCCCGGGCGATCGGGAACGGGATAGGAGGATTATTTGTTGCCTGGTTTATCCTTGTGATCTCCTCCTTTGTGATAGGATGCGTACTCGTTCATTTACTAACGAGGGCTCGGGCCATCATATGGGGTTCCACTTATGGAAAGAGAATTCTTAATTTGCAGATTCGTCAGAAAGACGGCAATCAGATTTCCTGGAAACAGGGTATTGGTCGATATCTAATCAAAAATTTTCACTGGTTTTTTGTTATTTTGGGAACGTTCGAATTTGGATGGAATTATACAGGATCTTCTCTTTATTCGGCAATACCCACAAATGCTTTGTTTTTTACTGGTTTATGGTTGGTGGTTCTTGTCGGGAGTGCTTCAACAATACTGGGAAAGGACAAAATGGCCATTTATGACCACTTTATGAATACGGCGGTCTATCACATTCCTGAAGAATCTAATTCTGAAGATTCATCGGCAAACTAAATTCGCATAAAAAAATGATTATCGATTCGCCGTTGTGGCGATTCAGAAAATTTTAGTAACCCCTTAACAGACTCTGCTCAACTATTACTGAACCTCAAATTGTACGGCACCAGACCGGAGCAGGTGTAGTTTCATCATACCTTTCTGTCTGAAACAGAAACACCCGGCATAGAAAATTACATCTTTTATTATTGATACCGGTAGAGTATAGAAGTTCGTCTTAGGTTCGAAGGACCCGGTTTCCCTCCCGCCCTCCTCAAACCCGGAATTTGCGAAAGCGAGGACGCTTCCGCCCCAGTGAGGAGGATTGCCTTCCAATTGGGGCGAAGGGTACCTTCCCTTCGCCCAACCGGAAAGACATCATAGACATTAACCCACACGGCTGAAGCCGTGGGTGCACGGAAAACTACAGGACTCAAAACCCTTTCAAGAGTTTTTACAACGAAAAAAAGCCCTTTAAAGTAGGAATGGTAACCCTGACCTTCGTGTTCATGGGAGGATACCCATTCCCGGGGAACGCAACCATCCCTTCAGCAAAACTTTTGAACCGTCGCCCATTCGTTTACATGACCCCGGTTTTCGGATAGAATAAATACATCAATCGACCATCAAAAGAACGGTTATTTGGTCGTACAAGAGGGAAGTTTGTGAAGGGAATTTTTATCTCAAAACGAGAGAAAACCAACACATGAGCGACGATGGAGAGCCAATACGGGACCAGTTCGGCCGGCCGATGAAATCCCTTCGGATTTCGGTGACGGACCGGTGTAACTTTGCCTGTGCCTACTGCATGCCGGAGGGAGGACCGGATACGCATGCGGCACGGGAAGACCTATTGTCTTACGAAGAACTCACCCGTCTCGCAGATGTTTTTGTCTCCATGGGCGTGGACAACGTACGGATTACCGGAGGTGAACCCCTTGTTCGAAACGAGGTATACCGTCTCGTGGAGATGCTGAACGACCTGGGCGGTCTGGACGAAGTTACGCTGACAACGAATGGATATTTTCTGCCGGACCGGTTTGAGGATCTGAATGATGCTGGTCTCGATCGGGTTAATTTGAGTCTGGACACGTTTCGACGGGAGCGATTTCACGAAATGACCGGTCGTGACGTCTTCGACGACGTCATGGAGGCGCTTAATCTGTTGCTGGAAACCCCGGAGGTGTCCCCGGTCAAAATTAATGTGGTGGCCATGCGTGGCTTCAACGACGATGAACTTGTGGATTTTGCCCAGTGGGCGCGGGACACGGGTCAGAACGTCCGGTTTATTGAATTTATGCCTCTTGAGGGGGGCGACCGCTGGGACGAGGAGAAAGTCATTCTTATGCCCGAGATGAAGGAACGGCTTGAAGACCACTTCCGGCTGGAGGCAGAGGATCACGATCCCCATGCCCCGGCCACACGGTTCCGGATTGACGGGACCGAAGGGAGAGTGGGCTTTATCCCGAGCGTTTCACACCCGTTCTGCCGGACGTGTGACCGCGTGCGGCTGACGGCGGACGGACAGGTAAAGAACTGTTTGTTCTCCTATGAGGAAGACGACCTTCGTCAGGCCCTACGAGAGGAGGCCGGTCGGAAGGTGCTGAAGGAAATTATTCGGGAGAATTACCGGAACAAGTGGGAAGGCGGTTGTATAAAATTGAAGAAAGGAGAGTTTGACCCGGAGAAGCTCAGTCGAACGATGTCCAGAGTCGGAGGATAAGAGTCATGTCCATGCGGGATATCACCGGCAAGCACACCACGTTTCGAACGGCAACGGCCACGGCGGTGCTTTCCGTCGGGGAAAAAGGTCGGGAATGTCTCGAACAGGAAGAGGTGCCCAAGGGAGATCCGTTTGAGATCGTCCGGACCGCGGCGGTGTCGGGGAGCAAAAAAACCGCCGACCTCATTCCGCACTGTCACAACATTCCCGTGGAGAATTGTGACATCGATTTTGAGTTAACCGGCGATGGGTTGTCCATCACGGTGACGGTCTCCGCCGTGGCGAGGACCGGCATGGAAATGGAGGCAATGACCGCGGCCTCGGTGGCGTCGCTCACCATGTACGATATTCTGAAGCCGGTGGAAGACGATGTAGAAATTGATTCGATACGGTTGGACGAAAAGAAAGGCGGCAAATCACAGTACCGGGACCGATTTCAATTTAAGGATCTTGTCGCGGCCGTCCTTGTGATCTCGGACGGTGTGCACGAAGGCACGCGGGAGGACCGATCCGGCAAAATACTGAAGGAAAAACTCGGGGAGTTCGGGTTTGATGTTCAGGATTACTCGGTGGTTCCCGACGAGCAGGATCAGATTCGGGAGCAGCTGGCATCATACTGCGAGAACGGGGTTGATTTTGTGGCCACCACCGGCGGCACTGGTCCCGCCCCACGGGACGTCACCGCCGAGGCCACCCGGGAGGTGATCGACCGGGAAATCCCCGGTATTGCGGAGGCGATGCGGACCTATGGACAGGCGCGAACGCCCTATGCCATGTTTTCGAGGGGGATAACCGGACAGCGCGGCAAAACGCTTATCGTGAACTTTCCCGGAAGTTCCGCGGGCACGAGAGAAGGTCTCGAAGCAATTTTCCCCGGATTAAAACATTTCTTCAAGATGCGGGAAAAAGGATCCGGCGGTCATTAGAACACTGAATAAGGTGTCATGAAAACCCCCTTTGAAGAAGCTCAAAAACGGTTGTTTGAAACCCGTCCCCCGAGAAGGACGGTCACGCTGACAACGACCGATGCGCGGGGCCGAGTTGTTTCGGAAGATGTGTTTGTTCGTGAGGACACGCCCCGCTTTGATAATTCCGCGATGGATGGGTACGCGGTGCGGGAGCAGGACGTGGTGGAGGCATCACCGGATGATCCCGCTGTACTGGAGGTGGTGGAGGAAATTCCCGCCGGGTCGACGGAGTGGGAAGAGTATTCCCTCGGGGCCGGTGAGGCCATGCGAATCTTTACGGGGGCCCCGGTCCCCGACGGCGCGGACGTGGTTCTCCTGCAGGAAAAGGTCGATCGGTCCGGGGACGAGATTCGAGTGCCCGAACCGCCTCGCAAAGGAAACATCCGGTTTCGAGGAGAGGAGTTAAAGGAAGGGGAGGTTCTCGTTGAAAAGGGATCGGTGGTCAACCCGGCCACGGCGGGAATTCTGCTCAGTCAGGGCATTACCGAGATAAACGTCTTCCGGCGTCCTCAAGTGGGCATTGTTTCCACCGGAGAGGAACTCGTGGATTGTTCCGAAACACCGGGCCCGGGTCAGATCCGGGATTCGAATCGCCCCATGATGGAAACGGCCGTTTCAAAACTGGCTTCGGAAATCACCTCAGGACAAATCGGGGATGATCCGGCGGAAACGTCCGAGGTACTCGGCGAAATGCTTGACCGGACCGACGTGCTCATGATCACCGGCGGTGTGTCCGTGGGCGAACACGATCACGTTCGGGAGGTACTGACGGAACATGGCGTGGAAAAGATCTTCTGGAAGGTCAATCAGAAACCGGGAAAACCCCTTTTCCTTGGTCGCCGAAAGGAGACATTTGTGTTCGGTTTTCCCGGTAATCCCGTTTCGGCCCTCGTTTGTTTCTATCTTTTTGGTTATCCATTTCTCCGAAAATTCGCCGGTTATTCGGACGATGAGGCATCCCTTCGAACCGTCCGTTCGATCCTGGATGAACCGAGGGAAAAACGGCGGAAACGGCCGGAGTTTGCGCGGGCCGTTACGATGTACAACCCGGAAACGGAGCAGTTCGAAAGCCGTCTACTTACTCACCAGGGATCGCATATGCTCTCCGGGATGTCCAGGGCAAACAGTATCGTCCGAATTCCTGTAGGGGAGGACACGACCGCCGGGGCGTCTCTGGACACCTATTTGTTACCGGATTGGTCATGACATTTTCGGTAACTGAAGAATCGATCGAGGAACAGACCCCGCGAGAAGATTTCGATGATCCGGGGACGGGGGGATTCGTGGTATTTGAAGGAAGGATCCGGAACAAAAATCGAGATCGGCCCGTGGTTGGTCTCACGTATGAAGTTCACGAGGAACTGGCCAGAAATGAATTTGACGACATCCGGGAGGAGACACACGAAAATTTTGACGTGGAGACCATTCGTTGTCTGCAGAGAGAGGGGGACCTGGACGTGGGTGAGGTAGGGATCTGGATCGGGGTCAGTGCCGGCCACCGGAAACCGGCGTTCCGGGCGTGTGAATACATCATCGACGAAGTAAAGGATCGACTGCCGATCTGGAAACACGAGCATTACGCCGACGGCACCTCAAAGTGGATCAACTGTCCTTGAT
>CAZOLI010000002.1:28053-34298 GCA_964580675.1 uncultured Planctomycetia bacterium
ACGATCCATTCCCTCGTTCAACCAAAAATACGAAATACGAAATTCGAAACACGAAAAATGAACGGGCAATAAAGACGCAAAGGCACCAGGCGCGAAGAACATTTGCAGTCAGAAGTTGAAAGGTGGATGCGGAAGAACGTATGGTGCGTTCCATACGATCCATTCCCTCGCTGCGCTCGGGAATCCATTTAGGTGTTTTTGATCTTTGTCCCCGGGGTTCCGTTCGTTTCACTCCCTTCACCCCGGGCTATTTTTTTGCCACCCCGTCCGGGGTTCGGGGGCGAGGTACCCACCGGGCCCGGTGTTTGGAAGTTTCTGCAGTACGTTTCTGTTATGTGAAATATGGTGCCGTGAATGCGGAAAGATCTACGTCGGATTTTACGGGGGGTTGCGCACCGGGATACATGCATCAACACCCTTTTGGGGAATCTGAGGAGAAACAACTTATGGTCCCGGCCTTTTTGGGTCTTTCATAGAAACCGGTAACGGGCAAACGTCATCCGATTTTAGGAAGACCGCTGATGAGCTGACACCGAACCCCGGCAGGGGTGACATTGCTTAACCCCGGGTGGAGCGAGTCTCGCGAGCGGAACCCGGGGGTTCACGGTATCCAATAATTATATGGACCCCGTTCATGTCGTATACGAACGGGGTGGATCGCCTGGAACGCACCATAATTCAATAACCTCCCTCACAATTCCAGAGGTGTTCTCCGTCGTCGTCCAGAGTTCTTGTTTCAGGTGGCGATTCGTGCTGCATATATAAATGGCGCGTTCCATACGATCCATTCCCTCGTTCAACCAAAAATACGAAATACGAAATTCGAAACACGAAAAATGAACGGGCAATAAAGACGCAAAGGCGCCAGGTACGAAGAAAAACCAGCGTCGGAAGGAAACGGACGTTTATGAGGTGTTTTTGATCTTTGTCCCCGGGGTTTCGTTCGTTTCACTCACTTCACCCCGGACTACTTTTCTGCCACCCCGACCGCGGTTCCGGGACGGATTTCCTATCGGTTCCGGTGTTTGGCATTTTCCTTACCGATGATACCGGCAGATGAATACGGCGCCGGCGAACATGGCACCGGCAAAGAGCACCGTCACCGTGAGATTCAGTGGAACGGAGTGAAGAACCAGGCCGGCCGGCGGGGTGTAATTCGGGTAAAGTCCGGCCCGAAAAGCTTCCAGGCCGTATGTAAGAGGGTTCAGTCGCATGAGAAGATCCAGCCAGCCGGGCAAATTTTTGATCGGGAAGAGTGCTCCGGAGAGCATCCACATCGGTATCAGGAAAAAACTCATCATCCCGTGGTAGGACTGCGTGCTCTCGAAGAACCAGGCCATGCCGAAGCCGAGAGCGGTAAAACCCCCCGAGATAACGCCCATTACCGCGATGAGGTAGAGCACCTGTCCGGGACTTGTGGAGAACTGAACGAACGGTGTCAGCAAAAGCAGAAGCATAATTCCTCCCTGCAGCATGGCGATGGTGGTTCCGCCGGCACATTTTCCGGCTGCTATGCTAAACCGTGACACGGGGGCAACCAGCATCGTGCGAAGCAACCCTTCCTTTCGGTCCTCAATAACGGAGATGGTCGAAAAAATGGCGGTAAAAAGAAGAATCATGACCACGGCTCCGGGGAAGAAGAATTCACCGTAACTAACGTCCGCGGGCAGGTTTTCCTTCATCTGGAACGTCCGACCGATGCCGGCACTGAGGAATACCCACAGGAGAAGTGGCTGGCCGATGGCCCCGACGATCCGCCCGGTTTGCCGGAGGAGTCGAACGATTTCCCGTTTCCAGAGCGCCCGAATTGCATTTACATCGGCTTTCATTGTTCCTGGTCCGTTAGTTCTTTGCCGGTGAGTTTCAAAAACACGTCCCCAAGCGTCGGCTGTCGAAGGGTGACGGATTGAACCCGTCCGGGGAAGGTTTCGATGACGTCCGGGATGAGTTCATGCGCGTCGTCCGTCTCAATTAAAACACGACCATCCACCGTGGCGGCCTTCACGGAAAATGATGCCTCCACGTCCGACACAAATCCGTCCGGGTCGTCCACCGTGAAGTCCAACACGTCCCCACCGAGTTTTCGTTTCAGGTTCTTCGGGTTGTCCTCCGCCACACAGTCCCCCTCGTCGATGATGGCCACTCGATCACAGATTTCCGCCTCTTCCATGTCGTGTGTGGCCAGCAGAACCGTCAGGTCTTCCTGTTCCACCATGAATTGCACGAGTTCCCAGAGTTGTTTTCGGGATCCCAGATCCAGGCCCGATGTTGGTTCGTCGAGAATGAGAAGCCGGGGGCGGTGCAGGAGGGCCATAACCAGTTCCAGCCGGCGGCGCATGCCGCCGGAATACTCTTTGACGGGATCCCCTTTTCGGTCGTCCAGTTCAAATTTTTCAAGGAGTTCTTTTTTCCTGTTTGGCACGTCGATGTTATTTTCGCCGTAAAGGGACCGGTGAAAATCCAGGTTTTCTTCTCCGGTCAGGACCGGGTCCACGTGAGCGGACTGAAACACGAGACCGATCTGCTCCCGAACGGTTTCCGGGTTCTGGTTCGGGGAAATGCCGAACACCTCCACCGTACCTTCCTGCACCGGAAGAAGGGTGGAAATCAATTGAAACAACGTTGATTTCCCCGCCCCGTTGGGCCCGAGAATGCCAAACAGGATCCCCGGAGAGACACGGAGTGAAATCTCGTCCAGTGCCTGCTGATTCCCGTAACGATGCGAAACGTTTTTAAGGGAAACGGCCGGTGTGTTGTTCATGCTGTTTGATCAGTCCTATGGGGTGGAGGGACCCATCTGATTCTTATTTATGCCTCATCTCTAAGACTCACCTTTTCCCATAAGTAAATACGTTGGGAAAAGAGGTTAATGTGTGTTTGTTGTAGTGCACGTAGCGAAGCGGAGTGCACGGTGGATATATTTTTGGGTTTCTTTTTTTGAATTGGAACAAAACGTGTACTCCGGACGACGTTGTCGTACTGCGTGCACTATAACGAATCCCCTCATCAACATAATCACCATACACTTATAGGGAAAGACAAGTCGTAATAGTTGAAAGATATTTCAATGAAACAAACCGCATTTTAGAAGAGCCTGCACGAAATTTCGAAGGGAAGAGGAGTTTGGACGTTGAGGATCAGAGTCGAGAGTAAGGAGTGGTCAGTAAGGAGTGATGAGTCAGGAGTAAGGTGTAATGGTCGATTGCAAGATGAAACCCAAACACTTTCGCATTACTTTTTTGGAAGAAGTTTCTTTCTTTCGTCCACGCCCGATCGATCGGGCGTGAACGACCCTGAAATACTCAGGTCAAATATTGGTCAAGGTGTGTACTTTCATCTTGCAACTGATCGATAATGATAAGGATAAAGATAAAGATAAAGAGAACTCACGAAGGTGGGCCCTCACCCATCCCTGCTTACGTTTGTTCGGCGTACATGGTCGAGAACAGTCCGTCCTGTCCAAGAAGTTCTTCTCTGGTTCCTTCCTCGGCCACTTTTCCTTCTTGTAAAACGTAAATTATGTCCGCCTCCTCCACGGCCGAAAGACGGTGCGATATGGAGATGATGGTCACCTCATTTCGCACTGTGGACAGGGCCTGTTTTATTTTTCCCTCGGAAACGGCGTCGAGATCACTTGTTGCTTCATCCAGCATGAGGACTTCGGGATTTCCGGCAAGTGCAGCGGCCAGTGCTATCCGCTGTTTTTCGCCGCCGGACAGTTTGATTCCCTCCGCGCCCACCATGGTCTGATAACCATCTTCGAGATCCGATATAAATTCGTCGGCATTTGCCTTTTTCGCAGCTTCACGAACCTGATCGTCGGACAGGTCACGGTAAAACCGAATGTTTTCGACCACTGTCTCGTCCAGAAGCGATATATCCTGCGGCACGTATCCGATTCGTGATCGCCAATTTTCAAGGTTACACTCGTGCAGGTTTGTCCCATCGACAAAGACCGCTGGTTCTTCGGGTTGAAGCAATCCAAGAATAAGATCAAGCACCGTCGTTTTTCCGGAACCGGATTTTCCGACGATACCGACCATCTGCCCTTTCTTGATCCGAAGTGATACGTTATCGAGAACCGGCCTTGACGGTTTTTCCTGGTTCTGCTTCGATGATTCCTGTTCTTTCTGAAAATGGTAGGTCGCGTTTTCCAGGTGGATTTCGTTTTCGAAGGTCACTTCCTGGCGATTCGTCCCCCGGTCTTCACTCCGCGAATGGTATTCTTTGATCCGGTCCTGAAGAAGTTCAATATCGGGTATGGTCTGGGCAATGGCCTGCACTTCTTTCAGGTTGAAGGCGTTGTTCACCACACGCCAGAGGAGAATGGCTATTACGCCAAGTTCCGCAATACCAATTCCGAAGCCGGTCGTGCAGACCAGCAGGAATACAAGGACGGTGATTTCCGCGGCAAATTCAATGCCCACCCGCGAAATTTTGTCGAGAAGCTGAACGGCTACCTGTCTGGAACAGTATTCATCGACAATCCGGCTGAATCGCTTCCGAATGGTTTCCGAACGACCGGAACTTTTTACTTTTTTAAACGTCGAGAGGAACTGTTCACCTTTCCGCTGCATCTTCCGGTTGGTTTTTACTCGTTGCTCGGACCATTCCCTCGTTTTTCGCGTCAGGGGAATTAATCCGACGGCAAGAAGGCCGACGATCCCGAGAGCACCTGCCGTAACAGGGGGCGAAATAGTGAAAGCGATGCCCACGTACACCAGGGACATGGTCACATTTACGAGTACGAAAAATATTTTGCCCAGAAGTTTTCGGGCCTTCTTCGGAAGCGTAAACAGATCACTGGTGAGGTTGCCCCTGGATTGACGGGTAAAGTACACCCATCGTACGTTGAACAAATTACGGGCTATTTTATTTCGCAGGTCCCGTTCGAACGCGAATTTAAACCGGTCCTGAGAGTATTCGGACAGGAAGTGAAACCCTCCTTTGACGATAAAGATGAGAAGGATCACAAGGAAAATTGTGGTAAGGGTATACGGAAGGTGAAAATACGAAAAACCGGTTTCAACGATTTCGGCGATGCGGGACGTTTCTTCCCCGGATTGTGGTGATAATCGGTAGAAAAGAGGAATCAACCCTGTAATTCCGATTCCTTCCAGCAGTGTATATACAAATGTCAGGGAACACACGATCAAAATGGACCGCCGGGTCCCCTCGAAAAAGGAATGTAGGGAACCGATGACGTCAAAGAATTGCTTTATTCTGTTCATTCGTTTTTGTTCTGTACACTTACCGGGTTCGTTTTCCGTCGAACGCCGATAGCATGCCTGTGTGTTCTTTGGTGATTCTGGTTGATGTGATATATCGGCGATATGTGTTCCGTGCCTTTTTCCACTTCCGTGATACGTTATGATAAACAGGGTTCAACATCAGAAACCACCGCCCGTTTCAGCATCCGGTGACGAAGTGTTCATTGAAGATGACGAATATCAGACTCTCCGAGAGCCGTAGTTGGGTGTAAGAAGTTTATTTGGTGCGTTCCAAACGGATCCATTCCCTTGCTGTGCTCGGGAATCCGGGTGTTGATTTTGTTTTATGTACCCAGGGTTTCTTCGTCTTCACTCACGTCACCCTGGGCTTATTTTCTGCCACCCCGTGCGGGGTTCCGGGGTTGGATTTCCACCGGTTTCGGTGTTTGGCATTTCAGGCAGTACACGACAATAAGACCACCAACGGTCGCGTCCTCGCTTTTCCAATGTCAATCTCACTGTTTTTCTTTCATTCTCTGTTTGCGAAGGCAAAATTTCTTCATTCCATTTGGAACGGTAGTTCTCTTTAATTGATACCCCCCCTTGCTTTACAGTCGGGGGATCCGGCTCTGGTGACACATGTTCCATTGTCCGGATGATTTTTAACGGGTGCGGTAATGTGTTCATTGTCGAAGGCAGGATACATTCGTTCCAATTGGTATGTTTTTCCTTCACACTAAGACTGAAAGCGTTCCCGCTTGCGCAAATTAAGTTTTTTAAACCAGGATCTTCTTTGCTACAGCATCCGAACCCGTGTCTTCTTAAGATTTCTACATCATCCGCTTCCTTTTCATCTTCCGGGAACATCTCCCTTACGGTCGATGCTCTGTCATTGCCGGTAAATTGCCCTGAACGTTCATCTGAGACAACTGATCCCCGGTTGTGAAGGAGGGATTACATGTACAGGCTCACACTATGTTTTAGGAGATATATTGCCGACGAAATATTTATTTCATGGGGAAAATGTGTCGATAT
>CAZOLI010000002.1:34398-60671 GCA_964580675.1 uncultured Planctomycetia bacterium
CCGGTTTTTCACGCTCCAGAGGACAATGGCATCACTGGTTCCCAACCTCACTAACCTTCCCATTGCTGATTCCCTGAAGGATTATACTCCGGAGAACTTTCGGAAGGATGCGATGGCCGGATTGACGGTGGCTCTTCTCGCCATTCCTCAATGTATGGCCTACGCCCTCATCGCGAACGTGGATCCGGTGTATGGCCTGTACGCCGGCATAGTGGGGACGATTGTTGGTTCAATTCTGGGCAGTTCCCGCATGATGATTACGGGACCGACGGCGACGCTGTGTCTTGTGATTGGTGGAGTGGTCTCGGCAACATCGAGCAGCCCGGATGAAGCGATCATGGTCGTTCTTGTCCTCTCCGTCATGACGGGAATTCTGCAATTATTATTTTCCGTGCTGCGCATTGGAAACCTTGCTCGCTTCGTCTCAAATGCCGTGATGTCGGGGTTTATTATGGGGGGAGCAGTGGTTATCATCGGGGACCAGTTCATTAGTCTTCTTCGGGCAAGTGGAGAAACCTCCCCGTTTTTTGTTGAACGTCTTTTTCATGCCGTGAGCAAATTGTTCGGGGCAGGTTACCAGTTTCCGGCTGTGTCCTTTCTGGTGGGGATCGGTACCGTTGTACTCATGTTTGTTCTGGAGCAGATTCACAATCGAATTCCCTCCGGTTTGATTGCGGTTGTTCTTGGTGGTTTGCTCGTTTATCTGGTTCCTTTTGGGCCGGATACGTTGCCCACCGTGAATGAAATTCAACAAGTTATTCCTTCTCTTGTCTGGCCGGATATCGGGCGTTCCGCGCTGGCTGAGCTCTTTCCAGGTGCCCTGGCGATCACATTGCTTGCTACGGTTCAATCCGTTTCGATCTCAAAGAGCATAGCCACACAGACCCTCGACAGCATTGATGAAAACCAGGAACTGGTTGGTCAGGGGCTGGCCAACATCGGTTGCGGTCTCGTGTCGACCTTTCCCGTTTGTGGGTCGTTAAGCCGGTCGTTTTTTAATCATAGCGCGGGAGCAAAGACCCATCTCTCCGGTGTGTTATGTGGTTTGTTCATGGTGTTACTCATTCTGTTTGCCGGGTCGTTAATTCCGTATGTCCCGATGGGGGTACTCCATGGACTGGTGATTTACGTCATGTTCGGGGTGTTTGACTGGGAGGACATCAAGATTTCGTTATTTACCACCCGGCGGGACATGATTGTTTTTATCGGGACTTTTCTGGCGGTGCTGGTTCTGAAGCTGGACTGGGCCGTTTATGCGGGCGTCGCCGTGTCGTTGATCGTGTACATTCGCCAGGCCACCCGCCTTGACCTCAAAGAATACATCATTGACCAATCCGGGCAGTTAGAGCAGATTACGGATTTTGAGGACCGCATTGAGCCGGAAATTGCGTTCATTGACGTCAACGGCGAAACGTTCTTCGGTTCGGCGGACCAAATTAAGGAACGAATACAGAAAATTATTCAGGAATCGAGCCGGATTAAGGTGATTATTCTACGAATGAAAAACGCCCTGAACCTCGACATCACCGGAGCCATGGTACTCAAAGAAATTGCCCTTATGCTGAAGGAACAGGAACGGACCCTGATGATCTGCGGAGCCACGCCACAGATACGGGATGTGTTAAAGGAGGCCGAAGTGGCTGATGTAATTGGGGAGGATAAAATTCTCGTGGCCCAGAAGAGCCTGCTTGCCTCCTCCCGTCAGGCAATCGACCGCGCAAAGGCACATATCGACGCCGTACTCGAGGGAGAGGAGACACGGGAAGGAGAGGAGGATCCCCCGCTGAAACACACCATGGAACGGATCGTCGAGAAGAAAAACGAGGAGGGAACGGATCTTGATGAGACGGGGGAGGATCCGGTCCGGGAGGAAAAGGTACAACCCCCTCCTGAATCTGACGTGGACGAGGAATCAGGGGAAGAGATTGATTAACGCTTCCACGTGACGGTCCCACTGATATTGATTTCGGGTAAACGTCTTTCCCTGTTTTCCAAGTTCCTTAAATCTTGTTCGTTCTGTAAGGACCATTTCGAGACCTCTTTGTATGTCGTCGGGGGACGGGGAATCCACGACGAGGTCCGTCGAAAAGGGTTTCAGGACTTCGGGAATACCGCCGACGGGCGTTGCCAGAACCGGTATTCCACATGCGAGTGCTTCCAGTGTAACAAGCCCAAATCCCTCCAGTGATCGGGTGGGAAGAACAAACAGGTCACAGCTCCGGTATCGGTTCGCAAGTTTATTTTCCGGAATGTAGCCCAGCATCCGAACGCGATCGGAAATTCCCAGATCGGACGAGAGACGCTGGAGATGTTCTTTTTCTGGTCCGTCCCCTCCGATGTGAAGTTCGGTGTCCGGATGTGTCCCGGCAAGCTCGGCGTATGCTCGAATCAGGTTGTCCACTCCCGTCCGGGGAATTAACCCTCGAATGGTGAGAATAACGAAACGGTTCTGTGAGATTTCGAATTTGTCCCGTAAAAACTGTTTCGAACCGGAGGAGATGGGGGAAAAACGGCCGGTGTCCACCCCCCCCGGTATCACCTCTAACTGTTGTGGATCAGGGTCATACCTGTTTTGAACCTCCTCCTTCATGTAGTTGCTCAAACAAACAATTCGGTCAGCTGCACACACCGCGTCCCGTTCGATTTTCCGCCGCACCATTGCCTGGCATTCCATAAGCGGAGCGGTGAGGAATGAGGAAGATCCACTGTTTTTGTTCCGTGTTCGGTGTTCCTCCGGCCAGGGAGAGTGAAACGTAAACAGCACGGATGTGTTGTGTTGTTCTACCTGACGCCGAATGGCTCTGAGGGGAAAGCCGTGGTGGGTGTGCACCAAAACTCGGTCCGATGAGGACGTGATACAGTCTCGGAAGAGGCGATTAAACTCCCGAAGTCCCCGGAAGAACAGTGAGATCGGCTCATCCGGATTGCCGGAGAACGTTCGAAATTGAACCCTTTCAATCACATCGCGATCCGCGATGTCTCCTCGTCCCCGACAGAGGACGGTGACCCGGAAGCCTCGTTCCGCGAGACGCCGGGCCACTTCAAATAGCACCCGACCCGCCCCACCGACCGGTTCGAGGGAAAAGGTGTCGATCAGTGTAATTATGTGTGTGTTCTTATCCAGAATGTTTTTCGCTCCGCATCAATTTTGCACCATTGACGAGAGCAGATTGGTGTAGTGGGAAAATGCCGGTACCGGGTCCTTTATATCGAACAATCCGTTGCCCACGTTCAGGTTCAGCCAGGAAGAAACGAGGGATTCGTCGGCGAGATCCTGGCCGTTTCCACGTCGTAACTGCTGTAGAGAGGCGGGGATGTCAAGGTGAAGAAAGCGAAGTCGTCGACCGGGTTCGGCTGTTTTGTTGAAGGAGGGTTCGGGCATAAACAAACTTTTTACAAGAATGTCCGGGAGGTTGAGACCCGCATAAAGTGACAGGGGAAGGGACCCCCAGAATCGGGGGTTTACCTCCATCAGGTAAAATTGATCGTCAGCGCGGGACCGACGAAATTCCACCTGTGCCGGTCCATACCAATTCAGTGATTGAAGCAGTTGCTCGCCGAATTGCCGGACTTGTTCGTTTCGAACGGTCTCACACAGAGCACTGGGTCCGCCCTGCAATGGATATTCCCGGATCCGGCGGTGGCAGACGGATCCCTGTACGTTTCCGGGGGGCACAAATACGGCGGAGTATCCGTAACCGGTTCCGTCAATCCACTTCTGGCAGATGAGGGTGTCAGTATGGGTCCGGAAATGCTGGAGGGCGTTTCGGTACGTCGACGGATTCGTTATTTTTCGATAGCGTGCGCCGGGGGAAAGTTCAAGGCCGTGATCCGAAACAAGTTTGAGGACGGAGGGAAACGGGATTTGATCAGAATCAGGGGGAGTATCCAAATTTATGTGTATTGTATCCGGGACCGGAATTCCAGCAGATTTGGCTACCGAGAGCAGTTTTTTCGTATTGTTTGCTTTCTCGAGAGTGTCCCGGTGGACGAGAGGGATTCGACAATTCGTTTGCTCCTGGAGCTGTTTCAGACGAGTCGAGCAAAAGTAAATTGTGTTGGTGGCGACGGGCAGGAACACGTCATACTCGTATAGACGGTTCAGGAGTGTGTGAAAATACGTTCTGGGGGCCCTATCGGGGTCCGGCAGAATATAGGAATGGTTGCGGCCCGCAGAACGAAACGCCGGTGGCATCTGTTTTCGGACCCGCCGGTCAACCTCAAACAGACCAACGGAGTGGCCGGCCCGGGAAAGTGCTCTGGTTAGACAGAGGGATACACGACTCCCGGCGTCCGATAGAAGAACGTTAACCATTCGTTTGAAGAATGGCGGGAAAAACGTTTAGTCCCACCAATCTTCGTCGTCTTCCTGTTCTTCTTCCTGAGGGGTGGATTCTTCTTCCTCTTCGGTGCCCCCAGTGGTTGATTCGCCTTCAGCCTCGGGATTCGTGGACGCTTCAGTCGTTTGACGCTGTTCAACCGGTTCCGCTTCCTGTTCCGGTTCGGCCTCGGGGGATTCGTCTTCTTCCTCTTCTTCGTCGAGCACGGAGGTCGGTGTTATTGGTGTTTCATCCTCCGGCTCTTCCCCGGTTTCTTCCTGAGAGGAAGTATCCCGATCTACGCCGGGACCTGTACTGGAAAAAGCATCCGGCGTTTCCGGTGAGGAATCGGAATCCTCCGTTTGCACTTCCTCCTGGGAACCTTCGGCCGATTCGGGAAATTCCTCAATTTTCCCGACCTCGAGAGCTCGTGGGCCATCGTCAGTTTCCTCGAGCTCAAATTCTACCTTCTGACCTTCTTCAAGGGTTTTAAAGCCCTCTTCCTGAATGTCAGAATAATGGACAAAAGCGTCCTGTCCCCCTTGTTTCCGTTCGATAAATCCGTATCCCTTCCTGTTACTAAACCACTTTACTGTCCCGTACTGCATTGTTCCTTACTCCGACTCGAATACATGAACTATCGATTCGATCCAGATCTGTTCTACCGGGTACCAGAATTGTTACTCATTTCCCCGGATTGAACAGAAATAGTAAACACGAATTTCCTATTCTAAATAAATCAATAATCATATTCAAATTCAATTATTTCCAAATTCGGAATAATCGGAGTATGCCGGATTCTCATAAGTCCGTTCCCTTCGGCGGACCTATTTGTCCCAGGTTTCCCGCATGAAGAATTCGTATGATCCCGGTGTGTCCGGAAGGGTTTTAGGAAGGGGGGCTCCGGATTTCTGCTGAAAATACACCGGTCCGGACAACGTCAGGAATTGTGGCAGACTTTGTTTGGCGTCCACATGGAGGAACCCGCTGAGGTTGGCGGTGTACATTATTTCTTCCTCCGGGGTCGGAAACGTGAGATCAACCCGGACCTCAATCAGTCCCGTCAACTCTGTTCCGGAGGAACGAAGGCGGACGAGTTCACAATGTGCGGTGGCTTCACCCCCCAGGCGAATTCGGGACAGCATGTCGGCGAGCCGGGTGCTTTTTATTTCCCAGGAATCCCCCGTCGTAACGGATTGATCCGGCAAAAGCAATCCACCGGTGTCCGGCATCACGATCCCGGCCCTGGGCGCGGGCATCCGGGGGTTCTGATTGGCCACTATCGGCCGGCCTCTGTCCCGGTCAAGAAACACCAGGGAATGTTTGTTTAGGTGGGTGTCTTCGAGGATTTTACCTTCGGGATCTGCGGGGTTCCGAATGAGTCTATCACCGTCTTTATACCGGCGAACAGCGCTGACGATCCGGGGACCTTCGTGTGCTTCCGGCGTCTGCCGGTACGATTCGTGGTTCCTCTCAAATACTTGCCACGCCGTCCCATTGTCGTCGTCTGTCGGAAACCGGATCTCGTACCCCATGGTTCGCGTTACGGCATTGGTTTTCTTAGGGGCGTATTTCAGTGTGATCTCGGGTGCCTGTTTGGAGGAGGCATCTTTCTTCTGTTCATTTTTACTTGTCTCCTGCCCTTCGTTGAATTCGGATTCTTTGTTCGGGTTTTGATCCCGACAGCCAACTCCCGTCAGAATCAGAATCAGTGGAATTACCAACTTCAGGTAGGATCGGGCATCCACAGTGGCATCTGTCCGGGAATCCGGTTCGGTCCGAAACCATTTCTCCGGTGCGTTTGTGAAAAGGGAGAATCCCGACTGGCGCATTAACGACTGCGGTCCTAATCAATTTCGATTTCCGTTACGTCATCGAGTTTTCGAAGTTCACCGGTTAATTCTTCAACATCCACCAATTCAGGACCTTTTACGTACATGGTGACTTCCGTGTGTTTGTTGTCGATCAGGGTATGCAGACTCACTTTTTTGATGTTTAATCCGTAGGATTTGAGCACGTTTTCAATGGTCCCGATTTCCGGCTCTTCTTTTTCCAGAGTGATCGTTATGGTTTTTAGCAGCTGTTCGGCGATGAACCGTTTTTCCAGCAGGTCCAGTACGTAAAGAATAATGAGGGAAAGAAACACGGCGAAGGAGCCCAGGGAGTACAATCCGGCCCCCATTGCCAGACCAATACCCGCCGTGGCCCAGATTCCGGCGGCGGTGGTGATGCCACGAACCGTTGGTCCGTAACGAATGATGGCTCCGGCCCCGAGGAAGCCGATTCCACTAATAACCTGAGCAGCTATTCGTCCCGGATCCGCAAACTGACCGAACGTAATCATGTAAACGGAAACCAGCATTGCTATACAGGAGCCAATGGACACGAGCATGTGGGTCCGCAACCCTGCTGGTTGTCCGTGCGTTTCACGTTCCAGACCCACGAGGCCCCCGGCAATCGCTGCAAATGTCAACCGGAGTACCACGGAAAGAAATGGAATCTCCGTCACGAACACCTCTCGAAAAAATGTTGTTACCTGGTTTCGGTTGCCCTGTTGATGAGTTTTAAGCGGGTTTCTATGTTGCTCAGTCGTTCAGGATCTTCTCCGAGGTCAAGGTAATTTTTGTAATGGCGGGCCGCCGCATTCCAGTTTCCGATGTTAAAATAGGACATGCCGGCGTAATATTGCCCTCTGGCGGAGGCGGAATGGAGTTTCAGGAAGGAGGAGATCTTCTTCGCGGCCTCCGAGTAATCACCTTTCTGGTAGAGTGAAATCCCGTGGAGCAACAGGCTTTCCGCCCGGCCGTCCGTTTTTTGCACCGTGCGAAAAATGGAACTGGCCTGTTGGTGGTTTCCCGCTTCCAGCAGGCCCACGCCTAACCAGAATTGGAACCCCCCATTCTCCGGTGCTTTTTCAACCGCTTGTCGAAAGTGCGGAAGGTACGACGACGGATCGCCGTTTTGTTTCATCTTTGTGTATCCGGATAGCAGTTCATGTTGTGGTTCTTCCGGTATCAACTCCCGAACCTGTTCCAGTTTTGAGAGTGCTTTTTGGTATTTTTCCTGCTTTAGCAGCATCAGAACCTGGTTTATGAGTTCCTTGTAACGCTCACTGTTTTTGTGTTTTTCCCCGTTCGGGGTAAGCTGAGGTTCCTTGAATTCCGGATATTGAAAAACGTCCTGTTCCCAGCTGTACGTTTCGGGTTCCTGTTGTTCTTTTTCTGCCGTTTCCACGTTTTCCGGGGCCTTCTCTTCATGGGTACTGTCTGTTTTCCCCGTCTTCCGGTCCGTTTCTTTGTTCTGGTCACGGTTCCGGTCCGCCCCATCTTTGTCCGGTTTAAGTTCCCGGGCACCGGATGGCTTTACGACCGGTTCCTCGGAAGTGATGACAAAATTCGTTTCCGTAACATCCGTTCCTGTCACACCATTTTTTCCGGTGGCCTCTATTTTTAGTTTGGCTCTCAGGGTCGTGATTTTGGGGACATTCCAGTTGTACCTTCCCGTGTCATCCATACCGGAAGAAATGGTTTCCCACGTCTGGCCCCCGTTACGGGAGTACATCAGTTTCACCGAACCCGGTCTGATTTTATCGCTTCCCGTTTCCCATTTGATCGTGTACTGGTTACCTCCGCCCAGAATCAGATCCCCCGGAACGTTCAATGAAATATCGGGTTTGGAGAAGTCGACGAACACGGTTTTCTGTATGTGTTCCGACGAGGAGGGTTTCGGCCCCACATTGCCGGCGTGATCCTCTCCCTGGACCGCAAAGCCGTATTTCCCGTGTGGTCGGCGAATCGTTATTGTTTTTGAAGAGGACTTGTACGAGTCAAAGAACCGCCATGTTTTTCCGTTGTCCCGGGTAATAAAGAGGTTCCACTGGTGGAGCCCTGCTGCTCCCTGATCGGCTACGTTCACCTTCAGGGAAAATTTTCGTTGGAACGTCCGATCCGGACCCTTGATGGCCATAACCCTGGGAGGTGTGGAATCGATGACGAGGGGACCGATTTCTTTCAGGTCAATTCGCCCGGTTCGATCTTCCCCCGTTACCCTGAGCCAGACGCTGTTGTTGGTCACTTTTGGCAATTTCCAGTTGTGTTTCCCCTTCGGGCTGGTGGATTTTGCGATCTGGTTCCAGGAGCCGTCCGAGCCCATTCGCCACGAGAGGGAAATGGGTTTCCCGGCCGGATTTTCTTCCGTGAGGTTCCATTTTACGGGGATGTGTTCCCCTCCCCTGTAAATTTTGTTTTCGTAATCGGGCACATCTACCTGCAATTCGGGTTGAGTTGTGTCCACTAGCGTCGTTGCGGCGGGTTTTGTTCCCGGGGTGGGTTTCCGGGTTTTATTTCTGGACAGGTCGGAGATGACGAGATAAAAACCATATTCCCCGTCCTGCTCCGCGTCAAATTGCAGTTTATCGTTTCGCTGTTCCTGGATTCGATACTGTTTTTCCCATGTTTGTCCCCCATTTTCCGAGGTCCAGAGCTCAATCCATTTCAGGTCGTTTTGCCCTTTCGTATCGATGTCGGCCGTTAGATTCACGTCCGGGGTTTTGCTCAACTCCGGGCCGTTCAGTGTCCATGAAGGGGTTGTGTTGTCAATGCGGAATGGGCCCGCTGCGGCGTTCCCTCTGTTCCCGGTCCGGTCCGTTGCTTCGATTACGAGTTTCGTCGCGCTTTTGGAAGCCTCATTTGGCAGTTTGAATTCTCTTGTTCCTTCCAGGGGCAAACCGGAGGCGATTTTTTTCGACCCATTCTCCAGAGCGTCCGATTCCCAGCGGGCGGTGACGGAACCGATTTCCGGATTTTGATCGTATACCTTCCATCGGACGTTCAATGAATTTTGACTCGTGCGTTTCGCGTTCTTTTTATCATTGCTTCTGGAGAGGACGTCGAGTTCCACGTTTGGTGGAGTGGTATCAACAAGTATTTCCATCTGGCCCATGTCCCCGGGTTCCGGTTTTTTCGTTTCCCAGCCATATTTGTTTTGAGCGGTGAGGTGGATAAGGTACCGCCCTTCGTTGTGGGGCTGGAATGATAATTTTTCACCAAACGTAATCTTCGGGCCTTTCGTCCATGTCCGGTTGTTTGCCTTTCGGTACCACAGCCGAACCGACGATATGTCGACTTTTTCCGGACCGCCCTTTCGGACGTAATTTATTTCCACGGGGAGGGAGCTGGCGGTTTTGGGGCCTTTCGGATAGGCGGCAGGCTGGCTGGAGTCAATCGTAAAGGTGTCCGCCGATACGGCGGTATGCGTGTTTCCCTTTTTGTCCTTCACCTCCACCTTTACCTTTGCGGAACCAGTCGTTATTTCCGGGATGGACCAGAGATAACGACCGGAGTCGGGCTGTCCTGAAGCAATGAGATTCCAGGAATTTCCGCCATTTGTAGAATAATAGTAGCTGACACTGTTTTCCTGAATCGATCCTCCCCTGGTACTGTACGCTATGTAAAGTTGCTGTTCCCCCCCGCGGTACACATTCCCTCCCGAAAACGTGGAGAGTGAAATGCGGAATTCCGTTTCGTTTGTGGAGGAACCCGGCTTCCCCAGAGTTGCCATTGGCCTTGACTCTTCGTCGGGAGCGGAATTGCGGTTTCCGGCCCGATCAACGCCGGTCAGGAATAACTCCACGGTGCCTTTTTTCGGCAACGTAGAGACCATGGATTGTCTGTCGGAGTCGATGTGCCCCATTTTTTTCCAGGTTTTGCTTCCCGGTGTTCGATACCAGAGAACCCCATCTTCCACACCGGCCGGTCCCACATCGTTTATTCGGTAGTTAATCTGAATTTTCTGTGCATTTTGAGACCTGCGCCGGACCTCATTTAATTCTCGCAGTGGTGGATTGGTGTCCAGATCAATGGATACGGTTTCTCCGACCGTTACCCGTTTCCCACTTTCGTCCCGTGCTGAAATACGAAGCGAAACCCCCTTTGCCGTTATTTCGGGAAGTTTCGTTTTCCTCGGTTTCGACACGTTCAGAGGAAGGTTGGTGTCGAGTGGTGTCCACGTTCCGTTCGGAGGTTGGTACTCAATGCGTACGGAGTCTTCCTGGAAGTTTGAAGGGGAAAGTTTCCAGCTGGCTTTTACGGTGCTTCCCCCTCTGTAAAGGTTTTTCGAGGCAAAAATTTTCGACTTCGTGGAATCTTCCTCATTCTCCTGAGGCTCCTGGTTTTCCTTGCCGGAGGAGGAAACGGTAAACGTCGTTCCATCATTTGTTCGGCGTTCACTGTTACCGGCGTTATCCACCCCCGTCAGCTGAAATTCGTATTTCCCTCTGGAAAGTGAAACGGGAATCCTGCCGCTGTTGCCGTCCGTTGTTTTGAGGAGATGCCAGTACGGATCTCCGGACGTTCGGTAGTGGACCTGTAATTTTTTCAACCCTGCCGGACCTCTTTCTCCCCCATCCGCCGTGATGTAGACGGTGCTATTTTTTTCTTCTATGTTCGAAATCTTGAACGCCGGCGGGGAGTGATCGATGGTGATCCGGTTTTCAAGAGTCACCGTGTTTGAATGCCCCACCCGATCAACTGCGGTCAATTCGACCGTGCCCTGATCCGTTTCCGGACGACCGGTCGTGTCCAGTTCACAGGAGCCCTCCGGTCCTCCGGATGATTCCAGCACGGTCCAGTTTGATTGTCCGTCCGGGGAGAACCGGACGGTAACGGGGGTTTCTCCGGCGTGTCTGTCATTGACAATCCATTTTATCCGAATTGATTCACCCTCCCGGACTGTTGGGGAGGTCTTCGGATGTACGATCCGAACCTCCGGTTTCTGTGTGTCGACAACAATACTTTGCCGGATGTCCGTGGAAGGATCGGGTGTGGCCATGTTGTTTCCGGCATGATCCCCAGCTCGTGCGTAGAGATCGTATGTGCCATCGTTCAGATCAGCCGAGAAGGAAATACGTTTCTCGCCGTCGGGAACCGTTTTTTGTGCCACTTTTTTCCATTTGTTTTCGGATGTTTCCCGGGTCCAGAGTTCGACGAAATCCACACCGGCTTTGCCGCGATCGCTAACCTCTACGTCAAGGGACACCTCCTCATCGGTGTAAACGGGCTGGCTTACCGGATGATTAGCCTGGTCTCCCTGAGCAATCATGCTTATTCGTGGTTTCCGGCCATCAACAGTTATTGGTTCATCCAGCAGACCCAGCGGAGACTGGTTGGAATCGTTTTGGCTCGTTAGCCGGAACTGGATCTGTTCTCCGTGTTTGTCGGGAACCGTCCATTTCACTGAATTGGTTCCCGGCTCCATTCCTCTTGATATTTTGCCCCAGGCTCCGTTGTTTCTTGATACTTCCAGATCCAGGTTTTCGCGAAGGCCCTCCTTCTGCTCTGTTTCCCACCGAATCGTCAGGGGGGATCCCGCCTTCACAACCTGACCGGGCCGGGGAGACTGGAACTGAAATGATGATTGTTTCCCCTCATGTTCATACACGTATTGTGGGCGATCTCCTTCGGAGGGAGGTTTCTGCGCGGCGTCTCGTTCCCTTGCGGGTTTGCTGGACACGGTAATGCTACAGCCGAAACGATCCGGATTCCGGTCAAGTTTTAATGTTTTGGGGGATTTCGGGTTACCGGTTTCTGGAGAAAGCGAAGACCAGGTCTTTCCCCCATCATGCGTTACGTGGAGCTGGGTGCGATCAATGGGAGCAAACCCCTGGTTCTTTGTTTTGTAGTGAACAAGGTACGTTCCGTCATCCTGTTTTTCGACGTTCGTTACGTAGCCGTTCGGAGACCGGTAATCCACCCGGACATTTCGGGCTTTCGTTCTGGTTCTGTTTTCAAATGCATCGGATCCTTTCAGTCGAATCTGCATCTGCTCGAGGTGCTTTTTCGGCACCGGAAGTGCCCATTTCTCCCGGGAGGAATCGAGGGTTCCTTTTGTGTTCCAGGTTCCGTCCGGGCTCTGTCTGATCTGGACCTCCACCCCATTTTTAAGGGGATGCGGATCGCTGTAGTTCCATTCTACGTTAACGGTTTTGCCCCCGGTCAGTATCTGTTCTGAAGATGGCTTTAAAAGTTGAAGTTCAGGCGGCCTGGTATCAATGGTTATTGTGTGCATCGGGTCCGTACCCGATTCAGGAGTCCGGGTGGCGTTTCCCAGGCGATCCTCGGACGCCAGGTAAAGGCCAACCATTCCGTCTGAGGAGGTCATCTGGAAGGGGGAGGTACGATCAAGGTCCTTTCCGTACAGGTGCCAGGTCTCGCCGTCATCGGGTGAGAAATACATTTCGATGGTTCGAATCCCTGCGTCTCCATGGTCCTTGGCCTTATAGGAAACCTCAAAGTTTGTTTCGCTGGATCGAGGTGGTCCCGTTATCCGAACAGTGGGTGGTTTCCCGTCGACGGAAAAGGACTCCCGGGACGTAGTTGACACCGAATTCCCCGCCCGGTCTTTCACGGTGATCCGTATTTTACAGTCCGAGGATGTGAAATCCGGTGTCCAGGAGAAAACACCGTTGTTTTCGGTCTCCTCCGTCAGGATGGACCAGGTTTTGCCACCGTCTTGCGATAGCTGCAATTTGATTGGTTTTTTCTGCAGGTGAGCATCTTTTGCCGTCCAGCGAATAATTTCCTTCTGACGAGCCGGAAGAAGTTCTCCCCCGTTGGGATAAAGCAGTGAAACGGAGGGGGAACTGGTATCCACAGTTACTTCCTGTTCGGGAATGGTTGATCGTCCGGGTGCCGGATCATCCGGTGCCCTCTGCACAAATCCATATGTGCCATCTCCCTCCGAATTGAATTTGATGGTATTCCGGTCTTTCGGTCGTTTGACTTTCCGTACCCGTGACCAGTTTCGTCCGCCGTCTTTCGTTACCCAGAGCACAACCCGGTCTCCCGGTTTAAAGCGTTTGTGGATTCGAAGGGATACGGTTTTGTTGTTTGTAAACGTCCCCGTCAATTGGCCACCGTTCTGATTGGAGGCCGGGATGACATTTCGGGACGTACCGGTTCCGGCCGGCCGTAGAATCGGTGGAGGACCTTTTTCGACATCCGATGATTGATCCCGGGTCTGATCCGGGGATTTCGGGGTGCAGGTGGCGGCCAGAAGTGCAAGAAGAGGAAGCAGGAGAACGAAAAGGACATTCAAATTTTTTCTTGTTCCCTTTTGTTTGCTCATGTCGGTTTTAGTGACCCCCGGAAAAAAACCGGTTTTGAATAGTGTTTACGCCGTTTTGTATTATTTTTAGTCCATCCGGTTGTTGTTTGTTCTTCCACCTCGTCCACTTCGGGTGTTGAAAGGACGAGTAAAATCGTTCCGGATGAGGCATCATTCCCAGTATTCGACCCGTTGGGTCGGATATGCCCGCAATATGATCCGTTGATCCATTCGGGTTCCAGGGGTATTCCGGTTCACGGTCATCCGGTGTTGTGTAACGAAAGATAATTTGATCGTTTTCCTTGAGTTCCTGGAGTACGTTTCCGGATTCCGGACGGTTGTCCGAACTGTGGCTCCGTCGAGTAGCGGATACGAATTTGCCCTCGGCGTGAGCAACCGGAAGGAACACCTGTTCCTCTTCGTTTGTTATAAATTCGGATGTTTGCGAATTTACCTTTAAGTGGACCCATCTGTCCTCAAATTTTCCGGAGTCGTTTTCAGCAAGAGTAATCTTCTGTTCGCGGCTGTTATTTCCCGGTAACAATCCTGCTTTTGCAAGCACCTGAAATCCATTACAGATACCGAGTATTAATTTTCCCTTCTCTATGAACCGGTTGAATTCCTCCCACATGAGATGTTCGATTTCACTGGCAAAAATACGTCCTGCTCCGACGTGATCCCCATAACTGAAGCCCCCGGGTATAACGATGATATGATAGTCCGAGAGCAGGTCGGTCTCCTCGGTAAGTTTCCGAATTTGAACACGTTCCGGTTCGGCACCGGCGGCCCGGAACGCCCGGATGGTTTCCCGGTCGCAGTTGGTGCCTGCTGCGACGAGAACAAGAACTCGAACCTGACTTTCCATATAACAATTACGAGGATTCCGCGTCGTCAATACGGGAAAAGACGAGACCACTCGGTATTTTTGGGTAGAAGTCCGTGGATTTCTGGGGCATTTTTTCGCCCTGTCCGGCGACGTCAAGAACTTCCTGTACGTCGGTGGGATTCATAACGAACCCGAGCTGGGCGTCTCCGTTCCGAACCTTCTGAAATACCTCCTCCTCATGCCGGTGATAACTGAGGTATTTCCCCTCTTCGATTTCAGCCGGCGTGATGTCCAGAACGTGTTCAAGGACGAGGGATTCGAGGACGTTGACATCCAGCTGACACCATTCGTCGGATTTGTCCGACGGGAACAGCCCGTCCGGCAATTCCTCCTCTCCCACGGAGATCTGTAGCAGTTCGTCGTGACCGGCAAGGACCACCCCAAAACTGTGTTGGTCAATTCCTTCGAACCGGACGTCTTCGAGGAATTCTTCCTTCTGGTGTGCAACCGCGTCCTCACCGTCGAAATTCAGCGGGTACCGCGTCACGTCAAAATTCCTGGAGAGGGCTTCGATAAACCGATCGCCGTCAAAATCTTCCAGACCGGTTAACACACGATGAGACGGGTAAATAAACAGCCCCGAGTCATCGGCGCTTACAAAAACCGCCATCCGTTTTCCGGCGGTTTCCGTCGCCGGATCATCCTGCTGTTTAAGTTCCTCGAAGTAATTAAGAGCCGTTTCGTATCGGTGATGTCCGTCCGCAATAACCACCTGTTTTTCCCTCATCAGGCGCTGGATGCGCTGAATGGTGGCTGTGTCCCGGGTCGCCCAGAGACGGTGGTGCTGGTCTTCGCCGACTCGGGCTTCCGCGACCGGTGACGTATTTTTTACCTCTTCGAGTTTGTTCTGAATCCGGTTTTCATCCCCTCCCCCGAACAGGAAGAAGATCGGTTCGAGGTTGGTACGCGTTGCTCGCAGGAGGCGCAGTCGGTCCGCTTTCGGACCGGACATGGTTTTTTCGTGGGCGTGTACCGAACCCTCGCCGTAGGATTCGAGTTCACAGAGGGAAAAGAAACCCGTTCGTTCCCGGCGTTTCCCGTGTCCGTCGGTAAACTCAACGGAATAGACGTAAAGGCACGGGTCTTCATCCTGAGTAAATACACCTTCCTCCCGCCATTGTTCCAGAAACGCCGCCGCCTGTTCGTATTTGTCCTCCGGGAGATTCTCCTGATGATCTCCTCGGTTCAGGATGAGACGCACAAAATTATACGGTGATTTCTGGTAATAGGTATCCTGCATCCGGTCGGAAATTTTGTCGTAGGGCTGCGTAACGAGGTCATCGAGGTTTGCAACGGTTTCCTTTTGTTCGACGCCGGGGTGTTCCAGATTGTATCGATACCCTTTAAACGGATGAATATCTACCATGAGATTAGTTCAGGAAAAAATTTTGAATGTTGGAGACAACTTCCTCTCCGACTCTCTTCTGGGTCTCCCGTGTATTGGCCCCGAGGTGCGGTGAGAGAACGACGTTCTGGAGGTTTCGGAATGGATGGTCTTCGGGAAGGGGTTCTTCCTGGTAAACGTCGACGCCCGCCATGGCAATTGATTCCTCCCGGAGGGCATTGACAAGAGCCTCTTCATTCACCACCCCACCCCGGGCCGTGTTGATCAGAACGGCGTCTTCTTTCATTTTTGAGAGTTCCTCCCGGTCGATCATGTGATGGGTTTGTTCGTTGTGAGGCACATGAAGGCTAACAACATCCGATCTGGAGAGGAGTTCGTCCTGTTCGATGATCGAGATCCGTGTGTCACCGAGACGGTCCGAAATGTCGTTTGGATTCCGTTTGGTCGACAGGATTTGGGCCCCGAACGCATCCGCTCGAAGAGCCACTTCGGTTCCGATTCGACCCAGTCCGACAAGGCCGATGGACTTATCGTACAGTTCCTGCCCCTTTAATGCTGATTTTTCCCATTTTCCCGATTTCATACCTGCGTCTGCCCGGGGAAGGTAACGGAAGCAGGCAATCATAAGACCGAGGGTTAGTTCCGCGACGCCGATCGAACTGGCGGACGGAGTGTTATCGACTTCTACCCCGCGCTCCCGGGCTGCATCCAGATCGATGTTATCCAGCCCAACGCCCGCGCGTATTATGTATTGAAGGTTGGTGGTCCGTGACAGAAATTCTTCATTTACGGTCGTCGCGGAGCGCACGACAATCGCGCTGGCGTCCCCGATGGTCTGCGGCAATCTGTTTTTTTTCACGTCGGTGGCGTCGATGACCTCCAGGTCCATGCGTTCCAGTTCCTGAAGGGCTTCCTCCGCAATTGGGTCACAGATGACAACCTTGTTCATAGGGCGTGACGGAATGAGGATGACGTTCTCGAAGATCAGTTTCTGATCGGAGCAACCAAAAAACCAGCCCCGTCATTTGAGGCATGAATTTCATGGCCAGTCAGGAAATATTATATCGAACCGCATGGGAAAATAAAATTCAGAGAACGTGTGTGAACGGAGAAGAACCGGGAAACTAATGATGTTGATGAGAACGTCAATTAGTGTGAGCACTTTCTCGGTGTCCCCTTTGTTTGCTTGAATTTCGGCCCCAGTAGAAATATAGTGATTGTGTCCCAAAATTTGGATATTTATACTGGATTTTAGACAAAGAATCTGGCCAGTTCGGTTCAGGATGTGGCGTTGGGAGTCGGGTCTCGGGCCGGATGCCCGTTAATGGAGTTAGAATTTTCTCGGGAACATATTTTGATCACGGAGGATTCCGTCAAAACAGAAACATCGGTGCCAGACGGGGAAATGTATGCCTCCGTCATGTATTTCCTGAAGGACCTCTGTGATGATTTCCGGTTTGACTTTGCCTCACTGGCATTTCTGACACGACCGGAGGGAGCGATTTTCGGTCGTACCACGTACTGGCAGGACGGTAGAGCTCCGAAAACGCAGAATTTCAGGGCCCCGAACATAGAGGAGGTTCTTTTTTCCCGGGGTCGCCCGAAGAACACGTATTCCCCGTGGCCGGAAGAGGCGAAGGTGATTGAAACCGGTCAACCACTTGTTTCCGACGGTTCCGAGGTGGAGGGATGGCCCTACAGTGCTTCGGATGCTTCAGGTCAGCTTCTGGTTCTACCACTTAACTATCAGGAGGGTATTTTCGGGGTTCTGCTGGCGGGTCTGTCCGGTGATGAGGTTCCGGAAGATGCTGATGGGCATCCCCTTGTTGATCAGATTCAGGCGGTTCTGGCCGCCCGTGCTTTTTTGTTTGCTCGATTATGGTTGACGGCCAGTGGCCGTTCGGAGGCCCCCCATCCTCTTGTGGTAGGCGAGACCGAAGAGTGGGAGGACACGGTTGAGCATCTTCAGCAGGCGGCTGAATTTGAGTTTCCCGTTTATATTTATGGGGAGCGAGGGACGGGAAAGGAACTGGCCACTGATTTTATCCACCATTTCGGGCCCCGGGCGAATGAACCGTTTGTGAAAGTGAATTGTGCGTCCATTCCCGAATCCATCTCGGAAAGCGAACTGTTCGGTCATCGTGCGGGGGCTTTTACGGGGGCAACAACAGAACGGGAGGGCCGGTTTATGAAAGCGGATGGGGGCACACTGTTGCTGGACGAAATTGGTGAGCTCTCCATGGACAACCAGAAAAAGCTCCTCCGGGTGATTCAAACTGGTGAAATTACGCCCCTCGGAGCGGGTGAGCCGAGGCAGGTGGACGTTCGAGTCATCTGTTCTACCAATACGCATCTGGAGGGAGCCGTTCGTCGAGGGAATTTCCGATCCGATCTGTTTGACCGCCTGAACGTCCTGAAATTGAATCTTCCTCCTCTTCGTCGATGGAAAGGAAAAATTCCGGAACTGGCCGGGATGTACCTCAAGGAAGTAACGGAACATCAGGGGAGCAGTTCCATCCGGTTTTCGGAAGGTGCGTTCGAGGAGCTGAAGTCCTACTCGTACCCCGGCAACTGTCGAGAATTATACAACATTGTTCGAAAGTTATTTGTGCGGGTCCGGGAAGGTCAAATAACGGCCCGCGACGTGGAGACGCTTCTGAATGAGCGAGGCGAAGAAGAACAGAAGGGGGGGCGATCCGTACCGGTGTCGTTCCGTCAGATATTTGCGAATTCCAAAAATCCGTCCGTTCTGAAGGACCGGGCGGAATTTCTGTTTCTGAAAAAATCACTGAAGGAACACGATGGCAACGTGGATCGGATTTCGGACGATTGGGGTTGTTCCCGGCAAAACATTTACCGGCTGTGCAACAAACACGACCTGACCCCGCGTGAATTTCGCTCCTGATGATCCTAACAGCACGAATAGTTGTAGTCGTTTCCAGGGGGGCGAGATATCCTGGAGGTGAAAGAGGTTAATCGGATTGCTTTTCTGTCTTGTGGCAAAATAACCTGTCCTACCCGGATTTTTAAAAAATTTGGTCATGTTTTTCCGGTTTTGATTATCGTGATGTTATTTTATCGGAAGGCGGAGATTCAGATTGCTAAATCATAACCACAATTTCCGATTATCTCGAATTACTGAAACCTGATGTCCGAAGCAGATATCGTTGTTGTTACGGATGAGAATGGTTCGGAGGTTCTCTCGGTTTCCAGTGGGTACACTGATCTTTTTCCTCCTGTTGGGCGTGAGGAAATCGGTGAACCCTTCGAATGGATCCGGTTCGTGGAGGATGAGAAAAAAGGCCGGGTCGAGAATGTGGTGAAGGAAATTCGGGAGAACGGACTACAGGAACAAAAGACCGTCCGCTACCCATTAAAAGACGCCGACGGGATTACCTGGATGGAAACTGATTTCTGTCCAGTCTTTGAGGAGGAGCCAACAAATGGTCAAGCGGGGAATCGAATTATCTGTCTGCACCAAAAACTCTCCGAGGAGCAGGTACAGAAAGGAGGGGGGGGCGTTACGAAAGCGGCTTTGCTGAACATCGTGGAAAACCTGGACGAAGTCATTTTTCTTGTGGACCGAGAGAATGAGGAATATCTATTCTTCAATGAAGAAAGATACGAGGAGATTTACGGTGGAGATGCGGAAAAATTAAGTGAAGATATGGATGACTATCTGAATTATGTGCACCCGGACGATCGGGAAGATGTTGAAAACGAAGTGGCCAAATTAATTTCCGGCCAAAGAATTTCCTTTGAGTATCGCGTGAACCCGGACGAAGATTACGAGCGGTGGGTCTGGAGTCAGGGAATACCAATTAAAAACGAGGACGGGAACGTTATTCGAACGACAGGTTTTGTGAAGGACATTACGAAAAAGAAAAAGGTGGAACAAAATCTGAGGAAAAGTGAGAATCGACTCCGTACAATTACCGAAAACATTGACGAAGTAATCTACATCGCGAATGAGGATTGGTCCGAAATGTTCGTAAACCGGGATCGGTACGAAGAGGTATTTGGCGGGGACTACGAGGATCTGATGGAAGATCCGTTTGACTTTCTAAATTACGTGCATCCCGATGATCGTGAACGGGTCGAGACGGTACTCCAGGAATTGCAGGAAGGCATCGAAACCTCGGTGGAATACCGGGTGAATCCCGGGGAGGATTACAGCCGGTGGGTCTGGGGACACGGGGTTCCCGTGTTTGACGATGCGGGAAACATCACCCAATACACCGGGTTTGTGAAGGACATTACACGGCGGAAGGAGATGCAGCAGCAACTTGCGGAAAGCGAGGAACGATTTCGCCAGCTGGCCGAGAACATCGAAGAGGTGTTTTACCTGCGCAGCGTGGATCCGCCAGAAGTTATTTACGTAAGCCCGGCCTACGAAAAAATATGGGGGGATGATCCAGAAGAGGTTTACAGGGATCCGCGCGCATGGAAAAAACGCATTCACCCGGAGGATCGAGCCAAGGTGGATGAGGAAATCGGAAGCCTGACAGAGGCAAATGAATATTCAGTGGAATACCGAATCATTCGGGACGACGGGGAAGTTCGGTGGATTCGTAATCGGGGATTCCCCGTACAGCAAGAGGGTTATGGCCAGCGTCTGGCCGGGATTGCCGAAGACGTCACGGAATTTAAGGAAGTGCAGGAAGAACTCCGGGAAAGTGAGGAAAAATTTCGACAGCTCGCCGAACACGTGGACCTCGTCTTCTGGATGAGTTCGGCCGATGTGCAGGATCTCATTTATATTAGCCCCCCATTTGAAGAAATATGGGGTCTGCCGCGAGAAGAGGTTCTCGAGAACCCGGAATTATGGATCCAGTCCGTGCATCCGGAGGACCGTGAGGTCGTAGATTTCATTTCGGGGGAAACATACGTGGAGAAACAACCCGAAGAACTTGCCCAGGAGTATCGGATTGTTCGGCCGGACGATGAAATTCGATGGATTCGGGATCGTGCCTTTCCGGTTCGTAATGAAAACGGTGAAGTGTACCGGTTTGCGGGTGTGGCCGAGGACATTACGGAGCTGAAGGAAAAGGAAGAGCAGTTGAAGGAAGCACAGGACAAACTCGATAATTCCTGAGGACGCCCCGGCCCGTTATTTCAATTCCTCACCCCCTTTCTTGTTTTTTCGTGCATCACCCCTCTGGATGACCCGTTCCGTTTTCCGAATGACAGCGGAACATGGATATGGTATTCCCCGGCCTCCTCCCATTTCCCAGAACCCGCAACGCCTGAAAAACCGGCAAAACATGACCATGAATCTTTATTTTAAATAATTTGTTTACACCCAATTCAATAAATGATGAATATTGCATCTTCAACGTGCGAGAAATCTCCTATTATTATACATATATGAGCACTTATCTAAATATATTTCTTCAATGGAATAAAAGGTCTGTTGGAATGATGGTTGCGTAAACAAAGTGTCAAAAGAATTACAAAAGGGTGAAACTCCCTGAAATTTCCCTTCCCATTTCGAACCTCAGATGGTGTCCCCCGGAGGCGGGGCTACTTTTTTCCCTCCGGGGGATTTTTTCTTTTTCCCGTTGCGTTCCGGGGTGCTGTATAAGGGGCATAACGGCCAGGAGCGGGCCTGTTAGAATACTTGAAAACCATCCGTTATTACCTGTATACTTTTTTTCTCCGTTCAGCTGGTTTCCTTCCAGGTTCATTCAACCCATAGTGAACGAATGGTAGAGTTAGTAGAACGAGAAGACGAGACGGACGCGAACGTATTTCTGACCCAGGTTGACAAGATATTTAAGTGGGGGCAGCGGTGGTCTCTGTGGCCGATGACGTTTGGTCTGGCCTGTTGCGCTATTGAAATGATGGCCACTGGTGCCTCCCGGTATGATCTGGACCGGCTCGGAGCGGGCGCATTTCGGGCCACGCCGCGTCAGTGTGACCTCATGATCGTGGCTGGCACCGTCACCATCAAAATGGGATTCCGGGTTCGTCGGCTGTATGAACAGATGCCCGATCCGAAATTCGTGATCTCGATGGGAAGCTGCGCAACCTGTGGTGGTCCGTACTGGAACCATGGTTATCACGTTATGAAAGGGGTGGATCGTATTATTCCGGTAGACGTATACGTGCCCGGGTGTCCTCCCCGTCCCGAGCAGCTGATCGAAAGTGTGATTAAACTTCAGAAGAAAATTGACACGAAGGTTCATTCTCCCCCCATCCAGAAGATTCAGGACGCCTTCAAAGAAGAATCATTCTCCGAACCCATCGAAACGTAAACTCCGATGACCATGACCGACGAAGAAATTTACGATTTGCTTCTGGACCATTTCGGTGAAGACGTAATAACGGATTACCGTGATCCGATCGGGGAACAGAAGGAGGAGCTGGACCGTAAGGAAGAGGAAATAAAGGAAATAGAGGACGAGGAGGAACGCGAGCGTGAGTTAAAGAAACTTGAACAGGAAAAGGAGGACCTGGGACACTGCGACAGCTGGATTGAGGTCAAAGTGGAAGCCATCAATGATGTGTGTCATTTTCTCAAGGACAACGAGCAACTTGCCTTCGATTACCTGATGTGTCTGAGCGGCGTGGATTGGGGAGATGGAAAGCTCGGGGTGACGTATCATCTGCATTCCATGACCCATAAGCACAAAGTGACCCTCAAGGTTTTTTGTCCGGAGGAGGATGCGGTCGTTCCCACGGTATCGGACGTCTGGGGAGCGGCGAACTGGCACGAACGGGAAGCTTATGATATGCTGGGGATTCGGTTTGAGGATCACCCCTACATGAAGCGGATTTTCTGTCCGGAGGATTGGGAGGGGCATCCGCTCCGGAAAGATTACGAAGTGCAGGAGTATTATCGAAATATTCGGGTTCCCTACTGACGAAAAACGACCCCATGTTTGAAGCCATCACAACATACTTTCGAAACATCCTGGCCACGGTCTTTTCCGTCAGTGGCGCGATGTTTGTTGGGTTAAAGACGTTCCTGCGCCCTGACGTTACAACGGAATATCCACGGGAACGATGGGATGTACCGGATGGGTCCCGGATGAAATTGTACAATAATATTGACGACTGTATCGGTTGCTACAAATGTTCCCGGATCTGCCCCACTGATTGCATAGAAATTGAAACAATCAAGGCGCCGGATGGGGTGGACCTCGGAAAGGCCTCCACGGGAAACCCCCTGAACTTCTGGGTGACCAAGTTTGACATCGACATGGTCAAGTGCTGTTACTGCGATTTGTGCACCACCGTGTGTCCAACCGAGTGTCTCGTGATGACCAAGGCGTATGAAGGAGGGGCTTATGATCGGGGCAACCTTATATATCACTTCTCCGACATCGATAGCGAGCAGATGGAGGAGATTAACAAAATCCTGGAGGAGGACGAGAAGGACGAGGAAGCTGAGGAGGAGGCCGCTTCGACGGATGTGGACGCCGGTGACAGTGAGGCAACCGTAAAAACCGTTACCCGGTACGAACCGGAACAATCGACGGACGAGCTTTCAGCAAAAGAGCGAATTGAACTTCGGTTGCTTCAGAGGGGGAAGGTTGAGGAGTCCGAGGTCAGTGTTTCGTTCCAGAAAGTGGAGGAAGAGGTTCGCGAAGAACCCGACGCATCCACGGGTCAGCCGGCAACAGACACCAAAGAGCCGGCCGAGACGGACACGGAGGAACCGGACGAAACAACGGAGGACACGGAGGAGGCCGCCGAAGCGGACGAGGAGGAACCGGCTGAAGACGATACGGAGTCGGATTCGGCCGGAGACAGTTACGTAAAGGACGAAAGCAAACCCGTCAAAGAGCGAATTCGGGAGCGACTTGAAATGAGGGGCAAACTCTAGGCTCCTCCCTCAGGCTGTTTTCATTGAGGGGCACGACTGTTTGGGCCGGCCTGATATCCAGCAGTCGGTCCAGCGGACGTCGAACTTCGCCTGTTTTTGCATCCATCCGAGGTAGAGGTCCCACCCCTTTTGTTATAAGCAAAGCCATCTTGTGTAAATTTTCTTTTCGAAACGTCTTCCTCCCTGTTCTTATTTCCGCATCCCTTTTTCTGTTGGCCGGATGTACCGCGTCCAACCCGCTTTACTCCCGCCCGGAAGACACGCAGGGGACACCGAGAATCCGTGAACCGGAAAAGCTCGGGATCGTCTGTGTGAATACCTCTCTGTACCGTCTGACAACCGGAGGCGTTCCGGAGAAGGATTTTGGGATTTCCGATCAAGTACGAGGGGAAATTGTGTCAGAAATAGGGGATCGGCTGGAAACGCACCTGACCGAGGATGCAATTCTCTTTCCCGTTTCGGGAATTCAGGAAGACATCAATAATTTCGCACCCGTCCGAAGTTATATGGAGGCCACCGTCAGAGGAATCAACCAGATGTACATTAGGAGACGGCGCAAAAAGTTGCTTGATGGTTATGTGCTTCATCCACGATTAAAAAATGTAAAAAAGGAGGGGTTCACTCACCTGATCTTTTTTGGTGCGGAGGGGTACTTCGGTAGTTCAGGATATCAGGCCGTTTCCTGGACTCGAGCAGCTGTTGGATTTTTGCTGGGCCAAATTATGGTGCCGGTCCTGGACGCCGGTTACATGTGGGTGGCGATGGCCGATCTTGAATTGGGGGAAATTACCTATTTTAACACCAACCTTCCGACCACGAGAAACGTGACGTTAACGGATCAAGGAGAGCGGGAGAAATTGATCGACGTGCTTCTTCAGCCCATATTGGAGTCATGGGAGAACACCGGAAAATGAGCCGCCACCGCCCCGTTATTCTCATTTTGTTTCTGGCCTTACCGGGTTCTGTCCTTGCCTGTTCGGCACCCGAGGTAAAACCGGCCACGGAGGAGGAAGTGGAGCCGGGAGAATCCGACGCGGAACGCCGGCTCTGGAAGGCCGCCGAGGAAGAAATTCAGCGAATCAAGGTATCCGGGCTCCTGTGGAAGGACGAGGACGTTCGTTCGTATCTGAACGACGTTCTGCGAGCGGTTTTGCCGGAATCGACAAGAACGAAATTTTCATTCCAGGTTTATGTATTAAAACATCCCGATCCGAACGCGTTTGCGTTCCCGAACGGAACGATTTTTGTTCACACCGGATTGCTCTCCCGGATGACAAACGAGGCACAGCTGGCCACGATTCTTGGACACGAGGCTGTACACGCAATTTTTCGACACACAACGGAGCACATGGGGAACGTAAAGCGAAAGACGGCGGGGCTTCGCTGGATGAGCATACTTGCCGCCCCACTTGGCGAGATTGGCCAGATTGGTTATCTCTTTGCAAGATTGACGACAGTTGCGGCCATATTTGGTTTCAGTCGAGATCTGGAACGGGAGGCCGATAAAGTGGGGTTTCGTTATCTTCGGGAAGCCGGCTACGACCCGCGGGAGGCGCCTGAGGTGTTCCGGTTGCTCAATATGAGTCCGGATCGTGACCGGGATCGGCCGCCGTATCTGTACTCGACGCACCCCCGGAACAAAGAGCGCCGAAACTACCTGAAGAAACGGCTGGAATCGATGGACGGTGAACCGGAGGGTCGGAGGAAACCGAATACGTATGCCAGGATGGTTGAAGAAATTACGTTGTGGAATGCAAGACGGAACATTGAACGGTATTATTTGCGGACGGCTCGAATAGAGCTGGATCGAATTCTGGAGAGGAAGCCCGAGCATCCGGTTGTGTATTCTCTTCTTGCCCGTTCCTATCTGGATGCACGACCTCCACGGCTGGAGAAGGCGACCAAGCACCTTGAACAGGCTCGCGATTACGGTTATTCATCGCCCAGGTATCATCTTCTGAAGGGGCAAATATATCTGAAAAAAGAGAAGGATTCTGACGCAGCAGAATCGTTCCGTGAATATCTTGAGGAGCGTCCCGATTCTCCGTATGCCCCGATGCTGGAAACTTTTCTTTCGGACCTCAATAATTAACATGGCTTTACACGCTCCACGGACAGGAAACTGGGGGTTTTTTCTGGACGAACATAGATTTTTCCAGGTCCTATTCCCATGACGTTCAAACGAATTTCCTCTTCGACTGTGAGAGAAACGGTGAAACCACGGAACGTGTTTTCGTTTCGGTGCTTGGTGTTCATGATGCTGCTGGCCGGAGTGGGGCCGGTGCTGTTGACTGGCTGTGCCAGCTCGGAGAATCCACGGGAAAACTGGACACAGAGACGGTTTGGTAAAGTTATATACGAAACCCCTCCCGGCTGGGTGCCGATTGAGAAAAAAGATTCAACACTGTTCTCCAAGTCGGGAAGGGAACTCCATTTTATAAAACTTGAGCGTGTTCGGAAGGGGACGAAGTACGATTACATTAACCGGAAGTTAAAAACGAATGAGAGGTGGTATCAGCTGGCGAAGAATGAGTTAAACAACCTCAAGAACAACCCTGAATTTTCGATGGTGGAACTGAAGTTGCAGAAAAAAATTCCGCGGATGGGGTCTGATGGATTTCTAATGAAAGTACGTATTATGGATACTCAGGGGATGAGGTACCTTCGCTGGATCGTTGGTGGCGTAACGTCAAATTTTTTGTACAGGGTGACGGTGGAGGCGGAGAGATACGGACATTACTCAACCCTTCGGGAAAATTTTATGAACTTCCTCGCCTCTCTGAAATTTGC
>CAZOLI010000002.1:60771-158722 GCA_964580675.1 uncultured Planctomycetia bacterium
CGCAGTTCCGGTTTATACAGAAAGGAACAGACCGTTGCCGTTCCCGTTTTTCGCAATGATACGCTGTGGCGAAAACTGGAGGACGATCTTACCCGTGAAGTGGTGAATCAGATTGCGGAGCGGACCCCCTATCAACTGCAGGATCCGGACCGGTCGGATCTCGTAATTGAGGGAGAAATCGTAAATTTTAATCAACCGGTATTATCGGAGGATCGTCTGGACCGTGTCATTCGTTCATCCGCAAAGTACACGGTTCGGGTAAAAATTCGGGATCGTGAATCCGGAGACGTTGTCCGAACCGGGAAAAAAACGTTTCGTGCTCCATTTAGCGGTCAGCGCGGAGAGAGTACCGTGACCGCCCGCCGGGAAGCGGTGGAACGAATCGGTCGATGGGTCACGAGATTACTGGAGAAATCCCAATGGTAGAAGAAATCACCAGAGAAAAAGTCGTTCGTCTGAATCCGGCCGTCACCTGTCCGCCAAAGAAATTTCTGGCCGGAATGGCGGGAATACCCGTTCGGATTGAGGAGTGGGAGGAGTCGGAAGAGGTACTGGGAAGGTGGCAGATAACAATCAATTTGCCTCGAAACCTTAATCCGCCGGAACTTGTGCCGGGTCCATTTGAAGGCGCGGACGTCCGGAAGCCACTTATGACGGAGACAAAGAAGCGAAACCGGGTTGTCCTCGTGTTGAATCGGTCAAACCTCCAGAAGTACATTCGGGAGACACAGGGAATGGAGCCGGAACATGAATTCTGGCGAATAATAAGCAACACAATTGATCGATACTCCCGGACCGATCATACACTTCAATTTCCGAACGGTGGAACACTTGATCTCTCGGGGCGTCCTGCTCTTATGGGTGTTTTGAACGTCACTCCGGATTCATTCTCGGACGGGGGACAATACGAGGGGCTGGATGCCGCTCTTGAGCGTGCTCGAGAAATGGAAGAAGCCGGAGCAAGTATCATTGATGTAGGAGGGGAATCCACCCGCCCGGGAGCGGAACCCGTGCCGGTGGAGGAGGAGATCGACCGGGTCTGTCCCGTAATAGAACGACTGCCGTCAGAAGTATCGGTGCCGGTATCAATTGATTCCCGGAAGCCGGACGTTGTGGAAGCCGCCCTTCAAGCGGGCGCCTCCATGATCAATGACGTAGGGGGTCTGACGGACGAACCGGAGATGATTGAACTGGCGGAGCAATTTGACGTACCTGTAATAGCAATGCATATGCAGGGAAATCCCCAGAATATGCAGGAGAACCCATCGTATGATCCGGATCCCGTGACGGAGATTCTTTCCTTTTTACAAAATTCCGTTGCGGAAGCAAAAGATCGAGGACTCCCGGAGGAGCAGCTAATTGTTGATCCGGGGATTGGCTTCGGGAAAACCGGCAAACACAATCGTGAAATTTTGAGGAGAGCCCACGAGTTTCGCAGTCTTGGCTTGCCGGTGATGCTGGGGACATCCCGCAAATCTTTTATCGGGGAGATTCTCGGTGTTCCGCCCCGGGAGCGGCAATTTGGAACGGCCGGCTCGATTGCTCCCTCCATTCTCAGCGGCCTTAATCTGTTCCGTGTACACGACGTCCGGGAGATTTATCAATTTTTAAAGGTTCTCTGGGCCGTTTATGGTTCGACGTCCTGGGAGGAGTCGATCTATGTGGATTGATGTTTTGGTCACGGCAGGGGAGATTCTCCTTCTTTTCCTGGGCATCTTCTATGTGCTTCGATTCGTACAGGGAACCCGGGGAGGGGGAATTATGCGTGGCTTCATTTTTGCGTTTATAGGGGGTTTCGTCGTGCTTCTCTGGCTTACCCGATTTGTTCCGATGTCCCGCATCCGGTTTATTCTGGAGGAGTGGCTCGTGCCGGCCTTTGCACTGGTTCTGTTGATTGTTTTTCAGCCGGAAATACGACGAGGGCTCGTCCGGCTCGGTCAGAATCCGCTTATTCGGTCCGTCTTCGGCCGCCGGCGATCGGGTCCGGTGGAGGAGATCACCCAGGCGGTCGAGATGCTGTCGAGAAACCGTATTGGGGCTCTTATAACCGTCTGTGGAGATAGTGGTCTGGAGTCCTACATCGAAGGGGGTATTCGACTCGACGCCGAAATATCGCGAGAATTGATTCAGAGTATTTTCTATCCCGGGACGGCTTTACACGACGGAGCCATCATCATTGACGGAAAAAAAATTGCGGCCGCCGGGTGTTTGCTTCCCCTCGCCGATGATCAGGATGTTGCGAAGGGTCTGGGTACACGGCACAGGGCCGGGCTGGGCATAACGGTGGAAACCGATGCACTGAGCATTATTGTGTCGGAGGAAACAGGCGAGATATCAACGGCCGCGCGCGGTGAAATACAACAGGACGTGGCCCCGGAAGACGTTGAAATAGCCCTTCGCCAAATATATACTGATGCGCAATATTAAGGGGAAAGGATCGGCTGCTGTCATTTCTATGCCACGATCAAAAATATATCGAGACATGGGGTTGTCGTCCTGTTATTTACCCCAATGCGTTTCAGCGGTTCGAAGGGGCAGGCGCTGGGTGGCTGAAACCGGACCGGTTCCTTCGTCCAGCAGGACATTTGCGCTCCTGAATAATCAGATGTCATTTTTTGCGTCCCGATATTTATGGTAGAACAAACCACCTCCGAGAAGGGAGGATACATCCCATCGTGGATTGCGGTGTTCCTGAACAATCCGGGCACGACAATCGCCGCACTGGTGGGAGCTGTTGGTATATGGTTTTACGTCCAGGGACGTATTGAGGGCACACAGAACCTTTCTGCTTCCCTTGATTTTTCTGTTCAGGAAGGCTATGTCATTACGACCATCAAGGACGAGGACGGAAAGGAAATAACCGGCAAATACGATATTAATCTTCAGGGTCCTATTTCTCTCCTTGAGCGAATAAAAAACCAGAACCTGAAAATCGCGAAACAGATTCCCGCTCCGCCGGAACAGCAAGAGCAGAAAACGTTTGAGATTGAAATTACGGAGGCGGACCTGAACCTGTCATCCGGAGAGTTCCCGCTGGGCGTCCATATGAACCCGCGAACAACCAGCCTGAAAGTGCATGTGGAAAAGCTGGTCAACCAGGATCGTGCCCTTCCCGTGAGTTCCCTTGAGGAAAAGATCAATTACTTCACGATGGGGAGCCCCCGGGAGGATTATCGCATCACCGACGTGTCGACAAATTTTTCCTCGGTTACTCTGAGTGGTCCGGTTTCCGAGATAAACGACACAAGAATTGTCCTGGCCAGTCCCGTTGACGTGAACAACAAAGCGTCCAATCAGAGCAAACAGGTGCGCCTTACCACGGACCCCCCCCGAAACAGGATGTCCATCGAACCGGAGGAGATTACCGTCACGGTTTCTATTTCAAGCAAAATGACGGAGCGAACCATCCGTGATCAACTGTTGATCGGGATGGACGAGGAACTGCATACCATTTTTCAGGAACGTGGTCTGCGATTTCAGCCAGAGGACGGGAAGGTGGAAATCACGTTCCGGGTGCCGAAGAACGTAAAAAAGGAATCCCTGAAACCAAATCGTTTTCATCCGGTGTTGATCATTCCGTCCCTGGACCTTGAGACACTTCAAAATCCGGTGGCTTCCGCCCGGGTATCCACGGATAACATTCGGGTGTTTATCGACCCGGTCATGCCAAACCGGGACCGAATTGAAGTTGTGAACATCAAGCCCGATTCCATCAAGTTTAAACCGAAAGACTGAGCATGAACGAACCTTCTTTATTTGGAACGGATGGCATTCGAGGACCGGCCAATAAACCCCCTCTTGTGCCCGGGGATTTGGTTCGCCTCGGTTCCATTCTGGGCTGGTTACCCGTTGAGTTTCCGGGAGCATTTACTTATCCCATGGGACAGGATGATCCGGGAGGGCTGGGAGAAGGTCTGTACGAAGCGGATCGTCCACGTGTCGTTCTGGCTCGAGATCCTCGGCGTTCCGGGGAAATGATCTCCTCGGCCCTCATATCAGGCCTGACCGCTTCCGGGGCGGACGTATTCCAGTGTGGGCAGCTTCCAACCCCGGCCGTTTCCGTATTAACGGATCAGTTTGAGGCCCATCTCGGCATTTCCATATCCGCGTCTCACAACCCGCCCACTGATAACGGAGTGAAATTATTTGCCCCAAAAGGGTTTAAGTTCTCGTCGTATCTTGAGGAAAAAATTGATTCCCTGTATCGAGACGACAAACCATACCCCCCTGTTCCCGTGAACGGAGATCGTCTCGGAGAGATTCAGAACTGTCGTGATGAGGCCCGGGAACGATATCTTGATTTTCTTTCGAGCAAATTTTCGTCTTCCCTCGATTCGATCGAAGTCGTCGTCGATCCGGCTTATGGTGCAGCAACCGAACTGATCTCCCCATTGTTCCGAGACCGGCTCAACGTAAAGTCACTTCATCTACTGTCCGAAGAACCGGATGGAACGAAAATTAATCAGGGCTGTGGAACCGCGAATCTCGAACCGCTACGGGAAGCCGTCCTTGAGTACGGGGCGGATCTTGGTATTGCACTGGATGGCGACGCCGATCGTGCGCTGGTTGTCGATCAGAAGGGGAAGAAGCACGATGGGGATGATTTGCTTGCATGTTTTGCGACGGAAATGAAACAGAACGATGAACTATCCGGGAACAGCGTGATTGGCACGGTCATGGCCAATCAGGGTCTTGCACGATTCCTTGAAAAAGAGGGCATTGAATTCGTCCGGGTTTCCGTTGGGGATCAGAACATTCTGAGAAAACTATACGACGATCAGCTTTCACTTGGAGGAGAACAGTCCGGACACATCATCAACTTTGATCAGCTGCCAACCGGAGACGGTCTGTTAACGGCTCTGAATTTGCTTTCCGTAATGGTAAACAGGGAGGCACCGGCATCCGAACTCCTGAACCGCTTCGAGCCGTTTCCACAGGTGCTTGAAAACGTTGACGTTTCGGAAAAACCACCTCTTGACTCCATCGATCAACTGCAGAAATCGATAGACCAGTGGAACGACACGCTCAAACCGGACGGTCGGGTTCTGGTCCGTTATTCCGGAACGGAGCCGGTCTGTCGAATTATGGTGGAGGGACCGGATCAGGATCAGATTTCGGAGGCCGCGGAGGACATTGCGTCGGTCGTCCGAGAAACCATTTCCTGATGCCGTGAGGCAGCCAAAAACTGTTTTTTGAGAACGAATCGTGAAACGGGTTGTTTTTTGTTTGTTTTATTTTCACTCATGATTGTTCAGCCGTTTGATCCAGATCAGCACGAGGTTTCGGATTCAGCCGTACTGTATTTTCATTTTCAGGGAGAGAAGAAAGTTCAGGGAGCGGGATTATCCGAACCACTCGAGGACCCTGAGCCAATTCTTGAAAACGTGTACAGACAGGACGTCTACGAGGGGGAACAGGGAGAGGTGCGTTCCGTTTACCTCGAAGGGGGATCCGAACAGTGGATTCTGTTCTGCGGGCTCGGCAGACGGGACAAAGCCGGCCACGAATCTTTCCGGAGAACGGTTGGAGAGGCCACACGGGAAATATCGGAGGAGGGAGTGGAGTATCTTGTGACCATTCTTCCCCGTGCCGATGAAATGAACACCCTTCCCTACCGACTGGGAAGAGCTTTTTACGAGGGTCTGGTTCTGGCTTCCTATTCGTTTGATCAATACCAGACCGACGAGAAGAACTATACCGGCCCCGGCGAAGTCTATTATTCGGTGAGCGAGGACGAGGAGGAACGGGTAGGAGAAGGTATATCCGACGGTACCATTTACGCCGAAGCCACGGATTTTGCCCGCGATCTGGCAAATGAGCCGGCGGAAAAAATGCATCCCGGCAACCTTGCGGAGGAAGCGGAAAAATTGAGGGGAGAGAACTTCCACGTGAACGTGATGCGGAAACCGGAACTCGAGGAACTAGGTATGGAACCGACTCTCGGGGTAAGTGCGGGAAGTGACATTGAACCGGCCCAGGTGGAGTTGCGGTACGAACCCGAGAACCCCGAGAACCCGGATCGGCTGGTGGCGCTTGTGGGGAAGGGAATAACGTTTGATACGGGAGGGTTAAACCTGAAAAGTCACGATAGCATGATGGACATGAAATTTGACATGGCCGGCGCGGCCGCTGTTCTCGCCGTCTTTCGTGCTCTAAAGACCCTGCAGCCGGATGTGCGGGTTATGGGAATGCTTGCCTGTTCCGAGAACATGACGGGTCCTTCCGCGCAAAAAATGCGGGATGTCGTGCAGAGTTACGGGGGAAAAACCATAGAAATTACGCATACGGATGCGGAGGGGCGTCTGGTGATGTCGGACGCTCTCGGGTATGCTGTGGATAGAGGAGCAACCGAAATTATCGATGTGGCCACACTGACCGGATCAATTATCGTCGCTCTCGGCAGTGAATACGCCGGTATGATGACCAACGACGAATCACTCCGTTCCGGGTTACAGAAGGCTTCCGAAAAATCCGGTGAAAACCTCCAGGAGCTTCCTCTTGTGGAAACGTACGACGAGTATCTGGAATCCCCCGTGGCGGATTTGCGAAACACGGGCACGGAGTCCGAGGCCGGGGCTATTGTGGCGGGATTGTTCCTTCAGAATTTTGTCGAAGACGTCCCCTGGGCTCACCTGGATATTGCGGGTACGGGATGGCGGGATGATGCGTCCGGTTATCTGGTTGAAGGGGGAACGGGTTTCCCGGTCCGTACCTTGCTTGATTATCTCACCGGTTCCTGAACGAATTGGACCGCGGACAGGGGGCGGCAAAGAGGCCCCGAGAAGGTGGAATCGGACGTGTCTTTACCAGGAGCCCTCTTCCTTTTCTTCTTCGTTTTCCCCCCCTTCGTTCTCGTCGTTATCGGTTTCCGGTCCTTCCTCTTTGTCCTTCAGGAAGTCCTCGGGCAGCTCATCGTTCGTCTTCATGTCGGAGAGGGTAATGGTTATATTTCCGCCGGCCGGGGAACCGCCTCCAGCAGATTGTTTCATTTTCAAGTTTACTTTTTCCCCCACCAGAACAGTTTTGTCTTCCCCGATTTCCAATTTTTTGTGTTCGATGGTTATTTCAGTATCGCTTCCCCCATTTCCGTCGTCGGATTTGTTCTTCAATTTCGTAATGAGAATTTTGCCGTCAGCGGATCGGGTCTCCACGTCCAGTTCCATCCCGAGCGGTTTTGGGAGTTTCAATTTTTGAAGTTCTTTCTCCTTGTTAAAGAGGTAGGTAATTTCGTTGTCTTCCGTGGTGTACGTAAGTGCGTAACCACCTTCGTCCCGTTCCTTCGCGGAGAACTTCCTTCTCAGGGTCTCCTCCGAGAAGTCGCTGCTGATGACAAATTCAGAAAGGCTTGTAAAGGTCTTTTTTAAAATGCCTTTGATTGGATTGCCTCTTCCCTCTTTCTCATTGGACGTTTTAATTTTCTTCCTGTCGGGAGCCCTCCAGAGGAGTTCGAAATCCAGTTTCATTTTCATGCCCCCCTCTCCTCCAACTTCTGTTTTGGCCGTGCCACTGGCCTTAAATTTTTCCAGGCCGTGGTTTGCCTGCCGGTAGAAACGATCCGTAAGTTCACGAACAAGTTCTTGGTCGGAGGTATCGTCTCCGTTGTCCTGGGCACCAAGGTGATTTCCGGTGAAGGGAAAAGCGGATACGAAGAGAATTGCGATCAGAGCAAATTTTTTGGTGTTCATACAATTTCCCTGAAGAATGACGTGAACACGTACTGGAGGATTGGAGACATTGCATTAGTTTGTATAAAGTGTCTTCCGGGAGAGATCAAGTAAAAAACCCGAATTCCAGAATAAAAACGTACCATGGCCGGAAAGGGAGACCCCCGGATTCGTTCAACCAGTGTATTTGAATTTTCATATTTTACGTTTTATAATCCCCTCGAAATTACAAAGTTGAATTCCCTCCCGGTGCTGTATCCCCAGCGTATCGGTGCTGGTGGCCGAGCAAATCGCATACCTGTTTGTGTTAAGAAAAGAGGAACAAAATGTCACGTCGAAAAGACCACCGGCGATTTGATTCAGGTTACACCGCATTTCAGATTGTCATGTACATCTCCATCCTGCTTTCCCTCGGGGTGGTGATATACTATGTCGTACTCCTGATGGAAAACTACAAACTTCAGGAGCAAATGATAGAGATCGAAAACCAGACCGATCTCTACCAGTCAAAATACGCGGAGGCAAGAGCGCACGGGGAAGATTTTATTCGTCTCCTCGGTTCGCGTAGCGAAAAAGATTACAATTTATCGGACCTGGATCCAGAAAATATCGCCGGGACCCGTGAACTGGCCACGGAGGATTATGAGTTTTTGAAGGGGAAGAACCTTACACTTCACCAGATTGCGATGTTGCTGGATAGTCAGCTCCGGTACAACATGCAGGTTCTGCGAAGGCTAAAGGTATCTCTCCAACTCATTGAGGGACGTGTTGAGATACAGGAGGAGAAGAGGGAACACGTCATCAACGCCTACGATAAACGAATTGAGTCCCTCCAGAAACGCCGAGACACACTTGATGGTGAGATCAGCAAGCTGGAAGGCGAAATCGATAACATAAATACCAAAAACGAGGACAAGGTCAAACAGCTTGAAGATAGGTTGGAAGACCTGGAACAGCAACATAGTGACGAGCTGACCATCCTGCAGAACAAAGTTCATAAACTGGAAGGGGAAATTGAGAAATTACAGGAGCGAGAAGCGGAAGTTGAAATTATTCAACAGCCGGATGGTGAAATTCTCGACTCCTCGGCCGACAATTCCTGGGCATACATAAACCTCGGGGAAGATGACCGAGTCCGTCCCGGTGTGAAATTTATGGTGTATCGAGAAGGGAAGGGAGATATTCGTATTCGGAAGGCATTTATTGAAGTGAAACAGGTTTTTGAGGACTTTTCCCGGTGTGAAGTATCCGCCCTGGCTTCCGAAAGTGATCCGTTGACGAAAGGAGACAAGATTCTGAATCCAATATTCAGCACGGAGATGAAAAAAAGATTTGCGCTTGCGGGGAATTTTCCGAAAGGGAAGTTACACGTGAGTCGAGAGGAACTCATCCGGTTTATCGAAAAAGCACAGGCGGAAGTTACGGAAAAAACGGACGTAAATACGGATTTCCTCATTACCGGTCTCGGAGAAAATTTGGAACAGAGGGAGAATTATAAACTGGCCGAGGAGATCGGGATTCAGAAGATGAATGTGCAAGCAATCCTTCAATTCCTGGGACATTAAATCATGACAAAAGATCCCACAGAAAAAATTGTTCTGGGTGTTTCTCTGCTAATTACGGTGGTTATGGGGTATTTTTGCTGGAGTACACGGGAGGCAAACATTAAAATCAAGCGGGGATACCCGGAGGAGGGCATCGAGGCGGAAATGGACAAAAAGCTCGATCAGCTGGCAAATACAAGGGATAAATACATTTCCCTTTACGAGGACCAGCTCCTCCCCGCCTCCAACCTCGTTGGATTTAAGGAATATCTGGTGGAGTCCAAAGAGGAACCCGAGGTCGGCAAATCACCATTTCACGCGTTGCGCAGAATTGAGAAATTGAAACAGGAAGGTCAACTGGCTGAAGAGGCCCGAAACGTGTTTAAGAAACGGGGGTTCAGTGAAGAAAAGATTAACGAAGTTACGTCGGATCAGCAGCGAACAGAGGAATTGCTGACCTCCATATACATCAATGAGTGGACAAGAAGCACACGGACCCTGACGGACAACAAGGCCTTTGCGGAGTTTTTGAATGACGCCCTCTCGATCCTGAACATGACGAAAGATCAGTCCGAGGTGGAACTTGAATTAAACGAAGACGAAAAATGGGAGTTTAACGAAAATGGCCGCCTGAAATCGGATGTCGCCGGTGTAACCATCACCCGTTTCCTCCGGGAGCTTGACGAAGGTATTTCACAGTCACGTTCCGCCATCGAGGACCTGAAGAAAAAGATTGAGAACACTCGGGAAAAGGAAGACGAAGGTTATCATTCTTTTGTGGGAGCTGGAAATCAGAAAGGGAAAATTCAGAAGGTTCGAGAGAAAAAAATTGAGGAGGTCGAAAAATTAAAATCGGATATCAGTCAATCCCAGAAGGAAATTGAAAGTCTGAAGGAGAAAAAGACGGAGCGAATTCAGCACTGGATTCAGGAAATTAACAAGCGGGAAGAGGAGATTGATGACAAGCAGGAAACCCACAAGGAACAAATGGTTCGCTGGGAGAAACGGCGAAAGAAACTGCAGAACCGGAAGGAAGCAATTTTAAAACGACGCCGCCAGTTCGAGGCCCGAAAGAAGCGAGGGGTTGACGGCAAGGTTCTTTTCGTTAATCAGGATACGGGGGTGGCATTCGTCGACATCGGCAAGAAGGATGGTCTCCTTTCCGGTACGGAGTTTAATGTGTACGATCTTCTGAAAGGAGGCGTTCGTGTCGACAAGGGAAAGATAAAAGTCACGAGGGTCTTCGAGGATTACGCCAAGGTGGCCATTCGCTCACAGAAGGATCCCGTTAACCAACCCATTCAGGAGGAGGACCTCGTCTTTAACGAGGCGTTCAGCCGGGAGCGCAAAAAGATCTTCGTCCTCGCCGGTTTTGTCCGGGGAAAATATAATCGGGAGATGCTAAAACAGGTGATTCGGGAAAAAGGCAATCGCGTGGATAAGGAAGTGACCCTGAAAACGACCTACCTCGTGATTGGAGAAGGTTACAAAGACGATCCAAATTACAAGAAAGCCAAAAGATTAAATATCCCGATCATCAATCAGAAGCACCTTGAGCGTATGCTGGATCTGAGATAACACCGTGCCTTCTGGGTAATTTTCTTCTACGGGATCCTCCGGCTGCTGTATCCGGAAACCTTCTCCGCAAACGTATTCCGAGCACGACCGCATTCTGATAACGGCCAATTCCCTCACGTTATAATGGTGTCTTCTCGAACGCGTCAACCCTGTCGTCTCGGTGTCAATGTTGATCACGTCGCTACGGTCCGGGAAGCTCGGCAGACCACGGAACCGGATCCTGTTCACGCCGCTCTCCAGGCGGAGTTTGCCGGAGCGGATCAAATCGTTCTTCATATACGGGAAGATCGAAGACACGTTCAGGAACGGGATCTGAAGGTCCTGCGTGAAACGGTACAAACCGAAATCAACCTGGAAATGGCCCTTGAAGAGGACATCATCGGGATAGCCCTCGAACACCAGCCTGATCGTGTAACGTTCGTTCCGGAGCGTCGTGAGGAGGTGACGACCGAGGGAGGCCTGGACGTCATTTCCAATGAAGAGAGAATTAAGGACGTGGTCCAGCAGTTTCAGGAGGAGGATATCGAGACAAACCTGTTCATTGACGCCGACCGGGATCAGCTGGAAGCCGCGAGACGGGTTGGTGCTCACGGTGTTGAGCTTCACACCGGACCTCTCGACGAAGCCTCATCGGTTCATGAGAGAGAAGAAGTAATTTCCAGAATTTCCGAATCAGCTGTGGTTGCAAACAACCTGCAATTGTTTGTCGCGGCCGGACATGGGTTGGATTACAAGAATGTCCGGCACGTGGCCAGTATCCCGGAGATTACCGAGTTGAACATCGGTCACAGTATCGTCTCACGGTCTGTTTTTGTGGGATTTCGATCGGCGGTTGAGGAAATGATTGACGAGATTCGGGAGTGGTCAAGGTAAATATCGTCTACGTTCTGTTGAAGCGGCAGGAGAATATTTGCTTTTCAAAGGGGACTTTACCATGTTTGAAGGCTCGTACGTGGCGCTGGTAACACCGTTTAACAATGGTGGAGATCAAATTGACGGGGAGGTTATTGCCTCCTTGATTGACTGGCATAAATCTGCAGGTACCGACGGCATTGTCGTGTCCGGTACAACCGGTGAGGCCCCAACGCTCTCAACGGAGGAAAAAAAGCAACTGATTGATGTCGCCCTGGCATGTTCGGATGACGGGCTTGAGGTTATCGCCGGGACGGGTAGCAGCTCCACTCAAACGGCCCTTGAACTAACCGCTTACGCCGACGAGGCGGGATGCGACGGCGCTCTGGTGGTTTGCCCGTTTTATAATCGGCCGGAACAGGAGGGAATATATGAACATTATATGACCCTCGCGGAACACACGGATATTCCATTGATTCTGTACGATAACCCGGCTCGTTCCGGACGGGAAATTGCCGTCCAAACGGTGGTTCGTCTCGCAAACCACGACAATGTGCAGGCGATAAAAGAAGCCAGTGGGGATCTTACTCACGCAATGAAAATTCATGAGCGGACCGATCTTAATCTACTTTCCGGGAGTGACCCCCTTACGGTTCCGCTGCTTTCCGCCGGGGGACGTGGGGCCATTTCCGTTGTCGCAAACGTGGTTCCCGGAAAAACGTCAGAGATGATTCATTCACACCTCTCCGGATCCCCGGAAGAGAGTCGACGTCTGCACGAGGAGCTTTTTCCTTTAATTGATCTCCTCGGTCGCGAGAGCAATCCAATTCCTGTTAAATGGGCATTGAAAAAAATGGGGGAATTGCAGGGACACCTTCGGTTACCTTTAACCCCACCCTCAGACAAAACGGAAGAGAGGCTTGTTGAATACCTGGAAGCCAAGGAACTTCTTCAGGGATAAGCCCCTGCACTCTAACGGTATTCGTGTCAAGGAAGGCCGGGTTCAGCACCCCATCGACTAACGGCCGGGAAGAAACGAGTCGGAAATAGACGTGCAAACTCCTTCGTTCTTCTGCCCCGGTTCAATAACCAAAATCCACCGGAATACTCTGGGCGGGATTTTTGATGGTCAGTTCTGCCAGCCGGCCCTGTCCGAGTGCCTGGAGATAATCGGGACGGTCGGTGACGTCGGAAATCCAGTGCTGTGCCCATTCCTCAAAATCAGATTCTGCTTTTTCCAGGTACCGTTCGTAAAAATTCCGGTCACACTGGTAGTATCCCTGTACCGCAGCGGGATGACTCCCCCAGGGCTCCTTAACAACGGCACACACATCATCCCCGTTTACAATCGTTCGATTTGGATCTGAGGAGATGATTTCGGAATCGACAACTTCCTCGGCAACCACCAGAACCCGGTCCGAGGCGTCCACGGCCTCTCGGGAAACCCCCGGAAGTCCCCAGCTCTGAGCATTCCCCTCCGGGTCACACCGCTGGACATGAAGAATTGTTAGGTCCGGCTGAAGAGGCCTCACGGAAATTTCGTCCTGTTCCGATACGGGATCCGTAAATGGAACAATGTTCGGGTTCTGGGCGATCATTGAATGGCCGAGTCCCGAACGGGTCGGGAAAAATGACGACCCGGTGGCTCCTGCCCCCAGCGCAAGGGCCAGTGTGTACGGGGTATAAGGTTCCAGTTTAACGTTCGTTTGTTTTGTTCTGTTCGGTATAGGCAACGTAACCTGTGGGTTCTCCGTTTCCGTCTGTGAAAGGAGACCGGCGCCTCTGAAACATCGGACGCAACCGGACATAATCAATTGGTCAATCAGCATGTTGGCCGAAGGAGATATAATTGTAAGGTCCTGTACCTCCTGTCGTATTATTTCATGACCGGTGGCGAATGGGATCATCTGTTCCAGATTCACACCCAGTGCAATGGACATACCTGAGGCGACGTGATTTTCAACGGCGGATTGCAGGGAGGTTTTTTTGTTCATTACCATAATTCTGTTCTTAGAGGGTTTTCCAGTATCCGTTGTGATCAAGGGATCGGAGAAGTTCCAGTTCCTCCTCACCGGGGGCGTCGTATGTTCTTATTTCTCCTTTTGCCTTTACCGGAAATGGGGTCCTCGACCTTACATCGTCCTCGTCGTTACCCGAGATGACCCCCGATAGTTTCCAGGAGTTTTCCCCCGGTTGCCGAACGAACACCCCCAGATCAGTGACAAGATAATCCTTTTCCGAGGAGGATCCGGGTTCCATGGCCGCCCCATTTGCTTCTTCCACAAGCCGTCCGGGTTCATGGGGAACCATGATGATTAATTTCCGGGCAAGGGAAATTACGTCGGGATTTCCGTCCGTCAACGTGCCGGTGATGGACTGGGTTCTTTGAAACTCGGAAACAGGTTGAACCTCTGTACTGGCACTCACCTGTTCGGCCGAAACTATCGCGGTGTTGATGGTTCCTTTCTGGAGTCCACCAATAAGTTCCATGGTTGTTTTTACCCGGTGAGCCCCACGAAGGTTTGATGGATCACCCGGGATTCGGGAAACGTTTTTGATGGGGTCCGTTCGAACAATCCCGTTTCCGTAATACCCCACCGACGCCGTATCGTGCACTTTCGTGGAAACGGCAAAGACAAGATTGGAGGGACCGGTTCCGAGGAACAGCCGATCATCCGGCTGAATCAGACGGGACGCAACGGAAATGATGATTTCACCGCTTGAAATATTCATAATTGTTTCTGGTGTTTTCTGGTGTTCGGATTTCCTGGTATTTTGTGGTTTTGAGGAACGGTGGAAATCGTTCCGGCACCGGGAATGTTCATTTTCTTTTCTCTTTCAGGGTACAATATTCATTTCGTCTTGGCAAATGAGAATTGGTTTCGGACCGGATCGAGGACTGGTCCCCATATCTGGCGTTGCAAACGATACCGTGGGTGGATAGAATATGATACAGTACTCTTATGGTAAGATTCCGTAGATGTCGCAACTATACCGTATTTATTTGTCAAACCGTACCCCGGTAGCTCAACTGGATAGAGCGGTGGACTTCGAATCCAGAGGTTGGGGGTTCGAATCCTCCCCGGGGTATTCTTTCATGTATTTTCCCATTGATGCGATATGAATGATTTAAAAACAAAAATTGGCCGGCCAGAACAGAAGGAAGAATCGGAAAAAATATCATCCGATTTGCTTCATAAATTTCGGAACCGGTTCCGGGAGAAGGACAAATACCGTATAGCGCGAAACGCCGTTGCCAATAGCAAAGCGAAAAAGGTGGGGTTTAACCGGGACGCTCTTCGGGAAAACGTCATGACGTTTTCCCACGAGATCGAAACGGGGGAAATCACGAACCAGAAAAAATCCGGCCGTTGCTGGGCCTTCGCGGGCCTGAACCTTCTTCGTCTTGACTGTATGAAGGAGATGAACGTCGAGGATTTTGAACTTTCCCAGGCATATATGATGTTCTGGGATAAGCTGGAGAAGGCAAATTTCTTCCTGGAAAACGTTCTAAATACCCTTGATGAACCCGTGGACTCCCGTCTGTTTATGTGGTTGTTGAGACATCCCATGGACGATGGGGGGCAATGGGATATGTTCGTCAACCTCGTAAATAAGTACGGAATCGTTCCAAAGGAAGTGTACCCGGAGTCCAAATCCTCCTCGGCGACCCGGGTAATGAATGCGCACCTAAAGGAAAAATTGCGAGAATTTGCTTCGGAACTTCGAAAGAAATACGATTCCGGTCAATCTGCTGCTGACCTTCGGAAACGGAAAGAGGAAATGCTCGAGACCGTTTATCGGATATTATCCATTCATAATGGTGAGCCACCGTCGACTTTTGATTGGTCCTGGCGGGACAGTGATGATGAATTTCACGATGCCGGTGAAATTACACCCGAGGAATTCGTTGAGAAATACATAAATATCGATGTGAATAACTACGTAAGCTTAATTCACTGTCCATCAGAGGACAAGGAGTTCAACACCCTCTATACCGTGTCCCATCTCGGTAGTGTGTGGGGAAGACGACCTGTTCTTTACCTGAATGTGGAGCTGGATCAGCTTAAGGAAATCACCACGGACATGGTGAAAAACAGGGAGCCGGTCTGGTTTGGTTGCGATGTCGGTAAACAGTTAAATCGAACCGAGGGAATCCTGGACACGGAAACGTACGAATTCGACCTGCTGTACGATACGGAATTTCAGCTTGATAAAGGAAGTCGCGTTCGGTACGGACACTCCCGGATGACGCATGCCATGATGCTTACGGGTGTGCACATAAATGAGGGATCCCCCGAGCGATGGAAAGTGGAAAATAGCTGGGGGGAGGACTCCGGAAAAGAGGGATTTCTCGTGATGGACGACGAATGGTTTGATGAGTATTTGTTTCAGGTCGTTGTCCCCAGGGACAGACTCTCAACGGACCAGCAGAGCATCTTTGACGAAGAACCCGAAGTACTCCCTCCGTGGGACCCAATGGGTTCTCTTGCCCTGATGAAATAAGCGAGAACGTTTTTGTGAGCCCCATCCTGCCGGATGAAGATTGCGGCAGGCTACACCGCCGTTCGAAATGTGGAAGTTTCAATAAGTCACCGGGAAACCGATGGAAGAGCTCATTAAACAAATACAGTTCAGCAAACCTCTAATATGGGGCTCCGCAATTGTTCATGTCCTATTTCACCTTTCCTTTTTCTATTTTATTGGCCCTGTTCTTCGCCGGCAGGACAACAGGGAAATTTCGGAAGTGGAGCAGGATCGATACGAGTCCTTTAAAAGCAAGGCTCGATTTTTTCTTTATGGCGGCACCATAACCTTTTGCCTGGCGGTTGTCATAAGTGCCAATACGCTTACCGTTCATCCCCCCTATCCCATTTTGCTGGTCGGTGGCGGGTTACTTGTTTTACTGGGGTTGATCGTTCGGTACCTCGCGTATTCGGTCATTGGTGAAAAAGGATATTATTGTTATAACTTTTTTAAACCCCCGGAAAAAACCACTTACAAACCGGAAAGCGTCTACAAATACCTGGACAACCCGATGTACAGTTTCGGTTACTTGCCTGCTTTTGGATTGCCGCTTGTGTTTCTCTCCCTTCATGGTATTGTGCTTGCCATTGTTGACTGGGGGATCATTTGTTCTTTTTACTACATCTTTGAACATCGACATACGGAGGAGGTCGTTCGGGATGACACCGAATCTCAAGAGCAGGAAACGGAAGAAGAGTATCGAAAAGCAGTATAATTAATGAACGTAAAACGTAATTACAACAGTAATTAAACATGAGAAAAAAGAGTCCTGTTAATCTTCCGGAACTGGCCATTTCTGTTATTGGGGTTCTTCTGTTTGTTTGCTCCGGGCAGTCGCTGATTTCACAGGAAAATCCAGGGGAACTCCTCTGGAAGTACAATGAGGATACGGGAGGAAATCCGATCCGGAGTACGGCAGCGGTGTCAAACGGCCGGGTGTTTGTTATGGATTCCCGGGCACATTTTGTTGCCCTGAATGCTTCAAATGGCGAGGAATTATGGTCGAAAAAACTGAACCGCTCCCGGGTAAGAACCCTCACCTCTTCGCCACTGACGATGGACGACCGAGTTTATGTTGGGACAAGTGCCGGAAAAATGCTCTGTTTTTCCGCTGAAGATGGAGAGAAGATCTGGTCCTACCAGGCCAACGCCGGAATTTTTTCTTCACCGGCAACCGACGGGAACCGGATATTTTTCGGCAGCCGGGACAGTAATGTTTATTGTTTAACGGCGAAGAAAGGAAGAGAGGTCTGGAAGAAGGATGTGGGCGGACGGATTGTCTCCACACCGGCCTATTACAAAAACCGGGTTATTGTTGGGGCTTACGGCGGGAATGTCGTGGCCCTTGGTGCTGAAAACGGAAAGGAAAAGTGGTCGTTTGACGTGGGGGAGGACGTTCTCTCATCTCCGGCCGTCGCCCGGAATAAGGTCGTTATCACCGGGGAGGATGAGGTGTCTTATTTTCTGGATGCCGACACCGGTGAGAAATTTGGTGAGTTCGAAACCGAGCAGAATGACCAATACCGGCTTGCTTCGTCTCCCTCCATTAAGGGAAACGTGGCCTTTATCGGCAAGGAGGATTTTTATCTCTACGCGGTTTCCCTGGAGAGCGCAAAACAGCAGTGGAAAAAACACCTGGGAGGAGACGTGGATTCCTCACCGGCAATTCTTGGCGATACCGTCTATGCGGGTGATTGGGACAACGGAAACGTGGTAGCCCTTGAACGTACGTCAGGAGAAGAGAAGTGGTCCTACAAGTTAGATGATGAGTTAATAACCTCACCGGTCGTTTCCAATGGGCGGTTGTTTATCTCGGATAACAGCGGAACGGTCTACTGCATAAAAACCAATTCCCCCCGCGGAAAAAAATGGCCGATGTTTCGTGGTAATTCTGCGCGAACCGGGACACGTCCCGAGCCCAGACCCATCGGTGAGCGCGGCAAGAAGTTCTGGAAACACGTTGAAAACGAAGCCCTGTCCGATGCACAAAAAATACTGAAGGAGTGGCCGGAAGAAGAACGGATCGAACAGCGACACAAATTTTACGAGCGGACGGTTGAAGCAGTTCGCCTTCTGAACAAAAAAAATTATCGCAAGGTCATCGATATCTGGTCGGATCTGGCTCGGAGTGCCCATCGTTTGATCGAGGACCGCAAACGGCTGTATCGAATTTTGAAAACCAGGGAAAAGCTCCTGAACTGGCTGAAACAGAAATCGAAGGATCTTGGTGCTTCGAAGTTTCAAACACGGAAAGAAACGATGGAACTTCTGAAAAAGGCCGGTCCCCTGGCCTTCTCCATCGTCAGGTCACTTGAATCCAGTGACGATCCCGAAGTGAGGATGCGAGCGGCCATGCTTTACCGGCATATTAAGACCTTCTGGCGAGGTTTCGTTGAGAAGTAACCCCACTGCTGACTGTTGCGTTTCGCAGGAATGCGCCCCAATCGTTCTGAAACAGCAGCGGCCGGAATGTTAACGGACCAATTGGTTTGCTTGATCGAATTCGTTTTTAAATAACGGAAATCATGAGTAACGAAGATGTTGTGAATCTTGCCATTTCGGCGACGGACGTAAACGAAGGAAAAACCACGGTGACACTGGGCTTGACGTCGTATTTTGCGGAGCGTCTCCCCAAAGTGGGCTTTATCAAACCCCTGAGCTGGTCCACCGTCACAAAGGGAGGCCGCACCGTGGATCGGGACACGCTTCTGATTGACCGAACCTGCCCGGTGCACTGTCACATTGAGGACATGAGTCCGGTCACCCTGAAGGGCGGGTTCCCCGATGAATATCTCGTGGAGGAAGCACGGCAGGAGAAAATTACGAAGGTCTCTCGTGCGTATGACCGTGTTTCGGACGGAAAGGACATGGTGGTTATTGAGGGAAGCGGGAATGCCTCCGCCGGAGAATCCATGGGGTTTTCAACGGCGTATTTCGCCGGAATGTTTGATTCGAAAGCCATACTGGTAAGCAGCGGCGGCATCGGGCAGCCAATTGACGAGATCCTTCTCAACAAACATTACTTCGAGAAAAACGGTGTTGAACTGATCGGGGCCATATTTAACAAAGTCTACGAAAACGAGATGGACAAAGTACAGGAGGTGGCCCGCCGTATTCTGGAGGATCATGACATTCCGTTCCTCGGCGCGATTCCGTACAAGGAAGACCTGTATGAAGCGGACCTCCTTCAGGTTGTGGAAAAACTCGATGCACAGGTACTTCACGGAGAAGAAAATCTCTCACAGCGCGTGGGGAAAATCGGTCTTGGGGCCATGACGCCCCAGAACGCCATGAAGTACCTGGACGAGCCGTATTTTATTATTACACCCGGGGACCGGCAGGATCTAATTTTCGCCGCCCTCACAGCACATCTGGTGGCACGGGAGGATCCGGATAAGGAGTTTGAGCTTCGCGGCCTTATGCTGACGGGAGGTATCATGCCGGATGAAAATATTCTGGAAATAATTCGTCGAACCCGAATTCCGGTTCTGATGGTGGAGGATGACTCCTACAATGCGGCACGAAAGATGAATAACATGAAAGTCTCCATCAACCATCGAGACAAGGAAAAAATCGCGGCCATTAAGGACATCGTGAAGAAGCGAGTGGACGTGGACCGGATCGCCGCTCTGCTTAACCTGGATGAACTGATGTCGGGATAAATACAATGGATGTGAACCTGAACAAAGAAAAACTTGGCGAAATGCTTGTTGAAGGAGGATTGATATCTGAGGATCAGTTAAAAATGGCCCTGGAATTTCAGCAAAAAGTCGGGGGCCGCCTCGGAGAAATCCTTGTGAAATTTGATTACGTCAGCGAGGACGCCCTGATTGATCTGGTGGCGAAACAGCAAAACCTGGACACCGTAGATCTGGATGAAATGGTCCTGCCCGAAGAATTAATTCAGGAGATTCCAAAGGAGCTGATCGAAAAACACGAAGTCATTCCCGTGGAAATAGACGGGGATACGTTGAAACTGGCCATTCACGATCCATTTGCAATTAATTCACTTGAAGAAATCCAGCTTGCCACGGATTATCGAATTGACGTCGCCCTTGCGACGAGGGATTCCATTAAAAAAACCATCAACAAGCTTTTTTACCACGAGGAGAAGGATCAGGTGTCCAGCCTGGAAAAAGAACCGCTTCTCCTGAAAAAAGTACGTGAAAAATTGAACAACAACGAAGCCAGTGCCGGAGAAATCCTCGAATCCGTTATCATCCTTCTTGAGGAAAAAGGGGTTCTGGATTGGAGCGAGATTGACAGCAAAATAGAACAACGGTAAACCATTCGTGAACGAAGTAAGTGAACAATTTCTGGGGTCACTTCTTATTGAGCAGGAGGACGTTTCGGAGGAGAATGCATCGGCTGTTCAGGATGCCCTTCAGAACGCTCTTCTCGAGTGTTTAACTGAAGGAATCGAATGCAGGTTCAACGGTCTCGGAACGTTTCTGTTTCCCGATCTGGACGTACGTCCCGCCCCGGAACGTCATCAGGGTGAGGAGAAGGAGAAATCAGACAACCCCTCCAATGATGGGTATGACGGAGATCGTTATTTTCATGAACGGGTTATACTGCCGGAACCGAAAAACGGAAATGACGGGAAAAAGGAGGACGAAAAACGGGAGGTCTCCGAGGAATCTAATGCCGCCGCGCGGGTTCCCCTGTTCGATCGGTGGGCCGATTACATGTTGTCGGATGGGGAAATAACACGGTCTGATTCCATTGATCTCTGGCAAAAACTTCTAGATACGGTTCGAAACACCCTGGCCGAGAACGGGGAGGTTCGTGTTGCGGACGTGGGGGTTTTTCGAGTTTCCGGGGAGGGACAACAGGAGGAAGGGGAAGAAACAACACCCGGAAGTAACGATTCATTGATTTCCCTGCAGGTACATTTTGAACCAATGTCCGGGTTGGAGAATCGTCTCCCCGCCGGTGTTTTGTTTGACGCAACCCAGCGGATGAAGGCAACCCTTGCCACCTATCGATTTCCGTTTAACGAACAGGTGCTGTTTGTGATCCCCGAGGTGGATTTTTTCTTTGAAATGCTGACAGCCCGTTTTGAGGAAGAGGAACTCACGGCTCGATTTGTTCACCAGGAACAGCTTGCAAGATCCAGCATATCGTCAAACAGGAAACACATCATAATCCTGGACACGGAAATGGATTTTTCGAGTACCCTTATTCGGGAGCTGAGGGGAAACAGCATCCACAGCGCCTGTACGGAGGTCATACAAATTTTTCCGGAGCAATCAAATCCGGATCGACCCGATGAGTTTCTGGTATACGGAAACGAAAAAATTAAGGAACCATTTGATGCTGATCAGTTGCTGGATTCGGTTCGAAGGGCCAGGAACCGCCTTGAGGAGAACGCATGGACGGAACACGAGGTGAGTTATGCGTTTCCCAGTGGGGATGAATCTCTGGAGGAAGCTCATCAGTTTACGGAACAGTTGATTCATCAATGTGATCTGGAAGAAGAAGAGCGAATGAAACTCCGTGCTGCTTTTCGGGAAGCGATTGGAAATGCCGCCCAGCACGGGAATCATTACAGACGCGACAGGCGGATTGAATGTCGTTTTCTCCACAATTTCGAGAAGATTCAGTTCCGGGTCCGTGATGAGGGAAGTGGATTTGACTGGGAGAAATACGTGGAGCGGGCTGAGACGGAAGAGGCCATATCCGCCACTCGCGAACGTCATCAGGAGGGAAAGTACGGAGGTTTTGGCATAATGTTGATGTTACGAACCGTCGACGATCTAACGTACAATGATCAGGGAAATGTGCTGACTCTGACGATGTACCACACGGACGCGGGAGAAGATTTTTCATGAAACAACACCGGTGAAGAATGGTTTAACAGTCCATTTGGCACCGATTCCGAAAGTCGTAAACAGATGACCCCGTAATTAAAATTTGGTTCATCGCCCGGCCTTAACTGGTATCGGGCAGATGCGTCCGAAGGTCATCGGTGGACGTTGTGAAATTGGGTCATAATAGGATCAGCCGGAGGATCACGCGTTCGGAATAATGAGCTTGGCTAAATTGACCTGAACGTAAATGCGCATGCTTCGCTTTCAACAATACGCGAAAGAAGAATGTTATTACGAATCCAGGCCAGCGGTCCAGGAAGTGACCAGATATCGTACAGGATCGGAAACCATCCAAGTCGACAGTTAATCAGGAGAGAATCGGAAGCACTTGGCCGGTTGTGGTTCAGTGAGTACAGTGAAGAGCGGTGTTCGGTTATATTACATGTCCGATCGAACGTTCCTTCCATACCGAACCGGTTGATGCGACCGGATCTTCGACTTCGTGAATGGCATCGGCTCGCGGAGTGGATCGATTCATTTCTCGGCAAAGTGGTCCGGGATCCCCAACCCTCAGCACCGGAGGAACAGTTGCCGGAATTTAAAATCCGGATCGGAACCCTTCCCAATCCACTCAAGCTCGAAGAGGAACTGGTGGATTTGTTTGACCGGGCTGACCTGGACGTGAAGGAATCTCCCGGGGACGTGGATTGTCTTGATCACTGGCTTCACCTGTCGACCCGGGACCTTACCTTCTCTCAAATTCTTCGGCGTCTTGGCATTTTAATTCCGTCGATACTTGGGGGAGGGGGACCGGGAAGAGCTCCGAAGAATTTTGCCCGTCTCCTGGATGAGTTGAGGGGTACCTGGTTTAACGTTCATCCCTGCAGGGAATACATCGCCAATCGATTCCTCTGGCTGACGGAATCCCATAACCGAACTGAACGGAACGGAAATCCCGTATCGGTGGTGGAGGATAGACAGGAGTTCAAACGCAGGCGAAATTTGTTTGATCGGGTTGGAAAGGAACTAAAAGAAGGACTGACCCAGAAAGGGATTGCGGACAATGACACCGTCTGGATGATCAATGTGGGGGATGGTTCCATGTTTCCGGAACTGGCCGAACTCACGGACGAGATGGAGTTCTACTTTGTCGAGGGTCATCGCGGTAATTTGCCCCGGCTAAAACAGCGTATTCGATGGCTGGCTTTTTCCGGTGAGGTCACCGGAGACATAGATACATCACGGATCCACTGGAACCCTCCCGGTCACCGGCTCAAAAAGTTGAAGGATAAACCCGTCATGGTGTGGACACCAATGGCCTGTGAGGTTAGCGATGGAATGATTCGCGAGATGGCCAACGTGTACCTCTCCTCCTATCAACCGGAGCAACTTCTGGTCTGGGCATTTGTGAGGAATGACAGCATTCATCCGGCGAATAACATGGACGACCAATTGGAGGAGTTACCGGACGTCTCCGAATGGCGAAAAGTCTGGGAGACCTTCAGTGAACAGGAGTCGTACCGATCCTCCTGGACGGAACATATTTTTGTGGATGAAAACCCCTCCGGCTTCGACAAGTTATTGCTCGGAAACTTCAAGAAAAAGGAAGATTATGTCTGAACAGCGCATAATTAATGCTCCCGCAGACTCGCTGTTTATAACGGTTGGACCCGCGGCCAGCGGGAAAACGCACTTTGCTCATACTCACTTCGATGACACGCAGGTCGTTTCGTCCGATGATTGCAGAGCCATGGTTTCGGACGATCCGACGAATCAGGATGCTTCTCTGGAAGCATTTGACGTAATGATGAAGATTATTGAGCATCGGCTTCGTCTCGGAAAGTTAACCATTGCTGATTCCACCGGCCTTAATCCCAAAATCAGAGAACAGTTGCGTGGCATTGCGGAGAAACACGATCGCCCCGTTATCGCCCTCCTCTTCGACGTTTCGGAAGATCGGTGTTTGCAAAACAACAAAGAGCGTGACCGAACGGTTCCGGAGGACGTGGTAAAACAGCACGTTGACGTGTTTCGGGATCAGGTGGAAGAGGTCCGGGGGGAGTCATATCACCGAACATATCGACTGACCCCGGATCAGCTGGACCAGATTATGATTCGATTCCGGAACACAAAGGTCCGCGTGTCCGACGATGGCCCCTTCGATATCATCGGAGATGTTCATGGCTGTCTCACGGAACTGAAGGAATTGCTGGATCGACTTGGTTACAAACGGGACAACCGGGGGTTCTTCCATCCCGCCGAACGAAAGGCGGTGTTTATTGGCGACCTTGCCGACAGGGGACCGGAAAACATCGGTTCCATGGCTCTGGTGATGGACATGGTGGAGAACGACCGTGCTTATTATGTGCCCGGTAATCATTGCAACAAATTATACCGGTATTTCCTCGGCAGTGACGTAAACGTGCGGCCGGGAATGCAGAAAACAATTGATGAATTTAACGAACTCTCCCCCGATCAGCAGGAGGAAATACGGGATCGGTTTTTGAACCTGTACGAATCCTCCCCACCCTATTTGGTTCTGGATGACGGTAATCTGGTAATCACGCACGCCGGCATACGGGAAGAGGACATTGGAAAGGTGAACGAAGACGTTGTGGATTTTTGTCTGTACGGTGATACAACCGGCGAAACCAGACGGAACGGATTCCCCGTACGGAGGGACTGGGCGCTGGCCTACCGCGGAAATGCTCTTATTGTTTACGGCCACTCGCCGACAGCCCGTGCGACGCCGGTAAATTCGACAATTAATATTGATCAGGGAGCGGTTTACGGTGGTTACCTCACGGCGCTTCAGTATCCGGAACGAGATCTGGTCCGGGTGAAGTCAAAGGACGAATACAGTGATCGGGAGGGGGAAACCATCCGGGAAATGCAGCTGAATCGCGCCGATCAGGTGTATCGCACGGATCTTCTCGTTCAGGATTTCACACATCGCCCGGAATCGGAACACGAAATTCGCATCCCCGAAAAAGTGATGAAACGGGGGCTTGACCGAATTTCCCGGGCGAGTATGCCGATGCGTCAACTCGTGTATCTTCCTTCAGAGCCAGCCCGCGGAATGCCCTCCTCAAAGGAAAAATCAAGTTTTCGCGAATGCTGTGGTGAACTCGTTGATCACTATGAGTCGGTTGGTATCGAGGAAATTCGTATTGTCCGGGAAGATGACGGGCTTACACCGGCGGTGATGCTGGTCAATAGAACCAAAGAAGCGGCTCGTTCACTCTTTAGCACCGAACGGATGTTCCTCCTCTGGAATCGAAGTGGCCAGACCTATGAAATCCCTTCGGAACACAAGGAACGGTTTCGGGAAAACGTTCTGGAAATTCCGTGGCTCGGTGACCATGAAGATGCCGTGATTGTGGAAGGATTGTGGTATGATCACAGCAAACACAGAAAGGAACAGTCGAACGAATGGTTGCACCGCGACCGGCTCGAGCTGGAGGAAGTGGTGAATCGACTGCGGGATGCCCGTGAGCGTGTTGGAGCAGTGGGAACCGTGCTTCGTGATCTAGAGGATATTCATTCCGAACTGGGCCGGTTCATCGAACGGGTATCCAGGGATCAGGGGGAGATGATGGGAGAACAGTCCGTGTCGGATTCCTCTGATCTGGTCACGTCCGATCCAACGAAGGTGAAAGGGGAAAGAGCCCTTCGGGAAATCCCCTATTTTGTTCCCCTGCGAATGGTTGCCACTGATGAGCGGGTATTGCTTGGTACCAGGGGAGAAACGCCGACAGGACAGGACGTCTGGACCGTGGGCGACGAAAATCCCGGCACCATGGCCCGAACCATATCTCTGAAAGAATTCGAAAAATTTCAGGACGTCTGGAACAAAAAGGATGGGACCAGTGCCTGGTGGATTCTTCCAAAATACGAAGACGGTGCACGGTGGACCCCCGAAGTTATCCCGGCGTTCCGGCTGGTTGGAAAGCAGAAATGGGAGGTGGCCAAACTTATATCACCCCGTCGGTGGTGGGGTCAGGAAGCATCGGCTCGCTGGGCGGGCTGGAATAGCTCTCGCGAAATTTATGACCTGGGCCGTGAATCCGTTCGACGGTTTGTTGGTTCGCTAAATCCCTCCTTCGTGATACAGACCCTTGCCGGTCACGCCGGGCTTTCACACTGGTAAACCCATTGCTCTTTCGGAATAAAGAAGAGAGGTTGTTCGTCGTCAAATCCCGGGGGCCGGATTACCGGGAGGACGGGCGATTCTGAACCTGCTGTATTTCCGCTGGAACGGCGATCATTACCCGTAATACCCCGGGTTGGAACCGTTGAAATTATTCGGGTTTCTGCCATAAAATAAAGCGGAAATATGAAAAATAACAATTCCCGATCCAATCCGCTGAAATCCAGTGTGCTGGTGTTGAACAGGCTTTATATGCCGGTTCGGGTGGTAGATGGAAAGCGGGCCATTATTCTTCTGTACAAGGACAAGGCGGAAGTGATTACGGTTTCCGAGGATCAGTATTTGAATTACAGTTTCGACACCTGGCTGGACAAAAGCAACAACGGTGGGATTCAGTCGCTGGATCAGGTCGAATACGTAAAAACACCAAATATTCGAATCGCTCTTCCCCGGGTGATTCGGCTTTACTCTTACGACGGATTTCAGAAAGGAAACGTTCGATTTAACCGAAAAAACATTTTTGCAAGAGATGGTTATACCTGCCAGTACTGTGGTGAAAGAAAATCCGAAAATGATCTCAGTCTTGATCACGTCGTACCCCGCTCCCGGGGTGGAAAATCATCATGGCAGAATATCGTAACCGCGTGCAAATCCTGCAATGTCCGAAAAGGAGGTCGCTTACTGAAAAACACCGACATGGAATTAAACAAAACCCCGAATGCTCCGAGCACAAATCCGGTTGTAAAGAAACACGCCGACATGGATAAATACAGTTGCTGGAACGTATTTCTTGAGAACGCATCCACGGTTGTCAAAATTAATTAGGATGATCAGACGATGAAAATTTTTGATCCACATGTTCATGCAATCTCCCGGACCACCGATGATTACGAGCGAATGGCGGAGGCGGACATAAGACGTATCCTTGAACCGGCGTTCTGGCTCGGCCAGCCGCGGACACATCTGGGTACGTTTCTTGATTACTTTGCGTGGATTACGGAGTTTGAGCGTGAGCGAGCGGCCGATTACAACATCGCTCACTATGCCGCCATTTCCATGAATCCGAAGGAAGCCAACGACCGGGAACTCGCCGAGGAAGTTCTGGATGAGATGGAACCGTTCCTTGAGCGCGAGTCCGTCGTGGCTGTTGGTGAAATCGGGTTTGACCGTATATCAGAAGATGAAGAAGAAGTAATGAAAAAACAGATTGAAATGGCGGTGGATACGGAACTCCCCATTCTCGTGCACACCCCGCACCAGCAGAAGGAGAAAGGAACCCGTCGCACCATCGATATCCTCAAGAACATGGACGTGGAAGAGGAGATGGTGCTTATTGACCACAATACCGAGGAAACCATTGAAATGGTTCTCGATGCCGGATTCTGGGCGGGGCACTCCATATATCCCCGCACCAAACTCACGCCAAGCAGGGTGGCCGATATTGTTCAGAAATACGGCATCGAACGCGTGACCATCAACAGCGCCGCAGATTGGGGCCCTTCGGATCCGCTGAATGTTCCGAAAACCGTTGTGGAATTGCGGACGAGAGGCTTTACGGATGAACAGCTTCATCGTCTGGTCTGGAAGAACCCCATGGAAATTTACGGGAAGAGTGGTCGAATTGGTCGGGACCCGGTCTAAGTCGGCGTGAGCTCCTGACCATGGACAGGTAACGGATCATCGTCCTTTGACGTTCCGCTGATTGGCCCTTGAACAGAACCATCCTTTTTGACATGGACGGCACGGTCATTTACACCCGCCGTGCGGCAGTACAGGCAGCGAAGAACGGACTGCGGACGTTGTTTGACCGGCTGGAACGGGAACCATCTATTCCCGCCGAGGAAGAAATTGTGCAGCACATTGGATTGCCTTCCAACGAATATTTCCAAGCCCTTCTTCCGGATGACCTGTCGGATCAGGCCCTTCTGCTTAAAGAAATTGTACAAAAGAGGGAGGTGCGCCGGATTCAGAATGGAGAAGTCTCCTTTTACGGCAATATGGAACATGTGCTTTCCCGGTTGAAGAAGGAGGGTATTCCCCTGGCTCTTGTGACCAATGCGGGACGTTCGTATTTTGAGGCCAATCGCGATCAGCTGTCTCTTGATTCCTATTTTCAGTCCCTGTACTGTGTTTCGGACAGTTCGTCCGGCGAAAAGTCGGAATTAATTGAACGGGTTCTGAAGGAATTTCAGCATCCGGAGACCGCGTTTCTGGTCGGGGACCGAAAATTTGATCAACAGGCCGCACAGGAATGTGACGTGCCATTCATTGGATGTGAGTGGGGGTATGGCACAGCGAGTGAACTCTCGGGAGCAGACCGAATGGTTCGGGAACCGGAGGATTTGATTTCCGTCCTTCTTGAAGACCGTTGATAGAAACCATCCGCTGGTCCCGCCGGTGGTTCAACCGGTCCATACCGGTATCTTGAGATAAAGCGCTGGATTTGTTTAGATGGTAGTGAAATACCCGGTAGTGTAACGGTAACACACGAGGTTTTGGTCCTCGCGTTGGTGGTTCGAATCCACCCCGGGTAGTTCTTTCCGTTTGTTGAGGTTATTCGTCCGTGATTTTTCCTTCCTCCGGACTGGAGGGAGTTCCATATCTCTTTTTGGGAATGCGTCCGGCTTCGTATGCCTCGCGCCCGGCCCGGCAGGCGCGTTTCATCGCACGTGCCATTTTCACGGGATCATCGGCCTGTGCGATACCCGTGTTGACCAGGACGCCGTCGGAACCAAGTTCCATGACCTCGGATACGTCCGAAGCCGTTCCCACCCCGGCGTCAACGACCACCGGCACGTCAATTCGATCCACAATGAATTTGATGTTTGTAGGGTTGAGCATGCCGAGACCGGAACCGATCGGAGCACCGAGTGGCATGACGGCAGCGGCGCCGGCCTCCTGAAGTTTTAATGCGGAGACCAGGTCCTCGTTTGTGTATGCCATAACCTCAAAATCCTGGTCCGCAAGTTCCCTCGTGGCTTTCAGCGTTTCACTGTTGTCCGGGTAAAGGGTTTCGTCGTCCCCGATCACTTCAAGCTTAATAAACGGCGTAATGCCGAGTTCCCGGGCCAGGTGTGCTGTTCGGATGGCTTCCTCTGCCGTTGTGCATCCGGCTGTGTTGGGGAGAAGCGTAAATTCGTCACGCGGGATGTGATCCAGGATATTATCCTCGGCGTCCAGGTCGACCCGTCGAAGGGCCACTGTTACCATCTCCGTCCCGGAGGCCCGGAGTGCTTCTTTCATGACGTCGTGGTTCGGGTATTTCCCCGTGCCGAGAATTAACCGGTTATCAAATGTTCTGTTTCCGATCTTCATCTTTTTTGTCTCCGAAGTGACGAAAGTTCGAGCGTTTCGCAAATACGGGATCCGTACACGCCGGGAGGAATTCAGGGGATGGACGGTGAGGGCAGAATCTGGTTATCCGCCCCCCACAAATGTAACGATCTCCACCGAATTGCCCGGATCCAGTTGATACGTTTCGTATTCGTCCCCCGAAATGACCTGTTGTTCGACTTCCACCGCCACCCTGTTGGGGTTCAGATCAAGTTCTTCCAGGAGATCTCCAACTGTCTGGGTTTCTTCTGGAACCGTTCGGGCTTCCCCGTTTATTTCCAGTTCCATGTGATACCCTTCTCGTAAACGAATTGAAGGCATCAGGAGTTAAAAACGTACGGAGACGGGGTTAATTAAATTAACGACACCCGGTTCCCTAACTGGCCTGAAACATGTGTTCGTTCCGTCGCCCGGCCCCTGGCTCTCCCTTTTCGCTTGGTGTTGATAAGATCGAGGAGTAGGGAGCTGTTCGTGTTAGTAGTTGTCCTTGCTCCGGCGTGCTTTCATCCGTCGTTTGGCCTTGTTGATCACCTTCCTCTTTCGCTTCTTTTCCTTCCGCCGTTTTTCACTGGGCTTTTCGTAAAATGATTTCCTTTTGATCTCCCGAAAAACCCCTGCATGGTTACACTTCCGGTTAAATTTCCGAATAGCACTTTCCAGATCTTCTTCATTAGTGACATCAACTTTGACCATAGGAGCTCCTTTTAATTTGTTCAAAATTGAGGTAGACCGATAACAGCCCAAACCAATTCTACATTTATATATCTTAAAGACACTGACCGGTAAAAATCAAGGTCTTTCAGGCTGTTTTGGGCGTATTTTCCCCACCTTTTCGTTCTTGACCGGCGTGGAAGAATTCCTTATCGTTCTTCTATTGGAAGGTACTCCGCCGATTCGGGACCTGTGTAGCGACAGAGCGGACGAATAAGGCGATTGTCCTCCATCTGCTCGAACAGGTTGGCGGTCCACCCGGCCACTCGAGACAGAGCAAAAATGGGGGTGAAGAGGTCCCGGGGGATTCCCAGGTAGTGATAGGTGCTCGCGGAGTAAAAGTCAACGTTTGGATCGATGTCTTTTTTCTCTTTCATTAATTTCTCCAGTCGATCCGATATTTTAAAGTAAGAGAGATCCCCGGCTCGTTCCCCCAGTTTCCTTGACCATTCCTTCAATATTCGAGCACGTGGATCAAAGGTGTTGTAGACCCGGTGCCCGAAACCCATAATTACCTCTCCTTTCTCAAATTTTTCCTCGAGGTATGCCTCAGCCCGCTCGGGGGTTTCGATCTCCTTCAACATTTTCAGGACTTCCTGGTTGGCTCCTCCGTGAAGCGGACCACTGAGGGTTCCCACGGATGAAGTAACGGCGGCGTAGAAGTCGGCAAGCGTCGCGGAGGTTACGCGAGAGGCGAAGGTGCTGGCATTGAACCCGTGATCCGCGTGCAAAATGAGGGCAATGTCCATCACGTTCTCTTCAATCTCGTCCGGCTCTTCCGCGTTCAACATATACAGGAAATTTGCAGCATGATGAAGGTCAGTTCGCGGTTTGACGGGATCCTGACCCTTGCGTAACCGATGAAACATCGCGATGATGGTGGGAAACTTGGCCAGGAGCTGAAGCGCAATCTCCCGCTGTCCGTCGGATGACCCTGTGTCCAGCTCCGGGGATCGGCTGGCACCCATTGCCGAAACCGCCGTTCGGAGTACGTCCATGGGCTGGGCGGAGGAGGGAAGATTTTCGATGACCTCTTTGACCTCGTCGTCGAGGGATCTTCTCTCCACGAGTTTGTTATGAAAGTTATCCAGTTCTTCTTCTGTTGGCAGTTCCCCATCCCATAGAAATTTTGCCGTTTCTTCGAACGAGGAGTGCTCCGCAAGATCCTCAATGTTGATGCCGCGGTAAACCAGACGTCCTTCGTCTCCGTATATTTTGGTCAGCGACGAGTCTGCGACGACGACACCTTCAAGCCCTTCTTCTTTATCACTCATCTGAAAAACTCCTTAAAGAAAATTTACAGAGCAAACCATTTTCTGAATACGAACCTGCGCCGGTTTGCTGTTCCAGACCACTATTGAAATGAGGAGGAGTGAGGAAAAATGTTGTTCGAAAATCTGGAATTTATCCCTCATCCTCGTCATTCGCCGAAACAGAACAATAGTTGCGGTTCCTTCTGCAGGCCGTTAAGTGATGAAATATTATATTTGGTATATTTTTGGTCTTCAACCCTGAGAAAAATTTTTAAAACCGTTCCGTAATTCCAATTCAGCCCGCCAGAGGAACCGGTTTTAACCGGGAGGACCCGGTGACAAACGCGGAGGAACCGAGAACAGCCTTATTGTTTTGTAGATAAGTAAATACTATAGATATATAAGGTTTATTTATTATAATGTAGGGGGTTATATCGAATCTTTATACGGTGAATCCCCTTTTATCGGTTGACATTGCAGGGGGAGTTTCTTTAAAATCTTGGCTCTATTTCGTGTATCTGTATTTTTCTATGGATCTTCTCTGGCATGAATGTTCGAGCCGGCAATGTGATTGCACCGGTACTGAGTATACTTGTTCTCTCGTTGCTACTGTTTTCGGCAAATCCGGACAGCGGCTTTAGCACACGGGAGAATGAAGAGGATCACCCGGTGGAACCCGCGGCGTATTACGGGGTGACGGGTCAGGTGGATCCGCATCGTTCAACCTGGCATCGGTTTCGCATACCAACGGAGGCCCTTGGGAAGACAACGGAGGGTGCCGAGGGAAGGGAGACCTCCCGTGAGCGGCCGTTTCCGCCGGATGGATACCGATTCTGGAAGAAGACCGACGCCCTGCTAACGGCGTATGATCCTTCGGAGCGCTCGTGTGGCAAGTTTGCCAACGGACGAACCTCCACCGGTGAGAACGCATGGGAGATGGACGGTGTGGCCGTGGACCCGGACGTCATACCGTACGGCACGAAAATATGGATTCCCGGCATTGGCTTTCGGGTGGCCGACGATACCGGACAGGCCATGCGGGATTCCTGGAAGAACCATGGCCGGATTCACATCGACATACGAATGACCTATCCTTACCAGGCCCGCAAATGGGGAATCCAGAACCGGCCGGTGTTTCTGTTTCGCCCCGTGGAAGACGACAAATAACGACATTCCTTATCGAGGTGGGCCCTCTTTCCCTCATTTGTTCCCCCTTCCTTTCGATCGTTCATAGATCAGGAATTCCCCCAATATAATTTTATCGGAACCGGTATTTGACTTTCTCCCTCTCCTGCCTTATACTTTATAAAGTATAAAACTAATCCACGGTTTCTACAGGAATTATGATTCGATCTTGTAACACGGGGGATATGGAGACGCTGCTCGTGATTGTCCTTTCCCCCTCCTTTGTTCCTTCCCTTCCGGTCGCTGCTTCTTTGACCTGATACAATGAAACCACCACCAAAACTCTACAAAATCGGGGAGGTCATCCGGTATTCGGATTTCTCGCGCCAGACCATCCATAATTACACAAAAATGGGACTCATCGAGCCCGAGGACCGAACCGAAGCCGGCCACCGTCTTTATGGTCCGGATGTTTTTGAGCGTCTCGAAAAAATTAAAATGCTCAAACGACACCGCACCCTCGAGGAGGTTAAGGAAATTCTGGAAAATGGGGATGGGGACGTCATTTCCACAGCTGCTGAATCGGGGGAGGAAGATGATTCCGGCAACCAGTAATGGGAAACGTCGTTTCGGAAGCGATTTCGTTTTCCGAGCGATGGATCAACGCGGAACGAAACGTTCCGCCCCATGTTCTTTCTTGTACATGAAACGCTAAGGGATCGAGGCATGGAGTTCTTCCGGAAAAGGATTGACCGTTATCTTCCTGGAGGGCTGTTCTTTATCGCCCTGCTCAGCGGTTTTTATTATTTTGTGCTCTCTCCCGAAGCTCTGACCGGCCCGGGTGCGTTCGGTGAGGCCGAACGACTTGTACAGCAGGCCGAACGAGCAAGGACGCACCAGCAGTACGACCGGGCAAAGAAACGCCTCGGGGAGGCCCAGGCGGTCCTTGACCGTGTGAGTCCGGAGGAAATCAAGGAGGAAAACTGGGGGTATCTGGAGCCAAAAATACACGATCTCCGCGCCCGGCTGATCTGGGAGGAGGCCCTGAAGAAAAATCCACGGGATCTTGACGAAGTTGCTAAGCGTGTGGAGGAGGAGTTTCAGGAAGCGGTTCGTAAGGGGGTTTCCCCCGGTCGCACCCGTACCTTCCGCGTTGGCATGGCGGATAAGCTCTGGCAGAAAGGGTTCCAACAATCCTCCGTAATGGTTCTTGACCAACTCAGTGATGCCCTAAAGGGGGATTATGAAATTGTTAAGACCCTGCTCAGGCGATATCTTCAATCGGGTCAGGAAATAACGAAGGGGATAATAGCGAAGGGACAGGCTTCCCTGCGAATGGCGCAGCGTGAGAAGGAACAGAATCGGGTCGCCGAATTGCGCCTGCTCCTCTCCCGTTTGAGGGCGGCTCGCAAGGAACCGGAGGAGGCCCTCTCCCTGCTTCAGGGTGTAGTTTCAAACCTGGATGACAGAGACGGCATTGACGAGATTCTCCGGCTTGAGCTTCTGCTTGAGAGTGGCCGGCTTCACCTGGATGTGGGAGATTTAGATCGCGCCGAAGAGATCCTTAAAAGGGCACGTAACCTGGCGGATGGGTTTGGGGGAGATCAGGCAAAAAGGCTGGAGGACCGTGCTCGATATTATCTGGCCAGGCTCGGTTTGGCCCGGGGAGAACACGAGGGCCCTCTCTCTGTTCTGAAGGAGCTTTCCGGTTCGGCCCGGGACGCCACACTTCGTTTTGCTGCGGCCTTCCTTCGTGCCGAAAAAAAGAGGGAGCGCATTCGGGAACGAATGAATAATTCCGACGGTGCCTCCCGTGATTGGCGGACGGAGTACCTTTCCGAGTTCGCGGATGCGTTTCAGGGAGCCTCCCGTTCCGCCATGAGGAATAACCCCCACGTGGACAACTGGGAAAAGGCCGTTACGTACTTCAGGAATGGGTTGATGCTGGGGGAGGATCTTGCGCTGCTGGAACAGGTGGCCCGGGGAGGACGTTTCCTGAAGGAATTGTACCCGGACCGCCCCGGGTTTCGGGTTCTTGAAGGGCGGGCGTATCGAAAGATGGCTGATTTGCTCAACCGCCGTCTCCGAAAGGAGAGATGGAAGGAGTCGGAGGGTCGGAATAAACAGATGGAAGAACAGTCCACGAGGAAAACCATGAAGCGGTATTATGGGCAGGCCGCGGACCTCCTTTACGATGCGGCAAAAGACATGGACGACGAAAACGATGAATATATGCCGGCACTGAAGGAGGCCGCGAGATCAGCTTTTCGGGCGGACATTTTTCGTCAGACGCTGGATGTGCTTTCCTTTGACTCGGAACTCGTTCGGGATCCTCGAATGAAGGTGCTGCAGGGAAAAGCACGGGCGGGACTCGGAAAAGTCGGGGACGCTCTTGACGCGTATTCCTACCTTCAAAAACATCATTCTACGGTGAAGCTTGATCCGGAAAATCACTTCGCCCTGTTGAAGGCAAAATTGCTTCGTGACGAAGGTCGGCTTCAGGAGGCCGTTTCAACCGTTGAGTGGTTGTTTCGAGAGTTTGACCGAAATTCGGTGGCGGAACCGGGAACGGAGTTGTGGAACCATGCCGTAAAGCTGATGGTTCAGCTCCGAATAAAACAGGCGTCGAACGCTGATCAGGAGGAGGGTCGGAATCGGATGCTTGATCGCGCGGATAATTTTCTCATGAAAGAACTCCATTCCGCGCAAAATGATGAGGCGAACAATGCCCCGTTTCTCGTGGAGCTGTACGAGTTAAAATCAAAGATTGAACGAATGAGGAAGAATTATGAAAAAGCGGCCGGTGCCCTATCCCGGGCTCTGGATGTTTCCAGCAATGTTGTTGAGGAGACGGGCCGCAGGATTCGAGACCTGCCCTCCTACGAAAATCGCGTTGAGGACATGGAGTTTGAATATGCCGGTATGCTGAAACTGGCCGGCAAGTTTCCCGAAGCCATTCAGGCCTATCGCAATTTGCTCGGACGGGATACGGATCCGTACACGAAATTTTACACGTCCGTCGAACTCGCCAATCTGTATCTTCGGACGGGTAAGCTCCGGAAGGCCCGCCAGAGCCACCTTCGGGCGAAAAACATATTAAATGATGAATTGGAGGGATCGGACGGGGAATACGAGTACGAAAACAATCTGGTGACGAGACTTGGGAGCCGGATTATGCGCCGGGTTTCAGGAAACGGAGGTGAGTAACGATGGGTGGTGCAGATGACAAAAAAATAGATCAAATTGTGGATCGGTTGAAGTCCGGTCTGCAGCGCCAGAAAAAGGCCTACGAAAAAATGCTTGAGCTCTCGGAACGGCAAAACAAAATCTTGGAGTCGGAGAACATTACCGAACTAACCGAACTCGTACAGGCCAAGAACAGTGTGATGAACGAGATTGAGGATGCAGAAGATCAGGTGGTCCCCGTTCTTCAGAGATGGAAGAAAATCAAATCGGAATTTCCCGAGGAAGAAGTGGAGGTGATCGAGAAAATGTTCCGGGAGGTTCGGGATCTCCTTGCGGAGATTATCGAAGTGGAGTCCGAGCTTGAAGAGGTGGCCGAGTCCATGAAGGACGTTACCTCCTCGGAGATTGAAAAACTAATGCGCGCGCAGGACGCAAGGGAGGAGTACGGAAACAAAAATGCCCATGGTTCACGTTCGGAGAAGGAGGAATCGGAATGAGTGACACGAACGCACGCGCGGAGAACTCGTCAAAGCAGGAATCACTGGAGGAACGTTCGGAGCGGGATGAGTCCATCGCGAAAGCACTGGAGGCACTTGAGGAAATGGAACCGGTTCTTGAGGAAACGGTGGAGGGGGGGAGCGAATTAAGCGGGGAGGATTTTTTCGAGCCCTTTCTCCTCCTCGGCAAACTCAAGCCTCTTGTGCGTGATTTGATTGAGAAAAACCGCAAACTTGAGCGAGAGGTGCGTCAGAAAAATCGCTTGAAGGTGCTCGGTGAGATGGCGTCCTGCCTGGCTCACGAAATTCGAACCCCTCTATCGGCGGTACACCTGAACCTCGATCGGCTGCGGGAAAAAACCGATAATAATGCCGACGTCCGTGAGCTTGTCGATCGGATCGATGATGGGCTTCAAAACGTTCAGGACCTCGTAAACGACATTCTCACGTATTCACGGGACATTGATCCGATACCGTCCAGGTTTCACTGGCAGGATCTCGTCGACGACGTCCTCGAGGGCCTTTCGAGAAAGAAAAAGAAGAACGGGGTACAGGTTGACGTGGACATAGACGATGAATTGCCACCGGTTCGTGGCGATCGCGAAAAATTGCAGCGGGTGTTAAACAACGTGGTGTTAAACGCAATGCAGGCGGTGGGAGAGGATGGGCGAGTTTTTGTTCGGTCCTGGGGCCCGGGCGACGACGAGGACGGCCGTGAACGCTTCCGAACGGAGGTGGTGGACAACGGTCCGGGGATCCCCGATGAAATCATGGACCAGCTGTTTACCCCCTTTGAGAGCAAAAAGACCAAGGGAACGGGATTGGGGTTGGCGATTGCCTCCCGAATTGTGAAAGCTCACAACGGGAGTATCCGGGGGGAGAATCGGTCGGAAGAACAGGGAGCTCGTTTTGTTTTCGATCTTCCGCTTCGTTTTCGGGGCGATTCCGGGGAAGAGAACCGTGGATGACGTAAAGGTACAACCGGAAGAAGCACACCTGCTGCTGATTGAGGACGACGAGATGTTTCGGGAGGACCTCACCCAGCAGCTTCGGGAGTCCGGATACCGGGTCCGTACGGCGGAAAACGGAGAACTGGGCATTGAAGCCATTCGGGAGGAAACCCCCGACCTTGTGTTGAGCGACTTAAAAATGCCAAAAACATCGGGAATGGACGTGCTGGACTGGATACAGGAGCAACAGTTGAATATTCCGCTCATTTTAATTACCGCGTACGGAAAACGTGAAAATGCCCTCGAGGCGGTTCAGAAAGGTGCTTTTGGGTACATACAGAAGCCGTTCAAGATTATGGAACTGGAGTTCAAGATTCAGAAGGCCCTGACACACCACTTTCTGGCCCGAAAGAACGAAATAATGGAGCGAACCCGTCCGTCGGAGGACCATAAAATTGTCTGGGGAGAGAGTGATGTGATGCAGGAACTTCGGGAAAAGGTGCAGAAAGTAGCGGCATCTGAATCAACGGTGCTTGTCCGGGGAGAAAGTGGGACGGGAAAGGAATTGGTCGCCCGGGAACTCCACCGGCAGAGCCAGAGAAGCAAACATCCTTTTATTGCCGTGAACTGCGCCGCCCTTTCGGCAGGTCTTCTGGAAAGTGAATTGTTCGGCCATGAAAAGGGGGCGTTTACGGGAGCGGATCGGGAACGAACCGGCCGTTTTGAGCTGGCGGATCACGGCTCGATACTTCTGGATGAAATCAGTGAAATTGATGTGGATCTACAGGCAAAAATACTCCGGGTCCTGGAGGAAAAGAGTTTTGAACGTGTCGGGTCAAGCCAGACACGAACAGTGGATGTTCGTGTGATTGCTACCTCAAACCGGAACCTTGAAGAGGAGGTGAAGAACGAAAATTTCCGAAAAGACCTCTTTTATCGATTAAATGTTGTTCCGGTTGAAGTGCCACCTCTGCGGGAACGGAAGGAGGACATCCCCGTTCTGGCCGAACATTTTCAGAAGGTGTTCAGTCGTCGGCGTGGTGTGGAACCGGATGCGATATCGGACGATACGATTGACCTTCTGCAATCCTATAACTGGCCCGGTAACGTCAGGGAGCTAAAAAACATCGTCGAGCGCTGTCTGGTACTTAATGGAAACGGGCGCCTTGAGTTTGATCGAATTGAGAACTGGCTCGCCGGCCAGGATCTCGAGGGCCGTTCCGAACCCTCCCGGCTTGCGGGCGTGGAGCTTAAGGAGCTGGAGAAAAAAGCGGTTGTGGCAACTCTTGAAAAAAATGATGGGCACCGAAAAAACACCGCGGAAGAGCTTGGTATTTCGGTTCGAACCCTGCGCAACCGAATTAATGATTGGGATCTGGAGATATGAACACCTTCATCCGTCCGGGAAATCCGGAAGCAAGATCCGAAAAACTTTCCGTGTCACCGGAAAATAATACGAATGACCGCTCCGCTGGTATTTCTGTATACGCTATATATCATGTAATAAATGAGTATATAGAAAACTCTTCGGTGCCCGGTCCGGGTTCTTCGGGAAGGAGGAGAGGTGGCATACTGTTTGCAATTAAATCAGTGGAATCACCGTTTTCTTGAGGTGAAATACGAAAATAAACAGATGATCGGCAATATGTTTGACAAAGGACCGATCGGGGGGCTTGAACAGGCCGCCCAGTTTGCCCGGAAACGGCAGGAGGTGATTTCCCAGAACATTGCCAACGTGGAGACACCGGACTATCGGACAAAAGAGCTGCCCGTCACCGAATTTGAGGACGCCCTTAATGATGCGTTTCAGCGTATGGAGGACCGGAACGTTCGTGTGTTCAAGATGGATGAGTCTGATGATGTTGTTCGGAATTCGAGCAGTTCCCTGATAACGCCCCGTGAAGCGAGGGGGGAGCAGGCGGGCATTTTGAGACACGACCGGAACAACGTCAGTATTGATCGCGAAATGTCCAAGCTTTCACAGAATCGGATGTTCCACGAGAACACCATGAATTTTCTTCGTCACAAATTTGACCTCATTGAACAGGCCATTACGGAACAGGCCGGGGGTTAATAACTGATGGCTGATGTATTTGACATATCCACGTCGGGAATGCTGGCACAGCGGACCCGTCTGAATGTCATATCCAATAATCTCGCAAACGTGGAAACGGCCCACAACGTGGACGGGGAACGGGTACCGTACCGGCGAAAGGAGGTGCGGTTCGCACCGAAGCTTGAGTCGGAAATGGGATCGTCCGAGCCGGCCGGCGTGGAGGTTCGGGATATTCAGGGGGATCCATCCCCGTTTCGGCAGGAGTACAAACCCGGTCATCCGGCCGCAAACAAAGATGGGTACGTAAAGATGCCAAATGTGCATCCGGTTGTTGAGATGACGGACATGATGATGGCGTCCAGGGCCTATGAGGCAAATGCGACGGCGTTTCAAACGGCCGAATCGATGCACTCAACGTCCCTGCGAATTCTTGCATAGCTCTTTTGAAGTGTTACTGTACAATTGTGGCAACGGAAAGTGGATAAGGATATGAATTGTTTCTCGGATCCAAGCGATGTCTGAAACGATACAGCCTTCGAATTCACCCGGAAAACCGGGACCGATCAAGCCAGAACGGAGCGGGGATGGTGGAGGAGATGGTGACGGGAAGAAACTTTCGTTTAAGGATTTGCTAAACAAAGCCCGGAAGGCATTTAACCAGGGGGAGAAGACAAGCGAGGTACTGGAGAGCGTCAGTGCGACGGATCGCGCGGAGCTGGAAAAGGCCCTGTCGCAAAATCAGCAGCTGGAAAATCTGTTTGAGGAACTTTTCGAAATGATTGAGCAGATGAAGGAACGAAAGTCCGACTTTGACGAAACGTCGTTTATGGAGGGCGAAGCCGAATGATTGATCCTGTGCAGGGGGCCGGAGCGTTTGGATCCATGATGCCGGATTCGGTTGAGGAAGGGGGAGAATCCGGTAAGTCCTTCGCGGACCTCGTCAAAAACGAAATTGAAGGAGTTAACAGGGCACAGATTGAATCCGAAAAATTGATGGAAAAATTCGTCTCCGGTGAGGACGTCAGTCCGGAGAAAGTCATGACAAGTCTTCGAAAGTCCGAAATGATGTTTCAGTTTCTCGTCGAAATACGAAACAAACTAACGGAGTCCTTCGATGAACTGATGCGGATTCAGATTTAATTTGTCGGCACCGGGAGGATACCGTCCCGGACGCCCTGAATTCGCGTTGTACATTTGAGATAAGTTACGTTTTGCAGGAGGGGGAACATGGAACAACTGCGATCAATTTGGGAGCGGATCCAGGATTTTCTGGATCAGCTGTCGAGTTCTCAAAAGTGGAGTATAAGTCTTGTGACCATAGCGACCGTGATTGCAATCGGCACCCTGTTACGGATACAGATGAAGTCCAATCTGGTTCCCCTCGGGGTGGAGATGTCCGCGTCCCAGCAGTCGGAGGTCGTGGATCATCTTGAGCAAAACAGCGTTCCTCATGAAATACGGGACGGGAATATATATGTGCCGCGGGAACGTGCGGACAAATTAATGTTTGACCTGGCCGGAAAGGGATTGATTAAATCCGACGAAGAACTAACCAAGTGGTTGTTCCAGGAGGATTTTGACACCCGTCACAAACGGGAGATGAAATGGAACGTGACCAAGGAACGGCGTCTGGCAAATATGATTGCCAAGACCGGTCCCGTACAGAGCGCGGATGTTCGCATAACACCCGGTGAGCAACACGAGATTCTAAAAGAAGGTGAGCCGGCAAAGGCGTCCGTTCGGGTAAAACTCATCGGCAAACAGAGATTGGGAGAAAACGAGGTTCAGTCCATCGCCCGGGTCGTGTCCGGTGCCGTTGAGAAACTCTCCCCCTCCGACGTGTCCATCATCGACAACAACATGAATCATTACCGGGTGCCGGACAGGGATGATCAGGCGTATCTCAGTGCCGATTTGCAGGAACAGAAAAAGGAAACGGAAAAGGAGCTAAAGGAAAAGGTTCTTCGGGGCGTGTTGCCCTGGACAAACCGGGCAAGCGTAGCCGTAAACGTTCACCTGAATCGTAAGGACGTGAAAAGGGATACGCTCACGCAGGAGGGAGATCCAAAGCTCAAGGAGTCAAGGTCAGTAAAGGAGACGACAACCCGATCGGAAACACCGGGCACAAAAGAAAACACGGAGCCCGATCCCGGTCTACAGGAAGACGGCACCATTCCCGGGGGACGGTCTTCCCCGACCGCGGGCGGCCGGACGGAGCGAATGGAGGAAACAAAAACCGAAAGCGGGAAGTTTATATCGAGTCGAACGAAAGAACAGATCAAGAAACCACCCGGTGATATTCAACTGGTTCGTGCGTCGGTTGTGATTCCCGAAAAGGATCTGTACCGCCAGGTGCTCGGTCGGTCCCCTGAGGAAGCGGATCGGGAAAGCGAAGAAGTGCAGGAGAAGTTACGAAACAAACTTCAGGAATATCGGAAGAACATTCGGACGCTCCTGGAGACGCCGGCGAAAAATCAGGAGGGGAATCCGGTCACGGAAGTGGAAATATCAACGGCGTCGTTCGCTCCACCGGAACCCCCCGAAAAACCACCGATTTCGGATCGGTTTCTGACGTTTCTCCAGGAAAACCTGAACACCATTATACTATCCGTTTTTATCCTGGTCGGTCTGGTGGTTATTTACAGAATTATCCGGTCGACGTATGCAACGGATATTGAGGAGGAACTGGACCGCCTTCGATCCGAACTGCAGGAAGAGGAGGAAAAGGAGACGTCGGATCTCGAAGGGGTTCCGACGGAGGCCCGTCGTTCGTCCATCGAAGAGATGCGCCGGCGTATTGAACAGGCTGTTGAGGAGGATCCCCCTGTGGCGGCCGGTATGCTCCGTCGATGGCTCGAAGAAAATCAGAGTTCATAGTGAATTGGGCTGGTTAACGCATGGTTCCTGAGGAATCAACAAATCCGGAAGCCCCGATCACCTCGGAGACCGAGGGGGAGGTAACCTCGGATATTCCGGGTCCCCGGAAAGCGGCCATCCTCCTCGTTTCCCTGTCCCAGAATCAGGCGGCCGAAATCCTTGAGGATCTCAACCGGGAACAGGTTGAGGAGATAAGCATGGAGATCGCGCAGCTGAAGGACGTGAGTCCCGAAGAACGAAATGCTGTGATTGAGGAATTTTACCATGTTGTCATGGCGCAGCAGTACGTGGAGGAGGGAGGAATTGACTACGCACGTTCGCTACTCCGGGATGCCCTTGGTTCCGAGGAGGCCAATCAGATTATCGACGCCATTTCTCAGACCCTCGAATCGAGCCCGTTTTCCTTCCTGCAGCAGGCCGAGACGGAGAATCTCCTTGCCTTTCTGCAGGATGAGCACCCTCAGACCATCGCACTGCTCCTTGCGTATATGAGCAGGTCGCAGGCCGCCGAAGTGCTTGCCGGGTTGCCGGCGGACAAGCAACTGGATTGCATCAAGCGACTCGCCAACATGGAGCACACCAGTCCGGAAATTATCGATCGCGTTGAGAACGCCCTCGAACGCCGACTTTCGGACGTGGTTGGTGAAGAACTCCGTCGATCGGGCGGTGCGGAAACCGTCGCGGAAATTCTGAATCTTACCGACCGTTCCACGGAACGGAGCATCCTCGAGTCGATCGAGGAGGAAGACCCGGAACTGGTGGAGGAAATTCGAAACATGATGTTTGTGTTTGAGGACATCATACTCGTCAATGATCGGGGTGTTCAGGAGGCATTGAAGGAAATTGACACCGATGAACTTGCACTGGCACTCCGGACGGCTTCGGACGAACTAAAAGAGAAATTTTTCGACAATCTCTCCAGCAGAGCGGTCGAGGTGACCAGGGAAGAGATGGAGTACATGGGGCCTGTTCGTCTTTCCGACGTGGAGGCCGCCCAGCAGCGAATCGTCGACATAATCAGGCGGCTCGAGGAGGAAGGCAAGGCCGTTATCGAAGGCCGTGGCGGCGAAGAAGAGTTGATTGTGTAACGGAGGAAAAATGGCTTCGGAAAAGCAAGAAAACACGGAGGAAAGTCCCTTCACGAACTTCGTGGTGGAGGATGCCGAAGAGAAAGCGGATGAAATACTCCGGAAAGCACGAAGTGAAGCCGAGGAAATTCTGGAGAACACCCGCGATAAGGCGAAGGCCATTCGGGAGGAAGCGAAGAACGAGGGCTACGAAGAAGGCCACAGCAAAGGTTACGACGAAGGATATGAGGAGGGGTACCGGGAAGGAAAGCAGGAAGGGGAACGGGACGTTCGTGAGGAGATCAAAACATCGACGGAATCACTGAAATCAACGTTAAAGAAGATAACGGGGGAATTTGAATCCCGAGTGGAAGGCTTCGAACAGGCGGCACGCCGGGATTTGCTGGAACTTGCCCTGGAGGTTGCCGAAATCGTGACCAAAACAAGAGCGGAAAATAACCGGGACGTCCTCAAACAGAACCTGGAGAAAGCTCTTGATCTGGCTTCGATTTCGGAAAGCGTCACCATTTTTGTCCCTCGGGGATGCCGTGAGGAAATTGAGGAGTTTCTCCCCGACCTCAAAAGAACTTTTCAGGACCTTGATCACGTGGAAGTGGAGGAGGACGAAGATCTGGATCCGGGAGGGTGCCGGGTGGTGACGGAAAGTGGTCGTGTCGACGCCGACATCTCCACGCAGCTCGAAGAGATCAAAAAACAGCTTTTGAATGAACGTTGGGACGTACAGGAAGAAGAGGAAACTGGTGATGAATAACGAAAACACAAAAAAGCTTTTTCGGCGGGAACAGCGTCTGCTTAACGGCATGCGGCCCGAGAAAATTGAAGGGAGGGTCCGACGTATTGTGGGCCTTGTGATCGAAACGGAGGGCCTCTCGGTTCCCGTTGGAACGGTCTGTCGAATTCACGCGGATAACCGGACCGAGCCCCTTGAGGCGGAAGTGGTTGGGTTCCGGGAGGACACGGCACTTCTCATGCCGTTTAACGAACTGCAGGGCGTCCGGCGGAATGACCCCGTGGAAACGGTTCGTACGGTTCAGACGGTGGGCGTCGGACCGGAATTGCTCGGTCGGGTGGTGGACGCGCGGGGACGCCCCATCGACGACGAAGGGCCCCTGATGCCGTCCTCGAGAAATCCCGTCTACAGGGATTCCCCTCATCCTCTTCAGCGACCGAGAATTGATGATCCACTTTCCACGGGGGTGAAGTCAATTGATGGATTGCACACGATTGGCCGCGGTCAGCGAATTGGACTGTTCTCCGGTAGCGGGGTCGGGAAGAGCGTCCTGCTCGGCATGATTGCCCGATATACGGAAGCCGACGTGAACGTCATTGCACTGGTTGGAGAACGGGGCCGGGAGGTTCGGGACTTCATTGAAAAGAATTTGTCGGAGGAAACGCTGGAGAAAACAGTTCTCGTTGTTTCCACCTCCGACGAGTCTCCTCTTAAGCGGGTCGAAGCCCCATTTACGGCCAGCGCCATAGCCGAATATTTCCGGGATCAGGGAAACGATGTGCTTCTCCTGATGGATAGCCTGACAAGAATGTGTTACGCACAGCGGGAAATTGGTCTGTCTACGGGGGAACCACCGGCCACCAGAGGATATCCGCCGTCGGTTTTTGATCGGATGCCCAAGTTGCTTGAACGTGCCGGCACAAGTGAGAACGGTTCCATTACCGGTATTTACACCGTGCTCGTCGAAGCCGATGACATTGACGAGCCGGTGTCCGACACGGCCCGGAGCATTCTTGATGGACACATCTGGCTTGAGCGGGAACTTGCGGAAAAAGGTCATTACCCCGCTGTGGATCCGGTCCAGAGCATATCTCGACTGATGATTGACGTTGCCTCCGAGGAGCAGATCGAGGCCGCGCAGACGGTGAAACGGCTGATTTCCACGTATCGTGAGGCCGAGGATCTGATCAACATCGGGGCATACGTGGAAGGATCGAACCCGGAAATTGACGTCGCGGTTGAGTACATCGATCGGATCAATGAGTTTTTAACCCAGGAAATAGAGGAAGGTGTGCCCCTGGAGAACACGGTTGATCAGCTTGTGGAAATAGGTGGCCGGGCAAAGAAGGATCTGGAAAATCGATCGCGAGGAGCTGAAACCGCCGAAGCGGCGAAGGGAGGTCAGGATGCCGGTTCAGCCCGGAAAGAACAATCGGAGATGTCGGAATCGGAGCGGAGAGATCAAATGGAACAGGTAAACCGCGTACAGGAAGAACGGGATTCGGGGGGGACCGACGCTCGGACGTCCTCGTCTTCGTCGCCTTCCGGATTGCAGGGAGGTAACGCGTCATGAAAAGATTCTCGTTCCAGTTTGAAACCGTCCTCCAGGTCCGTGAGCAGGAAGAGCAGAAGAAGCAGTCCGAACTGGCCGAGCACGAAAGTGAATTGAAGGAACTTGAGGAACAGATTGAGGACCTCCGGGGAGCGTACCGGAAGGCACAGGAGGAAATGAGAAAGCTCCAATCCGGATCGATTTCAGTAGAATATATTCGAATCGTGAAGAATCGGCTCAATGGACTGACGAATGAAATGTCCAAAAAAATGGAGTTGTACAAAGAAAAACGCAGGAAGGTGGAGGAAGTTCGTCGTGAACTCGTGGAGGCGTCGAGGAGAAAGCGCGCGATGGAAATTCTGAAAGAACAGGAATGGGAGGAATACCTGGAGGAGTATCGGAAGGAGGAGCAGAAGTTCCTCGACGACGTAAACAGTAGCAGACAGGCAATAGAAAACGAGGAACCATTAAATCGATGATCAAAAACCTAAAAAATTGGGCCGGCAAAATATGGAATGGTTACACCTTTGTGGCCGGGATTGGACTGCTCATTTTGATGGTCTCGCTCCTGTATCTCTTTCTGCAGGGACCGTTGAACACCGGAAACGTTCAGGAGGCAATACAGGTCCTGTCCGGTCGGAAAGAGGCGGGCAAGGACGTCCGGAAAGTCAAAATTCCGGAGGGACGATACGCTGAAATGACCAGGGAGAGTTTGCTGAAACAGAAAGAGAAGCTTGATAAACGGAAGAAACGGCTGGATCGAAAGGAACGCGTGATTGAAAACCGTCTCGCGGAACTGGAGGAACGCGAACGGGCACTCGATGATCGCCAGCAAGAAATAAAGACCGAAAAAGAGGAATTTGAGAAAGAAAAGAAAAGGTGGATGGCCCGTCTGGAGGAAGAAAACATTCAGCAAATCGTGTCTGCCGTAAGCGAACAGACCTCCCGGCGTGGTAATCCGCAACAGGCGCTTTCACTAATTGACCAGTACATACGCGCAAACAAAAAGGACGAGGAACCAAACTACCAGGTGGCTTACCAGATCGTAAAAGCACTGAAAAAGGAAAAACGGATTCAATTGCTGAACGTGCTTTCGGAAAGTGATCGAGAAGAATTGAGAAACGAACTCCTGAAACGTTTTGGACCGGTTGACGAGGAGAAAATGTCAAATCAATAGAAGGGAGTAATTCTTAACATAAGCACGACCCCGCTGCCGAAGTCGGGTCTCCGGAGAGGAAAGAGAGGAACAGAGAACGTTTTTTGAGCGACTTCGGTTTTAAGGAGACCGTGATGTTTGACATCGGCAGTGATTTTCAGGTAGACCATTCCGTCCTTTCCCCTTCTGAACGAAGCGGATCATCATCGCAGGGCGAAGGTGTCACTATACAGTTTCCACTGGTTCTCAACGAGGCGCTGGAAGCCCGCCGGGAACAGTCGAATAGAGGCGATTATGCAGGTCCTTTGGGTGATGGAACCTCCGGTGGGTCCGGCCGGGAGGATATGGCGTCTTCGGAACGAGACCGGACCGGCGGTTCGTCCGGGCAGGATGGGGACCGTTCTTCTCGTGTGGACCGGCGTTCGCGGACATCCGCCAATCGTCACTCGGCGGAACGGGGGTCGGATGGTCGCAGACAGTCCGGAACGGACAATCCCTCCTCCGATTCTCGAAAGGCATCCGGCAGGACGGATGAGGGATCCGGGACCGATCGATCGTCGAAAAAGCAGGAAACCGGCGGTGAACAGAACACAGATCAAGCGGAGGATGCCGAAAAGGGAACGGAGAAGTCCGGGAAGAAGGGTGAGAAAAAATCGTCGGATTCCGGCAACGAAAAGCGTTCCGGAAGCTCCCGGTCGGAGGGAACGTCGGAAAAGAGAAACGAAACCTCGTCGGAATCTGCCGAAGAGAAAAAATCTGCCGGGAAAGAGGAGGAGAAGGGGACGAAAAAGAAGGCCGATAAGACCAAAAAAGAACAGAAGAGGGGGGAGAAATCGATAAAGAACGGAAAGCAATCCCCGTCGTCTGCGCCTGCTGAAAAGACGGAAAAGGAAGCGTCGAAGAAGATAGCGAAGGAAACGTCGAAGAAGGTAGCGAAGAAGACGGGGAAGAAGGCGGCGGCAGAGAATAATTCCACCGGGGAACAGAAGAACGCCGAAAAAACGGCCCCGGCCGATTCGAAAAAGGCTCGGTCCGTTGAGAAAAAATCCGGTAAGAAAGGTTCAGAGGGGAAGAAAGGGGATTCCGCCGGGAAAAAACAACCCCCGGAGACAAAGAAGGACACCGTTGAACAGACGAAAAGACGCTCCGGCAAAGAGGAAGGACAGAAGAAGACCGATGGAAAAAAACCGGGGACCCGCTCCTCGTCAACGTCGAAATCCACTTCAGGAAGCACCTCCGGAGAGACCGATGAGTCCAGGGGGTCAACCAGAGGCCAGAAAGCAAGCGGCGAGAACGGGAAAAGCAACCCATCAAAACCTGAATCGTCAGGGGAACGGAAGGGGGCAAAATCATCCGGATCCGGCAAATCGGGCACGGACGGGTCGGCGAAGTCCGATTCTGAAACTTCGAAAGGCCGTTCACGGCAGGTACGGAACGATAACACCAGAAGCATGAACCGGGATCGTCAATCCGGTTCACGAAAAACATCCGGTGAGAAGACCACACCAACCCGAGCCGAAAAGTCCTCGACCCCGAAGGACAGTCCGTCAGGTGATGGGAAGCTTCCGACCGGAGAGCAATCGTCCAGCACGAAAAGTACCTCGAATTCGAAGAGCACCGGGAAGGGTTTGCCCCGGTTGATGGAGAAGTTAAACGCAAAGTTGTCACGAATGAAATCAGGAGGGAGCGGAGGGGAATCCGGGGGAGATGCCGGATCGGGTTCCATGACCGGAAACGGAACCAACACGGGATCCTCCGGAACGGGAACCGGTCTATCCGGTGCACTAAATTCGTCTGGTTCGGAGGGGAAAAGTGCGGGAAGCGTGCAGTCCGGTCAATCAAACGGCTTTTCGGGAGCCCTGGAAAACATTCGGGAGGTGTCAAAATCCCGCCGAAACCAACTCTTTCGTCAGGTAGCCGAGAAAACCCGGGCCAGGCTGAATCAGGGAGAGAACCGTCTGCGAATGAAGCTGGAACCGCCCCACCTCGGCAAAATGGACATGGAACTGACCGTAAAAGACGGCTCGTTGAAGGCACAGATAAAGGTGGATAATAACGCAGCGAGAAACTTGCTGCAGCAGAACCTGACCGAACTGGAAGAGTCTCTACAGGAGGAGAACGTCGACGTGGATGAGTTTAACGTTGGTGTTGGTGACGAATCCGGAGACGACCAGGGAATGTTTTTTGACGAAGATGAGGACCGGGGAACCCGTTCGCCCGACGAACGGGGAGACGGGGTCCGTGGAGTGAACGGTCCGGTCCAGCAGGGACAAAACGGGAGGGGATCTCTTGAACTCGACACGAACTCGAACATTGATCTTTTGGCATGAATTCAACCAGGAGGTAACCAATGGCAGAAATAACCGGAGCAGCATCCGCCACCAATTCGGGAGGCGGGGAACGAACGGCCGGAAGTCCGGCCGAGCTATCGAGGGAGGAGTTTATGAAAATTCTCACCTCACAGCTTCAGAACCAGAATCCGATGGACCCTCTCAAGCAAAATGAGTTCATGGGACAGCTGACGAGCATGCAGAATCTGGAGGTGCTCAATAAATTGAGCAACGTGGTTGATCAGATGCGGAGTTTTCAAAAACTTTCCTCGGCGGGAAATTTCATCGACAAAACCGTGGAGGGCATGACGGAAGACGGACAGGAGGTGAAGGGAACGGTGGAGAAGGTCAGCACCGAGGGATCGGATGTGTTTCTCCACGTCGGTTCCTTCAAGGTTCCCGTGGATAACGTGCAGTCCATATCGTCCTGAGTTTCATAATCCAGTATTTATATGTATTTCATTCATCACATTTGCAGGAGGTAAACGATGGCACTCATACGAGCGCTGAACTCGTCGATTTCCGGATTGGACGCCACAAGTGACCGGATGGATCAGATCGGGGACAATCTGGCCAATTCCAACACCCCCGCTTTCAAGGCCAAACGAACCAGTTTTCAGACCATATTGAGTCAGACAAAGGCCTTTGGTACGGCGCCCCAGGGGGAGTTCGGGGGAACGAACCCGAATCAGGTTGGTCTCGGAACTCAGGTTTCGGAGATCAGCAAAAACTTCGAACAGGGAGCCCTGAAAACCACCGGTCGCCGGTCGGACGTGGCGATTGAAGGCGATGGTTTCTTCGTTACCGAAGGAACAAACGGAGAACGGGAGTTCACCCGGGATGGGACCTTCGGTTTGAACCGAAACAAGGTGCTCACCGATCCCGCCACCGGTCGAAAGGTTCTGGGATTGAACGCCGATCTGGAGACGTTTTCCCTTCCCACCGGCGGGACACTGGAACCGATTAAGATTCCACTCGGCAACCTGAAAATCGCGAGACAGACCCGGAATGTTTCGTTTGACGGCAACCTGAACTTTGATGGGGATCTGGCCAATTCCGGGGCCCAGCTGGAAAGCACGGAAACCTTCCTGGATGCAGGTGGTGGCGCCCCGTCACTGACCACAGATCTGGCCGATCTTCAGAAGGTGACACCGACAGGACCGGTGGATCTCGGCATTAGTAATGGCGATGTGATTCGAATAAAAGCCGAGAAGGGTGACCGAAACATTCCCGAGAAGACGTTTATCGTGGATGATGAGCCGACTCAGGGGGTGGATGGTTTTGGTACCACCGTGGATGATTTTCTGGATTTCCTGGAAGGTTCTCTCGGAATTTCCCACAGTGGGGACAACACCGCGGTAAACACGGATGCGTACTCCTCCAATATCCTCAAGGATACGGTGGATTCAGCGGACACCTTTACGCTTGGAGCATCCGATACGTATGATACTTCCGGACGGGGTACTCCCGTTAACTGGGAGGCCCGGGGTGTTGAAGTTGGCGATTACTTCCGGGTTCTGACCGGTGACGGCGCCGGGCAGAACGTGCAGATTTCAGATCTCGTGGACAATTCGGGGGACGGCAACCCCGATACACTCGTGTTTGAGGGAGAAGGCCTCGATGATACGCTTCCTCTCCCCTCCGCCGACGACCAGTTTGCCATTAACAGTGCCTCCAGGGTTGCGCTGGGAACCGACGGCGGCAGCAACAATTCCAACCTCCTTGAGGATCGGAACGTTACCGACGGCAAGTTCGCCGTGTTTTCGAATGCCGGCGAGCAAAACGCCATCCAGAATCTGAGGATTAGTGAGAAGGATGGTGATTTGTTGACCACCTTTAATGAAGTGGAAGAAGCCAGTGGGGAATCGGCGATCGTCAACACAACCATGTTTGACTCCCGGGGAAAACCACACAAAGTGGAAATTACGTACACAAAAGTCGCCGAGTCCAACCGGGGAACCAAGTGGCGGTGGATCGCCGAGGCAGAGGATCAGGTCGGGGAAATCGAACCGGCGCAGCCGGGTACACCCGATACGGATTCCTTCGTCGACGACCGAGTTGTTGGGACGGGATTCATTAACTTTGATCCCGACGGGAGTTTCCAGAAGGAAAACCCGAAACCCAACATCTCCATTGACCTTTCCAACACGGGTGCCGAGTCCCCGATGGTTGCCACGCTGAACCACGATAACCTGACGGCCCTCTCGAACTTCGAATCCGAAGTCGAACTGGCCAACCAGGATGGGTTTGAACAGGGAGTCCTGAACGATTTCTCGGTGGGAAATGACGGTACGATAACCGGCCAGTTCGACAATGGTTTAACCCGCCCGATTGCGAGGTTGCAGCTGGCCCGGTTCGCCAACAACAACGGCTTAAACGATGCCGGTGGGAATGCGGTGGTGCCCGGACCCAACTCCGGTGATCCCGTGATTGGTAATCCCGGGGAATTTGGCCGGGGAACGGTTCGTGGCGGTGCCATCGAGGAATCAAACGTGGACGTCGCCGAGCAGTTCACCAACATGATTGTGAACCAGCGGGCGTTCCAGGCCAATTCCCGCGCCATTCAGACCTCCGATCAGATGCTTCAGGAGGTGGTGAATATCCGGTAAATTCCCGAACGTTCTTTGATCCGGGTTTCCAAATTCCTTTATTTCCCCCGGTCCGTGGCGTAAAATAAGGTGAAGGGGTTGCCTTCCGGGCCCCCCGAACGCCCTGTTGAAAATCATCTACACGGATTCTTTCCGGAATTCTGTGGAATTGGCACCGCCGTTTTACCAATCCAGATCAGTCGGATCCACGGGCCGGGATCTTGACTTCATCGCAATCCTGGTCGATATAACCACATGATATGGCTAAAGCGTTTGAACGGCGAAAAATTTGTCCTCAACGCCGAATTGATTCAGTACATCGAAGAAACCCCCGACACGGTTATTACCCTTGTAAACGGGGAAAAGGTCGTGGTGAAGGAAAGTGTTGAGGAAGTGGTTGAGAAGGCCATAAGTTATGGCCGTTCGATTCGAAATTTTCCTGTGTGATTGATGGATCTCTGAATGTTTGACCTGACAACAATATTCGGCCTGTTGCTTGGTTTTGTTCTGTTTGGCCTGGCCGGCTTCGTGAAGTCAGGTGGAAACCTGTTCCTGTTTCTTGACCCGGCCGCCGTCGCGATTACCTTTGGTGGTGCTATTTCCGGATTGATTATCCATTATCCACTTCGAGATCTGCTGCAGATACCTTCCGTTATAAAACAGGCGTTCGTTACGCGTTCGTACAACCCGGAGGAGTTAATTGAGGAACTGACCGGTTACGCCGATATCGCACGTCGTGACGGAATACTGGCGCTTGAAGGGGTGATTGACGACGTGGACGATGATTTTCTGGTCCGGGGGATTCGCCTGGCTGTTGATGGAACCGATCCGGATCTGATTGAATCAATGATGAAAACGGAGTTAAACAAACTCATGGAACGGCATCAGAAGGGCATTCAGGTGTTTGAATCCCTGACCCTCTTCCTGCCCTCCTTCGGTATGGTGGGGACGGTGATGGGACTTATTGTGATGCTGCAGCAAATGGATGACCCGGATTCCATCGGTCAGGGCATGGCTCTTGCTTTGATGACAACCTTTTACGGTGCGTTTTCGGGGTATCTTATTGCCAAGCCGATTGCCGAAAAATTAAAAATTCGATCCGACCGGGAGGTGCTCGTCAAGGACATGATTATCGAAGGCATCATGTCCATCCAGTCGGGTGATAATCCACGTGTCGTTCGTCAAAAATTAATGATTTATCTGAAGCCCGAAGAACGAGGAGAGGTCACGTAATCAGGAGAATGGGTTCCGTACCGGAGCCCGGTCGCCTCTTTCGAATGAAATGCCAGAAAAATAGAGATGGCCGATCAGGAATTGAAACGGGACGAAGGTGAGCAACAGGGAGCTCCACTGTGGATGATTACGTACGGAGATTTCATGACCCTGATCCTGACGTTTTTTGTTCTCCTGTTTTCCATGTCCGAGATCGATCCCACCAAGGCCATTAAGATAACAAATATACTCCGAGAGCGAACAGGGGATCCGGCCCGGGTCATGGCCCCAAAAACCGACGTTGTGCAATCGTTTCGTGTCAACCTCGCCACCCAACAACCTCAGGCCGCCGAGACACAGAGTTTCCGGGGAACGGCGGCTGCGGTTCGCTCCGTGGATGAGGGGCTGGAACTTACCATTCAGGAACGAGTGATGTTTGACCGTGGATCCTACCGGTTACGCACATCTTCCGACCGTGAAATCCGCCGTTCACTGGACAGCATTATCCAGTTTCTCCAGGGGTCCCGAAACAAAATAGAAATTCGGGGGTACACCTCCGGAGAAGTCGGAGACCGTCTGGAATTATCCAACTTGACCATTTTACGAACTTCTGGTTCCGACGTGGAGGTTCCGGTATTTACGTCAGCCAACCGCATGGTCAATTTGCGGAAAGCCGGTGATGAGCTGGATGTCTTAAAACTCACGGAAGATGGCTCCGATCCACTTTCGAATGCCCGGATTGACCGGGGCGAACGGCTTCTGGGTTACCTTCGTGCGGAAAATGTGGCTCGTTACCTGACCCGAACCGTTGAAATAGAGGGGGAAGAGGGAGAGGATGAGGGGCGGAAGGAGCCTCTGATCAGACCATCAAGAATTCGAATCTCATCCGGGGGCAGCACGAATCCGAGGTATCGTGGGAAGGAAAAGGAACTTCTGGGGTTGAATCGGCGCGTGGAAATAATCGTACTTGAGAAGGGGTTGAATTAAACAGGCAGGTCAAAACAATGGAGGAAGAGGAGCAAAACCAATCGGATGGATCAAACGGTCAGGGAATTCTAAAGGCCGTTATGATGATTGTTCTCGGGGTGGCAGCCGGTGGCGTTGCTGTTTTTGGTGTTATTCGCATTGCGTCCGGCACGGGCCAGGAATCGCAGATTGCAGATGACTACAAGCCGGTAATGGTGTTCGAACGGGTTACACGGACCCGGCGTTCCAAAACCGCCCCGGGTGGACTCCGAAAATGGGTTGTGGGAAAAACGGAGGTAAAGCTCAATCCGAAACTGTCCCGGAACCAGATAACCAACGTGAAAGACGCAATTGAGAAAAGACGAACAAAAATTAAGGCCGATGTGGGGACGTATCTCCGAAACAAAAATGATGAATTTGTTCACAAGCCGGATGCAAAGGAAAAAGTCGCTCAGAAAATTCGATCGCTGCTGGAGGAATTTTTACCGGCCGATTGGATTGAGGAGGTCGTCATCGAGTCCTTTCAGCCTGAATTTTAACCTGAATTATTCAAGGCCGGCGAGGTCCTAAAATGGCTCGGGAACACGAGGAACATCCTCCGGAATTTGAGGAAGAGGAGGAGCCGGACAAAGAAGAACAGATTGACGAAATACTCAATGAGCTGGGTATAGAGGAAGAGGAGCAGCAGGAGGATACCGAACAATCCTCGGAATCTCCAGCGGAACGTCGTGAGCCCGAACCCGCCTCACCCTCTGAGCAACCGGAATCGACCGGACCGAAACCGGAGACCGGTGAGCAGGAGGATGTCGGGGGATCGGAAACCCGGAAACAGCAACAACAGGAGGAATCCTCTGTTTCCGGTACCGGGACTACCGAAGAGGAAGCACAGGAAACGGCGTCTCCGGAAACTCAAGAGGAACAGCAATCAACGGCGTCCGTTCCGGAATCGGATTCTTCGGAGGAATCGAAACCATCTGAACCGGAGAAGGAAACGTTTGAAACCCTGACACAGGAACCGGAAGAAGAAGCAAAAAAGTTAAAAGATCAGCTGGATCTTTTGATGGATGTAAAAATGGATGTTCGGGTTGAGCTCGGTCGTGCCTATAAAACGCTTGAAGATGTACTGAAACTTGGGGATAATTCAGTTGTGGAATTGAATAAACTCGCGGGTGATCCTCTTAATATATATGTGAATGATCGACTCGTCGCTCGCGGTGAAGTCATCATTCTGAACGATAATTTCTGTATTCGTGTAACGGAAATTATCGAGGATCTGGAACAAACGGAGTAATTCGGATCGCCCGGCTTTGCTGATTTTCGAAAAATTCGGAGGGGGATATGTTGAAGGAGGAGGATACGCGTGTACCACACCATCTTTTTCTCCCCACCTTCCTTTTCTGCAGTTTCCTGTTCCTTTCCTCTATTTCGCACGCCCAGGAACAGAAACGGAACATTCCCTACGGACCGGTGCCCGATCAAACGGCCCCGTCTCAGAACAAAGCCGGATCCAAAAAGGAAACCAGTCCCCCGGAGCAGAAGGACGAAGAGGAAACGGAGTTTGAAGAAAAGCAGGAGAAGTTTGAGTCCGGTTCGATCGATCTTGGAACGAACGAAGGAACCGGCAATGAACAGCGGGACATCGGGGACCCGGATACCGAGGTTGATTTTGTTGAACTCGGCATCTGGACGGCGGTTGTGATTGTGCTGATCTTTGGGGTGTTCTACCTCCTCAAGAAATTCCTTCCCGCCACAAGAAAACTGTTTTCCCAGCCAGGTATGGAGGTGCTTTCCAGAATATCCCTCACCCGGAACGGCTCTCTATTTCTTGTCGAAGTCGGTGATCGAATTCTTCGAATCGGTGTTACGGGGGAGGAGATGACCTATATGGGTGAGGTGTCCGATCCGGATGAGGTCGCCCGGTTAAAGAGTGAGTGCAACACCGACGGAGACGGTCGGACCGATTTCTCCGATACCTTTTCCTCCGTATTTGGTAATCGTGAGGCCCGGGCTCCTGAAGGAGGTTCCGGAGAAACCTCCGGAACCAAACTGGAGGAATTAAATCAGGAGATTTCGGGATTGCAACAGATGATTAAGTCCTGGAGGGAGTAAGCCATGAAATTTCGGGCGAAGTGGCTTCATGGATCCGCACTGGTTTTGCTCGTGGTTGGTACCGTGCTGATGATCACCTCCATGGATCCGGCACTCGGCCAGTCCCCGGCCGATCCCCCACCGGTGCCAAAGGTTCCCGGTATTGATCAGGCGGAGTCGCCCGAGGACGTCGTCACCTCTCTGGAGGTACTCGGTCTGCTGACCATTCTGACCCTGACCCCCTCCATCATACTGATGATGACGGCCTTCACCCGGATTGTGATTGTGCTGTCCTTTGTCCGCCGGGCCATGGCCACTCAGAATCTTCCGCCGAACCAGGTGTTGATCGGTCTCGCGCTTATCCTGACGTTTGTGGTTATGGGTCCCACCTTCAAAAACATTCACCAGGATGCGCTGAAGCCGTATATGGACCAGAAAATAACGGGGAAGAAAGCCTTTGACAAGGCCAGGTACCACATGAGGAAGTTTATGTTTTCCCAGACCCGGAAAAAGGACATGGCGCTTTTTATCAAAATGTCCGAAAAAGACCCGGAAGACGTAAATACGCGTTCGGACATATCAACAATGATTTTAATTTCCTCGTTTGTCATCAGCGAGCTCCGCCGTGCGTTTATTATGGGATTTGCTATCTTTCTGCCGTTTGTGGTGATCGATCTTATTGTTGCTTCCACGTTAATTTCTATGGGGATGCTGGTATTGCCGCCTATTTTGATTTCGCTTCCGTTTAAAATCCTTCTGTTTGTTCTGGTGGACGGATGGAACCTCGTTGTGGGATCGCTGATGCAGAGTTTTCTGGTAGAGATGTGACCGGCCGGGAACACAGGTGTGGTGTGTATGATGGTAATGGAAAGACGGGGCCGGAAATGATGTTCGTAAACAGACAACCTTAATATTTCGGGAGGAAGTTATGGATCCGGATCATGTGCAGGTGGCCGTTGATCTCGGCCGTCAGGCGCTGTACATCACCCTTCTGCTATCCATTCCGCTTCTCGGGGTGGGCATGCTGGTTGGGGTGTTGATCAGTGTTCTCCAGGCGGCAACCCAGATTCAGGAGCAGACCCTGACGTTTGTGCCAAAAATCGTGGCGGTGATTCTTGCTCTTTTTATCGGACTGCCCTGGTTCCTTGAACAGATGATTAGCTTCACGCGGAATATTATTCATCGAATGCCGTATCTGTTTACCTGATGAGCCTGTTCGACTTCACACAAATCCATGTGTTTGTGTTCGCCCTGGCGTTCTTCCGGATCGGGGCGTTCCTGTTTTTGGCGCCGGTTATTGGGTCCGACAACATCCCCAATCAGGTGAAAATTGGTTTTGCCCTGATTCTTGCGTTTCTTCTTATGCCGACCTTCCCCCTCCAAAAGATCCCGTTCCCGCCCGCAAGCATCGGGGTCATGTTTATCGGTGCCCTGTTCGAGGTCGGCGTCGGTCTGCTCCTCGGGTTTATCGCAAGAGTTCCGTTCGCGGCCATTCAGACGGCCGGGGCGTTCGTCGGCCGGGAGATGGGTCTGGCCCTGGCAAACGTCCTGGATCCGATTTCCAATCAACAGGTGGCCATACTCGGTCAGTTCAAGGTTCTGCTCGCGTTTGTGATCTGGGTGGCCATGAACGGACACCTCGCCCTCATCGACGCCCTGGGAAAAAGTTTCGATGTTCTTCTCCCCATGACGTTTTCCTTCAACCATGAGTTTTTCAGAACACTTCCGGGGGATCTGGGCAGTTACCTGTTCGAGTTTGCCATAAAGGCCGATGCGCCGGCCATGGTCGCCCTGTTTCTGACGACGGTTGCTCTCGGATTTATGGCCAAGACGGTACCGGAAATGAACGTGTTTATTCTCGGGTTCGCCCTGCGCATCGGCGTTGGGTTTTTTGTGATTCTGGTGTCGATTCCGCTGATGTCCTTTATAGTTCGACGGGCTCACGAAGACATTCTTCATTACCTTGACGCGTTTCTCGGGGTTGTTGGCTGACCGTTTTCCTGTGTGTTTTCATTTCCGGGACGCCGATCTCCAACAGTTAAGACATGCCAGATGAACGAACAGGCGAAAAAACGGAAGACCCAACACCACGAAGGCGCCGGGAGGCCCGAGAGGAAGGGAACATTGCACAGAGCACGGACCTCAGTGGAGCCATGGTGCTTCTGGGGGCGGTTCTCGTGCTGTATTTCTCCGGGCCGTCACTGGTGGAGGACGTAATGGCGAAATCACGTCAGATCCTTTCCGAAATGCATACGCTGGAAAGTGCTCCCTCCGCGATGTTGCCTTTCCTGAAGGATATGGTCCTGTTTCTGCTGGAAATTACGATGCCGTTTTTTGTTGTGGTGTTTGTGTTTGCCCTGGTGGGAAACATACTGCAGTTTGGATTTATCTGGGCCCCGCAGATGCTCGCGCCGGACCTGAGCAAACTCAATCCCATTTCCGGTCTGTCCCGGATATTTTCCCTTCGTGGACTGGTTCGTTTGCTGATGAGCATTGGCAAACTCAGTGTGATCTCCGCCGTATTATGGTTTACACTGAGAGGGGAGGTAGGGGTGATGATCAACCTGTCCGAGATGGGGGTACCTCAGATTGCCAGGTACATCGGGGACATCTCCATGATCCTGGCGTTCCGGTTCGTTCTGGTGTTGATCTTTCTGAGCTTGCTGGATTTCGGATACCAGAGGTACCAGTACGAACAGGATCTGAAAATGACCAAACGGGAGGTGGAGGAAGAGATGAAACGAATGGAAGGGGATCCACAGATCCAGGAGCGTATACGGGAGGTGCAGGAGGAGATGTCCCGTCAGCGGATGATGGAGGAGGTGCCCGAGGCCGAAGTGGTCGTGACCAACCCGACGGAATATGCCGTTGCGCTTGATTACGTGGAAGAAGACATGCAGGCGCCCGTGGTTGTTGCGAAGGGGAAGGATCACATGGCGGACCAGATTCGATCCGTGGCCGCCGAACACCATGTACCGGTCGTTAGCCGTCCCCCGCTTGCCAGAGCTCTTTACGACATGTGTGAGACCGGTGACGAAATTCCGGAGGACCTTTACGAAGCCGTTGCCGAAGTGCTGGCGTACGTGTACAGGTTGGATGAAGAGAACGAACCCGCTTATGTCTGATCTTTAAACGGTAAACCATGCAGGAATCAATCGTTGACAGAGCAAGACAGGATCCGATGGGCGTCTTCTCCCAGAACCTGGATCTTGTCATGGTACTGGGCATCATCGCCATACTGATGGCGGTGTTTGTGCCCATGCCGACCAAAGTCATTGATTTCCTGCTGGTGATCAACATCACCGGAGCCATAGCCATTTTGCTGACCGGTATTTACATGAAGGATCCGCTCAATTTCTCGGTATTTCCGAGTCTTCTGCTGGTCACAACGGCGTTTCGGCTGGCCCTGAACATAGCGACCACTCGGCTTATTCTCGGCAACGCCGGAAATCTTGGCGTCAACGCCGCCGGTCAGGTTGTTCGGACCTTCGGGGAATTCGTCGCCGGTGCCCAACCTCTTGTTGGATTTATTATCTTCGTCATTCTGGTCGTCGTGCAGTTTGTCGTTATTACGAAAGGAGCCAACCGAATTTCGGAAGTGGCCGCCCGGTTTCAGCTTGACGCCATGCCGGGAAAACAGATGGCCATTGACGCCGATCTGAACGCCGGTCTTATTACGGAGGAGGAGGCAAAAGAAAGACGGGAAAAGATCTCCAGCGAAGCGGATTTTTACGGTGCCATGGACGGTGCCACAAAGTTTGTCCGCGGGGATGCCATTGCCGGTATCGTGATTACGCTGATTAACATTATCGGCGGGTTTATCATCGGGTTAATCCAGTACAACATGACCTGGGGACAGGCCCTTGAAACCTTTACGAAACTGACAATTGGAGACGGTCTGGTTTCCCAGATTCCGGCATTAATTGTGTCCATCTCCGCCGGTTTGATTGTCACCCGGACCGACACAAAAAGTAATCTCGGTGAGCAGCTCGTTCAGCAGATTTTTTCCTCGCCCCGCGCCCTGTTCATCACGGCCGGTTTTCTTGCGTTTCTCGTGATTACGCCTCTTCCCCCGATGGTCCTTCTGGCCGTCGCCGGTGCCATAGGGTTTATTGCGTACAAGTTGCTTATGAGCAGGAGGGAGGAGGAACGAAAAGAGGAGGAACGAAAACGCAGGGAGGAGGAAGAGGAGGCACGGGAACCGGAACAGGTGGAGTCCGTACTTCAGGTGGATCCGATGGAACTGGAAATCGGATATGGGTTGATTCCTCTTGTGGAAGAGTCACAGGGAGGAGATCTCGTGGAACGCATCGGACGAATCCGTCAGCAAATAGCGCTTGATCTGGGAATTATCGTTCCGTCCATACGGATCCGGGACAACATGCAACTCGATCCCAACGAATACAAAATACGGATTCGCGGTGTGCGAGTGGCGGAAGGAGATGTGATGCCGGACCAGTACCTCGCCGTCGATCCCGGAACCGCTTCGGAGGAGCTGGAGGGGACTCCGACGTCCGATCCGGCCTTTGGTCTGGAAGCCTACTGGATCTCCGAAGCACAGCGGCAGAATGCGGAATCCGCCGGTTATACCGTCGTTGAAGCCGGAAGCGTATTGGCCACGCACCTGACCCAGGTAATCAAGGACAACGCGGATATGCTCCTGGATCGTCAGGCCGTGAACAACCTGATCGACAATGTTCGGGAAACTCACGCAGATCTCGTGGACGAACTGATTCCGGACATCGTTCGTGTGGGAACGGTGCAGAAAGTGTTGAAGAACCTGGTCCGGGAGCGGGTGTCCATCCGCGATCTTCCCACCATTCTGGAGACCCTGGCCAATTACGCACCCAAAACTCAGGATGTGACGGTTCTGACCGAATACTGCCGGAACGCCCTCGGACGGCAGATTTCTCAGACGGTGGAGGAAGACGGGGTTATTCACTGCGTAACGGTGGATCCGGGTCTGGAGGATTTCATTCAGAATGCGACTCAGCGGACCGAAACGGCGATCAATCTGAACATCTCTCCCGATGCCCACCGGGCCCTGGTTGAACAATTTTCGGAACAGATACAGAAACTGTTGAATCAGGGGTATGATCCTGTGGTCCTCTGCTCACCCGAGGTGCGAGCACAGATACGCAGCATCGTCGAGGACATCCAGTCCGACATATGGGTTCTTTCGTACAACGAAGTTTCTCAGGAGATGGATGTGCAGAGTCACGGAACGGTTCGTATGGACATGGCCGAACAGGGAGCCGGGTAAAAACCATGATTGCTTCCGGAATCTGGTAACACAACTTTTTTAAGGAGGAGGATATGGAGGTAAAGCGTTTTGTGGGTCGTTCTCTCGAAGAGGCCCTGCAGAAAACCAAAGAGGAATTCGGAACAGAGGCCGTCATTCTGTATACGTATGCTCCGGAGCGGAACTGGTTTCAGAAGCTGTTCGGAAATCAGAAGTTTATCGTCATCGCCGGGCGAAACATAAATCTCATCACGGACGGCTCCGACACGGAAGGCGGGGAAAGGCAAAACGGAGCGGATCAGTTACTCGAGGAAAAATACGCGCCTCCGGGTGAGGAAGCGAATCAGGAAACCACCTCAATTGCAGAGTTTCTGGAATCCATCAGGGAAGAGGAGGAATCCGGCAACGGTGCCGGAACGGCCGACGTGGAGGTTGCCGTACAGAACAGGCAGGATAACGGCAGCACCGACCCCGATACCGGAAGCCCGAACCCGGATACGACGGGATCTTCACCGAAAGAAAAACCCGGTCGAAGAGGGGGGAAAAGCATTGAAAACATCGAAAGTATGCTCCGGGACCTGACGGATCTGGTCAAGCACGATAAACTGTCACAGGCCAATGAAGAGCTGTTCAAAAATTATAAGCGCATGCTGGAGAACAACATCTCCAGGGTGATTGCCATGAACATCGTGGAACAGCTTCAGGACGAAATGGATCCGGATGATCTGTCGGATCGGGACGCCGTTCGCGGAGGAATTCAGAACACCATCCGGGAAATGATACCCGATTCGAATCCCATCGAACCGGGCGTGGAGGAATGCAATTCCGTGGCCATGGTGGGCCCGACCGGCGTGGGAAAAACAACGACCGTGGCCAAGCTGGCGGGTCGGTTTGTGGTGAAGGAGAACTGTTCCGTTGGCCTGCTGACGATCGATTCCTACCGGCTCGGGGCGGCGACCCAGCTGCAGAAGGTGGCTTCCCTCCTGGAAATTCCGTGTCGCACCTCCAAAAATCCCGCGCAGTTCCGGAAAACCCTCTCCTCGATGACGGAGGAACATGACCTCGTGTTGATCGACACGCTGGGAACGAGCCAGAACGACGAGGAGAAAATTCAGCGGTTGCACGAATTCTTCAGGGCCCGCCGACCCGATCAGGTTCATCTGGTGCTGAGTGCCAACTCCCGGGACGAAGTGTTGCTGGACACGATTCAATCGTTTTCACCGCTCGACGTGGATCGGGTCATATTTTCGAAGGTGGACGAAGCCACGCGACTGGGTTTAATCATCAATATTCTGAACGAGATCAACACCGGTATTTCCTATATTACGACGGGCCAAGAAATTCCGAAGGACATCCGTGAGGCGAAGGACGAGGAGCTGGTGGAGATGATTCTCGGGGAGGCAGAACATGCTTGATCAGGCATCCGAACTGCGAAAAATGATGGGCAACCGTTCGGGGACTGCCGAACAGAAGAAGGGCCGTGACGGCCGCCCCGCCGTCGAGGCGGATTTTGCCCGGGTCGTCTCCATAACGAGTGGGAAAGGCGGCGTCGGGAAATCGAACCTCGCGGTGAATCTGGCCATCCAGCTTGCCCGCGAAAACCGGGAGGTCGTGTTAATGGACATGGACATTGGTCTGGCCAACGTTGATATTCTTCTGGACATCAACCCGCGATACCGGCTTTCCCACCTGGTTCGGGAAGAGGTCTCGCTCGAGGACGGACTGGTGGAAGCACCCGGAGGGATCAACGTACTTCCGGGCGTCTCCGGGGTCGACCGCCTCATTAACATGGACCCGGACGATCGAAAGCAGGTATTGAAAATTCTTGCCGAGGTGCAGAGACGAGCGGACGTCGTCGTGGTGGATACCGGCGCCGGGGTGTCCGAAAGCGTGATCCCTTTTGCTGCCTGTGCGGATGACGTCCTGACGGTGATCACGCCGGAGCCGACGGCCAAAGTGGACGCCTGCACCGCCCTGGACCGGCTGGCCGAGCATCCAAGCTGTGGCGAATTGCGGGTTCTGGTGAACAAAGCCCGTGATCGGGACGAAGCATCGGATGCGGCCGAGGACGTGGAACGGGTGGCCAGCCGGTTTCTGGACGTATTTGTCTCAAAGCTTGGTTACGTCCTGTTTGATGATCGTATGGCTAAATCCGTTCGATCCCGAACGCCGGTTACCATCAAGCATCCGGACGCCCCCTCGTCCCGGTGCATCCGCACTATTGCGGGAATGATTACCGGTTCGGAGAACGACGGGTCCGAATCCTCATCTCACTTTCTTCGACGCTGTATCGAATGGCTGATGCCAATTTAAAAGACGAGCCACCCCACAAAACGAAATTGCTCTGTGGGACGGTGATCGGCATTGTGGCGTTTCTTTGTTCGGTTGCTGTGGGATACGTCAACGAAAATCTGATGTACGGGGTGCAAACCGGTCTTTTATGGGGGTTACTGTTCTTCGTGTTTGGGTTTTGTGTGGGTCATACAGGGCAATTAATCATTGAAGAGAACCTGGAAGAAGAAGAGGAAGAAACGGGTGAAGAAGAAGGTGAGGAAACGGAGGAACAGCAAGAAACCGGGGAAACGGCGGGAGAAACGGAGGAACAGAGCGAAGAAGCCGATTCGGAGGAAACCGTGGAAGAGGGGGGCCCCATGTGACCGGACAAAAAGTGGGTAAACATTGATTCGAATACCTTCCGATAATATAATGAAGTTGTTATAGAAACCATGTTAACGGTGGGGGAAAGGAATATGGCCGAACCAGATCCAAAACCAAAATACACGGGCGAATTACCGGAGAAACTGACAAACAAAGAAAAGTGGCGAGATTACTTTCGCCAGCCAACGCCGGAACATCGCAACGCGCTTGTTGAGGAGTACCTCAATCTGGTGCATTACTGTGCGGAGCGGTTGAGCAAACGGCTTCCGAACAGTGTCGCCCTGGAGGACCTCAAAAGCGACGGGGTGTTTGGTCTCATTGATGCGATAGAAAAATACGACCCGGACAAAGGGGTGAAATTCGAAACGTACAGCACCCTTCGGATTCGGGGGTCCATGCTGGATTCCCTCCGTTCGGAGGATTGGGTGCCCCGGTTGATCCGGAAGAAAAGTCACAAGTACCAGGAGGCGGTGCAGGAGCTGGAGTCCGAACTCGGACGCCGTCCAACGGACATCGAGATAGCGGATCGAATGGATATGTCCCTGGATGAACTGGAGGAACTCCAGCGGGAAATATCCACATCGGTCATGTTCTCACTGACGCCAAACTGGGACGACGACGACGAGAAACTCGAAAACATTGATCGGTTAAAACAGACAACGGAACCCCGTCCCGAGCGGGAAATTTTCAAGAAGGACATTCTGAATTACGTGACCGATAAACTCTCGAAGAAGGAGCGACTCGTACTCCTTCTCTACTATGTGGAGGATCTCACGATGAAGGAAATCGGGGAGACGTTAAATCTTTCCGAGAGCCGGATCTGTCAGATTCACTCAGGCCTGATATCGGAGCTTGAGACAAAACTTGAGGACAAGAAAGACGAGCTTCTCGGTGAACCGAGTCCGCGGTAGGAAACGATGAAGTAAAATTGGAACGGGAGAATCAAAATGCCTGTACAGTCATACGGACTGCAATACACGATGTACAAGGCGGAGAACTCCCAGATGTTCCAGAATCAGTATGTCATTCAGGACCGCGGGGCCCGTGAACACAATAAGCGTCAGGTCCAGGCTCAGAATGAAGAGAAACTGAAACAGATTCAGGAAACCGAGGATCTGAACGGCGAGGATGCCTCGAGGATCGACACCCATACTGAGGGAGCCGGCGGAAACGGTGGCCGAATCGTGGCTCCCGTACGGGAGGAGGAGGAGGGAGAAGAAGGATCTCCCGAGGCCGCTGCACGCGACCTCGAAGGAAAGGGGCTTCGCCTCGACATCACCGTCTGATTTTCCTGTTCAAGCGGCCGTAAGAAAACGTTTGTTTCTGCACACCTCCGAACAGTCGGTTCCGCTGTGGCCATTTTCGTAAAGGTCGGTGCCGGCGTTCAAAATTGGCCGGTTCTCTGATATTCTTGTAGAGGTCAACCGGAACACACCACATCCCGGTTCGCCCATTTTCGCATCCTGTTAGTCCGTATAGTTCCTTGAGCAACAACTTAACCGATTCCAGCAGTCCCTACCTGTTGCAGCATGCCGACAATCCGGTTGATTGGTATCCCTGGTCCGACGAGGCTTTTGAACGGGCAAAGGAAGAAGACAAACCGATTTTCCTTTCCATCGGATACTCCACCTGTCACTGGTGCCACGTCATGGCCCACGAGTCGTTTGAGGACGATGAAATTGCGAAAATGATGAACGAAACGTTCGTCAATATTAAGGTGGATCGGGAAGAGCGCCCGGACGTGGACAACGTCTACATGAAAGTGTGTCAGATGATGACGGGCGGAGGTGGCTGGCCGCTGACCATCATCATGACGCCGGATAAACGTCCGTTTTTCGCGGCCACCTACATCCCGAAGGAAAGCGGCATGGGCCGTGCCGGCATGGAAGAATTAATTCCGAAGATCGATCAGCTCTGGAAGGAGGAACGGGAGAAAGCGGAGAGTTCCGCGGACAAAATTGTTTCTTCACTGAAGGAGGCAACTCACGAGACCGGTGAAGACGAACTGGACGAGTCCGTCTTCGACTCTGCCTACCGGCAGATGGAAAGCAAATTCGATACGCACTTCGGCGGTTTTGGCAAGGAACCCAAGTTTCCGAGTCCTCATAATTTCCTGTTCCTGCTTCGATACGCCAGCCGGACCGGAGAGGAACAGGCCCGGTCCATGGTCGAATCAACGCTGGACCATATGCGGCGCGGAGGAATCTTCGATCACATCGGGTACGGATTTCATCGGTATTCCACGGATCGGGAATGGATTTTGCCCCATTTTGAGAAAATGCTGTATGATCAGGCCATGCTGTCAAGAGCGTACCTGGAAGGATATCAGATCACCGGAAAACGGAAATACGCGGACACCGCTGAAAAGGTGTTTGAGTACGTGTTCCGTGAACTGCAGGATGAAAACGGCGGATTTTACTCCGCGGAAGATGCTGATACGGAAGGGGAGGAGGGCAAGTTCTACGTGTGGTCCATGGAGGAACTGGAGAACGTGCTGACCGAGGACGAGATGTCCTTCGTCGTGAGTGTGTACAATGTGCAGAAGAACGGAAATTTCCGGGAGGAGTCCAGCGGACGGCGGACGGGAAAGAACATCCTGTACCGCTCCAGCAGTCACGACGAATTGATGGAGACCCTGGAGATGGACGAGAACACCTATCGGGAATTGCGTCAGTCCGTCCGGAACAAACTATTTGAAAAACGCCGGGAACGGGTACGCCCCCACCTGGACGACAAAATTCTCACCGACTGGAACGGATTGATGATCGCCTCCCTGGCCTACGGCGGTCGGGTTCTCGACCGGTCGGAATACGCCGAGGCCGCCGCCGGAGCGGTGGAGTTTGTTCAGTCCCACCTTTACGATGAGGACGATCAGTTACGCCACCGGTACCGGAACGGAGACAGCGCCGTGTCCGGAAACGCCTCCGATTACGCGTATTTTGTCAGGGGGCTCATCGAACTGCACCAGACCACGCAGGAACCGGAATACCTCCGGGAAGCCGTTCGCCTGACGGAGGATTTTGTGGAACGGTTCTACGACGGGGACGAAGGGGGTTTCTTCTTCACCGCCACCGACGAGGAACCAGTGCTGGAACGGCAGAAGAAAGTGCAGGACGGCGCCCTGCCCTCCTCGAACTCCATGGCTCTCTGGAACCTGGCCCAGCTGTCGCGGCTGACCGGGAACACGAAATTCCAGCAAGTCGCCCGGGATCTGGCGGAAACGTTTGCCGGGACCGTACAACAATCGCCCTTTTCCTTCACCATGTTTCTTTCGGGTCTTGACGTGCTGTTGGGGCCGTCGAAGGAAGTCGTCGTTGCCGGCCCATCGGGGGAGGAATCGGTGGACCGGTTCCTGGAGGTCCTGAATGACAATTACCTTCCCCGTGCGGTGGTTCTGCACAGGCTGACGGAAGAGGACGAACCGGCCATCTGCGAACTGGCCGAATTCACGCGGGAGCAGGGTGAGGTGGACGGAGAGACCGCGGCGTACGTGTGCACGAATTTTGCCTGCGAGGCCCCGGTCACCGATCCCGAACGGATGATGAAACTGATTCGCGACGGAACGGCGGGCGGAAACTGATCACGCAACTGCGGGACCGCACCATTGCCCCGGGAGCAGTTATCCGGGGGGTGCGATGAACACAACATATTCAAACCTCATAGCACCATGGCCCTGAAAGGTTCACCGATGAACGAAGACGTGTTTCACTACCTTGTGGATACCTTTGGCGGAGACAAGCGAGACCTCCTCGAAAAAATGAAACAGCCGGCGGAGGAAGCCGGGTTGCGGATGATCATGATCTCCGAACTCCAGGCGGACATCGTCGACGTGCTGATTCGCACCTCCGGGGCACGGCGGTGTCTGGACATCGGCACGCTGTTTGGCTTCAGCGCGGCCGTGATGGCCCGGGCCGTGCCCGAGGACGGAAACGTCGTTACCGTGGAACGGGATCCGGAGGCCATTAACGTGGCCCGGCAGAATTTTCATGCGCTCGAATTGCATGAAAAAGTGGAGATCAAAGAAGGCGAAGCCATCGACGTCATTCCCCGGCTTGAACCAGAACGGTTTGATCTGGTCATGGTGGATGCGGACAAGCAGAATTATCCGAAGTACCTGGAGGAAGGAATCCGGTTGCTGAGGGACGGAGGACTGTTTCTCGCCGACAACGCCCTGGCCCATGGCCTTGTGGCCGATGAGAGCCTCGAACCCGGTGACGATGGGTATCAGACGGCCACGGCGATCCGGGAATTCAATCAGGATCTTGCCGATCATCCGGAGGTGGAGGCAACGATCATTCCCGCCGGCGACGGTCTCGCACTCGGCCGGTATCATTCCTGAAGGAGAGAGGGGGGTCTAAATTTCGGAAATAACAAACCGGAGAGCTATCATTCACATTGATATAAACACACGGCTCTCGCCGTGGTGAGGGGAGAGACACCATTCATATTCACCCACGGCTTCAGCCGTGGGTACCCGAAACCCGAAAAAGCACGGGACACGAGAAACCCTTTCAAGGGTTTTTTACAACAAAATCACGGAGGAGTTAATTACATGGCAAACCAATCCCACACCCTTAAAAGTGCTAATAAGGGCTTTGATCTCCACCGAACCCATGGCTGAAGCCACGGGTTAATAGGAAGGGGCTCCGACCGGTAGCCAGGGGTTTTTCCCTGGTCCATCCCGGAAACAGGATCAAACAAAAAGAACCAAACCACAGCGGGGATATGGAACTTTTTTCCACAACTCTTGCAGGGTTGGGTTATGAATCGGGCCTGGAATATTTCGGATTTTATGTTTTGTGTGTCTGATTCGAATTCACGGTTGGATTGAGACCCCGGGGGGACCGGCGATATAATATATTTTCCGAAGGAACGACCCGGTCCGAAAAACGGCCGATTCTGTTTGTCTCCTCCCATTGACGAAAACAGGGTCCGTTATGGCCGATCAACAGAAAATCGTCTCGCTTCTACCCGGGGCGACCGAGATCTGTCACGCGCTCGGTCTGACCGATCAACTGGTCGGCGTGTCCCACGACTGCGACTGGCCCCCGGAAATTCGCGATCTGCCCGTTCTCAGTCAATCCGTCGTGGACGAGGAGGCATCGAGCCGGGAGATCGATGAAACGGTCAAAGAACAGGTCCACGACGGCAAAAGCATATACCACATTGACGACGAACAGCTGCGGTCACTGGACCCGGACGTCATCTTTACCCAGGAACTCTGCGAGGTCTGCGCCCCATCGTTTGATCACGTGCAGGAGGCCGCCCGAACCATACGAGGGGAAACGGACGTGGTATCCCTCGAACCGCAGACCATCGAAGGTATTCTGGAGAACATCCGTCTGGTCGGTTCCATAACCGGACGGGAAGATCGGGCGAAGTTGCTCATTGAGGAACTCGAGGATCGGATACAGCACGTGAACGAAAACGCCGGAGATTCGGAACAACCGGTACGCACCCTCTGCCTGGAATGGCTGGATCCCCTGTACATCGCCGGCCACTGGGTGCCCGAAATGGTGGAAATGGCCGGCGGCACGACCATGAACGAGCCCGGTCATCATTCGGTGGACGTGTCCTGGGAGGATGCCCTGGAATTCCGGCCGGAACGGGTGGTGCTGATGCCCTGTGGCTTTTCTCCACAGAGGACGGAACGGGAACTTGACCGTCTGACCGCAAACACGGAATGGGGGCAGTTCGACGCCGTGGAACAGGACCAGGTGTTTGTCGTGCACGGTTCGTATTATTTTAACCGACCCGGACCGCGTATCGGCACCGGCCTGGAGACACTTGCCCAAATCATCAACCCGGAGCGGTTTTCGGGTCTCGAACTTCCCGACAACGCCCTCTTCAAACTCCGGGACAACCGTCTGGTGGACCTATGATGGTTGATCCCGGAACGTTTATATTCCGGATACGACCTGTTCTCTGACCCATGGAAGCCGTTACCATTCCCGGTTACGGAGCTCCGGACGTGCTCGAGGTCCGAACGTATCCGGACCCGGAACCGGGGGATGGAGAGGTTCTTGTGGAAACCAGGGCCTGCGGCCTGAATTTCGCCGACCTGATGGCCCGGCAGGGTCTGTACGACGACGCACCGGAGGCCCCCTGTGTGGTGGGTTACGAAGTCTCCGGGATCGTTCAGGAGACCGGAAAAGACGTTACCTCCGTGCAACCGGGGGATCGTGTGATAGCGGCGACGAAATTTGGCGGTCAGGCGGATCGCGTCTGCGTCCCTGCGGAAAACGTGGTGCCGATGCCGGACGACATGAGTTTTCGGGAAGGAGCAGCCATTCCGGTGAATTTCATCACGGCGTATCACATGCTGTTTGTCGTGGTGTCGCTTCGACCGGGTCAGCGTGTATTAATACATATGGCGGCGGGCGGTGTGGGCACCGCCGCTATTCAGCTCTGTCAGACCGTGGAGAACGTGGAGGTGTTTGGGACCGCTTCGTCGTCCAAACACGGAGAAATCGAGGAGTTGGGTGTGGATTACCCCATCGACTATCGGAACCGGGATTACGAGGAAGTGGTCCTGGAGATCACCGGGGGGGAAGGCGTGGACGTGGTTCTGGATCCTCTGGGGGGCCATGACTGGAAAAAGGGGTACCGGCTTCTGCGGGACGTCGGTCATCTCGTGGCGTTCGGGTTTGCTAACATGTTTCCGGGAGAATCGAGGAGCTGGCTCACCGTACTTTACCAGTATTTTACCGTGCCGAGCTGGCATCCGCTCACTCTGATGGAGGACAACAAATCGATTTCGGGGGTCAACATCGGGCACCTCTGGAACCGGTTTTCGCTTCTTCGCGGGGAGTGTGACGAACTGATGGATTTATACCGGGAGGACTACATTTCACCGGTTCTGGACCGGTCGTTTCCCTTCTCCCGGGCCCCGGAGGCCCATCAGCGCATGCACGACCGAAAAAACACCGGCAAACTTCTTCTTGTGCCGGATTCGGTGTATACGGATTCGGGTTAAAGGCCCAACCTCCGAATATTCACCATTCCAGCGGCCAGATTTCCTGTTTCTGGATTGAATATCGTGGTTTGACCTGCTACGATAAATATGCGGTTTTTTATGTAAATTATGCGGAAGAAAGACCGATATTTCCGTATGGAGGGGAGGATTCGGAGACGAACGGTGGAAATCAGGGCGAAATCGGTTTCGGGGGGACAGGACGGGAGGTTAATCGCAACGTGAACAGACGCCTCCCGGTGAATGGTCTCCGGTTGTGACGCAGGACCGGGGAACCGGATCCGGGGGACATCGCTCATTTCGTTTCGGGATCGGATATGGAACGGATGGACCTCGAAACCTGGACGGACGACGAACACCAGATTGCCATTCGGACTTCCGGTGATACGGGTCTTTTTTCAAGTAAAAAAGAGGTGCCGCCCGGAACGTTTGCGTATCTTCCCCATTCCGAGGAGGAGGGATCCATTCTTGAGTCCGGGGAACCCATACCGGCGGATTCACAGGCCATCTTAATTAAGTACGGGGAGTTTCCTCTTTCGTTCTACTGTGAACACCTCTCTTCGGCGGACGAGTATCTGTTTTCGGCCAACCTCACATTGATCTGCCGCGTCGACACAAGGGAGGAATACCTGAGCGGATTCTACCGAAATCTGATGGCCCGTGCCACATCCTGTTCCCTGGACACAATTCGGCAGTACCTTCGGTATTCCGTTAAAGCCGCCCTCTCCTCCTTTGTGTCCGAGCGGGAGGCGTCGGACCTGTTCGAATTTGAGGATGTGGCGGGCATTGAGGAGGTGCTGAAAGAAGAACTCCAGGAAGTGTTTTTTACCCGGGGTCTGGAATATCGGGCCCTTGGCAACCTCGAATTCCACTCGGATTCCTACGAAGAAGAACTGGAGAGACGTGAGGAGGAAAAAGAACGCATACTTCAGCACGAGGAATCACTTCAGGAACAGAAACGAAAGGAAGAGAAACTGAAACGGGTGCTGGAGTTACTGAAAGAGGGGGCGGGGAACGAACTCCTTTCCGAAGTCGAGGACAGACGAGTCCGACAGCTCCTTTATCGAACGCTTATAGACGAAGATTTGCTGGGCACCGACGAAGGTGAACGGGAGCTGTCGAAGCGATTGGACCGCGAGGCCCGGGAAGTCATTTTGACCGCTCTACAGCGTCTGAGCCGAGAAGGCGGCACAGACGGACCGGCCGCGGCGGATGCCCTGCCGGAAACCCGGACCACGTCGGTGTTTGCCGTGTTCGGCACGACGGTCGCCCGGTTTTCACCGGATGGTCTTTCGGTGGAGGAAACACTTGATCTGGAGGAACCGCTTCGTTCTGTCCAGGTGACCGGGAACGCCCCCCGGGACGAATCCGTTCTGCTCGTGGGATCCAAGCAGGGGGTCTTCGAGGTCTCACTGACGGATCTCGAAACGACCGTGTTTTACCGGTTGCCGGATCGTGACGGGGTCCGCGGCGGCGTGAACGCAGCCACCGTTGTCGGCAACGACGTGCTGGCCACGCACTCCGAATACGGTGTGGCACGGTGGAATTACGAGCATCCGGATCGTCCGGAGCTTCTGCATGAGCAGGAGACGGTCTCGTCTCGGACAACACGTGCCGTAACACGATTAAATGACAGCATCTATGGGTTTCTTTCCGGCTCACGTCTGTACCTCGGGACTGTTCATAATCGGGAAACTGCCGTCGGCCTTGAGCCGGGATTGCCCGCGGAAGGGACGGACCTTGTTCGCACGGAGAACGGAATGTACGCCGCCGCCGGACATCGACTTTCCGGAGGGGTTCTAACCTGGCCGGTTCTGGACATTCCGGAGGCCCCGGAGCGGGCCCGGGAACTGCTGGAACCGTACGTTCAGCACGAAGGAACGACCATTCTGCGGAAACGTGAGCCCGTGACGTCGATCGATCTCGCCACCGTATCCGGCGTGCCCCATCTGTTCCACGCGACGCGGAACGGTCGGGCCACCGCCCGGATGCTGCACACCGGAATGGAAACCGTGTTCAACGCTGGTGATTATGATGTGGAGGGCGTTGCCGGTTCCTCAAGAGGGGTCTTTGGTCGAACGAGATCAGGCCGGTTTCTGCTTCGATGGGACCCCGGTAATTCGGACGAGCCGGCGTCGGTGGTGGACACCATGACGTTCGGCGACAATCCCGTTTTCGATCTCGCAATCCGAACGGAACCAGAATCTGATGCATCCTGACATGAGCGAACAGGAATTTCGGGACCAGTACTGTTACTGCTGTCACCGTGAGTACGAAAGCACGGTGGGAACCTTTAGCGACAACTGGGCCTGTGATGAATGCGGTGCCCCGATCTGTTCCCTCTGCTGGATCACGGGTATGCGGTACTGCGACGACCACGGAGAAAACATTGTGGACGACAGGACAAAGAAGGCCGGGGAAGAATCTGCGGATCCGGCGGACGATGCCGGATCGGATGACGTTCCGGAGGCCGACCTCGTTGAGGAAACGCCGGAATCCCGCACGGAAGAGGATGATCCGGATCCCACCCCGGTCGAGCCCCGGGATGTAACGGAAAGCGATGAATCCGTTCCCGAGCTTGCGGAGGAGTCTTCCGCCCCGGTCTCGGTGGATGAAGGTGATGTACCGGAGGAGGCCGTAACGCGACGCGAATGCAAGAATCGGGAAGAAGCGTTTATATCGCGGGTGGAGTCGAAGTTCGGCAGCCGGTTCGGTGTGTTTCATCCCGGTGAAGGCCGCTGGCTGGACATGTCGAAAAATAACGTGGAGGTAAAACGCCGGGCAAAGACCGATTCGGTTAAATCGGAGGTGCAGTCCCTTCTTGACGAAAATTACCGTGAGGTGTTTCAGCAGATGCCGGTCGACCGATCCATATCCTGGTACGTGTTTACCCGAAAATTTTTCGGGGGCCGGTCCCTGAAGGTGGTGATGGCGGCCGCCGCCATCAGCCCGTGGAAGGACCTGGTCCGGAAGGGGTACTCGAACCGGAAGATCCCGTACGCCCGGGCCGAGGAAGTGGCGTCAAAATTGAACGCCGGCAATAACGTGTTTCACTACATCGGTCTCTTTGCGACGACAGGATGGAAGGAGAACGCCCGGCAACTCGTCTCGAACGGACAGAATTACCTGCTCAGCCTGGTTGATTACCGGGACGGACGATGGCGAAATTACCAGTCCCCCGACGGTCGCTGGGGAGATTTTCAGTCCGTGTTTGACCTGAACACGAAGGACGAACAGAAGGAGCGCATTCTCGAGTACATCCGCAACCATGAGTTTGAGGTCATCATGGGCCGTCTTTCCCTGGAAAAGGCGCAAAAAGACCTGAACATGTCCGAGTCGGAGTTAAAGAACAGTTTCCGGTCGGTGGCCAGCCAGGATCCGTTCGTCAAGTTTGAGGTGACGCCGTCCGGCAGCCGTCTCGTGCGAACCTACAGGGGGTCATAACATGCTACTTGAGAAAGTAAAAGAACTGCTCGGCGTGGACGAGGTTCCGGAGGACGTCTCCGAGTATTACACCAAGGCCGAGGACCTTCGGGAAGCCCTGTATCTCGTCCGGGAAGCCCGCTACCGGGACGAACAGCGAAAAGGCCGGGCCATGGAGGACCTCAAAATCCTGGAGGACAAGGAACGGGAACTGATGGATCGGGGGCGGGCCGAGGAGAACGAAACGCGTCGGAAAATACTGGCAAGCAAAGTGAAGGAAATCCGGGACAAGAAGGACGAGATCCGGCACAAGATCAACGAAATCTACAACAAGCGAATCCAGATCTACGCCGAACACATGAAGTCCCTGGAGACGCTTGTGGAGATGGAGGAGGAACCGGTGCCGACGAGCGACGCCCTGCAGGAGTACGCCGTAAAAGCCCGGGAGAAACTGGAAAAACTGGACGAAACTTACGCCATGGCCGAAGGCGTCGAATTTTCCTCCTCGGAAAACGTGGACGTCACCGATGAGGAACGCGAGATACTGGATGAATTCGAGGAGGACCGGAAGGAGGAAACGAAGACAAACGCGGAGGAGGACCGGGAAGAGGAGGAATTGGAAGAGGAAAAAGAGGAGGAATCATCGACGGAGGTGACCGATGAGGAGGAACCGGAGGAGGAGCCCTTTGCCGAAGAATTTGAGGAAGAACTGGAACGCCGGGAGTCCTCGGATCGTGAAGAAGAAGGACCGGAGAAAGAGGAAATGCTGGAGTAAACCCGGTTTGGATCTTGCATCAAGTTACGGAATAGGCCCTTGATAAATCTTTTGAAGCGCCTGTTTGGCATTAAGAAGAGCATCAAAGACATCGATCCGGAGGAACTGGCCCGGGAGGAGAAACGGCTGGAGATCCGGGAGAACCAGCTCATCGAGCGGATCGAAAAGATTGAGGAGAAGAAAAAAGAAATCTTTCAGGAAGGCGCCGAAGCTTCGTCAAAAGCCCGGCGCCGCATATATGCACGACGGTACAACGACTTCACGAAACGGGCCCTGATGCTGGACCGCGAAGTGTCCCGCGTAACGAAGGAGATCATGACAATGGAACGAATTCGAATGATCCTGCCCCGTGAGGAAGGAACCGTCGGCGGCGTCCTGGACCGGCTGGACGAATCGGCGGTGGCCGAACTACAGACCATGCTGGAGGACAACAAGGTGTCCGAGGAGATGTACATGAACAAACTCGACGATATTCTCGGCATCACCGAGGACGACATCTACGAGCCGGAAACCGCCGACGAGGAGGAAATGGACCTGATCAAGACCTGGGAAGCGATGGACGAGGGTGAACTGGAAATGGAGGATGTCATGCCGGAATTGTCCGAGGAAGAAGAAGACCTCGAGGACGCGGAGGCGGACGAAATTTTGAGTGAATTTGACGAAGAACAATCCGGCGAATGAATACCCCCCATCCGGAACGTTCCTCTTTTCCCAGAGGATAATTTCATGGATGAAGGAGGAAGGGTACGTTGTCGTTCATGAAGCGAGGTGGAGTGCCCGTTCGTACTGTCGGATGAAGCCGAATACGACCGAAGCCGACGTGTACTCCGGGCGACGCCGTCGCCCTCCGTTCACGACAACAAACACATGGATCCACGCTTTTCGATCAGTTACTAATATTTACCGGAGACGATTATGGGATTGCTGGATTGGTTGAAAGGTGAGACGTCGAGCCTGGGAGATCTTTCCCTTGAGGAAGTAAAAAAGGAGAAACGCCGCATGAACATCCGCGAGGGAAAGGCGCTGAAACGCCTGGAAAAACTGGAGGCTCAGCGAGACGAGGTCTTTCGGAAGGGAGCCAAAGTCAATTCCGACATTCGCCGGCGTCAGCTGGCCCGGAAGTACAAGCAGAAGAAGAAACAGATCAGGATGGTTGAACGGAAGCTCAATCGCATTTCCAAACAGCTTTTGACCCTTTCCGCCGTTGGCCTTGCCCTTGAACGTCAGAAAAACATCGAAGAAGGATTAACGGGCATTCTGCAGGACGTCAGGGAGGAGGAAATCCGGACGTTGCTGGAGGACGACAAGATCAGTTACGACATGTACATGGACAAGCTGGACAAGGTTCTGAAGGAATCCAGCATGATCAGTGACGAAGAATTTATGGAACAGATCGGGGAGGAGGGACGGGAGGTTCTCGAAGCCTGGGAGGCGATGGACGAAGGCGAAATTGATTCCATGGAGGAAGCCATGGAGACGGTTGAGGAAGAGATTCGGGAGAAGGAGGATCAGCGACGGTCCTTCGAGGAAGAAATCGAGGAACTGGGTGAGTCCACGGGTTAGTGTCAGGGAGGAGCCGGTTATGGAGCTGAAGAAACCAATCAAGAAAGCCCTGAAAAAAGCCCGGGCGTGTTACGACGCGGGCAAGACGGACGAGGCGGCGAACCAGTACGAAAAGGCCTCAAAGCTGATGGAGATTTACGCCAATCAGGGCATGACCCGGGACACGGAATTGAAGCGAAAGAAGAAGGCCGTTCGGTACCGAGAAACGGCAAGCAAACTACGCTCCGGCGAAATTGGCGACGACGCGGAGGAGGATCCGGAGGAGGCCGCGAAGGACGCGGAGAAACCCGTGACCGCCACGGACTCTCCGGAAATTCGAAATGCTGTTCACCAGTTAATACACCACGCTGAGGTGGAGTGGTCCGACATCGGGGGGCTCCACGAGACCAAGCAGGAAATTAAGTACACCCTCGGCGTTACGCTTGCCGAAACGCCCTCCGACGTGGACGTGGAATCCTGGGACAAAATTCTGTTTTACGGCCCCCCTGGGACGGGAAAAACCCTGATGGCCGCCGCAACCTCAAACGCCGTTCGATCCTCCGAAGGTGTTCGTTCGGTGTTTTTCAACGTCAAGATTTCCTCGATTTTGTCGAAGTACTTCGGGGAATCCTCCAAAATCATCTCGGAACTGTATGGCGTCGCTCGGGACACCTCACCCGCATTGATATTTCTCGACGAAATAGAGTCCATCACCACCGACCGGGACACGTCGGACACCGGTGCCGAGCGCCGGCTGCTGTCCACCATACTCTCCGAACTCGACGGACTGGAACAGAAGGGACGGGACGACATTTACGTCCTCACCATCGCCGCCACGAACCGTCCCTGGGATCTGGATCCGGCCGTCCTCTCCCGGTTCGAAAAAAAAATATACGTTCCCCTGCCCGACCTGGAAGCGCGAAAAGAAATTCTGCAGATTCATTTAATTGATCGGGGTTTTGAATCCGACGTGCCGATTGAGAAGCTGGCCGAGATTACGGACGGGATGAGCGGACGGGAAATTGAACAATTCTGCAAGCAGGTCATCAGTCAGATGGTGGCCGACGAAAACAACCACCTCCCCTCGCTGGTGGATAAGGGTCTTGAAGAGGTCAAAGATTACAAACTGCAGGTGCGGCCGCTCCAGATCGATGACTTCCGCGAAGCGGCTTCGGAGGTTCATCCCCAGACCTCCGAAGAAGACCGGGAGCGCTACCGGGAATGGCACCGGGAAACCGGTGGTGTGTAACCGCTTCCGGCTCACGTCATTTTCAATGTTCCTTTTGTCCGTTACGACGAATACCTTGTTTCCGGCCCCATGAAGGTTTCGGATATCCTTCTAAACATTTTGCTGCCCATTGCGGTGTTTTTCCTGGTGGTGATCCTGCTGTACCGGGTTGAACATGGCGCCCCGGAAACCCAGATTCATTCCGTGTGGGATGCCCTGTGGTTTACTATTGTCACCCTGACAACCGTGGGATACGGGGATCTCGTTCCGGTGACGGTGCCGGGCAAAATTCTTGGCGGTGTTCTGGTTGTGGGAAGTCTCGGCACGCTCGGATACCTCGTTGGTAAAATTGGTCAGACCATTTACGAATACCGGGAGCGGAAGAAACTCGGCCACCACGGTACCACGTTCACGGACCACATTATCGTCGTGGGCTGGGACGATTTCATGAAGGACGTGGTACAGCAACTGTTATTTTCCGAACGGCAGGTCGCCATCCTGACGCGGGACCGGGAAAATGTGGACCTGATATATGAGGAATTCGGCCGTGATCAGGTTTTTGTTCTGGTTTCGGAAATCGACAACTACGACGCGTACAAAAAAGCGGGTATCGAACACTGTTTCCGCGTGTTACTGAGCCACGAAGACGACACGAAGAATCTCGTGACGCTGTTAAATCTCCAGGATCAGTACGGTGACATCAAAATTGTTGTCACCGTGCACAACGAACAACTTCGGGAGTCCTTCCGGTCCGCCGGAGCAGAATTCGTCATTCCCCGGGACGAAATTCCCACACAGCTTACCGCAAGCCATATATATGAGCCGGACGTCGCCGAGTACGCCGTGGACCTGATCTCCAGCGTGCAGAAGGAAGGGGATTACGAGTTTCAGCAGTATTTCGTGACGGAAGGCCACGAATTTGACGGCATGAATTACGGAGAACTGTTCGAAAACGTCCGGCAAAAAACCGAGGCCCTGCCGTTTGCGGTAAGCCAGACCCGGAATGGCAAAAAGAATATTGAGGTGCTTCCAGATGACGATCTTACCGTTGTATCGGGGGATTACGTGTTGTTGATCATGAACAAAACCGTTGAGGACAATGTACGGGACCTGTTCGAAGTCCAGCAGGGACTTCTCGAGACCGAGGAGGAGTAATCGGGTGATGATTACGTTCAGGTTGTTTTTTCATATTGAAGGAACACCGTGATGGCGGAACCATCGACGAGTAATCGTTATGTCGTAATTATCGGGTGGGACACGTTTTCCCGAAACCTGACCCGTGAACTGGTGAATGCGAACCGAAAAGTGGGGGTCATTACGGAAAGCCGGGATCGGGCCGAGGCGATCGAGGAAGAGTTTTCGGATGATCCCGTTGTGGTGTTGCGCCGACAGCTGACCAATTTTTCGGCATTTTCCGAAATTTCAATCGAGGATAGCAGGGAGGTTTTTGTCAACCTGGAGACCGACGAAAAGTGTCTCGTTGCCATTCTGAACATGAAGGAACTTTACGATGACCTGGAGTTTGTTGTGGTACTGGAAAATGAGGAACTGAAGAAAACGTTTCGCTCCGCCGGCGTATCGTACGTCATCTCACGGATCGCCGTTTCCTCCCGCGTGGTGGCCAGTTACCTGTACGAAGAAGACGTGGCGAAGGTCGAGAGGGATTTGATGTCGGCCACGACCTCGTCGGACGACTACGATATACAACAATACCTCGTCACCGACAACAGTCCCTATAGAAACCAGAACTATGGGACCGTCCTGGAGGATATTCGGAATCGGTTCGACGCCCTTCTTATCGGTTTATCGGCCCAGGGAGAGAACGGGCGAACTCTTCACAAACTTCCGGACGAGGATCGAATGGTAAAGGAGGGGGATTACCTGATCATCATGCTGCGGGGCAAAATGGAACCGAAACTTCGGGAACACCTCGGGATCGGCCAGGGCAAACAGGATTACAATCCCGGCATCGAATCGTAACCACCGGTCAATCTCGTTGAATTTTTTATCTCGCTTACGCACCCATTTTGAACAGGGAATCCATTATCACGTAATCCTGCATCAGGCACTATATTTTGATTCCCTCCGATAACATTGTATTCTCTTTATGTGAAACCGGTTCGGACAATTAGTGGTCAGGAGAAGTGAATCCGAGAAGACATCTGATCATTACTCGTGTTCGGAAGTACGAATAAATGTTCCGGAAAACCTCGTCCTATCTGCGAAAACTGACCGGCTTAATTACGCATCCAGTGCTCTGGAAGGAGCTGCGGGCGTCATTGAGAAGCAACGTGTATCGAAATTTTTTGCTGGGGGTCTCCGCGCTGGCCTTTCTGGTTTCCTCCGTAATGGTGTTTCTGCCCGAACCGGCCATGGAAGCATTTGTATTTATTGATGGGATGCTGGGATTGTTACAGGGATACTGGGATATCCTGGGTTCCGGAACGGTACTTTTTCTCCTATTATATGGTCTCCTTACGGTCATTGGGACCGGATTGATTCCTCTGCACGTCTATACGTCTTTTCTTCAGGAGAAAGAAAATCGGTCCCTGGAGCTGTTGGCCCTTACTTCACAAACGGCCGGCGACATTATCACCGGGAAATTGTATGGCGGTATGGTGAAATTGCTTCTTTTGATGTTGGCTGTTTGCCCGTTTTTGTTGGTCGCGTACACAATTGGAACCGTTTCTTCGGTTTCTATATTCATGGGGCTGATCGTTCTGCTCGGTGCCGGTCTGATTTTGACGACGTTAGCATTGTTACTTGCCACCCTTACCCATTCCCGGATCTCGATGTACGCCGCCCTGTCAATACTGCTGGGGATCGCCGTGTTCGCCATCACGGCGGTGCCGCACGCGGGGGCGGGGTTGGTGTTAGAGAAAGAAAACGTACAGTGGTTTCTGTCGAAATGGCATTTTGTTCTTCCCGTTTTCCTGGTCGGGCCACTTCTCGTTTCCGGACTCTGTTATGGTTTGCACCGGCTTATTTCCCGGGAACTATCGGCCCAGTTCAGCAGAAGCGGGATGATGGAATCCGCATAACGTTTTCTCGATGCGTCCACCGTCTTTTTCGAGCCGCTGTCAGGTTTAGCACCGGAGGTTCTTCCCCCGTCTCATTCCGCCGGATTCCTGATCGTTTTTTGTATTCTGCGTTACGGAGGACACGTTCCCTCACCCCGCTCGGGGATCCATCCTGGGATTTGTCCACTGAACCACGGATTCATGGATGATCCAAGAAACGTAGATCCCGGTTGGATCGTCCACGAATGAGGTGGATCCCGTGGGACGCCGCATCCACTTCGTGCATACCTCAGCATGCATCGAATGAGGTTCACGACGAATTCTGGTTTCGTTTGTCGAACAACCATTCCGTCGATAAAAGAATCATTGGAAACCGTTTCGAAGGGTAGAATTCGTGTTATTCAGGCTATTAATTGGATAATTCTTCTTTTTCAGACAACCCGGTTCGGGCGGACCCGGATCCGGTTCAGGCCGGTCTCTCCCTCCTGGAACGTCATTTGCTCCCCTCTATGAACACGCCGGAATGCGGTCACTCTCGTTCCGGTTTCGTTTTTCACCCGATAAGATATTTACAAATTACCAGGAGGCTCGTCATGAAACGGATTGGCATGGCGCTGATCTGTCTGTTTGTCATCACGTCGGCGGCGTTTGGCACCGGGACGCTGGTTCCCACGGATGAGGTCAACGGTACGGAGAAAACGCAGAATCAAAAACCATTTGACGTCGGGGAGGTGGACGTGGACGTCACCATCAATAACGGCATCGCCATCACAACCGTGGAGCAAACGTTCCTGAACCACGAGGATCGCCAGCGGGAGGGAATTTATTTTTTCCCCCTCCCGAAGAACGCCAGCATTTCCAACTTCGCCATGAAGATTAAGGGAAACTGGGTGACCGGCGAGGTGCTGGAGAAGAAACAGGCACGGGACATTTACGATTCGATCGTGAACAAAAAGAAAGATCCGGGACTTCTGGAGCAGGAGGATTACAAGAAGTTCAGCGTCCGTGTCTTTCCGATTCCCGCCAACGGAACCCAGCGGATTCGCATTCAGTATTATCAACCGCTTCGCAAGGACACCAATTACCGGGTGTACACGTATCCGCTCGAACGAAAGTTTAATGATGAACCGTATCGGGCCGGCGAACTCTCCGTGACGGTGGAGGTTCTGTCCGAGGCCCCGCTGAAGAAGGTGTATTCCCCGAGTCACGGGGACAGGATGACTGCTCTGAAGAACCAGAAACAGTACGTTCGGGCGAGCATCGAAGAATCCGGCGTACACCTGGATCATGATTTCGTTATTGGCTATCAACTGGAAAAGAACCAGACCCGCATGGGACTGGTGGCCACCCGGGAGAAAGGAAAAGACGGATACTTCATGGGTGTGGTTACACCGGGGATGGACCTGCAGAAGGAGAGGGAATCGGGGGTATACACTTTTCTTCTGGACGCCTCCGGAAGCATGGACGGCGGGAAATTACAACTGGCCAAAAAGGCGCTCCGTCAGTTTCTCGGCCACCTGCAGGAACAGGATCGGATCAACATCATGCGGTTTAACGATTCCAACAAATTCCTCGCCCGTTCTCACCTGAAGGCCACGGAGGAGAACGTTGATAACGCGAAGGCATTTCTTGAATCGATCGATGCCCGTGGTGACACCGACCTCAAGTCCGCCCTGGCCGACACGATTGACACGTATTCCGGGGACCGGAAGCACAACATCGTCATCTTTTCGGACGGCATCGCCCACGACGAAACGTACCTCAAAATGGCCACGGACGCGTCGACGTCCGTCCGCGTCTTTTCCCTGGGGATCGGCAACGAAGTGTCCCGTCCGCTCCTCAAGAGCCTCGCCGACCAGACCGGAGGACACGCCGACTTCGTGTCGGCGTCCGGAGACCTGAACCGGCGGGTCCGGCAGCTGTACACGAAATCCTCGCAGCCGGTGATGAAGGATATTTCGTTCAACGTCGAAGGCGGAGAGGTCCGGGATGTCCATCCATCGAACCTGGATCAATTGTTCGCCGGTCAACAATTGCTTCTGTTCGGTCGCTTCCGTGGATCGGGCAAGGGAAAGGCCACTCTGACGGGAACGGTAAACGGTGAGACCAAAAAAATCACCAGAACCTTTACGTTCCCGGAAAAGGCCGATAAACACAAGCACATTGAACGTCTGTGGGCCATGGCCAAAATCCGGGACCTCCTTCAAAAGGTCCGATCCGGCGGGGAACGTCCTTCGCTGCGGGAACAAATCGTGGACCTGGGCACGACCTATTCGGTCGTTACGCCTTACACGTCCTTCCTCGTGCTTCGAAACGAGGAGGCCTACGAGGAACGGGACATCGAGCGAAAGAATCTGAACCGGATTCGCGAGGAACGTCAGTCCCGCCGGTCCACCCGGAAACAAATGCAGAAAAACCGGTCACAGACCGATCGCCAGGAAGATCCGTTTATGGCCGATGACGACGGCGGACGAAGAGGCGGCGGATCCAGCTTCGGCGGTGGCGCAGGCGGCCCCATCGGTCCGTTCTTCCTTCTGCTCCTGGCCGTTCCGGCGCTTCGCCGTCTGTGGAACTGGGTCCGAAGCGACGGATAAACGACACAGAACCAGAACCGAACCGTCATGACATCGCTTATGAACCCGAACATGGGGACAACCGGCATTCCGGACCGGAGACGGCAACGTCTCCCGGTCCGGGTGTTCCGGGTGCTTTCCGATGTGCGGTACACGGTGATTATCACCGCCCTTGTTCTCGTCCTGAACACGGATCTCTTCCTGGACGGCGCCATTTTTGTCTCGCTTCTCGAACGTAGAGCATCCACGGATTTCCTTCCTCTCTTGCTGCTGCAATCCATTGGCGGCAACCTTGTCCACTGGACGCCCGGTCATCTCCTCACCGACCTGACCGCTTTTGTGTTGCTCGGATGCATGTTCGAGCGACTGGGCAGAAACGAATTCGTTCTGGCATTTTTCCTGTCCGCTGTGGCAACCGGTTGCCTTGTGTTTCAGGCGCATCCGGAATTTACGGTCTACCGTGGGTTGTCCGGCGTCAACCATGGGTTGTTGGCCTGGGGCATCCTGGCCTCTCTTCGGGAGGGAAACCGGGATATGATTCTGCTCGGTCTGGCCGTTTTCGCCAAGATCCTGTATGAAACCTGGACGGTCACCCTTGTGTTGCCCACGCACACGACGTTTGCCGTCCCCTTCGCCAGCGCTTCACATGCTCTCGGTGCCCTCGGCGGGTTGATCGCAATGTGGGCCGATGTGGGGAGATCGAAAAGCATCGACGATTTTTGGGATTCCAAATAGCCCGCTACGGTGCGAACGGTGTCCGATGGAAGCAGGGAGTACCTAAACAGTACTCCATCTTTCATCGGGAGGGAGCTATTTGTCACCAAAGCCAGAGCCCCGACCGTGAGGGAGCGGGCTTATTTCAAGATAAAGATAAGGATAAGGATAAAGATAAAGAGAATGCATATCGGGGCCCGTCGTTTTCTGACACAGGGGATATACCTTCACACAAAAACGTGTACTCCGCTGCCGCTCCGTGCACTACAACAGAACCCATTTCCCAACACAAAACTCCTGAAATGAAATTTCTGGGTTTGTTGTAGTGTACGCAGGACGGCAACGCCGTCCGGAGTACACGTTATTTTTTTGACGCTGGGCCACTACTTCTTTTCGAAAACGTCATCGCTTGTGCTCCGTGCGCCACTACGAACTTCCCTCCCAACCACGCTTACAGGGACGATTGTAGTTGAGTACGCAACGAGCGATAGCGACGTGGAGTACTCTTTTGGTACCAATGGCACGCTGATATACGCCCTAATAACTTATGGGTAAAGGCGAGACTGTAAGGGGGAATTTAAAGATCAGGATCAGGATCAAGATTTTGATCAAGAAATCTCATGGGCGCTCGGATTTGGATGGCGGGGCAGAGTGGCTATCGTTACTGATGTATATAAGATTGTAAAGGCGAGGGACGTCTTCGCGACAATGCATCGGTTATCCTCTCCTGAACATATGGATAAAGGGAAGCGCTCATGTTCGGGTTTCTGGTTTGATCTGGAAGGGACGGATTACACTTGAGGGGCGGCGATGGGACCGTGGTCGGAAACGAAGCGCCCCTGATGATCTAACTGAAAAAGACGAGAACAGATACGCACGGGCAAGAAAGCGGAACCTAAACATCCGGAAGATTCCCCATCTCATATGGTCCTGACTTTACCGATAGAAGTTCGATGTATTCCTGCGAAAACGACAACAAATTCGAGAATTCTTCCGTCTCAATTCTGCGAAGACTGGTCCCCGTCCTGGTTCGGGGTTCCGAAATCGTCATGTTCGGCATCTTCCCCATATCCCAGGAAGGGAAGAAACAGAGTGAACACAAAGACTCGTTCGGCCCGTCTGGTTTCGTTATTGCTGAGCCAGGAAAGAACAGAAGGAGGAAGAACATAGTAGTCCGTGTATTCATGCAAGAATCGACCTATTATCCAGAGGCAGAGGAGTCCGTATACAACCCCAACAAACTCCAAATTATCTCCAAAATACTTTCCGGTAATAAAAATGTCCGGATGTTCGAGTGTATATTCCACAAAAAAATAAACATAGAGCCGAAATAGATACCAGACGGTAAACAGGGACAGAAGGATGAACGCCGACCACATGCACCAGCCCACCGTTCTGTTTTGATTCTCTGTTCTTTTTTCGTTCAACAGACCTGGTTCAATTTCGCCCAACTCGTCTTCTACAACCGTCGTTCCTTCTTTCAGTCAGTCGTATATTGTTTAATGATGATTGAACTTCCTTTGGTCTTGTGACTGTTCAATGTTAATTTTTGATCAGGGTAGACATCAATGGGATTCCGATAGTTAGACCCCATCCAAAAAGTTGATTGGCGTCAACACCATCCGGTATATTACGGACAGGGATTTTTCGACGCCAATTTGTCTTAAAAACATTTCATTCCTTTGGAGGAGGACCAGATGAAGGCCAATCGATTTGTGACGTATTGTTTTCTGTATAGCGGTCTTATTCTGGGGGCACACAATCTGATTACCCACGAATTTTCATTTGCACTCCGAAGTTTGCCCCAGCTCGGTGTGGCTCTTTCAATTTTCGGATACGGAGTACTCCGTCTTGTTTATCCAGAAGAAGAAGAGAACCCGGGAAGGTATGGATTCCAGGTATATGGACTGGTTGCTCTTTCGCTGTTCCTGACCGTCGTCTTTCTGGCACAACTTCTTCTCGTGGGATGATTCCATTTCGGTTATCGTTCCGTCATCTATGATATCGCTGATGCGCGCTTTATCGGTTCTATTACCGTCTACTCTGTGTGGCGTGTCGGAATCAAAACAACCAAATCAAAATTTATAATGTCGTTGGGAAGCATGATATAATATACACACGTTATTGCTGATTTTACGGTAAAGAATCCGTTATTTCCGCAGTTAATTTTCTTATTTTGCCCAAACGCACGTCATGAATATGGATGATTTTACGGTCAAAGCGTCGGAAGCCATTCAATCCGCACAGCAGCTTGCGTCCGAAAAGAGTCATCGAGAGGTGGACACGCCCCACCTCGCCATGGCCCTGGTGGACCAGTCCGGGGGGCTAATTCCCACACTGCTTGAACGAATTGGCGTTTCCCCCTCGGCGTACCGTGACCGGATTGAGGACGAACTGGACAGCATCCCGGAGGTGACCAGCGGCATCGATGAACACCGGATGTCCCGGGAACTGGGTTCCTGCCTGCAGGGCGCCCAGCAGAAGGCCGAGGAGCTCGGTGACGAATACGTCAGCACCGAGCACCTGTTTCTTTCACTGGCCGAGTCCAAATCCACGCAGGAAGCGTTTAACGAACTGGGCCTGTCCGGCGACGTGATCCGTCAGGCCCTGGAAGGCGTCCGCGGTTCACAGCGGGTGACGGATCAGAACCCGGAAGACAAGTACGAAGCACTGGAAAAATACGCCATAGACCTCACCGAGATGGCCCGCGAGGGCGATCTGGACCCGGTCATCGGACGGGAGTCGGAAATTCGACGCCTGATGCAGGTGCTATCCCGCCGCACCAAGAACAACCCGGTGCTGATCGGGGAAGCGGGCGTCGGAAAAACGGCGATCGTCGAGGGGCTGGCCCGGCGAATCGCCGAAGGAGACGTTCCCGCGGGATTAAAGGACCGGCAAATTCTGTCACTCGACCTCGGCTCCATGGTGGCCGGCTCGAAATTCCGGGGCGAGTTCGAGGATCGACTGAAGGCCTTTATCGACGAAGTCGTGGAATCCGAAGGACAGATTGTGCTGTTTATTGACGAATTGCACACCATCGTCGGCGCCGGCGCGTCCGAGGGATCCCAGGACGCCGCCAACATGCTGAAACCCCCGCTTGCCCGGGGCGAACTGCGCTGCATCGGCGCCACCACCCTGGACGAGTACCGCGAGCACGTGGAGGAGGATCAGGCGCTCGAACGGCGGTTTCAGCAGATTTTCATCGATGAACCAACCGTTGACGAAACGATTAGCATCCTCCGTGGTCTGAAGGAGCGGTACGAACTTCATCACGGCGTCCGGATTTCGGACGAGGCCGTTGTGGCGGCGGCCCAGCTGTCGGATCGTTACATCGCGGAACGATTTCTGCCGGACAAGGCGATCGACCTTATCGACGAGGCCGCCTCCTCCATTCGTCTCCAGATTGATTCGCGACCGGTGGACCTGGATCAGGTGGAGCGGGAAATCCGGCAGTACGAGGTGGAAGTCGAAGCCCTGAAAAACGAGGAGGACGAAAGTTCGCAGGATCGCCTCGATGAAATTCAGGAAGAACTGGCGGACCTCAAAGAAAAACGGGACGCACTGCAATCCCGCTGGCAGAACGAGAAGGAAAAGATCGAGCAGGTGCAGGAACTCAAGGAGAAGCGGGATGACCTCAAGATCAAGAAGGATAAGCTCGAACGGGAGGGCAAACTGGACGAAGTGGCCGAAATTCAGTACTCCAAAATCCCGGAAATTGAGGAAGAACTGGACGAGTTGCAGCAGGAACTCGAGGAACTTCACGAGTCCGGGGACTCGCTTCTGCACGAAGAAGTGAAGGCCAACGACGTGGCCCGGATCGTTTCCCGCTGGACGGGCATCCCGGTCGAGAAGATGATGGAGGAGGAGAAGGAAAAACTCCTCAGGATGGAGGAACGCATCCACCGGCGTGTCGTCGGTCAGGACCGCGCCGTAAAGTCCGTGTCCGAGGCCATTCGCCGTGCCAGAGCGGATCTGCAGGACCCGAACCGCCCCATCGGTACGTTCCTTTTCCTCGGGCCCACGGGCGTGGGCAAAACGGAGCTTGCACGATCACTCGCACACTTCCTGTTTGACGACGAAGACGCCATGGTCCGGCTGGACATGTCCGAGTTCATGGAAAAACACGCCGTCAGCCGGTTGATCGGTGCTCCGCCGGGATACGTCGGATACCAGGAAGGCGGTCAGCTTACCGAAGCCGTCCGACGCCGGCCGTACTCGGTCGTGCTGCTGGACGAAATCGAAAAGGCCCATGACCAGGTGTACAACCTCCTCCTGCAGATCATGGACGAAGGCAAACTGACCGACCGGCACGGGCGGGAGGTGGATTTCACCAATTCAATTATGATTATGACCAGTAACATCGGGGCCCGCCTGATCCAGGAATCCGACAAAGAAGGGGACGCCCTGTTTGAGGAAGTGTTCTCGGAAGTGCAGAAACACTTCCGGCCGGAGTTCATCAACCGGATCGACGAAACGATCGTGTTTGACGCATTAACGCTCGAACAGATCAAGGACATCGTGGACATCCAGATCGACCGCTTCGAGCGGGAACAGCTCACGCCGAAGGACATCAGCCTGGAACTCGACGCATCGGCAAAGGAGTTGCTGGCCGAAGCTGGATTTGATCCGGATTACGGTGCCCGGCCGCTGAAGCGGGTGATCCAGCAACGCGTGCAGAATCCGCTGGCCACCATGGTTCTGAAGGACGAACTGGAGAAAGGGCAAAGTGTCGAGGTCACCGCGGAGGGAGATGAACTGCAGTTTGACGTAAAATCCTCGGAGCCGAGCAAGGCGGCCACGTAATATTATATTGATTGTCAGGGGTTGTGTCTGGTATATTTTGAATGAGGGGTTGTTGATGAAGGAGTGACACACCCGGGGATTGATCCGCCTTGCACATTACCTGGAAGAAGGTGGGGAGAACATGGAGATACAATTTCACTGCCGGTGCGGTCGGATGCTGAAAGTATCCGACGAACACGCCGGCGAAAAAGTGCGCTGTCCGGGTTGCCGGAGCGTGGTGACCGCCCCCCGTTCACCGGGCCGAAAACGGTCCGACGACACGTTTCATCACACCAACCAAACTACCGGGCCCGAACAGACATCAAGCCGCGATAAACGCCGCCGTCATCACGAATCCCACCGGGATCCCCAATTTACGGATGGGGATCGGACCTGTCCGGTCTGTGACGGATCAACCAGCCGGGAGGCCACGTTCTGCCGCCAGTGCGGCTCCCGCATCGGGCCGGAAGGAGCCGCTGAGAAGGAATCACAACGCAACCGGGACCGGACCGGTCAATATCAGCGAGAACAGACCCGTCCCCGATCCGATCCCAAAGCGTTCCTAATTTTTCTTCTGGGCATTATCGGGTGTGTGGTCTGGGTAACGGCCCCCATTGTTGGTCCGGTCGCCATGATACTCGGGAACCGTCATCGCAAAAAGGTGCGGGAAGGGGTGTACCGGAAGAGCGGATGGGCCGCGGCGGGTTGGATACTGGGCATGTTCGAAACCGGCATTTCCCTTCTTGTCGTGGGCCTGTTTGTCCTGGCCATTCTGGCCGCTTAGACACACCATTACCGGCATGTGTCTGATGTGGGTAAAGATTCAGGGATGACCAACATACGCTTGGTGGGGAGCGGTATCCACTTATCGCACATTTCCCCACGTTCAGCGGCCTATAGTGGCAAAAAACCCGGAATTAATGGTGTCCCCAGTGGTCGGGGTCACTCCGGTCGTAGTGGAAAAAGTGCCGGTCGATGAAGTGGTGGGCCCTGTGGACGTCCTCCGTGAACTTGTGCCAGTGGCGTGCGTTGTGGTCACCGTCAAACACGCAGCCGCTGGAAAGCGACATCACGGCACAGACGACAAGAAAAAAGGCCACTGTGAGCAGCTTTCTCATGCTTCGTTTCCTCCTTCCTGACTGGAATGAAGCCAAGTCCATTCGTACGGTTACCTCAGCGGCACCGGTTCAGACTCCGTTTATTTCATGATCAAAAACATTTTATGTTCTTTGGGTAATCGAATCAAGTTCGGTTATTTCACCGGTATTTTTCTTCCATTCGAAATGGAAAAACCGTGATTTCCGTGACAGATTTGCCACGGTGTCATTTGTTTTATTGAACGAATTCTTCCGGTGGTGACCTCCGTAGACGGACGCCCGTTAGGTGTAATTCCGGTACCAATCGGGGTGGAATCTTGATATTTCGGGGGGATACGGTTAATTTGTTATCCCCGTTCTATCCGATGAAGGAGTTCGTCGTTCGTTCGGGTACGGCTCTAACGTTACGCTTATCTACACATTATGTCGGAAACGGATCTGGACTTTGCGAAAAATGTGCTGGAGACCGAGGCAAATGCCATTCTCCATCTCCGGGACCGTCTCGGAAATGAACTAACGGATCTCGTGGAACGCATCCTGGATTGTGACGGTCGGCTGGTGGCCACGGGAATGGGAAAAACCGGATTGGTCGCCCGAAAACTGTCCTCCACCCTGGCCAGCACCGGTACTCCTTCTCTTTACCTGCACCCGGCGGAAGCGTACCACGGAGATCTCGGCCGGGTGACCAACGAGGACCTTGTGCTTATGCTGTCCAACAGCGGGGAAACGGAAGAACTGCTTCGTCTCGTTGAGCCTCTTCGGGGCGTCGGCCCGTTTATAGCGGCAATCACCTCGGACAACGAAAGTTCCCTCGGGCAACACGCGGACCTTACGCTGGAAATCGGGGATCTTGAGGAGGCCTGTCCGATGGGACTGGCGCCCTCCTCGAGTTCAACGGCCATGCTGGCTCTGGGAGACGCGATTAGCCTGACGGTTCTCGAAAACCGTGATTTTAACCGGGAGGAATACGCCCGGTACCATCCGGGAGGCTCCCTCGGCCGCAAATTGATGAAAGTTCGGGAATTGATGCGGGAAGGGGACAAAAACCCGATCGTCAATGAGAACACACCCGTGCGCGAGGCCCTTGTAACCATCACCGGGGCAAGAGCCGGGGCCATTAACGTCGTGAATGAAGAGGGAAAACTTTCGGGCATTTTCACGGACGGTGACCTCCGGCGGCTGACCGAACGCGGCGAGGACAATTTTAGCAAACGAAAAATTCGGGACGTCATGACCACCGATCCTATTACCGTGCAACCGGACCAGCTGGCGACCGAAGCCGGACGCATTATGAAGGAAAAGAAGGTGGACGAACTTCCGGTGGTGGACGGTGAACATGTACCGGTGGGGATGCTGGATCTTCAGGACATTCTTGAAGCCAAACTCGTGGAGTGACAGATGACTGATCCCGGAAACGTAACCCTGGTTGTCTCGGACTGTGACGGTGTGCTGACGGACGGTTCTCTTCACCTCACCCCGGATCGGGAGCTGTTCAAACAGTTTCACGTTCATGACGGATCCGCCGTAAAGTTTCTGCAGGAGGCGGGGTTCACCGTCTGTTTCCTTTCCGGCCGGACCTCGAAACCCCTTCGGAAGCGAGCGGATGAACTGGACGTGGCCGACTGCGTTACAGGGGTCTCCGACAAAGAACAGACCTGCCGGGATTTTGCTGAACAACATGATTCCACACTGAATGAGGTTTGTTACATCGGCGACGACCTCACCGACCTGGGGGCCATAAAAGCCGCCGGGTTTTCGGCCACTCCCAGCAACGGACGCCCCCGAATCCAGGAGGTGGTCGATTACGTGACCGAGTCCGCCGGCGGAAACGGAGCGTTCCGCGATCTCGCGGAATTCCTCCTCCGCAGACAGGACAAATGGGCCAAGATCCGCTCCTCGTATGCATGAAAAAAGCGGCCTTCATACTCCTGTTCCTGTTTTCCGGCCTGACAATCTACTTCCTCACCCTTCATCGGGATCGGGAGCCGGAAAACGGCGCACCTGCCCCATCTCGAGATAGAATCCCCGTACAGAAATCGGACTCGGAACCATCCGATGCCACCCGGACCCCTCCCTTCAGGGCCCCGTGGTACGAGCATACTTCCGACCGGAAGCCCACGTGGATCCTACGGGGACAGCAGGGAACGGTAAAACAGTCCACAAATGTCGTTGTTGTGCAGGAGCCGGTGGTCGATTATTTTCCCCGAAATGAGAACGAACGGGAGGTACGGAAGGTTCGCATCAGAGGAAACCGCGGGCGAAAAAAATCCGATGCCCATGTGGTGGTTCAGGGAAACGTCCGGGTCAACACCGACGCGGGACACAGGCTGACGACGGAACGCCTTCACACGCTGTACCGGAAACGGGAACTATATACCGGCCCGGAGGATCCGGTTCATCTGGAACATGGGAATCTTCGGGTACAGGGAAATGGCTTTCACGGTCGCACCGAATTGGATCGGTATCGGCTTAAAAACGCCGTTCGTTTAAAAATTGATCGGGAACAGCGTTCGGATGCGGAATCCGGTGAACACCGGAAAACGGAACCGGCCGACCCGACGTATTACATTACCGGTGGTGGACCGTTCCGGATGAAACGACTTCGGGACGGTTCGGAAGGGGTAACGTGGCGGGCGGAAATTCAGAACGACGCCTTTCTGTACCGGGCACGCCCCTCCGGCACACTGCGGGTGCGGTCCGGACGCATGACCGTCTGGCTGGTGGAACACCGCAGTAACTCGTCGGATGATTCCGATGAACAATCCCCGAAGGAACCGGACCGGGTGGGCCGGCGAATGACGCTAAAAAAGATTCGCGCACGAAATCACGTGGTGGCCCGGTCCCCGAGGTATTCCGTCCACACCGACCGGCTTGTGCTGGACCGGCGGTCCGGGGCCGAAAAATTGACGTTTCGTGGGACGGATCAGGAAATCTGGTTTCCGACCGGAGAAGGGAAGAGTCACGTTCCCGGTGGTAAAAAGGAAGAAAAAACCGGTAGCATAAGGAGGGAGAAGAAGGGAACCACCGTTCGGTTCTCCGGTCCGGGTTCGGTGGTGCAAAAACCGGCACCGCCATCACAGGGATCCGAGAAATCCCGGACGAATCTCCATACGGCAACGTTTCAAAACGACGTCCGATTGACGAGGAGCAACACGGATCTGTCCGCGGACCGTGTTACAATTCAGTTCCGCGTTAACGAGGATAACCGGAATTCGGAGAAACACCGCGGGAAGCCAGACGTGCGTACCATTCATGCCGAAAAGAACGTGCTGTACGCCGGTTCCCGAATTGCGGCTTCCGGGGATGTCCTTGACTGGTCCATTGATTCCGGCCAGGTGCGACTGACCGGAACGCCGAATGCCCGTGTATCGGATTTCGTTCGACGGCTCTCGGGTCAAACCATTCGGGTGGATCGATCGGCGAAACAGGTTCATGCCACAGGGGGTGCTGAAACGGTGGTCACCGTTCGCGACCGGCAGATATTTGCCGGCATGTTTTCCGAACGGTCCGTTCCGGGACGTCCGGAACCGGATCACGATCGCTGGAAGGTGACGGCCGATAACATAACGATTGCACAAACACCGGGAGCGTCCCGGTTGAAGCAGTTTCGGGCATCCGGTGATGTGGCATTAAACGGACCGGACGCCGAAGGAAAAGGAGACACCTTTCTCCTCGATCATCGATCGGACACCGCGGTACTTTCCGGAGAAAAGCAGGAGGCGATGATGAAACAAAATCGAAACCGCTTCCGTGCGAAAATAATTCGATACCGGCTGGACGCGCAGGTGGCCCATTTGATTCATCCGAAACGGGTACGGCTGGTCTACCGGGAGGAATCGGATACGTCCCGGGAAAAGACAAACAGCCGGGACCGGTTAATGCACATTTACACCCGAGATCCGGTTGTGCTGAACCGCAGGAGTGGCACCGTCTCCCTTCTGGGACGGTCACACCTGATCCAGCCGTCGTCGAGGATGCGCGGGGATCGAATGCGGATTCGGTACGACCGGGAGAAGAAAGACGTTTTGCGGGCGGTTCTTGCAAAAGGAAACGTGTTTCTGGATGATCGACGGGGACGGGCGAGAGGCGATTTGATCAGGTGGAATGTGGTGGCCGATACACTGGAGGTCCGCGGCCAGCCGTCGGCCTTTGTCCATTACGAGGGACGCCGGGCGAAATACGAAATTGTGACGATATCGGAAAATTGGACACGGTTCCGCGGCGAGAACAGGAAGTGGGATCGGGCCGGCAAAGTCTGGAAACGAAATAACGGAGAGGACGAAAACGATGAGTGATTTTGGTCTGCTGGAAATCTTTGTGCTGCTGCTTCTCGGCGTCGTCGTCTTCGGCGGGGATCTGCCGAAGGTGGGACGGAAACTGGGCCAGGTGTGGAGCACTTTGCGCCGGATGTTCCTGGAGTTCAAACAGCAGATGGACAACGAGGCGATTATGATGGACGAAGAACTGTCGGAAATGGAAGAGCAGGCCCGGTCCGGCCTGGAAATCGACGAATTGACCGGCATTGATTATTCCGAGGAGGCGGCGGAACTGGCCGATTCGGACAACCCGGAAAACGACGAAGAAGAGACCGAAGGTGCTCAATCGGAAAGTGCCCCGGAATCCAATGACCCGGTATCCAGCGACGAAGAAGAACCCCGGGAAGAACGCGTTGAAAACAAGTCCGGTTCCGGGAATACCCCTGAAACGAATAATGACTAACACAAATCAGCAAACCATCGACCGATCCCGGTTTGCGAAGGGGGCGGCGGAGGCGGCTCCCGAATTACTCGGCGATCGATTGTGTTCAACACGGGGTGGTGAACAAACCGGGGGCACCATTATCGAAACCGAAGCATACGTGTCCGAGGGGGACGACGCCAACCACGCCGTGCAGTCCGGACGAACGAACCGGAACCGCCCCATGTTCGGTCCGCCGGGATATGCCTATGTCTATAAGATCTACGGCATGTACAGCTGTTTGAACGTGGTCTGCCGGGAGGAGGACGTGCCGGAGGCGGTGTTGATTCGGGCCCTTCGGCCGAAGAAGGGTCGGGACGTGATGATTCGTCGGCGACAGGAAAATCGTTCCACGCCCGTTCCGGAAGGAGAAGTGGCGTCCGGTCCGGGCAAACTCACCATGGCCCTGGACATCTCCACCGATCAGAACGGGATGGACCTGACCGGCGGGGGGACGGTCTGGATTGAACCCGGAACCGACGTGGACGAAAATCAAGTAATAACGGGTCCCCGGGTGGGGATTGATTACGCCGAACGAGCGGCGGACTGGCCACTGCGATTTTGGGTATCCGGATCGAAGGAAGTCGAGTGAATTCCACTGTGTTTCGGTGGATGAGAGAACACATTTTCAAAATGATGGTTGTTCACAGGTAACCAATGGAAGACGATACCAACATATTTCTGAACATGGTTTTTATTGTGTTGTTTGTCGCGGTCCTCGGGGTGGTTGGTTTCTTTGGTGTGCCCATCTTTTTTATGGCTTCAACAAAAACCACTTCCGCTCCCTCCTCGAAGAAAAAGGTAAAGATAAAAAAGACACCCCCAAAGAAATCGTCCCCAAAGAAGACCACGACCTCAATTGTTGAAAAGCGGGAAACGTCCGAGAACGTCACGGTGAAAAACGCCCGGCAAACCTCGGATGGTTCCTATCTGATCACCTTTGAATATCGTTTCCCCGGCGAAGAACCAATAGATGAATTCTCGATACGGACCACGGAGGATCTGGGGCCGATCAATGGTGATGCAGAAGAAAACAGGGACCCACAGGGATCCCTTTCCCCTGAGGGTGTCAAAGGATCACCGCCCCATTCGTCGCCCGTCGAGTTTGTGCTTCGATATGAACCGGGATCCAAACTGCAGGAGAAGGGGCGTGAAATCAAAGTAGGCGTCCGTAGTAAGCGGAAGCAGGACGAGGGGAAGGAAACGACAATTACCTTAACCAGAACCTTTCACCTCTATCCGGAAGAGGACGGCATTTCGGTTGAACCGCCCTCGGACGCCGGGAAACAGGACGAGGAACGTCTTGAGGAAATGCCGAAAGGGGAAGACTAACTCGGAACGTGCTCAACAAAGTTGAACACAGGGGTAAGTGAGCTACTTCTCCTCATCTGTTACAGATTGAACTGAATTTAAAAACGGATAAGAAGGAGAAGGAACACCCCGTTCAGACGTCCTCTCCACCCCTCGGGGTTCCGAGGACGTCTGAAAAAGGAATCTCACAATAAAACCCGAAAATTATGTCCAACGTTCTTAAGCAGCCTCCATAGCCGATTATTTATCGAAATAAAATCAAGTTTCCTGCCCGTAATTCGATGACGGTAAAAAAGTTCATAACAGCAAATGTTGTCATTTTTCTGTTGTTTGGTTTTACCTCCTCCAAAACATTTCCTCAGGATAAGGGAAAAAAAGCGGAGGAAGAGAAGGAGGCGGTTAAGCTTAAATGGCGCTTTTCCCGAGATAAATATTTTCTTTCCTCACCTTGCATTTCCCAAAATCGAGTTTATGTTGGTAACGACGACAAACATGTCTACTGTTTAGACGCAAAATCCGGGAAGGCGTTGTGGTCACACAAAACAAATGGGATGATAACTCATTCCTCCCCTGCAATTGCGAAGGGATCCGTTTATATTGGCGCCGGCCAAACCTTCCTTTGCCTGGATGCCAAAACGGGAGCGAAAAATTGGATATTCAAGACAAAAGATTATACTCAAACGTCGCCAGTAGTAAAGAAAAACCGTGTGTATTTTGGCAGTGACGACGAACATCTATATTGTTTGAACGCCAGTAGTGGAGAGGAAATCTGGAAATTTAAGACAGGAAACGTAGATTCATCACCAGCGGTTGCAGGTAACTTTGTATTTTTTGGCAACGACAACGGAAAAATAATCTGTCTTGATGCAGGGTCAGGCAAACGTCAATGGGTGTATAAAACAGACAAAATGATTCAAGCCTCTCCAGCAATTGCAGGAGGTATACTATATGTAGGAAATTATGGGGGAAAGTTTTTGGCTCTGAATGCCAAAACAGGGAAGAAAATATGGGCGTTTCAGACCGGTGGAGAGATTGTCACATCAGCGGCGGCTGATCATAAAACGGTATATTTCGCCGCTGATAAAACCCTCTACCGTCTGGATGGTTATTCAGGGAAGGTTAAATGGAAGTTGGATCTGGGATCAAACATAAATACTTCTCCGGTACTTGTTAATGAAAAGATATACCTGGGAGCCAAGAACGGATTTTTATATTGCCTGAATGCAAACTCAGGAGAGCGGATGTGGAAGTATAAAGCAAATTCTTCTATTTCGGGAGGTCCATCAATTGTAAAGAAATATATTTTCTTTTGCACCTATAGTCAGCACAGGGAAAATAAGGAGCCTGGGAAAAATATCGTCTATGGCCTTCGACAAAAATCGGAGAAAGGACCGGGACGCTGGCCGATGTATCGAGGAAACCCCCACCGAACGGGTACGGGGCCTTCTTTTCCTCGATCTGATGAAAACACAAGGAAAATCATTCAAAAGTGTTTCTCTTCTTTGCGTGATGATGAGTTTCAGCGGGCAGAGAAAATAATTCGGTCGGTGAGATCAGAAAAGAAATATCTGGTCTTTGTGCTGGAAAAATTAACTGCTATTGCAAGGAAGATAAAAAAGAAAAAGTTTCGGGAGGTGGCAAATATATGGGATCGAATTTCTATGGGCGTCTCGTTTCATTACCCTGAGCCCGTCAAACCATTTATAAATTGGGTTCAGAAAAACAGCAGCTGGAAGAAATTTATACAAGAAAAGAAAAACCATCTGAGAGTGAAATCACATAGAAAGAGAAAGAAAGCAGAGGAATTGTTTCAACGTTTGGGAATCCTTTCGTGGCCGATACTACAAGGAATGGAGACGTCAAAAAATCCAGAAATTAAAAAACGAGCACAAAGAATAAAAAAGAGCGTAAAAAACAAATGGCCCTCATTATTTGAATAGATCCGTGTTTAGATGAATATAACTTGATGGTCAACAGTCCTTAGCCAATGTGAAAAAGAGAATTCTCACCCAGAGATAAATAGGGCCTAAATTTCGGGCCGGCTGGGGAA
>CAZOLI010000003.1:0-83452 GCA_964580675.1 uncultured Planctomycetia bacterium
AAGCCATATCATACGCCCGACAGGCCCGGGAAACCCCGGAACGGACGGAGGCCCGGCTTCTTCTGGCTAATTCCCTTTACCGGCTTTCCCGTTACGAACCGGCCCGGGAGGAGGTCACGTCCGTTCTCGAGGGGGAATGCAGCGATCGACGGCGCCTCCGTGCTCGACTTCTGAAAGCGGAACTTTATAAAGCAATGGGGGATTTGAATCGTGCTCTGGAAACGATCGAGCAGACCAAAAACGATCCCGCCTTTGCCGGGAAGGATTTAACCGTCGAAATACGGCTTCGGATGCTACATTTAGAGGGGGATATTCACCGGGCTCAGGGAAACTACGAGACCGCAAAAGAACTTTTTGAGAGAGCCCTGGAACAGGGAAAGGAAACCGGAAACGAGAATCACGTCGGGGACATTCTCAATGGGCTCGGCCTCGTGTACGATGAACTTGGAGAGTACGATAAGGCACTTACAAAATACAGGGAAGCTCTTCGGTTTCAACGAGAGATCGGGGATCGAAATGGAAAGGCCGACAGCCTCAACAATATTGGCCTCGTGCACCATAACCTTGGAGACCACGAGAAGGCGCTTGAACACTTTCAAAAATCCCTTGAGATTCGTCGGGAGATCGGCCACCGATCCGGTGAAGCAGAGAGCCTCAACAACATCGGTATCGTATTTATTCAACTCAAAGAACCTAAAAAGGCGCTGCAAATGTACTGGAAGTCCCTCCAGATAGATCACGACGTTGGTGACCGTTATCGCGAGGCAACAACACTCCATAACATTGGCAATTTGAACACCATACTCGGGAATTACGAAATCGCTTTGAAGAAACAAAAGAAATCTCTTCAGATCATTCGTGAGGTAGGTAACCAGACCAGCGAGGCGGCCATTCTCGGAGGGATCGGTCACCTGAAGTTTTTCCGTGGTGAATATGGCGAATCCCGGGAAATATTGAATAAGGCCGAAACCATCGCCCGGGAAACCGGACACAAAAGATTTTTAATGCGGTCATTACTCGCCCAGGGTCAAATCGACCTTGTTCTTAATCGGGTGCAAAAAAATCGGAGGTCCTCGGGACCGCCCTTGTCGTTGAACAAAGAAGAACTCCTGAAGACTGCGGAAGGATTGGGCGCTGTGTATATATTGGTATCCACACATGCGCTCCTGGCGAGGTTTGCCGTGGAAGAAGGAGATCTGAAAAAGGCCGGGGATCATCTGAAGGAAGCCCATGAAGTCTTGCGGTCCGTCGAGAACCGTCAAGTAACGAAGAAATACCTGCGGGCAAAAGCCGAACTGGAGCGAGCACGGGGACATGAGGACAAAGCGAGGAACATCGGAAAACAGATCCTGGAGCTGGCCCGTGAGACCGGCGAGCGTCCCTGGATCGCCCGGGGCCATTACCTGGCCGGCGAAGAAGAAAAAGCGCGGGAGGTCGCGTCGGAGATTGGTTTAAAGTCGTTGCTTGATAAGCTGGACAGTAAACGAAGCAAATAGGGAAGTCAACGTTCACTCCACACTGGAGTAAATTCTCCTTTTCTCACGGAGCTTCAACAGGTATCTATTCCGACTGAACAATACAATTTAAAGGAACTCACTCCTTAGAAATTTCTTTTCTACGGGACCAGACCTTACTCAGTACAACAAGGGACACCACAGCGGCCGCGGCACTTGATATAAGGCCCACCCACAACCCCGTCATGTAATAATAGGTGACGGGTGCTTTCGAAAAATCCGTGATCTCGACCAGTTGCTGTGCCGCATCTTCCACCTGCCAGATCACGAGAACCGGACAGATGACGGCACCAACGGACAGAATCAGGGAAGCGGTCGGAAGGATCCGCTTGTCATCCGGACCCATTTCCATAAGAATTAGCGAAAACGACACCGCTATTAATACGCTGAGGAGCAAGAAACACTGCCCCTCCGTAATTTCAACGCCATTGCCCGTTACTTCCGTAACCCCTTCAATGTGAAGTCCCGTCCACGGAAAAAACGATGTTCCAGCCGAAATGATCCCAAATGCAAGACCAGCAAGCAACAATCCCGCTCCGGGCCCCGCTGGCTTTTTTTGCCGATACGATCGACGCTTCGGTGTTCGATTCGGTACCATGATGTCCCCCGAGAAAATTATGTTGATTCTTTTTCCATTTTCCGAATCTTCTACGACATTTCATTCTAAACATTTATATAATACCACCTCTAATTATTTATATAAATATTGTCCCGTTTGCTACTTCAAAAACAACCGAAAATTCGCCACCGCTACCCACAAATAAATGGGGTTATAACGAGAATTCAGTGTTCGTGTTTGTTGATGCTGACACAGAAAAAACGGAAGGAAAAAACGTCCACTCTGCTGCTCCGTGGACTACAACGTATCTTTTTTCCATATCTTCGTGATGTTCAATTGTGGGAGTAGACCCATCTCACCCACCGGCTCGTCATTCACGAAGCCAACAACGGAAACAACGCCACCGTGTTCGTTATGACGCACGCCGGACGGAAACGACGTCCGCAGCGTACGTTGTTTTTACACCTCATCCAGCAGATCCAGCACCGCCTCCCGCACCTCGTTCACGGAAATATCGCGGGTCGATTTCGCGGATTCACCGCCCGTTAATAACCGGTAGTTTGTAAAAAACGGACCGCTTACCCGGTGATCCGAACCCCCAAACAGGGCCACCAGCGGCGTGTGCAGCAGATCCGCGATGTGACAGGGCGCCGTGTCGCCGGAAATGACCAGGGTAGCCTGCTCGATCAGGTAAAAAAGATGAACCAGATCCGGTGTCTCCGGAGCGATACGAACACCCTCCGGGCTTCGTTTCGCCAGTTTCTTTGCAGATGAACGCTCACCGGGTCCCCAGGTGATTCGCACCGGTGGCATCGTGTCCAGTTCTTCCGCTAACCTCCTCAGGAGGGTGACAAAATTGTCAATGCCCCATTCTTTTTTCCGACCATAACGATCGTGACTCGTGCGCGGATGAAGGAGAACCGGATGTTCTCCGGCCGCTTCCCGAATGGATCCTTCAAATTCCCGGTCCGGCTCAAACGAAACTCGGATAGTTTCCCGGTCCAGACGATATTTCTGTGTATACGGCCGAAGAAGCGACAGGTATTTAAAGATTCGGGGGGCCTCAGACGGAAGCTCCGAGATGGTTTCGTCCTGAAAGAGATGATTAAATTCCTTGCAATTGGGTGCTGCAAATCCCACGCGGCGGCGAACCGAAGGCCGGTTCACGAGAAACGCACTCTTGAACAATCCGTGAAAATCAAACGACCAGTCGTACTGGTACTTCCCGAGTTCCAACACCTGATTTCGAAGGCGAAGAGGATGTTTCCACCAGCCGGAACGGTTGATGGTATGCACCCGATCAATTGTGTCGAATGATCGAAGCAAATCGTCACAGGGTGGCTGAACGAGCCATCCAAGGGTCCCCTCAAAACCATTGTTGCGAAGATACGACACGACCGGCAGAGCCCGAACCACGTCGCCTATGGCCGACAGTCGCACGAGAAGCACCCGATCATCACCGGCCAGCTGTTGTTCGGAGGGCGTCACCCAGCCGTCCAACAGCGTCTCCAGATCCGATTCGTCACGGTAATTTGAATTGATTGAAGCCATCTTGTCCGTTCAAAAGGAGAGAAGAACCGGTGCCAGTAAAAATGCCCCTCCGTAAAACAGAACGGAGATGATCATAAGTGCCACAGTATAACCGAACACCTCCCTTGCCCGAATTCCGCATATGCCCAGTAATGGAATGGCCCAGAACGGTTGAAGAAGGTTGGTCCATTGATCACCGGCCCCATAAGCAATGATGATATGTCCGACCGGAACCCCCTGTTCCACGGCGGCCTCGGTAATAATTTCCCCCATCACGGCCCATTCGCCCCCCCCACTCGGAATAAAAATGTTCAGGATCCCCGCCGTAAGCCAGCTCACCAGTGGAAGGGTCTCGGGGGAGGAGTGTGATATCAACCATCGAGCTATCTGTTCGGACAATCCCGATCCCCTGATCATACCCATAATTCCAAAGTAGAACGGAAACTGCAAAATAATACCGGCGGAGGACTTCACGGCCCCATAAAAGGCCTCCAGATACCGGATCGGTCGCAGGTACAGTGTAAATCCCGCAAACAGAAACAGAAAATTGACACGGTTCAGTGTAATCCGGTAATCGGAGATGATGTTTCGTATGACCAGTACCATCCCCGCCATCCCGAGCAGTGAAAGCGCTCCCCCGATGAGCGCGGACCGGTTGAGATAATCCCCGAACGTCTCAGGCGACGGTTGTTCCTGATCCTCCGATGCTTCCTCATCCAGCTCATCCTCACCATCCTGAAAGTCGGAGTAGGTTCGAATGGATTCCTCCGATGACGGTGCCATCAGGTAAAGCACCACCATGGTAAAAACCAGCGACAGAACAGCGAGCGCAATCGTAAAGGGGTGAAATATCGTCTCCACGGTGGGGATCGCGCGGCCGACCACCGAGAAAATTGGGTTGCTTTGCCCCGTCTCCGCCGACTTCAGGGCCGCGCTGGAGGACAGGCCCCAATGCCAGATCATGGCAAGCCCCGTGTAACCGGCAGCCACGATAATCGGGTAGTGAAACGAAAGCCCCCGTTCCTCCGATCGCCGTCCCACTTCGCGAGCCATCAATGCTCCGGCAATCAGACCAAGTCCCCAGTTTATCCAGCTGCTGACAATGGCCACTCCCGATACCAGCATCACGGCCTGGCCCGTCGAGGACGGGAATCCCGCCAGTTTCGACAGTCCCCTGCGAACCCTTGGGTGGTCCGCAATCACGTATCCCGTGACCAGAATGATCACCATCTGATACGCAAAATCAATCAGACCCCAGAACCCGGACACCCAGTGATCCACCATCTCCACGGCGGAGGCGGCGGTGCCGAACCATCCCCAAACAAAGGCCACAAACGTCAGGAGAATGGCGAACAGGAACGGATCCGGCATCACCTGTTCAATAACGTCACACGCTCGAGCACCGAACCATTCCAGTGGGTTGGGTTTTGTTTCGCGTTCCATTTCGATAACCGGACGGGAAATCCAGGTACAAATCGTCCCTGTTGAATCGGGCTCCAATATAAAAAAAAGTCTCCCGGAGTTGAACCATGTCCGTACGTCCCATGAACCACATTACTGATGTCCCTCCGGTTGCTGGAAATGATCCGTCCCCCAATATACAATTTTTCCTTCTCCTGCGGAACGAACCTCGATAACATTAATCGTATTGAACGAAGGACCTTCTTCCGGAACCGGATCACAAACACCCCACACTTCTTTTGTTCATATGGGAATCAAGGAATTGCTTCAGAAATACTGGCCGAGCCTAATCTTATTCCTTCTCCTTTCCTACGGAGCAGCACTGATAGGAAACATCGCCACGTACTCCTCCGTCAACACCTGGTATCAAACAATTGAGAAGCCAACCTGGAATCCGCCGAGGTGGATTTTCGGGCCTGTCTGGACCCTTCTTTATTTCATGATCGCCTGCTCCGGATGGGTACTCTGGACAAAAACAGTGGGAGATCGCCCGACGTTCGTCCTCGTCATCTACTTCGTCCACCTCGGGCTGAACGCCCTGTGGTCCGTGATGTTTTTCGGGCTCCAATCACCGGGGCTTGGTCTCATCGAAATTATTTTTCTGTGGACCTCCATCGTGGTTTACGCCATCCTGTCCTGGCCGTACTCCCCCATCGCCTCGATTCTGTTCTGGCCCTACGGGCTCTGGGTGGGATACGCGGCGGCGCTGAATTTCCGGATCTGGCAGATGAACACCTGATCGGTTCACTCCCTTCCATTGCCGAAAACGTTTCCCCCGACCGGTTGAGCCACATCACCGGCTGGCGCTCGTCCGGAACCCTCCTATTTAAAGATCTCCGAGGGGGAGCCCAATCACTTCCTCAAGCTTTTTCCGGGCCGTTCGATAGGACCCGATGACATTTTCCTTTTCCAGCCGAAACTGAAGAAGAGCCGTTTCGGCATTTAACACATCCGTTATACCTACTTCACCATTCCGATACGCCTCCCGTGACGAGGAAAGGGCCTCCTGCGCTTTGGGAAGGGCGGTTTGGGAGATGAACCGGAACCGGCGGCGGTGGTTGCGGAGAGACGCAAGAGCCCCGTCAATTCGGGATTGAATGCGGTTGTCCACGTCCCGCAATTGCATTCGTGCCGCCCGCATCCGCAATTTGTGTTTTCGAAGACGGGCGTCCCGTTTGCCGGTCCAGAGCGGCAGATTCAGTCCCAGGATAAACTCCCGGGCGTCCTGACCCGCATCCACTGTTCCCATCTGGTCGGTATGACCAACGCCGTGATACATAACCCCGGCCGTAATGTCCGGCAGGTAATCAAGCCGGGCTTCCCTTGCCCCCTGCCGATGCTGGAGGACCTCAAATACCGTCCGATTACGGTCCGGATGATGTGTTCGCGCCGCCTCAACAAGTCGTTGACGATCAGGTATTTCACCGATTTCCATATCCGGTTCCGGAGTTCCAAGAGACGCGTCCGCACGGCGGTCGAGCAAACTATTGATGCGGCTCCGAGCTTCTTTCCGAAGATCACGATGGTCACTTCGTCTCGTTCGTAGATCGTCCCGATCAATTTCGGCCTTCAGCACATCCTGACGGGGAACGCTGCCGTCTTCGTACGAGGATCGTACGGATTCCACGAGATGATCCAGTGATGAAATCATCTCATTTGTGATGCTAACGGCACGAATCTGGTAGTAATAATCATAATACGCCTTCGTAAGTTCCCGCCGCAGTTGAAGTGTTCGCTCTCGGAGGCGTGCCGAGGCCTGACCCGCTTCGGCGAGTTTGGCTTTCTGCGCGGCGTCGAGTTTGCCAAACCAGGGAATGGTCTGCTGAAGCTGTGCCCGCCAGTCTACGGGTCCGTCCCGAGTCTGTAATGGTTGTTCACCGTACTTTGCCTTCAACATGGGATCCGGCCAACCGCCCGCCTGCCGGGCTGCTTCAAGGGCGGCTTCCCGTTTTCGTCTCAGGGCGATAAGCTCAGGATGACGCTCTTCCAGCAGCGACAGCAGAGTTTCCAGGGCAATGCTTCCTTTCGACAGGTTCTGTTCAATGCCGGTTCGTTTCCGATTTCCCCTGTTCCTCACAGATTCCTCACCGGTATCGAGCTCTTCCGCCACCTTTTTTTCCCATCTGATGTTGGCCTGATAATCCGTTTCGGGAACGGTAATGCCATGACTGCATCCCACCACAACCGATGTCAGAATCAGAAGAATACTCAACTTCTTCATAACGGTCTCCTATGAATGAATCCTATTTTTTAAGAACATTTCTCGGTAGCACGGGCCCCCACCTCTTTCAGATCATGATGGCGAGTGCTCACCCGTCTCGACCATCTGACAGTAGACGTTGTACACGGCGGGAACGACAAACAACGTAGCCGCGGACAGAAGTTCGGTCCTTCGCTTCGACAGATCGGATCGATACCGAAACTCCTCGACCAGACTGAAAAGCACCGGCACCGTCAGCACCGTTAGTATGCCGAATAACATGCCGCCGAAGGCGGGCAGTGCTATCGGAATCATTACGTCTGAGCCTTTCCCCGTGGAGGTAATGACCGGAAGCAGGGCCAGTACCGTCACGCCGATCATCATGACACAGGGACGAATTCGTTTTAACGAGGCCTCCACAACCGTGTCCCTGATTTCCGAAATGCTGCCCGGTCCCCCATCCCGAAAATCCTGACGAAGTTTTGTCGCCACAAGAACACCGGCATCGGTCGCTATACCAAAGAGAGCAAGGAAACCAACCCAGACGGCTATGCTCAGGTTGATCGTCTGCACATTCAGCAGTTCCCGAAAATCGATGCCCGCGATCTGAACGTTCAGAAACCAATCCTGACCATATAACCATAGCATCAGAAATCCCCCCGCCCAGGAGACCATGATGCCCGAAAAAACGTTGACGGTTGTTGTGACAGTGCCAAACTGCAGATACAGCACAAGAAAAATAACAGCCAGAGCAACGGGGAGGATAAATGACAGTACCCTCTGAGCTTTTACCTGTTGCTTGTATTTTCCGCCGAATTCATACGTTACCCCTTCCGGCAGCACAAGTTGACCCGCCTCCTGTTTTTCTCGGAGATGCCTTCGCACCTGACGAACTGCTTCCACGGCCGTCACGCCCTCTTCACTATCAAAGGAGATGTAGACCACCGGTGCCGCATCCTCTCCGGCAATCATCTGCGGTCCGGCCCTGTATCCAATATCGGCAATCTGTCGAAGCGGTACCTGTTCACCGCTTCGCGCTGGAATCAGCAGATCGCCAAAACGATCAAATTCATCCCGGCGTTCCCGCTGATACCGGACCCGTATCGGGTATCGTTCCCGGCCTTCGACGGTTGTTGTGGCCGGAATCCCACCGAGACCAATCTCAAGCAGTCGCTGTGCCTTTCGGATGGACACCCCGTAGCGAGCCGCCTTCTTCCGATCGATGTCAATTTCCACGTATGGTTTTTTGTCCACCCCCATGCTCTCCACCGTCATGGCGTCCACCCCCTCTGCTTCTCCGACCATCTTCTCCAGCTGTGGTACCACTTTTTCGATGGTTTCGAGGTCCGGCCCCCGAAGTTTCACACCACTTTCGGCGTTCAGTCCCGTCTGAATCATCAGCAACCGGGTTTCGATCGGTTGAAGTTTGGAGGGATACGTCCATCCCGGGAGATCCGCTTTATCCACAATTTGTTTCCAGATGTCATCCACGCTCTGGATCTTCTCCCGCCAGTTTCGGTACGGCAACCCGTCCGGATCCCGAATCAAGTTTCCGTCTTCGTCCCGGTCAAACTCCACCTCTCCATCTTCGTCATAGTGGTATTGAAATCGAAGCACGTTTCCCTGATCGTCCTCTCGATACTCGGGTTTGTACTTCACGATGGTTTCGGCCATGCCGAGGGGCGCCGGGTCAAGTGGACTTTCCACACGTCCCATTTTGCCCAGAACCCCTTCAACCTCCGGTATGGATTTGATCGCCCGATCCTGTTTTCGCACCCCGTCAATGGCTTCCGTGACGGACCCGTGATAACTCATTTCCGGCATGTACAGAAAGGATCCCTCCTCCAGTTCGGGACGGAACTCACGGTTCAACGAGGACCAGATCCATACGCCCGCAATGAGAAATACCCCAATTCCCAGAAGGAAAACGGGATAAAATCGAAGACAGGCCCGGAGCATGGCTTCGTAATAACGCAGTACGAGCAAAAGCAACCCCACGAGGACGGCCACCGTCAGACACACCCCGATGAAATTGACCCAGATCCCCTGTTCGAGTCCGAGCGGCATCCAGGATCTGGCAAAAAGATACGTCACAAGCAGGACGGCGGTACCATTGGTCGTCCATCGAACCCATTTCTGAATTTGATCGGAAAGGAATGGAGAAACCGCCGTGTATGCCCCCACGACAAAGGCCACCGCTCCGACAACCGCGGAAAGATAAAACCCCAGTACGCCGCCCCCTCCCGCAAGAAGAAGACCATAGAAAAGCCGGATTCTTCGATCGGGCGCCGATCCCGCAATGGTCATGTGAAACAGAGGGGGCAAAAACGAAAGCGCAATGATGGCGGCGATGACCATGGCCACCGTCTTTGTGAACGCCAGGGGAAAAAAGAGCCGGCCGGCCATTCCAACCATGAAAAACACGGGCAGAAAACTGATCACAGTTGTTAATATGGCGGTCAGTGCCGCCCCGCCCACTTCTTCCGCACCCTGCCGGATCAGATCCATCGAATCTGCTTCGTCCGAGGCCTCTTCCATTACCCGGAGGATGTTCTCACACACGATGATGCCCATGGCCACCACCGTTCCGATCGATATCGCAATTCCCGACAGGGCCACGATGTCCGCGCTGATTCCCCAGAGCTTCATCACAATGAAGGTCATCAGAATGGACACCGGAAGCATGGCGGAGATGAGCAGACTGCTCTGAATGTGCATCACCAGGAGCACAACAATCAGAACGGTGATCAGAACCTGTAGCGTAAGGGCCTCCGTGAGCGTGTTCAGGGTTTGTTCCACCAGGTTGGTCCGGTCGTAAAAGGGGACGATGGTCACCTGTGATACGGTCCCCCACGACGGCAGGCTCTGTTCCGGGTTGTTTCGAATCCATTCCTGAAACCCTTCCTGATTTACGGTGCCATCTTCGGTAAATGCATCGAAGCCGCGCTCCTTTGCCCATTGTTTCACGGCCGGACGGTCCGCACCGTCCTCGAGAAGAACTTTTCTCGGGAGACCGCCCGATATTCGATCGATCTCGGTCCGAAGATTTTCGATTACCTCCATCGGATTTTCCCCGTGTCGGGACACCACGACGGCCCCCACGGCCGGTGCTCCGTTTCGATCCAGGACCCCGCGTCTCTGCGCGGGACCGGTGCTTACCGTGGCCACGTGTTTTATCTTGACGGGAATGCCACGTCGCTCCATGATGACGGTGTTTCGTATATCCTCCAGGTCCTCCACAAATCCCGTGCCGCGAACCGCGTACTCCGTCCAGTTAATTTCCTGTACCCCGGCTCCCACGTCCAGGTTGGACTTCTGCACGGCTTCGTACACATCCTTCAACGAAACGTCGTACGCCCGGAGCGCCTCCGGATCCACGTCCACCTGATACTCGAGTTTGTGACCACCGACCCCCGCCACCTCCGTAACCCCATCGGCCTTGAGGAGTTCCTGCTGGATAAACCAGTCCTGAATGGACCGGAGCCGCTGCTTGCTCCATCCACCCGTCGGCTCGCCGTTTCGATCCTGCCCCTCGAGTGTGTACCAGAATACCTGTCCAAGCGCCGTGGCATCCGGTCCCAGAACAGGATTCACTCCCTCGGGCAACGTGCCCGGCGGCAGGCTGTCCATCTTTTCCAGAAGCCGGGTCCGGGTCCAGTAATAATCGGCTCCGTCCTCGAACACGACAAACAGAAACGACATGCCCAGCATGGTGCGCGTGCGAATTTCCTCCACCCGGGGAATGCCCATCAGCTGTGTTGTCAGCGGATACGTGATCTGGTCCTCCACATCCCGCGGGGATCGGCCGGGCCATCGGGTGTGCACAATCTGCACGTTTTCACCAATCTCCGGAATGGCATCCACGGCAAGCCGGTTCCGGGGAACCGGGCCGACATCCCAATCAAACGGCATGACCATCAGCCCGCCGAAGATGCTCACCAGAAGCAGAATGATAATGATCAGCGGATTTCGGAGACTCACCCGAACCAGCCAGGACGTAAACCGCTCGATCGGGGAGATGTTCTGCTTCCAGCTTTCGCTCGCGTTATCGTCCCTTTCGTTGCTCATGTCTTGTTGCCTCACTCCTCGTTAATCCGATTTTTTGTCCGATTTTTTGCCGGTTTTGACCTCGTCGCTTTTCCGTCTCTGTTCCATCGCTTCCTCATAAGATGCGGGGAGCTTTTCCGGGTTGTGAAGCATGCTGGGCAAATTCCGAATTTGCATTTCGCTGTCCAGTTTAAAGTTCCCACGGTAAACGATCTGTTCTCCTTCTCGAAGACCCGACTTAACAATGTAATGATTCTTCGTGCGGGGCCCGAGCTGAACGACCCGACCTTCATACGTTGGTTTTTCGGTACCCGGTACTTCCAGATACACGATGGCCCGTTTTCCTGTTATTAATGGCGCGGAATCCGGAATGACCAGTGGGGGTTCCGCATCGGACATCGGCTTGTATCCCAGCTCCTCCGGCGAGGACAGGTCCATTCCGCATTGTGGACACTTGCCCGGCTTTTGCTTCACCTCCGATGGATGCATGCGGCAGATATATTTGTCCTTCAAATCCGGCTCCACGACGTTTCCCTCCGAAGCCAGTGTGGCTTTAACGGTGACTTCCGCGTACATGCCCGGTTTCAGTCGGCCATCGGGATTCGGTATTTCCGCGTGAAGCTGTGTCGTTCGGGTCTTTGCGTCCACCCAGGGCTCAATGTACTTCACCCATCCTTCGAATGACTTTCCGGGGTACGCCTCCGTTTGAACGTTCAGTGACTGACCGTACCGGAGCCACTGCAGATCGGATTCGTACGGCTCCGGAACCACCCAAACTTTTGACAGATCCACGATGGTAAAAATCCGGGAACCTTCGTTCACGTAATCTCCTTCCTTTGGAAATATTTTCGTGACCGTGCCGCCCCGGGGAGCTTTCAGGGTAATGCGCCGGGAGGGGGTTTCGGCCTGCTCCAGTTCCCTGATCTGCTCCTTTAGAAGTCCCCAGTTTCGAAGCCGCTCGCGAATGGATTCCAGCCGACGCCGGGCGGCGGCGGCCGTCTCTTTTGTCTTTGCCTTCCCCAGTGTCTCCTTCGCCTGCATCAGATCGCGGTGGGTGTTCCGCAATTCCGGGCTGTACAGTTGATACATATGATCTCCTTTTCGAAGTTTCATACCCCGGTGATCAAGGAAGAGACGCTCAATTCGTCCCGGCACCCGTGCGGTGATGGTTTCCATACTCGTATGAGCGTAATCCACTTCGCCATACATCGTCACTTCGTGATCCACGTACCGTCGCTTGACCGGCACCGTCGCCACGCCGGCTCGGCGTTTCGCCTCTTTGTTAAGCCGCACGAAGTCGTCTTTCGGCGCCGGTTCCAGGTCCATACCACAGAATGGACACACCCCCTTCCGGGGCATGCGAACGGACGGATGCATGGCGCAGGTCCACTCCTCCACGTCCCCGGATGATTTCTCTTCTTCACGATCCTTCTCCCCCAGCACTTCCTCCCGGGGCTTTAACGCCATGCCGCAGGCCTCACACTCTCCCGGCTCATCCTGAGCGGAAGCTGCGTGTTCCGGTCCCTGTTCGTGCATGGGACAGACGTAGGCCGGTACGTCCGCCGTTTCTTCGACGGTCGAGGTCTCCCACGATACACCGGAAAAATAACCATACGCCGCCATGGCAAATACGCCGATTAAAAAACCAACAAACATCCAGGTCATAATGCGTCGCAGTGTCCCGGTGGTCCCGGGTTTTTCCGGGGGCACCTCATCATTCGTTATCTGTTTGTTGTCGTTATTCATGAGATATTACACCTTCAATTCTTTTTTACTCGTCAACGAACCCTCTTCACAACTGGACGTACGCATGGACAGCCTGGAGACAGCCATCAGGAAGAGATCGCGGTTTCGTTTCGAACAAAAACGAACCTTTTCCGGCCGTTCGCCAGGGGATCAACATTCCTCAGGGCATTGCACAGGACGAAGGAGTGTGACCTGACCCGTAGAAAGAATGAGGATGGGTTCCCGTGCAGAAGAAGACCGAATTTACAGGAGGAACACCTGTAAACGGGGGGTGGTCTTTGAAGAAGGGACCGGTGTGTAACCCCGGCTGTAGAGGAGGTCGGAATTCAACGCAAGATCTGACTGATGGGGTTTTTTCGCCTTCGCACCGGAGGGAACGACCGAAAGAACACCGGCGGAAAACACATCGGGATCCGGCGAAAAAAAGGAAGGCAGGGTTCCGATCTGAATGCCGTCGAACCCGGACTGTTTACAGCAATCCTTCGATTCGGAAGTTTTTTCGGGGGAATCACAACAGCAATCCCCTTCGCAGGATGCTTCCGCCTCTCCTGGTATCGTGGTTTTGTGTGCCCCGATGGAACCGGCGCAAACCGGGAGAAAAAACCCGATCAGTCCAAGGAACAGAAGCGGATACAGTTTGTTTCGGATGGTAGCGATCATGAAACACTATGCTACCACCGCCACGATAGAAAAAGCAAACAACAATAGTGATCAATACCGTATAACCTCCTGGAAACCGACGTTAACTGATCCGCTAATCCGGTCTTGTGTACCAGAACCAGCGAGTGAGACTCGGGGAAAACACCACCCAGGGCATCAGCAAAAACAGAAGAACCCCCAGATACTGCTGCCAGGCCGGGAACCAATCCATTTTCCTCGCGGACGTTTGGATGTACACGTCACTCAAAATGACGAAGGGGCGCTGCCGGAACCGTCCGAACCGTTTTAATTCCCGGGACAACCAGAGCTCCTCACTGGCATACACCTGTTCGCTGAAGCCCCCTGTCCACTCAAACGCCTCCCGGGTACAAAACAGAAACGAACCGGCCGCGAGTTGCCAGTTTCGGGAGATCCAGTTCCAGGTTTCGAGCTGGGATCCGTACTGTTCACGTGCCGACTTCCGATCAAACGTTACCGGAGCACCACCCCCGACGGCTCGTTGCTGTTCAAGCGCATCCTTCGCCTTCCGAAGTAACGGGGTTCGAACCGTCGAATCGGCATCAACGAACACGTAATATGAACCCCGGGCCCGCTCGGCCCCCGTGTTGCGGGCCCGCGAAATCTGATTAATCGGCTCAAACACCACCCGGGCTCCGGCGTTCTCCGCCACTTCAGCCGTCCGATCCGTGGAATTGTTGTCGACGACGATGACCTCGTATTCGAGTTCCAGTTCGTCCGCGGCGTCCCGTATGGACCGGACACAGTTCCCGACGTAATCTTCTTCGTCGTAAGCGGGAACCACAAAGCTGCAGAACGCCATAACAATTGACCGGATTCAGAAGTATGTAAATCCTTCAGTGGCGAATGGGGAACCGACAACCAGTTGATCCAGAAGGTATGACTCAGGATAGTTCCCGGACCCAGATGCGGTCCGTGGCGGTTTCGCCCAGGTGCACGTCGTGATCATCCACCTCCAGGTCCATAACCCCGTCGTACCCGATCTCCCGAACCTTGAACACGGTTCCCGGTTTGATGCCTTTTTCGTTCATAAAATGCAGGAACTCCTGATCCCGTTCGGAAACAATTTCCACGCGGTACTCCCGGTTTTCCTCACATTCCCGGAGAAGCCGCAACCCTCGGCTCCGACGCTCTTCGGTAGATTCCTCCACCACCGGCACACCGTGCGGGCAGCGGGAGTTTTTGCCGAACATCTCCAGCAACTTCTCCTCCACGTTCTCCGAAATCGCGTGCTCAATTCGTTCGGCCTCCTCGTGCACGTTGTACCACTCCACCCCCACCACCTCCACGAGCAATTTCTCGACGAGGTTGTGGCGGAGGCCAAGCTTTTTGGCGATGGTCTCCCCCTCATCGGTTAATTGCACATGTCCGTTTTCCTGAAATTCCAGGTAGTCCTGTTCCTCAAGACGTTTGAGCGCGGAGGTGACCGCCGGGAGGGACACGTCGAGGTATTCCGCAATCCGGGACCGCTGTACCTCTCCCTCCTTCAAATTTAGCTCCCAGATGACCTTGATGTAATCTTCCTGGGATTGCGAGGTATCGGTCATCGCTGGTCTCGATGGCATTGGAGAAAAACAGCACGCGGTCCCCATCAGGTGGACAGAATCGAATTGTAACCATTCGTATTCTGGATATAAAGACGTCCCTAACAGAAATCTCAAAACACCACTTGAAACGGTTTAACGAATTAATTAACCTTGGTTAATGTAATTCATAAAGATATATAAACCCAAAAAGAGGGTGATGGTAATTTCACAAGTTGTTACCCGTTAATTCTCCGTGTTAAGCAAAATAAAAGAACAAATCCGAAAACAGGCGTTGCCACTCACCGTTGCTGGTATTGCCGTGGTTCTTTTTCTTGTCCTGCTTACCTGGCCTCGCTTCCCGGGATCCTTTGCCGCCTCCGGGGACACGAACGAATCCATAACCTCCGTCACTCAAACCATCGAACTGACGGCCCGGGACGGGGCCTTTCGCCGGGACGGAACGAGCAATCCCACCCTCAGGATTTCCACGGATCAGGTCGTTCGCCTTCGCTTTCAAAACACCCAGAACGGGGTATACCACGCCATCGCCGTTCCCGCACTGGAGAAGCACTCCGGCACCGTTAAATGGGGCCAATCCGCCGACCTGATCATTCGATTTGATGAACCGGGAACCTACAAATACACCTGTCCCATGCATACCCCGGTGATGACCGGTGTCATCAAGGTAACAAAAGCTTCATATCCGACCGTTTCTCGAAAATAACCCACACGCCCCATGGACATTTTCTTTTTTTCTGGTCTTCTGATCCTTTCTCTGGCTCTGATTCTAACCGGTTACTGGTACTTCCGTACCGAATCCGCAGAGAAATCATGCTCGGAAGAGGACCCGGACTTCCGTAATGATCGACGAAGTTTCCTCGGCTTAACCGCCGGCGGTCTGTTTAGCGCTCTGGGCACCACTCTTCTTGCCGGGTTTGCGTCCGGGGCCTCCTCGAAAGAGAACTCGGCCTCCAGTTCCTCCACCGCGGACGCTCGTCCCGATCCGGACGAACGAACGGGATATATGCAGGTGCAGGGAACCGTGGATCACGAGTTCAACGGATTTGATCCACTGGAACTGCTTGTGGACTGGGACTACGGAAAAACACACCAAAACAGTGATGGACAGACGGTCCGGGAATATCACTGGAAGGCCCTCGACAAAGAAATAGAAATTGCTCCCGGGTACCGGTTTCCGGCCTGGACCTACGAGGGCCGCGTCCCCGGTCCGACAATTCGATGCACCGAAGGCGACCGAATCAAAATTCACTTCACAAATGTTGGCTCTCACCCTCACACCATTCACTTCCACGGCATTCATCCGTTTGAAATGGATGGGGTTCCCGGTGCCGGTCCCGGCGAAATCGAACCGGGGGAATCCTTTACGTACGAATTCGACGCGAAGCCCTATGGCTGTCACCTGTACCACTGTCACTCCATCCCGCTGAAACGCCACATCCACAAGGGCCTGTACGGGGCGTTCATTGTGGATCCAAAGGACGGACGCCCCCCGGCACGGGAGTTGATGATGCTGATGAACGGATTCGACACAAACTTCGACGGCGACAATGAAATTTACGCGGTTAACACCGTCGCCCACGAGTACATGAATCGTCCGATCCCGGCGAAAGTGGGGGAACTCATCCGAATCTACCTGATAAACGTCCTGGAATTTGACAAACTCAATTCGTTTCACACCCACGCAAACTTCTTTGACTACTACGACCACGGCACATCCCTGGAACCGGACCGGGAGACGGTGGACACCATCATGCAGACCCAGGCCGAGCGGGGCATCGTCGAGGTGCAGTACGATACCCCGGGACAATTTATGTTTCACGCTCACCAGTCGGAATTCGCCGAGCTGGGTTGGATGGGGAAGTTCAACGTCGTACCGTCCTCGGAGTTCCGCAATGCGCTTGAGGATTCGGACGTGGACGATTCCTGGAATGAACGAGCCACACAGGGGAGCACCGTTCAGTGAATGAACCCATGAACAACACCGAACATCAGGACCCGGACCAAAAGACCATATCATTCCCGAAAAAAATACTGTACTTCCTTCTTCCCCTTTTCCTTCTGGGGGGACTTCTCACGTACCTGTTCACGTCGGGAAGAGGTCTTCCCAAATCCGATAATCCGCCTGTTCTCAGAATCAATATACCGCGGGTCACGCTGCCCGAGGAAGGAATCATCCGGCTATCCGCCGTGAACGACGGCCCCGACCCGGTCACAATTTCTCAGGTAATGGTGGACGAAGCATACTGGAAATTCTCGGCATCCCCTTCCCGGACGATTAAACCGAGGCAGAAAACAACCATAACCATTCCCTATCACTGGGTCCACGGGAACAAGCACGAAATTACGCTTGTAACTCAGGAAGGAGCAACGTTTCACAAAGAAATTCCCGTGGCGGTAAAAACTCCTTCCCTGTCGGTGAAACGCATGATGCGTTTTGGCATGGTTGGGGTGTACGTGGGGGTGCTGCCGGTTCTCCTGGGGATCCTCTGGTTTCCCCTGATTTCATCACTGTCCCGCCGGGCCCTGCATTTCGTCCTGGCCCTGACGGCCGGTCTTCTGGCATATCTGGCGGTGGTAACCTGGCTGGACGCCGTCGAGTTCACCGAACACATGGCCTCGTTCTGGCAGGGTGTGCCCATGATTGTGATGATCGCAGCGGGCACGGCGATCATTTTGATGGCGATCAGCCGGCTGTCGTCGCCCGAATCAGGCACAGGGGACGCGGAACCCTCCCCGCTCTGGATAGCTTACATGATTGCCCTCGGCATCGGGTTACATAACCTGGGAGAAGGTCTGGCGGTTGGGGCTTCCTTCTCGGCCGGTGAAGCCTCCCTGGGCGCCTTTCTGATTGTGGGATTCACACTGCACAATGTCACAGAAGGAGTGGGCATTGCGGCGCCGGTGGCCGATGAACGACCCGCTCTTTATCATTTTCTCCTTCTGGTTCTTCTGGCGGGCGGGCCGGCCGTTCCCGGCATGTGGATCGGGGGATTTGCTTTTCACCCCGTACTGGCCACGGCCTTTTTCGCCGCCGGGGTCGGGGCCATTCTCCAGGTGATCTGGGAAGTGGGAAAACTGATCCACCGGGACACCAGACGGGAAAACACCTCCCTCCTCCACTGGACCATCGTGTCCGGATTCCTAATCGGGGCTCTGATCATGTACATCACCGGATTTCTCGTCAAAATTTAAACGCTGCACCGGCCTCCCCCTTATTCTCGAACGACCTTTTGAACCTCGACGCTTCCGTCATCAAATCCAATAACCAGGTTCTGGCCGTTCGGGGAAAACAACACGGCCCTGAGGGATCGTTCAAAGTTTTGTTTGAACACCGTTGAAAATCCACTCCGGACATCCGAAATCATCAACCGTTTCGATGCACCCGATTTGACAAAGCCCATAAGCCGGCCATTACCAGTAAAGGAAATTGTATGTATTCCTCCGTTTCTATTCGTCACGTAACGTCGTTGTAATCCGTTCGGGCGAAAACCTCTTTCCACATGTATCACCCCAAGACTCAGAGCCAGAAATCGGCCGTCCGGTGAATAGGTCAGTTGCTCACTGGTGGTTGCAAACGCAAGAGAATATTCTCTGCGAAAACGTTTCTTCACGTTCAACACCTGAAGAGCTTCATCCAGATGGTTGGTGCCAAACACCAGGTACCGACCGTCCGGTGAAAACGTTATGGATCTGATAGTTTTTTTTACATTTCGCTCGTGTTTGGTTTTAAACCCTTTTTCGACGTTCCGAATCTGGAGTACCTGATCCTGACCCCCGGAGGCGAAAAGAGTTCCATCCGACGAAAATGAAACGGTATTTACGATCTCTTCGTGCGAATAACGCAAAACCCGCCTGTAGGCCTGTTCCCCTTTATTCGTCTTTTTGAATATTTTTACGACGCCATCAAATGACGCGGAGGCCACGTATCGGCCCTCTGGAGAGACCGAGATGGTTTCCACACGACTTTTATGGGAATACGAATGGTTTTTTTGATATTGCTGATTTGGAGCAACGATCTGCACCGTAGCGTCCCTCGATGCAGAGGCGAACACAGAACCGTCCGAAGCACCTGATAATGCAGTAATTCCTCTGCGGTGTTCATAGGAATGAATTTCGTCCAGACGTTTTATTTTAATTTCGCTTTTCTTCTGCTGTTGTTTCTGTTCTGAGGCCGTGTCCTGCGCCGAACCGAATTGAACGAGAAGGAACAATACCGGCAAACAAAATACAATGTGAAATTTTTTCACGAATACCTCCAATTGAATAAATGATTTGAATCTTGTGATGAGAAACCAAAACCGGTCTCCGTTCTCTCTCCCCATTCCTTAAAATCCGATTGCAAAGAAGTAAAGAAACCAGAGCACACCGACAACAGCAAGCAACACCGAAAAACCAAGTTTCATGTGATACACGTAACAGCCCTTCGTCCCTCCGTCCACATCCATTTCGTAAAGTTCCACAAACGGAACGGGTGAGCGCCGGTACCATCCCCGGATGGTCACCTCCTTGTTCTTCATTTCTTCCCCGCGCAGCAACCCAAAGAAAAATTCCCATATTCGGAGCGGCTGCCGGTAATCCAGAAAGATGATGCCGGAGTCGTCCTGGAGCACAAAATCCTCGGACCAGACCAGGCCGGGCACGCCCCGGCCGACAACGGTCCCCTGAAGTGTTACTGGAACACCACGAACCGCTGAAACCTTGACGTGATTTAAACAGGAAGCCACATTTCGGTTCGGGAATACACCACCGGGATAGGAAAACAACGTTTTTCCAAAGTACAAGATACCGGTAATCAACAAACCGGTTCCAACCCAGGAGGGTTGTGACGCAAAATACGCAAGCAGAATAGATCCGATAATTGACACCATCCCAATCAGAACCGGTGCAATATGAACAAGGAAATCCACAAAAAATTCGTCCCAGTAACTTTCCGGTTTCTCCAGGTCAAACACGATAAACGGCTCCTGGTTCATCGATGCAGATTGGGAAGCGAGGTGTTGAAGTCGGTGGGCCACGAGCGGGTGGGTCGAATGAAGTTCGTAATACTTCCCCCACGGGTTCCAGAGGTCCCATTTCATCGCCCCTTTCAACGTTCGTTTGTCAATGCCCCGCTCCTCTCCCTCGGTGACCGTTGCGGCAGGGGCACCCCCGGAGGAAATGGCCAGGGCATTTGCACTTTCCTGATCAAATATGCCCAGGGATTGGAGTGCACGCATCCGTTTTCCCCCTTCATCGTCCTCCTCCGAATCTGATTTCCGGGCCGCTAAACCATATCCAATTCGAACAAGAGCGCGTGACAGAGCTGAAGGATTCTTCGTGACACGACCCGCAAACCGATCCGCGTAATATTCCCGGAGCCGGGAAAGGAACAGTACGAAAAACTCCGAAATCACGTACACAACGTAGGCCAGAACCCCGAAAAGTTTGGCCTTGTTTCGAAACTGAATCAGAAACCGAAACAGCAGATACATCAAAAGCGGGACCAGATTCGCCGCGGTCATCACGGCCATGTCCCAGTGTTTGGCATGCCCGATTTCGTGTGCGACAACGGCTTCCAGCTCGTCCTGGTCGAGCATGTCAATCAACCCCCGGGTAATGACTATCCGGGCGTTGTTCGGGTGGTGCCCGTACGTAAACGCATTTGGCGATCCGTCAGCTATAATGCCCATTTTTGGATACGACATCCCCTGTTCGTCACAAACCCGTTCTATAAACCGATCCAGATGATCCGGAAGGTGAACTCGGTCCACCCAGTTGAGGTGACGGATCCATGGAAGAATCCAGTCCATAATCCATGGGCTAAAAATATATTGACCAAGTCCAACACATACGGCAATCGTAAGTGCAACGATCGGTCCGAACAGACCGAATTCAACGGACAGAACGAGAAATAGCGTTAGCACTCCATACAGCACAAACAGCACGGACATGGACCGAAACGCCAGACTCGGCAGCGGGCTAACACCACGCGCCACGTCGGACAGTTCCTCCCACCGTTCCCTTGCTTGATCCGGATCCGACCGCGCCCTCTCCTCGCCGGCACCGGTTGACGGAACCGGTTTCGCGCCCCCGTCCTTCCGTATTTGAATGGCCGGCCGTTCAAGGGTCTTGAGTTCATCAAGTTCGTCCCGGTCAAACCAGTAACCTCCACAAATTCTGCATTTGTCCACCACCGGTCCATCCTCAGGAACCGTCATTCGATGAAGTGGTTCCCGGCACCGGGGGCAATCCCGGGAACCGGGTCCATCCTCTACATCCGATTTCTCAATCAACTCCTGTAACCGACGGGTTTGATCGGTAAAATCAAATAGATTCCCACGGTCAAACCAGATTCCTGAACAGGAGGAACACAAATCAACCACCGTGCCCTCCTTCGTCATGTGTTCCTCCAGTTTCGTTTCCCCGCATTCTGGACAATACATTTTTGCTCCCTGATTATTTCGATGTTCCCGTACCGACGATCAATGAATTAAAAGCAAGACACGTGCCATCGAAGATATATTACAAAATTACAGAAAACATTTTCAGATAAACCGGTTTGTGTTGTAAATCCCCCCCTATTTGTCGGGAAATATTTTTCATAATGGTACACAAACCCACCAGGAAGCTTGAACCTGAGTGGGAAAATGCACTGATCCTTTCCCGTATTCAGTGCTGGTTATCGCGCAGGACGAAGTGGATAATCTATACACGAAAGACCGGCATAAATCGATCAAAGAAATCCTGTCAATCGTAAAGGGAAGGAAAAGGAGAGGATGATGGGTGCTTACTCCGGGGCGATGTTCCGGAGCCGTGTGGCGTTTGCGGTGATGGCAGCGGTCATACCCGCGTCCCCGAAAAGGATGGCCACAGCCGGTGTAACCGGCACAAATGGCACCGGCACACACAACATGAGCACACCTTTGGAAACAATGCTTGACCAGATGTTCTGACGGATGACGGCACCGGCACGTTGTGACAGTGAGACCAGATAGGGAAGTTTTTCGAGCCCATCTCCCATGAGGGCGATGTCCGCAGCCTCGATGGCCGCGTCCGTGCCTTCCGCCCCCAAGGCTATGCCGACATCCGCCGTGGCCAGTGCGGGGGCATCGTTCACCCCGTCCCCCACCATGGCCACGGTCCCGTACCGGTCCCGCAATTCATTCAGTTTTTCCACTTTTTGATCCGGCAGGAGTTCGCCGTGGGCTTCGTCGATGCCGATTCGATCCGCTATAGCTCTGGCCGTTTTTCGATTGTCCCCGGAGATCATGATGACTTTCTCCACCCCGAGGACTTTTAATTGCTTTATGGTTTCTTTTGCGCCGTCCCGAACCTCGTCTTCGATGGCAATGAGCCCCTCCAGTTTCTTTTCCGTGCTCACGAGCACCACAGTTTTTCCCTCACGCTGCAAACGTGGTATCGTTTCTTCGATGACATTCAAACAATCCTCCCGGTGGCATATCCGTCGGGCCTCCTCCATGATCCGATCGTTGCTGGAGGAGTGATGAACGTGTTCGAGATCAAAACCCAGATCACGAAACATTCCGGGCTTCCCGGCATAATGAAGCGTACCTTCAAGCTCCGCCCGAACCCCCTTCCCGGAGATGTTCTGAAAGTTCGTGGAAGATTTGCCTCCAATACCGACGTCCCGGGCGTGATCGACGATGGCGGTCGCGATCGGATGTTCGCTCTTTTGTTCGAGTCCCCGTGCGCAGCGAAGTACCTCCTCCCGCGTCATGCCGTTAAGCGGAATCACGTCCGTAATCACAAGTTGGCTCTTGGTGAGGGTCCCCGTTTTGTCAAAGGCGATGGCGTCGATCTCCCCCATCTGTTCCAGATACTGACCTCCCTTAATTAACACCCCATTGCGGGCCGCCGCCGTCACGGCCGAAACCACGGAAACCGGTGTAGAAATCACAAGGGCACAGGGACAGGCCAGAACCACAAGCGTAATGCTGTTTAAGATGGCCCCGTGCCATTCCTGACCGAACAGAAGCGGTGGCACGAGCAACCCCACCACCGCCGCCACCAGAACCACGGGTGTATAAATTTCGGAAAACCGTTCCACAAACTTCTCTTTCCGGGTTTTCTTCCGTCGTGCTCCCTCCACGAGATCAATAATTTTCTGAATTGTGTTTTCGGATGACGGCCGGTCCACTTCCACTTCCAGATATCCCTGTTCATTAATTGTTCCCGCGTACACGGGATCCCCGGCTGTTTTGTCCACCGGTATACTCTCGCCGGTGATGGGGGCTTCATTGACGGCACTTTCCCCGGTAAGAACCGTTCCGTCCATGGGGATTTTATCGCCCGGTCGGATGGCGATTCGATCGCCGACCTTCAGTGCTTCCACCGGTATCCGCTCCTCCTCATTATTTCGAAGGACCGTTGCGTGGTCCGGAGCAAAATTAATGAGACGGCGAATGGAGGAACGGGCTTTCTCCACCGAAAAATCTTCCAGTAGCTCGGCCAGGTTAAACAGAAAGGCGAGGATCGCTCCTTCCACAAAGAGACCGGCCCCCACCGCTCCGATAATGGCAATGGACATCAGTAAATTCATGTCCATTTCCAGGTCGCGCAAAGAGTAAAACCCCTCCCGAAGAATCACCTGTCCTCCAAGGGCAACGGCCCCGAGAAACAGCAAGTTTGAAAGGAGGATGCCCCCATGGATCCCGGTTCCGACGGTCACGTCCCCGGAGGGAAACAAAAAGTAAAAAAGAAGTCCGAAGAACAAAAACACGCCACTCAACCACGTTTTGACGGCACGTCGACCGGTCCAGATCGACGATAGGTCGCGTCCGCCCATACGACTGGACGACGGATACACCTCCTCAACCGTCAGTCCGGAGGTTTCGATAAAATCGTGGACTTGACCTGCATCCGATAGACGCTCCGACACCTGGACCCGTATGGTTCCGGAAACATGATCCAGGTCCATTGCCTTTACCTCTTCATGGTCGGACAACCGGTCAACAATTTGTTCCTTCCCTTCCGTGTCCGGATCCGAAAGACCTCGAACCCGCACCACGTACGTGTTATCGGATTCCTCCTGGGCGTCGCAGCAACTCATTCGCTCAATGAAAGAAAAAAGGATAAAACCCGCCTGCGTCCCGGAACCACAGCGATATGGCCGGGAATAACGGTGTTCCGGCGTGCCGAAGGATCAAATACCGAAAAATAACGGAACAACAATATTTTACTACCGAAAAACAAAACTATCAACGGTCATTAATCATTTACATTAAACAGGACTAACCGGGGAGTTGAAGAAACAAGAAAAAAACGGGCATAAAAATTACACGGGAAGTGTACCAGCCGCCGGTGGAAATTTGGGAAATTTTCTCTTTCCTGTTGCCGTGTCTATTCGTTTCCGTTCCCGTCCTGTTGTTCCGGGCCGGATTCCTCCGCGTCATCCGGGATCTGCTCGGGAGCAATGGAAATGGATAGGTCGTCGTCGACGGATTTGAGGTGAAGATCACGCTGAGGAAAGGCTATGGTAATGCCGGCTTCCCGGAACTCGCGATCCACGGCTCGGTTGATCTGGTGAAATGCTTTCCAGTAATTGTCGTAGTCCTGGATGAAAAACCGAAGTGAGAACTGCAGGGCGTTGTCACCAAACCCGGTGAATATAACGGACGGCTTTGGTTCCTCCAGCACGATGTCCTCCTCCCTTGTAATTTCCATAAGCTTCTCCTCCACCAGTTCCGTATCCGAACCGTATGCCACACCAATCGGAATCACCACACGCATGATGGAATCCGACAGGGTCCAGTTCACGAGTTCCTCCTGAATAAAATTCCGGTTCGGCACAATTAACTCCTTCCGGTCGAGGTCCAAAATGGTGGTCGCCCGGGTGCGAATCCGGGTCACTCGCCCGGTTACGTCGTTGACCGTCACGGTGTCCCCCACGCGAATCGGTCGCTCAAACAGAATAATCAAACCGGAAACAAAATTGGCAAATATTTCCTGTAGACCAAAACCAAGACCCACCGTAACGGCCGCCGCAAGCCACTGCACGTCCGACCATCGAATGCCGAGGTTTCCCGCGATCAACAACAACCCCAGCATAACAATCAGGTAGCGGCTGATCGTTTTGTAGGCGTAACGAAGTCCGGTGTCCATGGGAAGGTACTGGAGAATGGTAATTTCCAGGAGACCGGGTAGATTCTTTGTAATTATCACGGTCATGACCAGAATCACGAGGGCCGCCAGGAGATCCTGGAGAGTTACCGCCATCTGTTTCTCAACCGTTTGCTGGACGGTTTCCCCCCCTTCCCCCGTAACGGTCTCAACGACCTGCATGGGATGAGACCATAATTCTACTTCATCCAGCATACTCAACGCGGGAAGCACATCGGCCCAGATCACCCAGACGCCCACGGCGAGTCCAAGCCAGAATAAACTCCACATGAGCTGTCGGGTCTGTTCATTTACCGACAGCAACGAAAACGTGGACTTTTCGTGTTCCTCCTGCCCGGACGGTGTTCTGTTTTCCTCGATTTCCTTTCCCTCCTGAGACTCCTCTTCCTGTGATTTCCGCCGTTCCTGCCGCTTTCGAACGGCGAACTGAATGTTCTGAAACAGCTGCCACCGAACAAAATATTCGACGATATAAAGGAGACCGATGAACAACACGAACGTAAGTCCCAACCGATGCAGCAGCTGACGGGCCGTGTAATAATATCCGAACACCGCAAGAACGGCGAATAATATCGGTACCCCTGTGGCCACCGGATACCAGACGTACCGCATACGATCAAGCCAACCGCCGGAGTGCTCATCAATAACCCCCGATACGATGCCCTCGGCCGGCGAAAGGACACGTTTTACAAACCAGGCCCCAAGAATCATCGTTACCAGAAAACAGGTTCGTCCCAGGGAATCCCGGAGAAACGGATCATCAAAAAACCCGGTCTGTACAAAGACGAACACAAACGGTATTGCGGGATACAGAAAATGCAGTATATTTCTCCGTATGGTTTCTATGTTTTCCTTCTTCCAGCGGAAGTGATTGCGGCCGAGACCGTCCGGGTGGCATGTGTGATAAAGACCTGAAAGCACCGCCGTGTATCCGCCTGTTGACACCAGTGCCAGACCGGCTGCAACAGCAAAAGCGGGACCACCGTTTGCCGCCTCGTACAGACGCCAGCCCAAAAACAGAAAAATTCCGGGTAAGGGAAGGGTCAAAAACATGGAATACAAAATAGCGTTGACCGTTTTGTATATCGAATCGTCGAAACGGGAAAACGTCCCCTCACCCGCTTCCGATAATTTTTCCCGGAACCGACCACGATAACGAAGGAGCAAACCGATAAGAACCAGAAATAACAGATAAAACAGGTAGTTATTCCTGAAATCCTTTCGGATCACCGTGCCGATACCGGTCCAGTGAGTCGTACGGAAATAACACTGTATGGCCGGTGGAAGATCCCAGAGGTTGGCCTCCTTCCCCGGAGCGGTTTGACAGATGCTGGTATCCCCTTCCTCCTCATCCGTTTCTCCTTTCAGGTAGAAATAATTGTTGGTGCTCCGTATCCAGATGACGCGCTTGTTGATGTACCCCCGGTACTCCCGAAGAACGTCAACCAATTTTCGTTTCTCTGATACCAGATCGGAAAGACGCGTAAAATATCGATCGTAGTCCTCAATAAGGGTATTAATTAAGCCCAGGCGTCGGGTATATAAATCCGTAATTTTTTCTTTCAGTTCCGTGTGCTTATCGTCGTAGTCCCCTGACTTCAAACTTCGCAGATATTCCTGAATCTTTTCGTCCCGATCCTCAATAAGACGGGAGCGGGTTTCGTTCAGTTCAATCAATCGAATCTGAACATCGGACCGTTTGTTTTCAAGTTCCGTAATATCCCTGTTATGTTCGGAGTGAGAGGGAAGGTCATTTTTCTTGCGCCGGAGCATTCGACCAAGTCTGCTGGTCAAACCGGCCGCCTCAATGCGATCTTTTATGTTCTGAAGATCGCTGGAGATGGAATCCCGTAAGTTCTTCGTGCTTTCCAGCCGCTCCGTCGCCTGTTTAAGCCCTTGAATTGGCCCGTCTTCGGATGCCCGTTCTTCGGCCAGTCTCTTTACCTGCCGGGCGAGTTCCTCGATGGCTGGATACGATTCCCTTATCTGCGTCAGCTCCTCCTTTGTTTGTTCCAGTTCCTCCTTCGCCTTCCGTTCTATATTCTGATTGACGATTTTCCGCCATATCTGGTGAATTTTGTCCAGGCGCTTTTCACGAATATTAAGGAGTTGTTCTTCTGACTGATACAGGTCCCGTCGGGGTTCATACGTGGTCTTCTCCAGGTCCAACTTCCGCAGAAGGGTCTCGATTTTCTGTTTTTTCGCGTGTAATAACGTGACCTTCGCAACGGTCCGCTCGTTTGGCTCCTCCTCAATGGAAATGGCTTTTAATTCGCGGATCAGTTCGGTAAGCTGATCCTTCTTTTTGTTCACCTTCTCCTGAAGCTGTTCTCGACCACTCTTCATGTGGTTGAGTTTTTTACGAACCTCCTCCAGTTTCGTTCGAATGTTTTCCAGTTCCGACTCCGTGTCATTCAACTTCTGCTCAAGAAACGAAAGATCCGGCTCATCCGGGATAAACACACCGGTTTTCTCGATTTCCTCCATTAGATTTTCAATGGTGGCCTGTTCCGGTACCGACAATTCCGGTTTTTCCAGAAGTTCCTCCTGGCGGTTTTTGTTCTCCTGTATTTCGCGCGATGCGTTTTCCTTTATCTCGCGCAATTTCTCAATTTCCGCTTCCAGACCCCGGGTGTCGTTCAATTCGTTGATGGCATCCTGATATGTGGTGATAAGTTCGTCCCGGGTCTCCTGTTTCAGGTTTCCCCGCTGTTTGATTTGTTCGATCCGCTTCTGAATTGCTTCTCCCGTCAATTCCACGGGAACCGGCGGTAACCCCTCCTCCCCGTTCCCGTTCTGTCCCCACAGATGATCCCCTGCAACGGAAAACACCAGGAGAAATACCAGCAGCCAGGAGAAGCGCTTTGAGCTACGGCATGTGATGCTCATAACGTATCAGGACAACAATAAAATGGGGGGGATAACGGGGAAATAACAGTACCACAGATGGCGGTAAAATACCCAGTACGGATATAAACCCCCCCGGGCGGAGCTTCTGGTTCGAATCTTCGCATCCGTTTGTCACCGGGGGAGGCCCCCGTTACAGAAGGCGTCAACCACCTCCCCCGGCCGGCCTGGCTAATCTCCTTTCTGGAGGTTAATCAAGAAACGAAACACGATCGGCCCACTCGCTGTCGGGATAATCCGTTTTGATCTGACCCCAGCGATCTTTTAATCCGTCAATGTCATCGAGCTGGCCTTTGGCCACACCACTCCAGTAAAGAGCTTCCGGAACGAAATGAGATCCCCGGTGGTTTTCCAGCACATCATCCAGAACACGAAGCCCTTTGCTGGCGTTGCCATTGTCAATAATGGCGTGGGCGCGACCCAGTTTAAGCAACGGAAGGAAGTTATCAACCGAGAACGAAGCGCCTTCCTTCATGTAATGAAGTTCCTTCGCGTCACCTAGGAAAAGAAGCGTAGGTGTCCACGACACACCGCAGCGGTTTTCAAGAGGCGGATTTGACCCCAGTTCAACCTGCGCGGGAACAAAATGTTTATTGATATAACCGGAGACGTCCTCATTTGGATACACCACGGTATCCAGGTGTTCACAACCGCCTCAACCGTCCTTGTAAAAATCAACAAAAGCCAGTTTGCTTTTCTTTCCGGCTCTATCAATAGCCTTTTTGGCCGTATCCTGCCATGGAATGTCTGTCATAAGTTTGCACCTGAAATAAAAACAAATAAATAAACGGACGGGAATGGAGGTATCGGAAGAACCACTTACGGGAAATTCAATTTCTCCGGAACCGGTTTCCGGTACAGCAGAATTTGCCTGATTGATGAACAATCTCCAGCACAGGCGGAATCGCCTCACGTGCCGGCACACCAGCACATTCCCCCAACGACTGATGTTTGAATTCATTTATCTTAAATAACCGATCCGGGTTTATCAAATCAAAATTGTCAGAATTGGAGAGAAACCCTGTCAATTACGTCGCAAATTTCATCATTTGAATCCCCGGAGAAGGATCGTATAATACAACGGAATTCGATGGATACAATTCCCCACTTGCCCGGATTCACGACATCCCTCCCCGTCATGTATTCTCCCGGGTGCCGGATTACGCCGCTCCATGGATAACCGTGTTTTCCCCACTTGGAAATGGATCAGTTAAACATCGTCATTCCGTTTCCACCGGATCTCTACCTCACATCTATATTCGGAGGCATTTCGGGTGGAACTTCCTTTGGACCCCAAACAACCGAACGGAAAGGACCGGGTCACCGAAAAAATCCTTCACTGGAACCGTCTCCTGTCCCCGGAACAAATACAAAAAGCAAAATCTCTTCGGGCCGAGGTTCTCAATGAAGGAGGCTGGATTCTTTTTGGGGAAATCCTTCTCAAACAAACGGAGCTAAAACGTGCATCCCTGTACCGGATTGCCCGTATTCAGAAAGACCTGTTTCCCGAACATCACTGGATCCTCCCGCCGGTTGAGCGATTTCCCTTCCTGCAGGACCCGGTACCATTTCGGAGGGCCGCCTCCTCCGGTATTCTGTCCACCCGTGAATTTTCGAAAGTTGCGTTTGTCCGTTCCGTACTACGAGAGTTTGACTACCAAAAATCCGGGGCGGAACTGGCCGTCGAACTTGGCTTTTTAACACCTCAGGAACTTCGGAGATGTTCGCACCCGTCATTTTCCGAAGAAAATTCGGTTTCGGACGAGAACTTTTCGGGGTACGACCACCGGAAAAATCGACGGCCGGTTTCCTTGTCCCCCGGACGAGGTTCCGGAACAAGGGAGACGTACATCCCTGATGGAACGGGATGCCCCAGGCCAACCCCCCTCTTCTCGGACCTTGACCGATTTACGCTTGAAGAGCTGGTCCAGCAGAATCATATCGATCGATCACGCATCCCTCAATTAGCGGACGTCGCCGAGGCCACGGCCAAAATCACCGGAACCTCCCTTCCTCTGAGAAACTCCGTTTATTCACTGGATATTCTGGAGAAACCCGGAAAATTTGCAGAAGCAATAACCAGGGCACTGGATCGAGGGGACTCAAACCAATCGATGAACTGGCTAACCGGAAACCACCGGAGACTGGTTCCCCTGATTCTTCTACTCCTTCTGTTTTCCATTACCGGTTACCAACAATGGAATACCCGGGAAACCGATGTGCATTCGTCCGGGAACCAAACACCTCGTACAACCCAATCGGACGAGGAAGAGGGAACGGACAACGAACTCTCAACCACCACCAACCGACACGAAACAGACCGTACCCCCTCAAAAGAAAACAAACATCGAAATCATCGTATCCGGCCAAACAAATCCATAAAAAAGACGGACAACAAGCCAAAACAACGTCGTAAACTGCTTCCAGCAGGAGGCCAGCATGACGTAACGGTATTTGTGCAGCTGCCCCGATTGTTTGCGAAGCGAGGAACGGCTCATGCCACACCACTCCTGCATGGTTCCCCTCTTCGCAAGCACCGCCAACGTATGATTTCGGACGAAAACGAACGGTGTACCGTGCAGTTTCAGTTTCCTCTTTCCGGTACCGTCCCCACCCGACCCGTCATTTGTTGCCGCATTCAACCCCCTGATTACGTTTATCCCGAATTCCTTGACACCATTGTCCAGATGAGAGCACCGGAGGACATCAAATCATTCTGGCAACGCCAGCTCTTTCGAGTGCACCTGATTGCCCGGATTCGTGGCGATAATCGGGATGAACAAAGCGTCAAAAATGCCATTCGCAGAGAGACAAACGATCTATTCTCCCTCATCTCCCTGTTCCGGTTTTGCGCCACTGCCTCCGTTCGAAATCAGATATTTGACCGGGACCAACGACGTAATTTGACACGTCTCAACCAGATTTTCCAGATGGCCAGAACGCAGTTATTCCTTCGGTCAACGAAACACCGAACATGGACAAGCACAAAAGTGCCGGGAACAGAAGCCTGTTACGAGGACGTGTATCGAAACGCCCGGGTACTCATCCATCGTGTTCTTGGAATAATCAAAAACCGGGAAGAACTCCGCCATCCGAAGATTTCCTTACCGTCGGACGAAATCACCAGTAAAGCCCGTAGACGTCTCAACATCATTCGTAACGCCGGATACGGACACCAGAACATCGGAAACAAAACTTCCGCACACCCCACAAACCACCCGTAACGAACGACGAAAGAGTTGGTAAGATTCGAATGTGACGATAAATGCCACCGAAACTTACAATCCCAAAAATGAATAATAACATCCCATCTTCACCCTCCACCAGTGAGGGAAGCGCACTGATTGTTTCGCTTGCACTGCTGACGATGTTTTTGTTCCTGGCCACGGCCTTTACCCGTCTTGCCTCGGTGGAACGGGAAGCGGGAAAAGACTGGTCTCATGATATTCAGGCCCGTCTGCTGGCTCGCTCCGGCCTGGAAAAGGTGACCTCCTCAACCGGCTGGTCCGTCCAATACGGCGGGGAGGACCGAAATGGAAACCGGAACAATAACTCGCTGGGCGGAAAAATAGGAACCGAAGAAGCATCGGGAAACAACAATGGTGTGCTCGAACCATTCTGCGATCCGAAGAATGCACTTCGACCCTCGATGTTCGTGGATGAGGACGGAGATCACCAGCCCGATCTTCAGCCCATCGATCACGACGCCGATCCATCAACCCCTCCCCGATACAGGGGGTTCAGCGGGGAGCTCCCCGCGAGTTTGCCCGGCGGTCGAGATACCTATGTCCTGAAAGTCATTGACAACAACACAAAAATCAACGTAAACAGCTGCAACCCAAACATTGCTTCCATTATTGACCGCATTTATCAGATCCATACCGGATCCTCCGAACAGCCAGGCACAAAATACATTATTGGTGACAAAAAATCCCCATACACCAAACAGGTTCGATCGGATCCGGACCGGGACGACCAGGACGAGTATGTGCGACACCACAGAAACACCATTCGCCCGACCGTAAAACTAAACATGGAATCGATGGAAATTGGCGGTGGTTTCCCATCAATGGAAGCGGTTAAAAACAATGTACCGGCGGATGTCTGGAAAAAACTAAAGCCGTTTTTAACCCTCCCTTCCCGGACATGGATTGATAAATCCACCGTCCGGCCGAAACCTCAAACCACCCTTACGGAAACCGGAAAGGCGGGATCCACCGGAACTCCCTCTCCGGCAAGGTACGACTTTCGGTACAGCCGGGAACCCCGGGCGCCTATTAACATCAACCGGGCGAGAGAACCGGTTCTCCAGGCCGTTATCGAAGCCATCGAAGCCAGGGCCTTTCACGCCGGCGCGCAGAAGAATGCGTCCTACTACGAAATGGTTGACCTGAATGTCGATTTAACTCCACACAGGGCCCAAAAAATAGCCCGCAAAATCCTGCAGTACCGGCGGGGGAACCTCTCCATCTGGTTTGGTGGACAGAAAAAAACCGGGCCGTTCGAAACATGGCAGGAGTTCGATGAATTTATCGATCAACACATTGTAGAGGATCGAGACTACACCGGACCGATTCATCCCGAGAACCTCGGCTACCCTGATGACCTCGGTTATTTATTGCGGGTTCACTTTCAGCCCAACACTCGCCCGGGAAAAACCAATCCGGACCAGAACGCCGGATATCGCTGGCGACGGGACCAAACCGGCAATACCGTCACACTGGATAAAACGGACTTCCGACGGTACACCACTGAATTCACGTTTTACCCCGGAGGCTATTTCCACGTGGTCTCGCATGGACGCGTCACGGATGGGCGGAATCGGCCTCGGGCAACGGCACGCATGGAGGCTACAGTTCGCCTTTATCGACTCGCCCGACACACAACCATGCGGGACTTCGCCGTAAACAGCAAAGGAACACACGGCGGTGGGCGGGGGACCAAACGAATTGCGTATCATCCGGAATTGCCCAACAACCCCGGATGGTCAAACATACGCGGACCCTACGAGGGCGAGAATCCGCAAAAACCACAGACCGGGGCCGACATTGCCGGACAAATTTCGGTTGCGCCAAAACACAATCAGCGGTATAACCACGATATTTACTGGGGATTCTGGGATTCCGACGACGTGAATTCTTCACCAAATGTGGCCCCGAACCTCACCTATGCTCGGCATTCCCGGGCATATTCAGGGGTAAACGACGACGGCACCTTCCGGAATCGAGGTCTATATGCTGGTGCTTTCAATGCTATGGAGATCTCGACACCGGAACCCCGAAAATGGCTTCACAACGATCCTCGAAATTATTCGGACATCGCGTCCGATGGTCTCCTCATCGGTGCCGATCGATATCGGCAAATACGGTATCAAACCACACGGACCAGCATTCCGGAATGGAAACAGGGACACGTTGAATTCTGGTGGAAACCCCGAACCAACCTTCTTGATCAACCCTCCACTACAACCCTGTTCCACCAGTATTTTTTGGGTAAAAACACCCGTATACAGGTACCGACATACACCAACGCCGCCGCCTCAACTGGATCCCGAATCATCGAATCACACCACACAACCCGTAAGATATCGTTCTTCCCCGGATGCAGAACCAAATTTCCACTTGCCACCATCAACAGCAAGAGCGAGGCCGAAACCGGTTCGAACTGGGGGAACGCATCCGGTTACGTCCTCTCCCTCTCATTTCGAAACAAATCCGGCAATCCTTCTTATGTGTTTCATATTGGATTTACCGGACATCGATCGCCGGGATCCATCTGGACAACACCGTCAAGAGGTGGAGCCGACGACGTGCTGGACGCCGGTGAATTAACCGCTTCGGACGTTGTTCTGGAGCTGTCCGTCAAGGATCGGGACGCATTAAAACCGGAGCCCGGCACCTGGCAACACGTGGTTCTGAACTGGCAACCAGAGGACGTTTCCCTTTCCTATCCGGAACATAACGGAACTTTCAACGGTCCGGACGGAAATGGCTCCTGGCATATGAATTACGAAGAACAAACTCGAACGATACTTGGCGGACAATTCTGGATAAACGGAACAGGCGGAGCAGATCAGACAAATCGGAAAATCTACGCAAATCAGGTCGAAACACCAACCTCTCATTCCGGCACCGTTCGCATTCCCGACTATCTTCCACTGGCACATGAGTTCACCAAACAGGACACCGATGGGGACGGAAAGACTGATTACCGGTGCCACGAAAAAGACCACTCGTTCAGAATGGACCCGGTCCTCCTGTACAGATCATCAAACACACATGGTAACTCGGGCTACCTCGCCAACAGAAATGAGGTGGGCAACCGGGATGCCCGGGGGATCTTCGCCGACGGAACCCTGGATGAAGGATACATAACCGGCACACCAAAGGCCGCACGAGACGGGACCGGAGTGGATCCCAAACGATACTATAGCGGAAACATAAACCAATTCGGCCATCCGTCCTTACCGCGTTACGTCGGCCGAATTCGAAGGGTATCGGACCCCTACTGGGACGACGGAGGCACACTGGATAGATTTGAACATTACGCCGTTCCCGGACAGGGCATATTTACTGATAAAAAACACGGGAAGAAACAAATTGAGGTTCTTCGTCTTGCACACACCCAGTACCTACCCGGAAGAAAAAAGGGTGGGAACTCCTTCCCCGATCGAAATACTCCTTATTTTCAGATCCGGGTTCGGCCCGACACGGCATATTACAATGACCCGTTCGGCTACACCGGGCCGGGAATAAATTCAAATCATCCCTCGAACCGCTGGCTCGGGGCACCACGGACCCCGGACGAGCTGTTCGGCCGGTCCCTCTCCCTGTCTTCCTCGGATCGGTTTCTGCAGTACCGTATCGATCCGGCCAGCATGAACCACGAAAAATCACGCACCTCCCCATTTCTGGAGGACATCACCGTCTTCTATCGGAACCGAAACACGAATCGCCTGATATCTCTGACGATCTGGTAGGCCTCATCGAATCATGCCGCTACATACATCATTTACTTCCTCTGGATTCCGGATAATAACCGTTCTTTTTCTGATCGTATCCCCCTATCTACCTCTCCCCGAACTGGTTCCCCAGGAACAACACCAAACCGGGAAGGCATCGAAGGAGACCCCGGTAAATGTGACGGACTGTCAAACCATCCGAAAAAATGGTTCCACGTACGTCGTCCTGGAATGTAAATTCCTTCGGAATGTGGAAGCCGATGTCCAGTTTTATCTACGGAACGCTCTTGAACCGGTTCTTCTCGACCAAACCCAAAAACCCCCTTCCCGAAACAAAATGAGGGTTTGGTTCGGTCCGTTTCCCGACCTCTGGGCGAGCACCTATGAAATTCTTGTCCGGCATCCGGAACCAATCGGGGCCGAATCCGAACGAAATCCCTCATCCCGTCCCTCCACGTTTCAGTTCTCCCTCCCCTCTTCGGAAAAAGTGCCCGAACCGAAACAGCAGAAAAACCAATTTCATCAAACCCACAAATCGCTTCTCCTGAAACTGCGGTCCTTATTTCTCTCCGTTCGATCCGGCGTGAAAACGGGAAAGGAGCGACGGCGGTCCGGCGAGGCCACCGGGGATTTCGCGAGACGTCTACGGGAGGAAACGAAATCGACATTTCGAACACTGAGAAAAAACCTAAAACAGCTCCGAAACACCCATAAATTTGGGTCTCCGTACCGGGACCGGATCAGGGCACTCTCGGACTTAGCCCAGCTCTTCAGGCGATACCAGAACAAATCCATACCCTCCATCCACTCGGACTGGACGCCCGAGCATCCCGGTCGGTATCGTTCCTTTACCAGGGGCGAGCGAATTCGGAACAAAATCGCCTCTCCCAGAGATCTCCGCTTCGCGTTACTGAATCGGCTGTTCCATCATCTCCCCCAACCCTTCCCGGCCGAATACCGGATCACCGAATGGTTTCTTCAATTCGCCAAACTCCTCCACCAAAAACCAGAAAAATCAACGGGGGACCCCTCTGGGCACCATCAATGCATCGCGGCGAACAGAAGGCAAAAACTCAAACAGATCACCACCTGCCGGGAGAGCATATATCGGTTGCGGATCCTTTACAGAGATCCCCCGGCTCGTAGAGGTCGCGTGGAAAAAACCCGGAAAAAGATTTTAAGCAGACTCCACCAATTCCATCAGTTACAGAATCTCCTCAAAGACGCCGGAGACGAACCCGGGGACGAGTTCTCAAAACATCTGGTAAAAATCGCTGAAACGTTTAACCGCGCGGGGACGGAGGTGTTGATCTCATCCGTCTCATTACTTCACGATCACCTTAAGAATGTGCTCTCCGGATCCGCCCCGCTTCTGGAAGGACAATCGCTCTCCGATTCCGAACGACAGAGACGGATGAAGAAACTTCTTTCCTTTTTAACAAAACAGCAAAAAGCACTTCACCAGAAACCCCTGACACCGCTTCGCAATCCGGTTTTCGTCATCAGGAAAACCTGCGGACAGCTACGTAATGAACTTCGAAAACATACCTCACTCCATCCCCATGAAGACCCAACAAACATATTTAAACGTCTGGAACAGCTTCAGGAACTGCTGACGAAAACCGGACAGCTACGCGATCGTCACCGGCGGTGTATGGAAGGGATGCTTGGGCTTCTACACGGTGATCCCCAATCCACCGAAAACATCCGTACCACCTACCGAAACTGCCGGATACTTCGATTGAAACTCCAAAATTTTTTCCGGGACACCAGGAAGATAAAAAAGAACGGAAAGAACCTTCGTGAACAGTTAACGGACGACCAATCGAGTCCCCCCACCGAAAAGAAACAAGATTAACCCCCTTTTTATCCGGCAGTTTTAACGATCCTGTGCTTCTGGGTAACGCCGGCAAAATGTAGTTCTTGATGTGCCGAACTCCTTCCCGTTTCATCCGGACCAATCCTGCATATTGCTTTTGTGGTACAGGTAATCCTGTTACAATAAGAGATTCAAGTTTCATTTTCCCTTCCTGAATATTTTCGATGTTCGGGATCATGGACAAACTCCCGTCCGTGGGATTTCAATCGTCAATGCGCTGAAACAGTAAATTCAAATTTACGGAACAAAACATGTCGAGGTTTTACTCCGGTCTACATGTACTTACGGAAAATCGTGATCAGCTTATGCAGGATGTATGGATGTATCTGGGGGAACCGGAAAAGGTCTCCGAGGAATTACAGGTGCAGTCCCCGAAGGAGGCCCGCCATCTTCCCAATTCGGGGCCGGATCAGGTCCGGGCGTTTTTAAGCCCCGCGATTAACGGCTGGATAAGCATGTTTATGGAACGGTTGACGGATGGTGAACGGGTGGCGGAAGAGCTATCAACCCGTCAGCACACCTGGACCGTTCTTCTCTGGACGGACCCGGCTCGTGCCTGGGGGTACACCATATTCCGCAACGGGGACCAGATGGATGAATTCGTAAACAACCTGGCATACTGGGATGGAAACAATGAGGATTATCCGGATGATCATCTCGGTGGCCAACCACGTGAATACGAGGAGCTCATTGAGAACCCAAACGACGTGAACGACCTCATCAACCTTTTGCAGCTCGCACGGGAAGTGGCCGACGAAGACAACCTGGACACCAGTGAAAAATCGGTCGAACGAATAGAGAATGAATTTGAAATGTTCCGGAAGGCACTCGGCATCCCCCATGCCCGATCCGACTACGAATACCTGATCAAGGGGGATTCCAGTGATCTCCTCCGGTGGGAAGATTTCGTTCACATCGCAATTTGACACGGACCCGGACATGACACGGACGAATACCAATACCGGATCAGGCGGACAGAGAATGCTCTGCTCGATGTACTCCCGTGAGCAGGGAGAAGACTTAATTGGTTCCGCCCGGACGGTAAATCAGTTTCTATTTTTAGAGGTGCCAAAACCATGGCATTCCTCCATCACACGGACGGATCAACTGCCGGATGAGCTGGCGGAAGCACACAAAGAAGCGACCAAAAACGATTTGTTCGACGGGAAATTTCTCTTTATCGCTCCGGACGAAGATTATTCCGTCGACGACCGGGTGCGGTTTCTTTATTTTGAACGCCCGGAAGGTTCCTTCTCCACATACGACCGGATGTCTTTCCACGTCCCCGAACAGACAATGATCGAAGCGGGAAAACTACTCCTCAAGGATCCGGCATCAGCAGGACAGGAACTCGATCAATACCGGGAAACGAACGACCATTTCCGGGAACTGCTGGTTTGCACTCACACCGAACGAGACCCCTGCTGCGGTGAATTCGGTGGTTCCATATACCGGGCCCTCCGTTCCCACTACGCAAATGAACAAACTCGAATCTGGCAAACCAGCCATATCGGAGGCCACCGGCTCTGTCCGAACATCGTTGATCTTCCGGATGGTCGATACTGGGGACGAATGAACCTGGATTCCCTCGATCCTTTCCTTGATCGAGAAACGGGCTTCGAACGGATTTCCGATCAATACCGGGGCTGGTGTGCCCTTGAACGACCGGTTCAAATTCTGGAGAGGAAAGCCTTCGAGGAAGTCGGATGGGACTGGAGGACGTACCGTAAGAAGGGAGAAATAAAAAACACGGAACAGCAGGAGGCCGAAAAAAAGGTCCATGACGTATGCATTCATTACAACAAACCCGATGGCCATCGTGGAACGTATCATGGAACAGTCATCGAGCACGAGAACTGCAATCGTCTCGCCACCCCGTGCGCCGAGGAGGTGGAGGAACCCATTTTCAAATCCGTAACCCAGTACCAGCTTGCCTCTTACAGCACGGAAGAAGAAAACTGAACGTCAAACGGAAAACACGGTCCCGATTTCCTTCACAGGGGACGAAGGGCGCCCCGCAAGGTACCGGTGAAGAGGCTTCCGACTGAACGAAGTCCCATTTGATCCGGTCGGCTAATCGATAACCGCTCGACGGCCCGGGAACCTGAACAGGGGCCTTCACCGGGACAAAAAACCACGTTCACACGCCACAGCGTCTCCCCTCAACGTTTCGTTGCTCATAACCCACAAATAAGGATCGCAGAAATATGGAACAGTCCAAACAGGCCGATCACCTGAACACATTAACCGAGATTGGTATTGCACTCTCCTCCGAGCGTGACCTGAACACCTTGCTGGATCGGATACTTCAGGAAACGATGGACTTCGCCAATGCGGAAGGAGGAAGTCTATACATAAAAGAAGAGGACAAACTACGATTTGCCGTCACGCGAAACGAGAAAATTAAGAATGGAGAGGGAGGTCGAACAAAATTTGTTGACAGCAGTTTGCCCATCTCCGAGGAGAGTATATCAGGATACGTGGCCAAATGTGGCGAAATCGTAAACATTGCGGACGCTTATAAAATTCCGGAAGAGGCCCCTTACGAATTCGATTCCTCCTTCGACGAACAGTACGATTACCGGACACGGTCCCTGATCGGTCTTCCCATGCAGAATCGGGAGGAGGAAGTAATCGGGGTCCTATTACTGGTAAACGCGAGGACGGAGGATGGAGAGATCACCTCATTCCCGGAGAACCAGATGGATGTGTTACGATCTCTGGCCTCCCAGGCGGCCGTCGCACTGCAGAATGCGGACCTTACTGAGAAACTGAAAGACGCCTATCTCGAAACCATTTACCGGCTGTCAGTGGCAGCGGAGCACAAAGATCTTGAAACCTCCGATCATATTCAACGCATTAGCAAGTACACCGAAATTATCGCGGATTCCCTGGGGCTGGACGAGGAGAAACAGGAGGATCTGCTTTATGCAAGCCCGATGCATGACATTGGTAAAATCGGTGTTTCGGATCGGATTCTTCTGAAGAACGGAGATCTGACCGACGAGGAATACGAGGAGATGAAACAACATACCGTCATCGGCCACGACATCCTCAAAGGATCCGATTCGGAAATTATGAGACTTTCCGCCACCATCGCGCTCACCCACCACGAAAAATGGGATGGAACCGGCTATCCGAGGGGGCTCGAGAAGGAGGAAATTCCCCTTGAAGGACGGATCGTTGCCGTTGCGGACGTATTTGATGCCCTAACGATGGAGCGCCCCTACAAAGACGCTTTTTCCATTGAAAAATCAATTGGTATTTTAAAAGAAGATACCGGCACACACTTCGATCCAGAAATTATTGACGCGTTCCTGGATGTGCGGGACCGAATTTTGCACGTCCGGAAATATTATAAAGAAAACAACGAATTTGAACGCCATCCCCTTGAAAAAGGAATAGATATGGATTTGTAATTTATATTTTCGTGAAATGAATCGGTTCTCCGAATCTTCGAACCGGTCCGACAGGGCCTGAGGTGACATGATAGCAGACATGATTGGGGATCCGCATCCGCATCGATACCCCCTTTACCAATGGTCGTTTCAACCGTAATTCGGTTTGACCCTGACCGGCCAATTACGGTAATATGGGGTCGACCTGAAACACGGACGGAATCTCCGGCTGTGGGTCTCGCGGAGGAAACTTGCCCGCTTCAGGGTATTACTTTTTTGTTTTCGATCGAAAAAATGCTGATTAAAAGTTACAAGGATGTTGTTCCTTTCCGTCTCCAGGAAGGAGAGGCAAAAGGGGCATACGTGCGTCCTTTGATTAGCGATGAGGATGGAGCCGGGAACTACCACATGAACCTTCTCCGCCTTGAACCAGGTGGACAGACCCCGGACGAAAAACGGGATTACTCCCAGCAAATGTTTGTTCGTAAGGGAGACGGCGAAGTTTTGCACAACTCCAGTGTGCGCGAACTCTCGGAAGGGGACGTCATACTGATCAGGGAGGAAGAGGAGTACCAGATCCGGAACACAACCGAGGCGGATCTGGAAATCTTAATCATTCGCCCCGCCGTGGAAGAAGATCGGGATCGCGAAGAGTCCCCGGAAGCCATGGAGGGAGCAACGGAGGAGGACCGGGAATCCACCGAAAATGAACAGAATGAACCGGAGGAATAACGGGTATGGAGGGAAAAACAGCACTCGTTCTTGAGCTGAACCCGAGAGACGAGGTCGGAAAAGCAATTCTTCATCGGCTGACCAGTGAAGGTTGGCAGTGCGTAACGAACGTCAATGAATCCCTCCTGGACCGGTTGCTGGAATCTAACGACCACATCAACGAAACCAACCTCATCCATTCAGAGATCGATTTAACGGACCGGGACTCCATCATTGGAGGAGTAAGCGAGGTGGTGTCAGATTATGGTTCCGTTGATCTGCTTGTGGTCCATAGCCGGTCGGATCGGGAGAAAGGTCTTGCGGAACTTCGGCCGTCCGACTGGCAGGAAACTCTTTCCACAAGTCTCCTCGGACCATTCTATGCTTTCCAGGAGGTGGCCCCTCACATGAAAGGAGAGGGACAAGGACGCATTATTTCAATCACGTCGTCGTCGGCGATCTCAAAGCATGAAGAGAACAATTTACTGTCGTCAACGGCAAGTGCGGCCTTAAAACGATTGACCGAATCCGTGGCCCGGGAACTGTATCCGGAAGTTACGGTAAACACCATTCTCGTTGATGACATAACCCCGCCGGGAGAAGATACCACAATCCGAACAAGGGAGGGGAGTTCCGGACCAAAACGGAAGCCCCTTCGGCCCGAGGACGTGGCCGAAACGACGCTGTACCTCGCCCGGCGAACAAATGTCATTACGGGACGTACCATCACCTTGACGCCCGGCGTGCAGACCTCCTGATAGTACGCCGAACACCGATATATGAACTTCTCCGTCAAACGTTCCGGACGAGTGTAACTGTCAAGAAAAGGAGGGGTTATAATGAAACGGATTATGGGAGTGGACGAAGCCGGTCGGGGACCGGTTCTTGGACCCATGGTTCTGTGTGCCGTGGCCATTCCTTCCCGGGCCCGTTCGGAATTTGAATCGATCGGCCTCCGGGATTCAAAGAAGCTCACCCGGTCCGCACGAACGGAAAAGGAAGAAAAAATTCGACATTCCGAGGCCGAAGTTCACGAGGAGGTCATTCCGGCCCGGAAGATCGATAATCACTCCCTTACCGAAATTTCCCGCAGAAACATTGCTGGTATTATTGATCGCGTACAGCCGGACCACGTCGTTATTGACGCCCCGGGACACCCGAAGATCCTGGACCGTTTCACCAGGAACCTGAATGACAACCTATCGCCGGGCACCTCTCCAGAGATTGTGGTTGAACCCGGTGCCGACGACAACTACCCGGTCGTTTCCGCCGCATCGATTGTGGCAAAAGTAAAGCGGGATCAGGTGATACACGAACTGGCCGAAGAGCATGGGGACATCGGCTCGGGATATCCTTCCGACCGAACCACGCGTCAATATCTCCGTCAATTGCTGGAATCCGGCGGCCCCGTTCATTCGTTTATACGAACGAGGTGGAAGACGTTTCAGGACCTTCTGGCCGAGCAGGGAGGCCCTTTATACGCCGATCTCAGCACTAATGAAGAATCAGACAATGACCGATAAAAATTGGAATTGTTCGTTTCGGTCACTTATAATGATTGTTGCGTTTTGAAACAGGGACAGGTTACCAAAAACAGTAATAATGGATAAAAATGAAACAGAAACGGACGTCACCCAGGAAAAATCCAGTGTTCGTATGGACGGGTCCATAAAAAAGCACGTGGATCAGCTCGTGGATGACCGAATCGACCCGGATGCCTACAAGGATCTCCACTGGACGGGCACCTTTGATGATTACCTGGAAAAACTCGAAGAGCAACCGCTGATCTGCCGTACCGCGTTCCAGCGGGTGTACGACATGATCCTCTCTTATGGCGTGGAGGAAATTGAACGCGGTGGGGAAAAAATCATTCGCTATCCCTTCTTCTCGGATCCATTCAACGACGGCAAGAATGCCGTATACGGGCTCGAGGAAAGCCTGATGCACTTTGTGAACGCGTTAAAGGCCGGAGCCCACGAATACGGCACCGAACGGCGACTGCTTCTGCTGCACGGCCCCGTGGGAAGTGCCAAAAGCACCATCCTCACGCTGCTGAAGAGAGGGCTCGAAAAATACAGCCGGACGCCGGAGGGTGCTCTTTACACGTATGCCTGGGAAACGGACGATGCCGAAGACGGATGGCAGACCTGTCCCATGCACGAGGACCCGCTGAAGTTGATGCCCAGGGAAATCCGGGAGGATGTGGTTGACCGTCTGAACAAACGCCACGACAAAAGTTATGACCTGAACGTGGAAGGAGAACCCTGTCCCCAGTGCCGTTTTTATTACAAAAAGATCATGAACGAAACCGATGGGGATTGGCGGGAAGTCATGGACCGCATTCGAGTCGAACGATTGTTGCTGGACGAAAAAGACCGGGTCGGTATTGCCACCTTCCAGCCAAAAGACGAGAAGAACCAGGACTCCACCGAGCTGACCGGGGACATCAACTACCGAAAGATTGCAAAATTTGGCTCGGATTCCGATCCCCGCGCATTTAACTTTGACGGGGAATTGAACGTGGCCAACCGGGGGTTGATCGAATTTATCGAGGTACTAAAACTGGACGTGGCCTTTCTCTACGACCTTCTTGGAGCCACTCAGGAACATAACATTAAACCCAAGAAATTTGCTCAAACCGACATTGACGAAGTCATCATCGGACACACGAACGAGCCGGAATACCGACGGCTTCAGAACAACGAACTCATGGAAGCGTTCCGGGATCGAACGGTGAAGGTCGACATCCCGTACAACCTCAAACTGGACCGGGAGATTCAGATATACGAACGGGACTTCGACCAGGAAAAAATCAAAGACAAACACATTGCTCCTCACACCCTCGAGGTCTGTTCGATGTGGTCGGTCCTGTCCCGGCTGGAGGAACCGAAAAACGCCAATCTGACACTCATGCAGAAACTAAAACTTTACAACGGCAAATCGGTGCCGGGCTTCACCGGTGATAGCGTGCAGGAACTGAAAGAAGAAGCCGATCGGGAAGGCATGGAAGGAATTTCGCCCCGTTATATTCAGGATCGCATATCCGCTGCCCTCGTAAAGGCGGGAGAGGAAGGGTGCGTGAATCCGTTTAAGGTGATGAACGAACTCGATGCTGGTCTTGAACAGCACGCCCTGATCACGTCCGACGACCAGAAAGAACGCTACCGGGAACTTCTGGCCGTCGTCAAGGACGAGTACGAAAACATCGTAAAGAACGAAGTTCAACGGGCGATCACAGCGGACGAGGAAGCCGTAAATCGATTGTTCTCCAAATACATTGATAACGTCAAGGCCTACACCCGGGACGAAAAAGTCAAAAACAGGTACACCGGCGAGGAAGAAGAACCGGACGAACGAATGATGAGAAGCGTGGAGGAAAAAATTGACATTCCGGAAAGCCGGAAGGAAGATTTCCGCCGGGAGGTCATGAATTACATCGGGGCCATGGCCGTCGAAGGGAAGGAGTTTGATTACCGAACCAATGAACGCCTTCAGAAAGCCCTTGAACTCAAACTCTTCGAGGACCAGAAGGACAGCATCAACCTGAGCCGCCTCGTAACGAATGTGGTGGATCAGGAAACCCAGGAAAAAATCGATATCGTTAAAAGCCGCCTGATCAACTCCTACGGGTACTGTGATATTTGTGCAACGGACGTTCTAAATTACGTCTCCAGTATCTTTTCACGTACGGAAGAAGAATAATGGTCCATCGTATCGAGCGGGACTACAGACGGTTCCGCGACATCATCAAGGGCAAAATCCGGGACGACCTCGAGGATTACATCGAAAAAGGGGAGTTCGTAGGGGAACAGGGAGGGGAAAAGGTCAGCGTACCCATACCCAACATTAACCTTCCCCGGTTCAAATACGGTGATAACGAATCCGGTGGGGTTGGACAGGGGGAGGGAGAGGAAGGTGATCCGGTTTCGGCCGAAGAAGGGGAAGGTGAAGAAGGTCAGGCCGGAGAGCGACCCGGTGACCACATGCTTGAAGCCGAGGTGTCCATGGATGAACTGGCCGAGATCATGGGGGAGGAACTGGAACTTCCCAACATCGAACCCAAGGGACACAAACACGTCCTCTCCAGGGAGATGAAGTACAAATCCATCAGTCGTACCGGTCCCGAATCCCTTCACCACTTCAAACGAACATACAAAGAAGCACTGAAACGCATGATTGCCCTTGGTGAACTGGACCCGGATGATCCCGATCCTATCGTGGTTCCCGTGAAGGAAGACCTGCGTTACCGATCCTGGAAACTGGAGGAAGAACCAACCAGTAACGCACTCATCGTTTACATGATGGACGTATCCGGGTCAATGGGGGATGAACAGAAGGAAATCGTTCGAAACGAAGCTTTCTGGATTGATGTCTGGCTCCGGTCGCAGTACGACAAACTGGATATCCGATACATTATCCATGATGCCGTGGCCCACGAAGTGGATCGCCACACCTTTTTCCACGTAAAAGAAAGCGGCGGTACCAAGATTTCCTCCGCCTACGAAATGTGCAGAGACATCATCCAGCAGGACTACCAGGTTAGCAGATGGAATATTTACCCGTTTCACTTTTCGGACGGCGACAACTGGGGAAGCGAGGACACCAGCATCTGCATGGACATCCTCCGGGAGGACCTGATTCCGGCCAGCAATCAGTTTTCGTACGGTCAGGTCCGGAGTGCCTACGGAAGCGGTCAGTTTAAACGTGACCTTGACGAAGAACTCGAGGAAGAGGAAATTCTCGTCACCTCGGAGATCAAAAACCGGGGCGACATCTATAAATCAATCAAGGAATTTCTCGGAAAGGGAAACTGATGGTCGACCAGGAAAAAATCCAGAAACTGCAGGAGAACATCCGAGAACTGGCCCTCGATCGAGGGCTGGACCCCTTCGATACTGTTTTTCAAATTGCGGATTACAAAGAGATCAACCAGGCCGCCAGTTACCAGGGATTCCCCGAACGGTATCCGCACTGGCGGTTTGGCATGGAGTACGAACGTCTCCAGAAAACACACACCTACGGACTGGGAAAAATATTTGAACTGGTCATCAACAACGATCCTGCTTACGCCTACCTGTTGAACACCAACTCCCTAACGGATCAAAAAATGGTGATCGCCCATGTTTACGGGCACTCGGACTTCTTTAAAAACAACATGTGGTTCTCCGGTACCTCCCGGAACATGATGAATGAAATGGCCAACCACGCGGATCGCATCGAACGGCACGCGGAGAACCAGGGGTACGAAACCGTGGAACGGTTTCTTGACTGCTGTCTTTCGCTCGATAACCTGATAGATCACCAGAAACTGTTCGAGGAACGCTCCGTCACACTGTCGGATCTTGAAGACACCGAAGAGGAAGAGGAAGAAAACGGCGGCCCCCGGAAAATAGAAGGGAAAACGTACATGGAGGATTTTCTGAACCCCCCTGAATACATGGAGAAAAAAAAGGAAGAACAAAAGTCGAAAGCAACATCAAAGGAAGAGGTACCGGATAAACCCGTGAAGGACGTCCTTCTTTTCCTTATGAAACATGCCCCGCTCGAAACCTGGCAGCGGGACATCCTGTCCATCGTCTGGGACGAGGCTTACTATTACGCCCCGCAGAAAATGACGAAAATTATGAATGAAGGATGGGCGACGTACTGGCATTCCCGAATGATGACTGAAGACATTGCGAACGATCGAGAAATTATAAATTACGCGGATCGTCATTCCTCAACGGTTTCCTCAAACCCCCAGGGGATCAATCCGTATAAACTCGGGCTCGAACTTTTCCGAAACATCAAGGAGCGGTGGGACAAAGGACGTTTCGGGCGAGAGTACGAAATGTGTGAGGACCGTGAAGCAAGAAAAAACTGGGATACCGGCCTCGGAGAAGGAAAGGAGAAAATCTTTGAGGTGCGAAAAATATACAATGATTTAACCTTTATCGACGAATTCCTGACGGAGGACTTCTGCAAGGAACACAAACTGTTCACGTACGAATACAACCAGAAGACTCAACGAAACGAGATCGCGAGCCGGGAATTCGAAAAAATAAAAGAAAAACTCCTCTTCCAGCTAACCAATCGGGGCGAACCGATTATCAAAGTGGTGGACGGCAACTATCGCAACCGAAAGGAACTGATGCTGGTGCATGAACACAAAGGTGTACCCCTGGATATCCAGGAAGCACGTCGCGTACTCGAAAACCTTTACCAGATCTGGAGCCGCCCCGTACACATCGAAACCACCGTCGACGGAGATCGCTCTTTGCTTTCCTTCGACGGAGAAAACCACAGCGACAAAAACCTGGTAAAAGAAGAAGCCAGCATCTAGACCACGTCAACCGCGCAGAGACATTCCCCCGAACTGTGTCGATTCCCGTGACCACAGGGACGAACCCTCCTAACACTACCCGTCTCCTCCTCCGTTCGACAGCACTGCTGACTTATTGATCATCGGTATACTTTTCCCTGCCGGCGGAGCTCCAGAGTAACCGATGTAACCCGATACCACGCCGAAATGATCTGTAGATCGAGCGAGGAGCCATGTCCGTTTTTTTGCGTGCGCCCGTGTACGAGTGGATGAGCCGGACGAAATCCGTTTCCGTTATTTCTGAATCCCGGGTTCGATATTTTGCGCCGAACCGGAGAAAACGGCACAGGTTCCGCCGGGCCTCCGAGCCTGTGAGGGGATGCCGAACCCGAACCCGATCAAGGTCAATCACAACAAAATCATCCCGATCCGGAGCACGTTTCCGGCTGCCGTCAAACAGAATGTTGCGGAAATGAAGATCCGGATGGTAAAGCCCCTTATCATGGAGGTGAGCCAAAAACGTCCCGAGCTCTTTCATCAAATTGTGACGAAATCGGGGACTCATTCCGGTGCCCGGTGAAAGAAGTAGATCTCCAAGTGAATTGGCGTTTTCAATTTCGCCAACAAGAATATCCGCACGGTGAAACGGACCAAAGACATAATGAACCCGTGCGGCCATAATTGGACAGGTACGAATGTTCATCTCACCGGCCTTCAAAGCTACTTCGATCTCCCGAAATGGCCGGGGACGCCCGCCGTAAAGATCCCGGGTAATCAACCGCATAACGCCCCCTCGCTCATAGTGACGATGAAGCAGAGGTTGCTGAATACCGGGAACCCGAAGACGATAAACCGCGCTTCTTCCTTCGTAGGCCGGTGATTCGGACGACCTATGATTTGAAACAAACGACTCGAAATGAGCGATATCCGCATCCGCCAGCGCCTTCCTGTACGACGGGTTGACACGAAATAGATCCCGCCCGGACCGAAACTGTTCAAAATGCAACGGCGCCGATGAGGTATCCGCGGTCATCTCCGTGAGTCTACGGGAGTAGAATTTTATTGCTTTTCTCGTTTTTCTCCACAAAATTGTGGTGGTTCCGCATATTGTATTCAAGAATACCTGCTGGGCCACCGTATTTGAAGACGGGTCGGACTCGCTGGGAATATTTTTCTTCGGGCCGGTGGAGATACAGCGTAATCTGAACCACAACAACACACAACATAACCTGATTACATCATTCCGTGAAATCATCCGTCAGAAAAGGAGGGTAATTTTGATTTCCCTTGGAATCTTTCCTAATATTCTGATAAGATCGTGAAGATGATATCATCCCACCGCCGGTGATAAACGGTCCATGAACAGAGGAACGAAGAAAAGGAAATGCAACCGGTCGGCTTGTGCGAATAATGGCTTTCCAACCTTGTTTCTTGCAAAACTCCGGGATGTAAAACGGCTCGGCGTTTTATCCCCAGATCTTTCTTCAGAACATCGAGTATTACGGGGAACGTTGTGACAGATCACCAGGAAGAAAACGCCACGGAAAAAACAGACGCCGATATACTGGATGAGATATCACAGGAAGAACGGATTCTTGTCATTCTGCGGGAAGAACTGTATGAAGGTTCCTGGGACAACATGGAGCAGGATCTCGAAGATCGGCTCGAAGGCCGACCATATATTTTTAAGCTCCACAACCGCATAGAAGACGACCTTGAACGCATTGAACGACTGAGGGAATTCGAGGAAGAACATCAACTGGACCTTTCGGACCACATCGAAGACATCGAAAAGGAGGAAGAATAACATGCAATCTGGCAATAAAAGCAGAGGACCCTTTTTTCACGTTCGGTGCCTGCTAATCTTACCGGTGATACTTCTGCTGGCATGCAGTGGGACGGCCTACGATCATTACATGGAACAGGCAGAATCCAAATACCGCCGGAGCCCGCAGAAAGTGGAGTTCGTTCCGGAAAAACCGGAAAAGCCAGAAGGAGAAGTAAGTCAGCGCGTCATTAACAAACAGCGAGACCTCCGGTCCTACGTAAAGAAAAATCTCCCGGTGAAGGAGGTGAATTGGGAATACACGATGGAGGACACGACCTTCCGAAACGTCTGGTATGGTCCCCGAAACATCTACGTGGAAACGGAAAGTTATTCTTTATGGGCAATTGACCCGAAGACGGGTAATCCAAAGTGGGAATACACCCTGAACGGGCACCTGGATTATCGACCGGCATTTGTTCAGGGCGTTCCGGAGGAAAAGGCCAGCCTCGTGAAAGGCATTGAGGAGTTAGAATCCGACCTGGCGGCTGAACGAGGCAAGCCCAATCCCAACACCACCAGGATCAACACCCTTCAGAATCAACTGGATAACCTCCGCGTGCAGAGACAGAATCTCAATGAGGAAGACCGCATTTACCTTCTGATCGGAACGAGGTTATATGTCGTCGACCGGGAGTTCGGTACTCAACTTATGCGGCGGGATCTCGGGTTTCCCCCCGCTGCCCCACCGATGGCAACAAAATCCATTCTTGCCATCCCCGGCATAAGGAATTTTACGGTTCATTTCCTCAATGCCAACACCCTCTGGGAAATGGAAAAATTTGCGCCCATGGGCCTGGTGGGTTCACAACCGAACCACATCGATCCCATGTTTCTCTACACGTCCTTTGATGGAAACCTGTACGCCTATGAGGGAGGAGGGGATCTCTCCTGGAACATCACAACCGGGGCCCCGGTAGAAGCCCGACCGGTTACCTGGAAACACTACATATACTTTGGTTCCAAAGACATGCAATTTTACTGCGTGAACCAGCAATCAGGAAATATCCTCTGGTCCCAGCAGGTCGGTTCCGCAATCACGAAAAATGCAACGGTTTCCTCCCCCAACGTCTATGTGCTGGCAGAGGACCAGAATTTCTACTCGTTTGACCTGCTCGAAGGCACTCTGAACTGGAACCTGAAAGGACCGAAGAAATTCCTCTTTCGGTCCAATCCAAGGGTGTACACGACCAAACCCGGGGAAAAACAAATACTGGCCATCAACGACCGAACCGGTGAAATTCTGCACCGATACTCCTACAAACCCTTTGATTTCGTCCTCCGGAACCACCGGAAACCGAATTTCCTGATGGCCACAAAGGACGGCACGATTCTGTCCGCAAAGGAATCGGACATCGGTTCCTGAAACAACCCCGGCGTGCCTTCGTCGCTTCCGGTTCTAAGACCGAACAACCGCCAGTAACAATCCTGCTATCCTTGGAATAATAAGCAGAACCATCCCCACCAGCCCCAGTATCAGACAGAGTTCACGAAGTGATTTTTGCCTCGTCTCTTTCCGGTGCTCCGACTTTACGTCCGGTAACGGGTTCCGGTAACTTTCGGCATAACTCCCCTCCGTGGATTCAACCAGGGATTGAAGCACATCCCGGTTTATCGACACGTCCAGATATTCCGGAGAATACGATACACGTAAGGGCTCGGTGACCTCCTCCTTTTTCTCCCCGTTTTGATAAACGGCAGCCCGAAATTCATAAATACCGGCCCCCGGGCGGTCGAATTCAAATTGAAACTGTTTCTTCCCCGTACGGGTTCCCCGCTGTTCCGAACCGGTCCCGGACCCATTCCGGAGAAGTTTTCCCTTTATATATGTATCCTCCTCCGGTGGTTGCTTCGGTAAAACAAATACCCGAAGTTTCTTACGGGACACTTCGGTTCGAATGTTCCAGTCGCGTTCAGGCTTTTGCGGCTTCACCCACCGAAATCCCCTGGCCATTAACGAAAGCCAGCTCTTTCGGTCTTTTCGAATGCCCTCCGGAAGGAAAGGCGTGAACACAATGGACTTTGCCTTTCCCGGTGCCCACGCCGCCACAAGTGCTTCCCCCTGTTTTGATTGAAGGGGAGGATCAACAACCGGTTTTGGTGTCACTCGGTGGTAGACCCCGTAATGATCAGGTATCATTTTGCCGGCATCGGGCAAAAATGGAGTGTTCCGGGTTCGTTTCGGTGTGCCCTCATCCTTCCGCACCAGATGCCGAATCCGCTTCATTTCACGATCGAGGATCCGCTCAAGTTCATCATAACGCCGGTATGGAATAAACCGGTTTGTGCTGTCCTGCTGAACAAGCGTTTTAAGTTTTGAACGGCTCGTGTCTCGCCGGGCCGTAATGGCGATTATCGAAATTTGGTGGTCTTTCGCCCGTTGTCCAAGCTCCTTCAAACTGGACCGCTCATCCCTGTCGAGTTGGGAATCGGAAAACACAAACACGTATTTCCGGTCCCCTTCCGCTGAGTTCAGCTGATCCAGCACCTTCTGGAGAGCGGGGGCCAGGTGGGTTCCCCCTCCGGGCCGAAATGGTTTTCCGTATAACTTATTTCGAATTTCCGAACCCTCTCCGTATTCCCGGAGAGGAATGACAGTCCGTGATTCCACGGCATACGTGGATAATCCCACGTAATCCTCCGCCTTCAAATATCGAAGAGAACGGGACACCGCATCCCGAGCCACGTCGATTCGTCGTTTCGTCTCCCCTCCCTTCACCTCTTCCTTCATACTTCCGGACACATCCACAAGCAGAATCACGGAAAGACGATCCGGGGGATGAACCCGAACCGGAAGGGTTTTCTCAATGGGTGTGCTCCCCCATCCACCGGAAGCATAGGCCTGTTTTCCCCCAATCATTACCGTTGACAGATGACCCCGTGACCAGGATGAATGCACCTCACGCATCCACTCTCGGGATACATTCTGCGCCCCTTTCCCCACGATAAGGAGATCATAGGGCTGCACGTCGACGGGCTCCCTGACGTGTCTTATGGAATACACATCCGAATCCATTACTGACGCCAGTCGACGGCTCCTCTCGGGTGATCCAAGCCACAGCACCTGGATCTGTCCGGTCACCCCAACGGTGAATTGCTGTTTGTTGTTTTTTTTCGTCCATTCGGTCTGATCGGTTTCCACCTTTACGGCAAACTCGGCAGCCGGTCGTCGTTCCTTGTCCTGCACAAATCGGACGGTGGCAGATTGATTCTCCCGAGTTCGCACGTTCTTGCGGCGGTTGATCACCTCTCCGTTTTGTTGAAGCAAAACAGTGGATTGGAAGGACCCTCTCGATCGAATTGTGACCCGAACCTCAAACGTTTCACCCGGACGAACCCGGGACGGGTGAGCCACGGACTCAATCCAGACATCCCGGGAAAACCCTTTACGAACCGGAATCGCGTGAACGGGAATTTGGCGATCGCCCAGAAGGGATCCTGCCCTGTAAACATGCTCATACGAAAAGTTGCCGTCGGAGGCCAGCACAAACCGGGCCGTCTCCTTTTTCGTTACAATGCCAAGAGCACGTTTCACCACCGTCAGGAGTTCGGTTCCCGACGGATCCGCACGCTCGATGGCATCCTTCAGTGTATCGCTTCCGGGTCGTTCTTCTTTGAGGGAACGCCGTTGAAACACGGAAACCGGTCGTTTCCCGAAGAGAATCAAACTGTACACTCGTTTGTTGCCACTTTTCCGATTCCGGTATTCCTCCAGAAGGTCCTGAATTCGGTCGACGTCCGATCCCGTGCTTCGGGAGACATCCACAAGGAAGAGAACGTGTTCCTTCTCAGAGGAAACGTCGATTTCGGGGGCGGCCAATGCCAGGACAAAGAATCCCCCGGAAAGAAAAAGAAGAAGAAGGGAGTAAAACCCGGAAAAAACGGATTCCGTCCGCCAGAGCTGCCAGAGCAGGAACAGAAGCACCGGAAGGAACAGAAGAAATTCGGGGTGCTGTAGTTGTACATCCGGCGGACTCATCTTTATTTCTTCCCGGCTACCTCTCCGGAACTGAACCGGTGCAAACAGGATGTTCCGGCGGTTCCGATAACAAATAACCGCAATTTTCCCGGGACCACAGGAAGGGGGGCTCGTTTTAAAAACAAGAGTGCAAAACAGATTTCCAAAAGTTTGCTGTTGTTTGAGCCATGATCACCTAAATCCCCCTCCCGGCTGCCAGCGTCACTCTGTTTCTCTATGAGGGCCTTTTCCCATCAATATACGGTAATCGGAGATTGAATATTCAAACTATCACACAAAACGAATTAGAACAATGATTCATACCCTTTCCGCCTGAAAATTTAACAGCAATCGAAGTCAGAAGAGAGGAAGAGAAAAAATCCTTTCGGAACGGATTTAAATATGTCGGTATGCCCTCACAAACACCGTCCGGCCGCGTTCGTCAGAGGGAAATAAATTGATTTTTATTCACCTTTCTGAGGAGGAGGCGTCCTGTCGCCATTACCTTTCTGTGGGGTGTCTTCCTCACCTTTCTGGGGCGGTCCCTCCCCCTTCTCCGGTGCCCCGCTACCTTTTCCGGATCCTCCGGAACCACCCCGCTGGAGAAAAATCTCCACCCGGCGATTTTTCTTTTTGTTTGCGGGGGAATTATTGGGAACGCGGGGGTTGTATTCTCCGAAGCTGCAGATGTGCATCCGATCGGCGTCTATTCCATTGTTTCGAAGATACAGAAACACGTTCAGCGCTCTGTAAGCACCCAGTTCCATGTTGGTTTCGGTTGTCCAGCGATCCGCGGACTGTTTAATGGGTGTGTTATCGGTGTGACCAACAATTTGAATTTTTTCCTGTCGTTGTTTGAGCACATCAACGATGTCGTTTAAGGGTTTCTTGGCCTGTTCCTGAATCTGTGCCCGTCCCGGCGCAAAGAGAACGTCTCCGCTAATCTCAATTGCACCAGAATCCGCGCGCCGGAGGCTTTCGTATTGCTCAATAACCCCTTCCATGGCCCGAGAAATCCTCGACGTTTCCTCGGCAATGTCCTTTGCGGCACGTAACCGCTCGTTTTCGGTTTTCAGCCGGTTCACCCGATCTCGAAGATCCTTATTATCCTGTTCGAGATCCGTAATGGCCTTTCGTAGCTGGTTGACCTTTTCCTTCTTGGACTCTCTCAAACTCTGGTACTCTGCCTGAGATACACAGGCACCAAGCAGCGGAACGAACAGGAACGCCGCAAAGGCAAGGGAGCGAGATAGCACGTTCATCGAAACAGCCTCCTTATCGTAAGTGGCGAAGAAACGAACACAATCAGTTGGTTGGCGAGGGGTTCTGGTACCCGAATCGAACTCGACGAATACTGGAATAAATCACCCTGCTTATTCACCGTTTGAAGACTCCTGGCCCTCCTCCGGAACATCCATTTTCTGATTTCCGGCGGGCTGGCCTCCACCGGCTTGCTTTGTGTGGCGTTTTATGGAGACCCAATCCTTCTCGAAGAACAGGTTCAGAACCGGCTCAGCCAGTTCAGATGTAGGCCATGGCTTGATGACCTTCTCCTGTCCCTGTGCTTCTTTTCTCATTGTTTTCAAACTCGTCATCCGGATCTGATCCACGAGGATAAGTGTCCCCCAGAGCAAAAAGACAATACCAAATACCAGGAAGAAATTCGTCCAGGGATGGCTTGGCTGGCGTCGTCGAGGGGGCTTTTTCTTCTTTTTCTTTTTCTTCTTCTTCTTTTTCTTCCGGCGACCCGTTTTTCGTTTCTTCGGTTTTTCCCCGGGCTGAGTTTTCGCCGGCCCCTCCTGATCGGGAATGGTTTCACCCGGATCCGCTTCTTCTCCTTCTCCTTCATCAACAGCATCACCGGCAACAACCGTCTGTTTTGATCCTTCTACTTCAAGTGTTTCACCGGTTTCAGCCTCATCCTCAAACTCTTCCTCAATAAAGGTTTCCTCTTTCTCGAGTTCTTCGTCGTCTTCTTCCTCCACCACCGTCAGGTCTTCATCATCGAAGATCATTTCCTCCGTGACGCCCGTGGTTTCCCCTTTGGTCTCGGAGGGATCATCCTCATCCTCGAGCTCGCCGAGATCGATTTCGTCCTGTTCTTCGTCCTCGACTTCAATCTCGCTCAGGTCGAGGTCTTCTTCTTCGTCCTCAACATCCACGGAAGTATCTTCGTCGATTTCGACTTCCTCGTCGACGTCTTCGATACCAATCAGGTCCTCGTCTTCCTCTTCCTCCTCCGGAAGGACGATGTCCGGCTCTTCCTCCGACTCTTCTTCCGTTATTTCCTCCGCGTCCTCCCGAAGGTCTTCAAGGTCTTCCTCCTTGAACTTCATCTGGTTTTCGGAACGATACGCACGGAGTTTCCCCTCCGAGACGAGCCGTTTCAGGTCATCCTCCTCCATGTCCAGCTCGCCCATTACTTCGTCAAAGGACATATAATCTTCTTCTTCCTCTTCAGCCATGAGTTACCTCCTGAAATTTGTTACTGGATCCGTTTCTTGCGTCAAATTCTATGTCCTGGATTGCTCGTGAACAAAAACCAGATGGACCGCCGACGAAGGACGTCGAAAACCAACCTTAATCTTCGCTCTCCTTCTCTTTGTTCTTTTTGTTCCTGCGGTATGCTTCTCCAATTTTCTCCACTGTCGGCTGGGTCTTTCCCTGTGGTTCTCCCCTGCGAAACACGGCGTCAATTAACCTCCGGTCGTATTTGATGCTTCGGGCCCCAACCAGTTCCGGCTGGTAATTTCGAACCGTGTACGTCATCAGAGTCATATTCTCATGGTCCGGATCGGTGTTCGGTGCCAGTATCCATAACACGTGCTCGTTCCCCTGGACCTGGCCGGTGGCCACGACGACCTCCTCCCCTTTCATCGTTGTATCCTGGCCCGTTGCCCGGTTTGTGTCTCCGACCTCAAGAATGAGAAAACAGGACAGCACAAGAACCGCACCCGACAGAAGACCGTACAAAAATAAATGTGGTTTTTTCATTTAAAACCCCATACAGTAAAGAGTTACCCTCGACCAGGATGGAATCAACTTGATTATAGTCAAGAACGAAATTAATGTCAAAATTGCGATCATCTTTCTTCCCCTTCGATGGAACCTCCCCTTCCTGAACCGTTCGTCTGTCGGGACCGGGACCACTCAATGGTTGGATATTTTGTGGAAACCGCGTTTTTCTTCCGGTGGGTTCGTTCCGTTCTCCCTTACCCAAAAACCAGGTTCAAATCATCTTTTCGACCGATTCAATGTGGAACGTTTTCTCCTCCTCCGGAAGTTCAACAGTTGTGGTGTTTCCTGTTTCTTCCCCGAGCAATCCGCCGGCAAGGGGTGTTTTATAGGAGATTACGTTTTCCGCCGCATCCGAATCCCACGGTCCCAGGATGGTATAGGTTTGTTCTTCCCCGGTGTCCTCATCCGTTACGGTGACACGGGTTCCCGGCTGTACAAGGCCCTCTTCAAGTGTCACTTCACTGAAACTCCGGGCACGGTCCAGCTCCTCCTTCATCTTTCGAGCCCGGGAGGTTAAAAACGAACGTTCTTCCAGCGCGGCGTCGAGTTCCGCATTTTCGCTGACGTCCCCCATCTCCCGTGCTTTCTCAACGGCTTTCTGGTTTTCCGGCAACTTCTCGGAGATGATTTCGTTGTATTGTTCCTCGCGTTTCTCGATTCCCTCCCTGGTTGAAAATATCAACCGGCTTTCCCAGAAATAACCTTCTTCCTCTTCTTCCTCTTCAACATCCTTGAGGGTCGAAAGAATTTCGGCCCGGGTTGTGTCTCGAAAATCCTGCATGCGTTTCACTTTCTCGCGCATCTCTCTTGTCGCCTCCTCGTCAAGCAGGGGAGCTGCTTCCCGGACGATTTCCCAATCATTTTGCTTCATCACTTCCTCCACGCGGCTCACCATTTTCCGTACGGTGTAACTCTCCGGGAGATACCGTTCGGACGTGGTCTCGGAGATTTCCACGAGATTGCGAAAAATCTCGACCTCCGACGGAATAAATTGCTGGATGGGTTCAAGTTCATCATCCGTGCGTGCCCCGACCATGCTCACATAGGCAAGGGGATATTTCCCGGGAACCCCGGTTAGCTTATAAAGAGCATCGGATATGTACTCCACGGCTCCTCGATCAATCAGCCGCCGGGCAAGATGCTTCCACACGGCCCCGCGCACATGAAGGAGCAATTCACTTTCAAGCAGGTAACTCTCCTCCTGCCCGGTGATCTCCTCAAGGATCGAAAAAACTTCCGAATAATCCGTTTTGCTCTGGAGTCGGTTCAACACCTCCGCTATTTCATCCACCTGCTCCTGAAACTCCTCACCGGGAAGAAGAACGGGTTCGATGTACTTCTGTAGATCGTCGTCCTCAAGAAAATTCATTTTCCGGTTAAGAAACAGGACAAGTTCGATAAAAGAAGCCCGGTGTCTCCGGTCCCGTGCCTGGTCAATAAAATACTCAAACTTGGATTCGAGAGCGTCCTGAACCTGTTCCTTTGCTTCCGGGTTATCCTTCAGGAACGACATGTAATTTTGAATCGCACGCCGGACGTTTTCGGGGTCATCCGCGAACGATATCTTCTCGAGAAGCTCCTGTTCCGGCTTTTTGGATTGCTCCCGGTAAGAAAGGTCGGGAGAGGTGCGGCCCTCGACCTCAATATTGGGATGCTGAAGAAGTTCTGATCGCACCTTGTTCCACCAGCGGGTCCACTGGCTATCGGAAAATACTTTATCCTTCAACAACCCGCGCAGTTCCTTCAGCGAGATTTTGGCGTCCCGGGTTTTTAGATACGCCGCCACAATCTGTACGGGACGTTCCTCGAGTGCCTCCTCAAGTTCTTCACGACCCCGGTAATCCAGCGCACGTGGATCATCCTCCGGAAGCACGTTCAGATACTGGTGCGCCGCTTCAATCTTCATTTCGTGACCGGGCCGATTCTCGAAGTCCACAAGGAGCACCTCCATAATCTCCTCCACCTCCTGTATTTTCCCGGTTCCCCACCCGGAGGAATGGTACACGTACGATCCTTCGTCAAACTGAACCAGTTCAAGAAACGTCTCAAAATTTTCACTATTCACGTTACGGTTCAGTTCGCTTTTCTGAAAACACAGATCGAGGGCGGAGTGGGAGGAAAACGTACCACGAACGGCGGACTGAAAGATCTCCTCGAGCTCCCCCGGAAGCAAATCATTCTTCACAAGGGGTTCAAGCAAGGTGTACACATCCTGTGAACGTCCACGTTCGTCCCAGGTACGGGCCATAAGCGTAGCCATGTCGTGTACCCGGTTCTCCTGTTCTCGATCAATCAGTGCCTGAAGAGTTCGTCGGTAAAGGTCTACTCGTTCAGGCTCCTGATCGGAGAGAGCTATCCAGACGTCTTCGACCTTCTCCCAGTTCCTGTTGGTTAACGCTCCTTTCAGCTGGTCTTCCGGTTCGCTCATAACAACTTAACTTAAAATAAAACCTCCTGTCGAAAATTTTGACGGATATATTTTATCAAAAACCCTCCCCTTAAACCAGCCCTGCTTTTACCCGTGGAAATTGAAAAATGATGATCCAACAGGGAACTGGGAGGTTATTGTCCGTCGGTTTGAAGTGTGAAATTTTTCCGGGCATAGTAACGTGAACCGGCCGTCTGCTGGGCAAGCACTTCAAGCTGCACGGTCCCGTTCTGAACGTCTTCCTCCCGCAGGTATATCCGGAATGATCGCTCACCCGGTCCATCCTGTCCCGATGGAACTCGGATAGAACGGTTTATGGAGCGACCTTCCCCCACCGTGGCCTCCACGTCGAGGTTCACATCCACCTGCAGAGAATTGGACACGGATATAACAGCCATGTGACGCTCATTCACCGTATCCAGAGAGGCCGAAACATCAAGGGGGGAATTTAACGTGACATCACGAGCAACCTGAAACGTCCGGGTCTTCTCTTTGCCTTCAAATCGAAATTTCAGGTCAATATCAAACGGCATGGAACCGGGCTGGGCCCGCGGAGAAATCCGAATCGAGAATCCCATTTGCACCTGTTCGTTTTCCTCGATGTTCGCCGCGTTGAAGGAAGCAAAATTGCCAGGGGATCCTCCGGATTCAATGGAAATATGCTCCGGTGGCTTTATGTTTAGTTCTGCTTCGGAAATGGGACGGGAAAAGTGATTCCGAAACTGGAGCGTCAATTCCTGTATCGTGTCCTGAAATCGCATATTCCGATCAACAAACGACAGGGACAGAAACGTTTTAAGCAATTCCGATGGAAGGCCCGTCACGAATCGAGGAGAGCCGTCAATTTCTATGGACGAGTTTTCGGTTAGATCGACTTCCCTGGCGGTTCCGTCACGACGCCAGACCTTCACCCGGTCCGACATTGGCATTTCCACGGAATCCCTGCTCCCGTCTTCGTTCCAGAAGACCATCGTTGCTCGATCTTCACCCAGAAAAACAAAATCACGAACAGGGTCCGGAAACAAATCACCTTCCACGTGTTCCATTCCACCTAAAAACGTATTTACAACCTGCAATCCCAGCGCATTGGGATTGGGACCAAAATCATGAAACAGACTTTCACTTCCCGGGCTGCCCATGAATGGTTCAACCAACACAGGGGTGTTCTCCAGGGCCCGAAGTCGGACGAGCCGTTTTATAAATGCGTTCGAGGGGAGTCCGAACATTCCCAGCTCCCCGTTTTTTACCGTCTTTCTTGCTTCCGGAATCTCGACAATGTAGCGATCCGGTGAACCGTTTTGTTTCCAGTTTTTTACGATAGATTGAATTCGCCCGGGAGACGTCTGCGCGGAGAGAAACACGGTTCGTTTATCCGCCGAACCCGACGGCGTCTCATTCGTACTCAAAAATGACACAGGAACCTCTCCCTCATTTTCCTCATTTAATATGTCTTGAAGCATCGATCGAGTCTCCTGTGCTCCCGAGGAGTTCAGGAGTGACTGCTCCATCGGATCCCCGAATATCCAGCCGTCAAGATACGGTGTGTACGGCCGGAACAGACGTCCCGGTCCCCTATCCTGGTTTTCACCGGTGGAGAAAAGGTTCAAAACATCATGAAATGTTTTATTCGGCTGTCCCGCTTCTCTTTTTTCTTTCGGCAGTGCCTCCTCGAGAGGGCGGGGATATCGAAACAGACCAATGAGCTCCGGTCCGGAAATGTTGGCAACGGCGGAAAGTAGATTGCGGAATTTTCTTGGGGAGCGATAAGACGTTATCCGATTTTGCTCCGGCGTGCCCCAAACCACCAAACCAATTTCCCGGGACGGAAACTGATCAAGGTAGGGAAGTCCCCGAAGGGGATCTCCAAAAGCGGGGTTAAGCACGGGACCAATGGGTTTTTTTCCCTCCCGATCCCAGAAGGCCTCAGGCAAAATGAGAAAGGAGGTTGTGTGATCCCATTCTTCTCCCTTCCCGAATTCCGGACCACCGCTCTGTTCACCGGTTATGCGAATGCGGATCCGGTAAAGGCCGGTGTCTTCTACCTGAAACTGGTTGTCATCAAAGTCAAGTCGGTTGCCTTCCCCGGTCGGTACCCCACTTTTCACGACATATCCATTTTTTTGATCCGTTGTGCTCAGGGAAACCTGTTTTCCTTTTTCATCAATCACCTCCCAGACCAACCGATACTCCCTGCCGGGCACAAACCCGGTTGAAGTTACGTCGAAGCTAATGGTCTGTCCGGGCCTGTACACCACATTTCGACGCCAGTACGAAAACGATAACTGCGGGCTTTCCTTTAACCGGAATTGATCAAACCAGGCCTGGACCTTCTTTTCGTAATCCCGACGTTCCGAAACGAGGCGAATCCGTAGATGTGTTGCTTCCGCTGGGATGCTTGAGGAAGTGATGGAAACTGGTGTCCACCCCTGTTCGCCCTGAACGTGTTCACTTCGCCGTGACTCCCCCTCCTGAACAAACTCCGGCTCCTCAATCTCCAGCTCATTCACTTCTTTCCGTTTCTGACGGAGCCACTTTGGGTTTTTCTTCAAAAACTCCAGTTCAAGATATGCCCTGCTTCTGTCAAAGTTCCGGGTCTTGATCCGCCCGGATATCTGATACCGTCGATCCGGATCCACGGGAACCGGCCGGGAAAGTTCCACACCAACTGCTCCCCGAGCCGGAATAAGAAGGAGACTTGTGTCTCCGTGGGCAACCTGTTCCGAACGTTCTTCCTTTCTTATTTTGTTGTACTGGGGGAAGTCCTCCCCTTGAATACGACGCCATCCAGGAGGGGGATTCCCGACCTGGTTCCAGTGCTCCGTTTCAAAACTGTACTGATTATCCAGAAACTGAGTTTCCTCCTGTGCCTGCAAACGGGGGACAGCCACCGGCATCTGCAGGACAACAATCGAAAGAATCAACAGGAAGGAAATACAAAATGGGGTTCTTTTGCATGGAATCCGGCGCAGCACCGGACCGTTCCCCCCATTCGGAGCTTTTCCCTCTCCAGGCCTGTGAACTTGATCTCGCACCGGGCTGGCATGTTTTGAATTGTTTTTGATAAAGTCCCCTCTCAGAGGAAGCTCCCGTTGGAACATCCTCTATGCTCCACCCCCGGTATGTCTCAAACGACCGGCAGAAACCGGCCCCGTGGAGCGATTTCGCTCTGGCATAGTGAAACGGGCTTATTTCAGCACGCTTCTCCTCCCCCTCACCTGTTAGAATACGGCATTCATCCGGTTGAAACAACCTGGATTTGTGTCTTCACGGTGTCCGTTCAGACCGATTGTTTTCCCTTTCTTCCCGTTTCCAGCTCCAGAACAACCCCTTCACGGTGAGTCGGTTATCAATTGTGTCGAATAGGGTTCGCTCCGCATTTAACATTTCAATCTCCCCTCCCGTACCAATAATGGTCGGGTTTCCGTCCATGGAATCCTTAATATTTCCCGTAATTCGTCGTATTAGACCCGAAAAGCCATGATAAATGCCCGCATTAATTGCCCCTGCCGTTGTTCGACCGTACGGCTCTTCTGTTGGTTGCGGTTCCTGTTCGGACAATTGCTCACATTGCTCCGATAGCGCTCGCATAGCCGCGCGAATGCCGGGTGTAATCGTTCCCCCGGCAAAAACCCCCCCTCTTTTCAGTACATCCACCGTTATCGCGGTTCCACAATCCACAACAATGGCCGGGGCCCCGTAACCAAGCCATGCCCCCGTGACATTAAGAAGTCGATCATCCCCGACCCCCGACGGATCCGGCACATCCACCTCCACCTGCGGGGGGAAATCACGTCGGTACCGAGCGATGTCTTCCGGGTTCACAAAGGAAGAGACGGCGGAGCGAACTTGTTCCTCGATTCTTCGGTTCACGGAGGAAATCAGGAGAAATCCGGGCCGGTTCCCGTCCGATTCCTCCTCCCAAAAATTTTGAATACGACTCACATCGTCCGGGAATATCCGTCTTACTTCATCCACCTTATCATGAACCAGACCGATCTGAATCGCTGAATTTCCCACGTCCAGCAACAATCCCGGTCTTCTCTGGTTGTCTTCCCTGTCCATAACAATAGGCATCCATCAACAACGAATTCGGATATTCCTATAATGAAGTACCTTCGTTCACTTATTTTATCTCCTGTTTGCAGCGATATGAAATCGAAAACAACCGGTCAGGAGGAGGGGGACCCGTTAGCCTTTCTTGCACTGACACCGAAGGAAGAGGCGGGCATCGGTGTGTTCCATGTGTTCGGAACCCGTGCCGAAGACGCCGTTAAAGACCTGTTTGAACCGATCGGTGGCAAACAGAAACTTGAGCCTGGACGACTCTACTTCGGTCACCTGAAAAAGGACGATCGGACAATTGACGAAGCCATCGTACGGGTTCTTCCTCCGGATGAAAACCGTGCGGGCAGGCGGATATACGAAATAAACATCCACAGCGGCCCGGCTGTTCTGGAGAAAATATCTTCGGTCCTCCGGGAGAAAGGCGGGAAGAAAGTGAAGAGAAGCGAATACCTCAGTCAATGGGGAGAAACCGGCTCATTCCGCCCTCTCCAGGTGGCTGCCTGGCAGGAAATGATGGACGTCGGAACCAGAAGGGGAGCTGCTGCAATGCATCACCAGATTCATGACGGGTTCTGCTCCCTCCTGCTGTCAATTGAAAATCATGGTTCCGGAAAACCAGCAAACGACGCCGCCGCTCCGCCGACCGAACTTGAAAAAATCCGAATGGCTCTTCGCCTTCGCGCAACCGGAATGGCCATAACGAACCCCCCGCTGATTTTGATAACCGGTCCACCCAACGCGGGAAAGTCCACTCTGGTCAATGCCCTGTCCGGGAAAGAACGTTCCATCGTCCACAAAGAACCCGGCACGACCCGTGACGTCGTGGAAGCGGAGGCCTTCATGAAAGGTTATCACGTCCGTCTGGAGGACACGGCCGGCCTCCGAACCACCCGGGAACGGATCGAAGAAGAGGGAATACGACGGGCAAGAAATCGATTTGACGAAGCGGACCTCATTGTCTGGATAACGGACGTGACGGAACCAGCGGTCGAGCCGGAGGAACTTCCTTCGGATATTCCGTCTCTTCTCGTGGGGAACAAAATGGATCTGCTGGGAGAGGAAGCCGAGGAACCTGAAGAAACCGACCTCCTGATATCGGCCCGCGAGGAGACCAATCTTGATGGTCTCAAAGAAACGATCCTGAACCTGCTACAACTGGAGCAGCCGCTCCCCGTAAACAAAGTACTCCCGTTTTATGCCGAACAGATACCGGTCCTGGAACGGATGGAAGAAGCCATCACCTCAAATCGAAGTGAAGAAGCCGCGGACCTCGCCACCAGACTGCTCGAACAAAAACACAATACGGAATAATAGGACGGAACGGTCTCTGGGTGACCATTTCTCATCCCGGTTGTTGCTCTCTTCAGGATAGTGCTGTCTCCACTCTCCCACAGATGATGTGACCGGCGGCGATGTGTCCTTCCTGAATATGCGCGGTCCGGTCCGACGGAACCTGCAGACAGATGTCACAAACATCAGGGAGAGTTCCGCCCTCCTGCCCGGTAAAGCCAACCGTTGTGGCCCCGATCTGATTTGCCTGCCGGAGGGCACGGACCACGTTTTCGGACGTCCCGCTTGTGCTTAACCCCACAAGCACGTCCACCTCCCTTAACAGACCATCCACCTGACGGGAAAAAACGCGGGAAAAATCCTCATCGTTCGATACGGCGGTAAGTACCGAGGTATCGGTGGTGAGGGATACCGCCGGGAGAGCGTCCCGATCCCGTTCGAATCGCCCCATCAGTTCAGCGGCAATGTGTTGCGCTCCCGCAGCAGACCCCCCGTTACCACAGAAATAGATCGTTCCTCCGTTTCGAATCGCCCCGACGACACAATCCACCACCTCCGATATGGTCGGCACGCATTGATCCCGCACGGCCTCCAGTACCTGCACCGATTCCGACAGATATCCCTGAATTTCCTCTTCGTGCTGAGTCATGATTCTGTAACCTCTTCGGATTGCTTATCTCTGATCTTCTCAATCAGTGACGTCGTGGAAATCCCGTCCACAATCGGAGAAAACGCAACGCGTCCATCGCTGGATTCCACAACCTCCTGACCGACCACTTCTTTTCCTTTCCAGTCCTCGCCTTTCACAAGCACATCCGGCACGATGTTCTCGATGAGTTCTTCCGGGGTGGGATCATCAAACAGCACCACGTAATCCACCATCTCAAGGGAAGCCAGCAGTTTCGCCCGGGTCTCCTCGGATTTGACGGGTCGATCCGGTCCCTTTATCTGTCGCACGGATTCGTCGGAGTTCAACCCCACCACCAGACAATCACCCTGATCACGGGCGAATTGAAGCGTCTGCAGATGGCCCTCGTGAAGAAGATCGTAACAGCCATTTGTAAACACGATGGTTTGACCGTCCGTCCGGTGCTTTTCTAACGCCTCCACGAGCTGGTCCAGCGGGAGAATCTTTTCTTCGTCATCCCGATCTCGATCCTCCATCCGCTCCAGCAAATCTTCACGAGATATCACCGCCGCTCCAAGCCGTTCGACGGCCGCTCCGCCCGCGATGTTGGCCAGCCGTCCGGCCATATGTGGGCTTCCCCCCCCGCCAATCACCAATCCCAGTGCTGCCATTACCGTATCACCGGCGCCGGTGACGTCAAATACCTCAATTTCCTCCGCCGGTATATAAACCTCCTGTTCATCCCGTTCAAAAAGGGACATCCCTTCCGATCCTCTCGTGATAAATACCAGGTCACAATCAAGTTCATCAAGAAGCCTGACGGCGGCTCGCCGGTAATCCTCGTTTTTCGTGATGGTTACATCCGTGGCCTGCTCGGCTTCGTTGCGATTGGGAGCAATCCCGCTGGTCCCGCGGTATCGCGTGTAGTCCGATCCCTTCGGATCCACAAGAACGGGTACGTCCTTCCCCCTGGCGGTTTCAAATACCTCCTCGAGCAGTGAGGGCGGCAAATTTCCTTTTCGATAATCACAGACCAGTACCACATCCGCCCAATCTATAACGTCATGAAACCGGTCAAGCAATTCGTCCTGTAGCTCCTGCCGGATCGGATGTGTGTCCTCTCGATCCATCCGGAGCATCTGCTGGCCCCGGGCCATCATGCGAGTTTTGACCGGTGTTTCACGATGATCGGACACCAGAAGTTCATCCGTTGAAACTCCCTGTTCCTCAAACATCCGACGGAGCGTCTCACCGCCATGGTCGTCTCCCACAACCGCCAGACACCGGGTTTCCGCCCCCATTCCGACAAGATTTTGAACCACGTTTGCCGCTCCCCCTGGCCGCTCGTCCGTTTGATTCGAACGCAATATCTGAATGGGGGCTTCCGGGGAAATACGATTTACCTCCCCCCGAACATACCGATCCAGGATCACGTCCCCCAGCACGAGCACATTGGGCGGGGCCGTGGACTGCAACCATTCTTTTAAATTATTCGCGGACATCTTCTATTGTCGAACGCAATTATTTACATTGCCCGTTGTCGGGCCTAACGACCACAGGTCACGAATTAACCTGATTGTTCATCTCCGTCGTTCCCGGGACGCCGGTAATGTAGAATCCCCTGTCGAAAAAGGGGTAACAGCATCTCGTGATGACCGGTTATGCTGATGCCACGGGGCGCCGGCCGGCCGACCACATTCTGCGCCGGACGGTAGTGCTGTATCATGTCGAAGTTTACCGCCAGAAAATCATCCAGATCATGACCGAGGTTCCGGGCCACGGCAACGGCTTTCAAAAACACCTCCGGAAGGAGAACAGCGGAACCGATGTTCAACCAGACGCCTTTCTGCAGATTTGTCATTTGATGACAGAGAATTCGGAAATCGCGCATCGTGGCCTCCCCGAGGTCCGAGGGATCAAAGTGCGGATTCATGTGTACAATATCCGTGCCAAACGCTACGTGTATCGTGGCCGGAATTTCCTCCCGCCAGCAGGTGGCAAGCACACTGACCTCTTGATCTAATTCATCCGCCTCCACAATATGTTTTCCGTAAGCCTCCCCGAGTCCAAGGTCCTCCTTCCGGGCCTTCTGCACCACACGGCCGAATCCTTCGGCGGTTTCCTGCCACATGCCGAAGCGGCCTTCCGCAATGTTGGGCCCGACGTCTTCCGATGTTTCACCGATCAGCGCGAGTTCGTAATCGTGGATCGGAACGGCCCCGTGCATAACCACACAATCAATGACCCCTCTCTCGATCAGGTCCTGCAGGATGGGGGTGCAACCGGTTTTGATCACGTGGGCCCCGATCGCTGCACCAACAAACCCACCGTCTTCGGTGACCTCCGCCACCTCCCGGCAAACCTCGCGAAAATCGTCTGCTGCAAGTACTGTCGGAAGAGATTCAAGAAAATTCCCGACCGCCTCCTCCGGGTCTTTGAGCGCACAGAAATCCGCCGTCGTCACCTTGTTCTCTCGCTCGGCAAGAGGATAATGCCGGAGCTCGCTTAAATCAAGTTCGTCGAATTTGCTTTTCTCGGGCATATTTAGCGGGTGATCCTCCGGCAAATGGGTTGTACAGCCGGAGATCTATCAACTCATTAAACAAACAAGACGTTTACCCGGAAGAATCATCCAAATTCAACTGTAATCGATGTCACATACCGAGTGACAGGAGTCATCCAAACCGGCTCGGACACCCCAAATATTTAATTGTTAGCTATTATACAGGTCTGGACCTTCAGAGTGCAATCCTTTTCGAACAACAGATATTCACTCAGGCAGTACAGAATGGAGCTGTAATAATGATCCATTCAAAAGGAAAAATTTTGGGCTGCCGAACAAAACAAATCAAGCAAATTGCTCAGTCAAAAAAACCGGGCCAGTTCTGTTGAAGCTGATCCAGAAGATTGCCGGCTCTCTGTCTAATTTCCGGATTTTGGTTTTTCTCCAGATTTCTGACCACCGGCAGGGCGAGAACACCTGCCTTCTGAAGTTCGTTCATTGCGCGTTTTCGCTTCTCGTAGTTTCTGTTCCCCAGTTGCTTTCCTCGTTTCTTAAGATATTTTCTTAAAGCTTCGTTCCGGTGAATAATCGCAATCAGGGAAGTACTCCGGGTCGGATAATGAAGAGTCGGTCCTTTATGCGTTTTGTGCCACAGGGATATTGCTTTCTGATGGTGGCCCTTCTGCAGTTCCACAAACGAATGTCTATTGCCTGTCCGCCGTGAGCCGGTCCCGAAATTCTTTTTTAAATTTCTCAATTTTGGGACGGATGACGGTCCGGCAGTAGGATTGATCGGGGTTGTTCTCGTAGTAATCCCGGTGGTACTCCTCGGCGGGGTAAAAATTCTCCAGCGGTTCAATTTCCGTAACGATGGGATCATCCCAAATATCGGAGGCATCGGCGGCCTTTTTTGACGTTTCGGCCAATTTCTTCTGCCGTTCGTCGTGATAGAATATTACGGATCGGTACTGAGACCCCACATCCGGCCCCTCCCGGTTCTTCGTGGTTGGATTGTGAATACCCCAGAATACCTCCAGGAGATCCTCGTACGACACCTGTTCCGGATCAAATTCCAGCTGACAAACCTCTGCATGTCCGGTGTCCCCGGAACACACCTCTTCGTAGGTGGGATCCTCAACGTGGCCGCCGGCGTACCCCGGTTGCACACTCTGCACTCCCTCCAGACGCTTGAACACCGCCTCTACACACCAGAAACATCCCGCGCCAAACGTCGCCTGTTCAGTTTGTTCCGTTGAGGTATTGTCTCTGGTCATGCCGAAGAATCACTTTCGTTTTTCGATGGCCGACGGAGATTTCTCACGATTGAAAACCGGGGTGAAACCGGTTTACGAACCGATCAAATCCCCGGTCTGAAAAGATTTTCCAAGAACCGATTTGGGATTAACACTGAACCAGTCCTTCAGAACCGTGGCGTACACGGAACGGAAATCCACGTTCACCTTCAGATCGCCGTTTCGAAGGTTCTTCAGTCCGGGATACTTGCTCCGGACGCCGGGTTTTACCGGGTCTCCGATCAGAAACATCGGACCCGAAGTACCGTGGTCCGTTCCTGCGCTTCCGTTCTCGGCCACCCGACGTCCAAACTCGGAAAACGTCATCACCAGAACCCGTCTTGATTCATTGTTTTTCTCGAGGTCCCGATAAAAGGCCGTCAGACCGTTCGAAAACCTGCGGCAGAGTTCGGCGTGACGACCGAGCTGATTTTCGTGCGTGTCAAACCCACCGAGGGCCACGTAGTACACGCGGGTCGAAACCCCGGCCGCAATCATGTCCGCGACGTTTTTCAGATCACTGGCGAACCGATGGTCCGGATACGCCGGATGGTTCCTCTTCATGCGGGCCGCTTTCTGTATTCTGTTTGAGGTAACGGCCATATCCGCCACCGTATGACGGATGAAGTCAATATCGGAGTCCGCCGAATTTCCCTCGGGTTGGTTAATGTTTTTCATGCGGCGAACGGAGCTGCCCGATGATCCTTCGACCGGTGTAAAGTCCGACGGTTTCTCCAGGGACACGCCGATGTTCTCCTGTCCCTGAAAGGCCACCGGCCGATTCTCATCAACGGCAATTCCCGCTACCGCGGCCGGATCCGGCTGTCCATCACAGCAATTGTCAAAGTAACGCCCGATCCAGCCCGAACCCCGGAGGTCATCCGCCTTGCCCCCTCGCTGCCAGATCTTCATCGACCGAAAATGAGACCGATTTGGGTTCGGGTATCCCACGCCATTCACAACGGCGACTTTTCCTTCGTCGTACAGGGATTTTAACCCCGTCATCGCGGGATGAAACCCCAGGTAATCGTTCAGGGGAACAAGGTCATTTTGATCAATGGCAATGTTGGGACGGGCCCGGTAGTATTCATCGTTCCCGTACGGAATGACCGTATTGAGGCCGTCGTTTCCGCCACTGAGCTGAACAACCACCAGGACGTGATCATCCTTGAATCCCGGAATGGGATTTTTCTTTGCGTCCTGTCCCATAACCCGACCCACGGACTGATTCAAAAACCCGGGCATAATGGTTCCGGTCGACGCCACGGCCATGGACTTCAAAAATTCACGCCTCGTAAACAGGTGGTCGTCATCACTCATTAGCAATCTCCTGTTAACGAAAACAAACGAATCAGCAGAATTGATACTCCGCCGTGGACAGCAAAAGGTGCAATCCGTTTCGGAGGCTGTCCCCGGAAACGTCCGAGGGTTTAAACGGATCGTCCGCTCCGGCATCCGGAACAAGTACCTTCCTTATTTCTTCCTGATCGGCCGACGAAAGATCACGGCTCAATAACCGGTTACAAATTTCGTCCATCGCGTTGCCGACCGATTGATTCCCGAACGACGAAACATACGATTCGGGCTCAAATGAATACCTGTCCTTCAGAACCAGTTCGCCGGCGGTGTTAAACCGGCTCAGCAACCACCGGGTGTTGATCCATTCCCTGCCCGAAGGCCACCCGGAGACATTCGGGGGATAAAACAGGTTCTGGCCCATCTCCGAAAGGGCCGACTCTCCTTTTTTCCATAATTTTTCGTTCGGGGAAAGGTCAAGATCGTGAACAAGTCCAACGAAGAGTTCCACTGGATTCTTTATTCGGGAACCCATGGCCTTCTCGGAATAAAAAGCACGGGAGCGAAACATCTCTCTCAGCACCGGGGCAAGTTGATAATTCTGTTTGGCAAGCGTTGCACCCAGACCGCGAACGATCTTCTCCTCCGGCTCCGGATAGGCAAAAAACGACCAGAGCTTGCGGACGATAAACATTGGTGTTGCTTCCTGTTTCAGGATGATCCGAAGAACGTCATTTCCGTCAAACATTCCCTGGTGACCCAGAAATTCCTTGGTGCCTGGATCATGGGCCTTCTTCTTGAAATGAAAGGCTTCGTTCTGCACCGTCCATCCCGTCAGTGCCCGGGCCACCTCCTTAATGTCCTTTTCCGTGTAATTGCCCAGGCCCATCGTAAACAATTCCATCAATTCCCGCGCGAGGTTTTCGTTCGGGTTTCCCCGGCGGTTCTGCGTGTTGTCCAGGTACATCAACATCGCGGGGGAACGGATGGTTTCACGCAGGAGCACGGCGAAATCTCCGGCGGCATGGTTCCGGAAGACGTGATTCAGGTCATTGTTGAGCTCGGCGCTTCGCACCTTGTCCGCCGACGTGGCAAAATGGCCGTGCCAGAACAACGTCAGTTTTTCCCGGAGGGGATGATCCGTTTGAATCATGCGCCGGATCCATTCCCGTTTCATTCCCCTGAGGAGTTGCCGGTTTCCTTTGTTGTGGATTCCCGGTTCTAGAAGTGGTTCCGGAGAATTCTCCTTCCCCTGATCGGCAAACGTAAGCAGGTGATCCACGGATTTTTGGGGACCCAGTTCCAGCAATTTTTTCATCCGTTCCTCGGGCCCGCCGAACCCGGCCCGATTTAACAGATGGCGGGCCCGTTCCCGGTTCCAGTTTTCCGCCGAAACGGGATCAAGTGGACCGGCCATTCTGACCTCCCCTAAATTGGACGCCCTGAAAAATATTGGAAATGCCCGGAAAAGGAGGCAATTATGATTTTTCACCAATTACCAACCTCCCGAATACCGTGCTTCTGCAGTATATCATCACAAACCAAAAAATTGAAACAACAATTGGTTTATGATAGGATTATTAACCTGTATCTGCAGTCATACATCTTGATTTCATAAGGGTCGTCAACCCTTTATGAGCATATATCTGCCTCTTCTTGCAACCATTGGCACTGCGAGCGTTGTGGCGGTTGGTATGTTGCTCGTTGACACCCTTGTGGGACCGAACTTCTCGGATGCCGAAAAAGAAAAACCGTATGAATGCGGGGTCGAACGAAGCAGTGACGCCAAAAAGAATGTTCGGGCCCCGTTTTTCTCCACGGCTCTGCTGTTCCTCGTGTTCGGCGTGGAACTTGCCTTTCTCTTTGTGTGGGCGATCGAGTTTCGGACCCTTGCATGGGCCGGTTTCGTGGAGATGCTCGTGTTCGCCGGATTTCTCGTTCTCGGACTTGCATATGCCTGGCGAAAGGGAGGTCTACAGTGGGAATAGAAGTACTGTTCGGCAAATCATTTATCACGTCCAAACTGGACAAACTAATTAACTGGGGGCGAAAGTACTCCATTTATCCCCTGCCCTTCGGGACAGCCTGCTGCGGAATTGAATACATGTCCGTGCTGGCTTCCTATTACGATATTGCGAGATTCGGGGCCGAGGTGGTACGGTTCAGTCCCCGTCAGAGTGATTGCCTGATCGTCGCCGGTACCATCAATCAGAAAATGGCACCGGTCCTCCGACGGATTTACGACCAGATGCTCGAGCCCAAATGGGTCATCTCCATGGGGGCCTGTGCAAGTGCCGGTTGTTTTTATGATAATTACGCCGTTGTCCAGGGGATCGACCGGTTTCTTCCGGTGGATGTGTACATTGCGGGATGCCCGCCCAAACCGGAAGGCGTTCTTCAGGCACTCACCAAACTTCAGGACAAAATAGACACCGAATCCGTGCTTGAACGACCGAGGGGACAGGAGAAGGATTCCCTTCAGGAAAATTATGCAACCATGGATGAGGAATGGGACGAATGGGCACGCCAGGCAGCGCAGTAAATCAAAACTACGACATCATCGACGATCTCCAGAGCGTCTTCCCGGACGAAATTACCGTGGAAGAAACAAAAGGAGATTACCCGTCGGTCCGTTTCCCGAGGGAACAGGTACGACCCGTTTTGAACCACCTATTTGAAGAACGGAATTACCGGATGCTTTCCGATCTTGCCGGGGCCGATTTCCCGGACCGGGAACCCCGCCTCGAGGTCATTTATAATGTGTACAACATAGAGGAGGGGAACCGGTTGCTTCTTCACACCGGGGTGCCCGAAGATGACCCGACCATAGATTCCGTGACCACAATCTGGAAAGCAGCACGCTGGTACGAACGGGAGGTGTACGACATGTACGGGGTGACGTTCCGGGAACATCCTCAGCACAAGCGCATTCTCCTGTACGAAGAATTCGAAGGACATCCCCTTCGAAAAGATTATCCGATGAAAAAACGGCAGCCCCTGCCGATGTACTACGAAAAAGATCAGGAACAGACGGAACCCGACAAATCGAGTTCCTCCCCCGACGCTCCATCCCCGGAATCCCCCGAACGAAACACGCCGGAGGAATGAAAACATCCGGAGAACCATTGCTCCCGTCCTTCCGGGGATGAACTTCAAACCACGTTTCGTATTCTTCTGAACAAACGCAAACGCAGCCATGAACATTCAGCAGATGATGGATTCGGTGGAGGTGGAAGAAGATCACCTCGACAGCAAATCCACGCTGAACATCGGTCCATCCCATCCCGCCACCCACGGCGTACTTCGCTACTTCCTGGAGATGGACTCGGAGGTGATCGAATCGTGTGAGGTGGATATTGGTTACCTGCACCGGGGGTTCGAGATATCGGCCGAAAACCGGAAATGGACCCAGATTATCCCCTACACCGACCGGCTGAACTATATGAGCGCGATCCTGAACAACATCGGGTTCTGCAAAGCCGTCGAAGATCTTTGCGAGGTCGAGATTCCCGACCGGGCCAAATACATCCGTATGATCACGGGGGAACTGGCCCGGATCGCCGATCACCTCGTGAACATCGGCACCCACGCCGTGGACATGGGAGCACTCACCAACTTCTGGTACTTCTTCCGGGCCCGGGAGGAAATTTACGAAATGCTCGAATCCCTCTGCGGAGCGCGATTGACCAATACCTACGCACGGATCGGAGGGGTTGCCTGGGATTTTCCGGACGGATGGGCCGAAAAATGCAGACGATTTATCAACGAGAGCCTACCCGAAACACTTGATGACGTGGATCACATCCTGACGCGGAATCGCATTTTTATGGATCGCACCGTCGGGGTAGGTGCCATAAGCAAAGAAGACGCCATTAATTACTCGTACACGGGGCCGAGCCTCCGGGCCTGCGGGGTTCCGTACGACATACGAAAAGTCAAACCGTATCATAACTATGACGAGGTGGACTTCGAGGTCCCCACCTTTGAGAACGGAGATGCTTACGACCGGTACCGGGTCCGCATGGAGGAGATGAAACAGAGCCGGCGGATTATTCAGCAGGCCTTTGACCAGCTTCCACCGGGACCGGTGATGGCCGACGAACCCCGTTATGTGCGGCCCGAAAAAGAAGACGTCTACACGAAAATGGAAGCCATGATCCGCCACTTCAAAATTGAAATGGAAGGATTGGAACCACCGGAAGGTCGAATATACTCCTGTGTGGAAGCGGGAAATGGCGAACTTGGATTTTACATCATAAGCGACGGCACCGGGGTGCCTTACCGGGTCCGATGCCGACCTCCCTGCTTCCCGCTGCTCTCCTCCATGGAAGACACCGTGGTCGGTCACATGATTCCGGACCTGATTTCCACCCTGGCCAGCCTAAACATCATCGCCGGGGAGCTTGAACGCTAAATCACAGCAACTGAATCCAATGCCCCAAACAACCACCGAAGAAACGGACCTATCCATTTCATTTTCGGACAAAAACCGGGAGCGTATTCAGGAATTGCTCTCACGCTATCCCCGGAACCTTTCCGCCCTGCAGGAGGTCCTGAAGATTGCTCAAAAACAGTTCGGGGAAATCAATGAAAAGGTCGAATTGCTGGTGGCCGAAACGCTGGATGTCAGTCCGATCAAAGTATACGAAGTGGTCAACTTTTACGGGAACCTGTGGGAGGGACCGTACCCGGAAAAACGGTTTAAAGTCTGTACCGGTCTCAGCTGCCAGCTCCGCGGAGCCGACGAGGTCGTGGACACCCTCTGTGACCATTACGACGTAATGGAGGGAGAACTGGATCCGGACAAAGACATCCTGATCCGGGAAATGGAATGCATTGCCGCCTGTGACGGAGCCCCGGCCGTCATTTTCAACGACTCCGTTATACCGGATCTGGATCCCGAATCCGCCAGAGAACTTGCGGAGGAGGCCGATGCCGACGCTTCGGGCATCCCCTCCCCCGACGACCAGAAACCCCAGAAACGTCCCGACGCCTCCAAACAGGTCCTGACGGCCAGAATGGACCACGACGATTCCCACACACTTGAACGATACCGGAAGGAAGGCGGATACGAAGCAGCGGAAAAAGCCCTGACCGAAATGACACCGGAGGAAGTGACCGAAACCGTAAAAGAAGCCGGGGTGCAGGGACGGGGAGGAGCCGGATTTCCGGCTGGCGTAAAATGGAGTTTCATTCCCGATCCCGACGAACTGGACCGTCCCATTTACCTGACGGTAAACGCGGACGAAAGTGAGCCCGGTACATTTAAAGACCGGTTGATTCTGGAAGAGGATCCCCACCAGCTGCTGGAGGGCATTATCCTATGCTGTTATGCCGTGGGAGCCCACACCAGTTACATTTACATCCGTGGAAAATTCGGCAAAGGATACCGGCGTATCCGGTCGGCCATCAACGATGCATACGAAGCGGGATTGCTCGGGGAGGACCTGTTTGACACCGGCTTCGACCTCGATGTATATCCCCACCGTGGTGGCGGGGCATACATCTGTGGCGAGGAAACCGCCATGCTCGAATCCCTGGAAGGGAAGAAAGCACTCCCACGAATTCGTCCGCCGTTTCCGGCACAGAAAGGTCTTTATGATTGTCCCACGGTCGTCAACAACGTAGAAACCCTGTCCAATGTGCCCCACATCATCGAACACGGAGCCGAATGGTACAAGAACCTCGGCGGTGACCCGGAAAATCCCGGGACTCGCCTGTTCTGCGTGAGCGGCGATGTGGCCCGACCGGGCATCTACGAAGCACCATTGGACATTCCCGCTGAAGAACTCCTTTACGACCTGGCCGGAGGAGTTCGGAATGACAACGACCTCAAAGCCTTCATCCCGGGCGGAGCTTCTGCTCCTGTGCTTACGCCTGACGAAATGGACGTTCGCATGGATTATGGATCACTGCAGGACGTCGGTTCGATTGCGGGATCGGGCGGTGTGATGGTCATTGACGACACCCGCTGCATGCTCCGTGTACTGCAGAACTTCGAACACTTTTTTCACGTGGAATCCTGCGGTCAGTGCACGCCATGCCGGGAGGGAACCGGATGGGCCGAAAAGGTCATCACCCGGGTGGAAAACGGCAACGGCCGGGACAACGACATGAAATTACTCAAAAACATGAAGGAACGTATCCAGGGAAAAACCATCTGCGCGCTGGCGGACGGCGCCGTGGGACCGCTCGAGAGCATCGTCAACAAATACGAGGACGAAATCCAGCGGCACATCGACGAACAGGAATGTCCCTTTCGGAACGAGAACACCGAGGAACGTTCTTCGTAGGAGCGCCTTCAGGGCTTTGAAACGAACTGAAGCATTCCGGAGGAGGTCAGAAACAGTAATTTCCCCCCGGGACCCAATCGCAACCTCCCCTTCCTTGCAGATTGTTCGTTTTAACCTTTCCTTTGATCTGACCGCTCATATTGATGCGCAGGACCGTACCGTCCATCAGGAGAAGAAACACTTCATCCTGATTCGATGACGTCCGGGCGAGGTCCACCGGCGGCGATTCCGTTTTCAATTCCGTCGAATGCGTGAGATAAAAATTGCGCACCTCCAATCTCCCGAGTTCTTCTCTTCCCAGCAGGTACACAGACGAACCGTCTCCGGCCCAAACCACGTCCTCCAGTGGTTTACCAAATGAATAAAAACGGGATCGTTCTTCGGAACCCGAGCTGGAAAGATCGCTCAGACCGTCCTTTTTCTCCCCGAAGGGTTTCTTTTTTCTTGCAGTAAAAAGTATTTTCGATCCTGTCAGGGACAAAAAAAGCGGTTTCTCGTCCGCAATATTTACGTTCTTCTTCTTTTTTTTCGTTCCGGTTTGCCAGTTCCAGATTGCCACGTATTTGCCCGTTCGAATGCCAAGGAGAGGATCGCTTTCGGCAAACTCCATTCGTAGTACGGGCGATCCGGCCGGGTTTATCCGCGTCGTCACCTGATCTTCTTTTCGATCAAAGATCATGACACGGTCACCCTCCGGTTCCGGTATGGCCAGATACATGCCGTCTGGGGAGATGGCCACCGTTTTCGCCCCGTTTGTGGTTTGCCCGAAATCCCGGACCACCTTTCGGGTTACCATTGAGTACATCTGAACGTTTCCGTTATAGGGGGCAACGAGCATCCAGTGTTTATCCGGAAGAATCCCGTAATCCTCGATATCCCACTTGTATTTGGCAGCGGACACCAGCACATGTTTTAAGCGTTGCTCTTTTTCCGGATTTTCTACCTTGTCCAACTTCTTCTGTAGAAGTGATATAACAATTTCCTGATGTTCCGACCGAATCAGTTCCTTCAACTTCTTCGTCGCCCTCGTTCGAGTTTTATAATCCTTTTCATCAAGTTTGTCGCACAGGTTATTTACCTTCTTCTTTAATTTATTCTTCGTTTCCGTCTTCGTTTTGTTTTCGCCGTCATCCCCTTCCGACGGCTGTGCATCCACCGACAAACCTCCCCCCGTCCCCAGAACAAACAGGAGCGTTAGACCCAGTGCGATAGATGAATTTCGAATGGGCAGAGAACACATAAATGATCCCGGCGTCTTTACCACAACTTATCCTCTACTCTTTCTTATTGTATTCTACAACTTCTCCAGAATCACCCAAACACCCGCTTATTCCTTAAAATAACCCCTTATTCTTCCCAATCTGGGCCAACAACGACGTATGAAGTCCTGGGCCTCCGGGGCCCGACACCCGCAATCCCGTTATCAGTCGCCCGTCGGTTTCTTTAACTTGCGAAGTTGACCGGTGACGTAAATCTGAAGGGGGTTGTCTTCCGGAAACCTCCTCAAGGCCTTCTTTAACACCCGGCGGGCTTGCCCGACCTTTCCTTCTTTCTTCAACATTCGTACGTGAAGAATAATGTACTTCCTGTAAAGAGACACATCCTCCGGAGCTATTTTTGTGGCTTCCCGATAAAGATTCCTCGCCTTTTCCGGATCCTCTAACTGCATAAGCCACGCGAACTCCCGATAGCTTGGCAAAAAATTTGGATTAAGATCGAGGGCCTTCCGGAAATATTGTTCGGCTTTCTCAAATTTTCGGTCATCCTTCGTGGACTGGTACGCCTTCGAAGCCTCCTTCCCCAGACGGTGATAGATGAGTTCTTCGTACGGCATTATGGCAATCAGCAATTTGCGTTCGTTTTGGGCGCGGCGTTCGGCGGTCTTCGCCCCAAACACCCTCCGGTACAGGTTTGTTTTATAAAAGAGCCATAAATTCATCCGCGCCCCGTAAAACGACTGATCAAGCCGGATTGCACGTTTATAGTGGGCCTCAATGTTGGTGACTTCCTGACGGAGTTGATCCGTAACCGATCCCCCTCCCGCCGTCCGGTTCAGGTTTGTCCGTGCCGCTTCCGCATGTTCAAAGGCCACCCGGCTGAAAAAAATTCGATACTGCCCAACCAGAACCATCACAATCAACAGGACACCGCATGTTTTCGTCAGAACCAGACCGATGGTTTGAGAACCGTTTGAACCCGGATCCCGTTGTCCGAACGCACCATTCACATACCCGAGCAAACCGAAAAAAAGTCCCCCTGTAACCGGTTCCGAGAGCGGATAATGCACCCATGCATGAATAAAAATTGTCACGAAGGCGGATAGAACCGTCAGGGCAAACCAGGCGTTTCCCGGCGGGGCCCGGAGAAACCGAAACAGGGGAAGCGATAAGGCAAGTGCTATCAGCACGGAGATGGCCACATAACCCGCTACACCACATTCGGCGAGGTATCGCAAATAATCATTATGCACGTGCCGGGGAATCAGCTGGAGGGTTCGATACGGCTGTTTCTTGAGAACATCCGACTGATGTTTCTTCGCGGCGCGAAAAAAGGTTCCCGGTCCGGACCCAAACGGGCGTTCGTTCTGAAAAATTTTGATCGCGACCTCCCAGGACGCCTGTCGCTGTTTTATGGATTTGGACCCCACCCCGAGATATCGGGCCATACGCGACGGAATGCCCGGCTTCCAGATCAACCCCACCGTGCCGACCACAACCAGAATGAGTATCACAAGGGAGACGTTTGTTTGAGCCGACAACCGAGGTTTCCCACCCGTTTCGTTCGCCTTTTGAGCCCCTGCGTCCGCCCAAGCTCCTCCTGTTCCCAACAAATCAATACCGTATCGTCGAACCGTGTATACCGCAACCACAACCAATATTGCCCCCATTCCCGCGAGCCATGCCCCCTCACTCCCGGACAACATAAGTAATGCCATACCGGTCAACGAGGCAACCGCCGCGAGCACACGAACCCAACCATGTTCCGAGGTCACCGTTAAATAGATACCAAACGGTACCGTTACGAGAAGATATGATGCAAGCAGATTCCGGTTCATGAACGGTCCCGCCCGGTGCACCTCTTCCCCGCCCATGGTCAAAAGAGGTCGATCCAGCACCACCTGCGCCAGCCCATAAAGAGAAACAAGCAACAGGGAAAGAACAAGGGCTCTCGAGGGAGAAAAGGGGTTTTCCCGGCCGGCCGTGACCCGATACACCCCGAAGTACACCATGCCAAACCCGAGGAGAAGCAACAACATTTCCGTGCCGGCCCGGCCGTGCTCGGAGAGCAGAAAGGAAAGACCCCCAACCAGCATCAGACCGGCAACGGCCCAATGGATGCGGACGTCTCGTGGAGACGCCCTGTTTTCCGAAAGAGAACACAAAAACAGAAGGGCCCCCACCAGTAACAGACCCGATTGTTTCAGGGTCATGACAAACTGCGGATTAAACTCAAATCGTGCCGTCAGCACCGGCGGAAGGAGAAACAGAAGAAGCAACAGAATATGCTCGGCCCCGTCCCGCAGTCGGCACATCGCCCCAATTAATTTATCGGACGTCCCTCCTTCCCCCATCATCGAACCCGATTACCTGACACATATACACTTTCCACAGGCGTATTTCCGAATATATACGGAATTTCGCGGGGGTGCTCCAGGTCCCAGACCACCACATCCGCGTCCGCTCCTTCCCGGAGCATTCCCTTCCGCTCCCCCTCCCCGACCGCCTCTGCCGCATGGGTTGTGGACGCCACGATGGCTTCCTCATGCCCCATGCCAAAATCCAGCCCCGCCAGGGTCATCACCAAAGACATGGACGTCGCCGTACAGGTCCCGGGATTGTGATCGGTCCCAAGAGCCACCCGCAACCCCGCTTCCTTCATGGCCTCGTAATCCGCCACCTGGTCCAGCCCGAGAAAATGCCTTGTTCCGGGCAGCAGTACCCCGACCACACCCGCTTCCGCCATCGTTTCGAGATCGGAAAGGGGTGTGTCCTCCAGGTGATCCGCCGACGCCGCCCCGACCTCCGCCGCGACCTTCGCACCGCCCACTTCGCGAAATTCACCCGTATGCACTTTGGGCACCATCCCTTCCTCCTTCGCCGCAACAAGTACCTTCCGGGCCTGCTCCGCACTGAACGCCTCCTCATCACAGAACACGTCACAGAACCGGGCAATACCCTGCTGCCCGGCGGCCGAAATCATCTCTCCCGTAAGGTATTCAACGTAATCTTCCGGCCGATCCCGGTACGACGAAGGCACCGCGTGTGCTCCCATGAACGTTGGCACCACCGTTACCGGATGTTCCTCAGCAACGTCCTGAATAATCCGGAGGTGGCGCAGTTCCTGTTCGGCCGACAGCCCGTAACCGGTTTTTATTTCACAGGTGGTGGTGCCCGAGTCCAGCAGTCGATCCAGCCGGGCACGAAGCAGATCCCGAAGTACCTCATCCGGCGCCTCCCGGGTTGCACGAACCGTACGGAGGATGCCGCCCCCCTTATCGGCAATTTCCTGATACGTTGCGCCCTGATTCCGCGCCTCAAATTCATCGGCCCGTGTTCCCGCGTACAGGGAATGGGTATGAGGATCCACGAGACCCGGTGTCACCACCCGTCCTTCAAGAGACCGTGTTTCTCCCGCCTCCATGTTGTCCGAGACATCGGATGGGTCCAGGACGCAATCCACCACTCCCTCCGAGATCCCGATTTGGGCACCTTCCATTACATCCAGTCGCTGGAGGTTCGGCCCGGAACGGGATCCCGTCGGCGTCGATGGCCGGCAGAGCGTTGCGTCCGTCAACAACAGGTCCACGTCCGACATGGAACTACCCCTGAACTGGTGTGTGTTCTTCCCTCGAAGACCATCGAATCATCTCAAATGACCGACCGGAAATCAATGTTCCACCGGGCCGCGCCCCCAAAGTTCGGCCCGATAACGTCCGATAATAATACCCCGTCAAACGAACATATGTGCCGGCACACAAACAACCCGGATAATTTCAACAACACACATTGATATAGTTGAATTCAACGTGGGGTTCCATACAATGAGATGTCAGGTTCACCCGTGCCACGGCACCTGTATTCGCCGACCAACCGAACAACGTTTGTAACATTCAACACAACACCCAACAATTTCCCCAAACATCATGAGTGACAACCGACTCGGAAAAGGACTGAACAGCCTTCTTGGCGACGAAGAGACCGACGAGGACGGACAAACCCCCGAAAACACCCCGCTTCGGGACCTTCCGGTGGACCGGATCGACCCGAACCCATACCAGCCCCGGGACGAAATCAGCGAAACCAGTGTGGAACGGCTGGCCGAATCCATCCGTCGGGACGGCCTTCTGCAACCCCTACTGGTCACCCCGGGCAATGAGGACGGTCACTTCGTCCTGGCCGCCGGGGAACGACGCCTCCGGGCCGCCAAGCGGGCGGGAATGGACGCCGTCCCCGCCCTGATCCGGGACCTGACCGATGAACAGATGCTGGAACTGGCACTGGTGGAGAACGTCCAGCGGGAAAACCTCAACCCCATTGAAAAAGCCCGTGCCATCAACCGTCTCTATGAGGAATTCGGCATGACCCTGTCCGAAATTGGTGAAACAACCGGTTTGTCCGAATCCGCCGTCTCCAACACCCGGCGGCTCCTGAACCTGCCGCCGGATCTCCAGGAAGCCATCGGTGAAGGGGTGCTCTCCCCCGGCCACGGCCGGGCGCTCCTCTCATTGCCCTCCAGTGAAGACGCCCGAAACGCCGCCGAAAAGATGATCGAAAACGACCTCTCCGTCCGACAGGCCGAGAAACTGGTCCGGAACATCAAAAACGACAAACCCCGAAAAACCCGCGACAACAACAAGAAGAACGATTCAACGGACCTGTCCCCGGAAATGAAACAGATTCAAAACCGGCTGGAAGAACGGGTGGGAGCCCGCGTGCGCATCCACCCCCGAAAAGAGGGCGGCCAGATCCGGATTGACTTCGCCGGCCGCGGCGACCTCGAAGCCATCCTGAACCGGCTCAACGTGCGCCCCAACTCATAAAATAACCGCAGGACCAAGCCACTTTTCACGTGAAAAGGCGAACCATCGCCTCTTCTTTGTTTCCGCGTCTTCACCCCTCACTTTTCACGTGAAAACCCGGGGTTCCAGCAGGCTGGCCGCGAGCAGCTTCGGAATTCGCGCGGTGGCCAGCATGGCCCGCCGGAGGTGCCGGCCGGGGGTGCCCCCGGTAATGTCCGGATCCAGGTCGGCCGCCGCCCGGGCGTCCGGGAAAACGGACCGAAAAACCATCTTCAGCCCGTCCCACGGCCCCATTTTCTGGGTCATGTACACCAGCAAATTGAGTCCTTCCGGACGGACCCCGGCATTGACACAGTGGAGAAACTGGCTGATCAGGCGGGACCGTTCGGGGGGCTTCCATCGGGCAAAGAAACCGTCCGGCACGCCGGTGAGTCCGGTCCGGGCCAGCTGGGAGGCCGCAATTCGCACGGCGGGGCCCTGCCGCCACCGCCGTCCCCGGCGCCCCACCTGCTGCCAGAACTCCGCACCCTGTTCTGCTCCGGTTTGTGCGACACGGGCCATCTCCCCCAGGTATCCCCATCGTTCATACACGTGTCGAAGGGTGTGTTCGGCCAGGTGGACAAACAGATCTGGCGCAGACAAGCCCCATAAATCGGGTTTATCACCGGTTTCCGGTGCGGGCAGCGGCACCGCCCGCTCCATCAACTCCTCCACAAATGCGGGATCCCGGCGGGCCGGTACGGGGTAGGAGGCATTAATCGGGTGCCAGTGCAGGTGAAACCAGATGGTGGGGCCCCCGGCCCTGTTCTTTTTCCGGAGCAGTACGGCATTTCGGTAGGGGGTAATCTCCGGTTGGCCATCCATGGAACGCCGGGGTTGAAACCCCTGTTTTTCTGCGGCCTTCATCAGGTCCGGCACGGCGGAAGGGGGGGTGAGGATGTCCACGTCCACCATTTCACGATCGCCCGGCTGATCAAAACAACGATGCAGCAGATCGGCCCCTTTTAACACGAGAAACGGGGGGTTTGAGCCGTTTCGACGGGTGTTTGTTGCAAGATCCTGTAGTTCGCGGCGTCGCAGAAGGTTGCGTGCGGCCACCTGTCGTTTGTGTTTCTTCAAATCCTTCAGTACGTTCTTCACCTCCCTGTTTGGGGCTCGTTCGGGCCGGCCGATGCGGAGGAAGCCGATTAATTTTTCCTCCCGTAAGTCGTTCAGGGCAGCGGTCCCTCCTCCCGCAAGCTGGACAAGTCGCCGGACGACGTCCGGAGACACCGGTTTC
>CAZOLI010000003.1:83552-90771 GCA_964580675.1 uncultured Planctomycetia bacterium
ACCAGGGATTGGGTGCCGTTTCGGCTCAGACAGGAAATCAGACTGCCAAACTGAACGGCCACGAAAAGACAGAGCATCGAGACCATGGCCACCCGCATGATGGCCTGCCAGATGGCAGCTCGTGAATACATTTCCCGGCTCACAAAATCAGGATCCACAATGGGGCCAAAACCGGCCCGGTACTGGATAAAAAGGTAACTCGTCCCCAGGAGCAATACCCCCATCAAAAACGGCATTAAAAGGGAACGAATCATTCGTGCCAGAAAAAATTCGCTACGTCGGAGGGGTTGACTCATCAGGGTTCGTATCCGTCCGCTTCCAAATTCCGTGGCGACGGATAACGCCCCGGAGAGGGCCCCGAGCAACACAATGACCTCAATGATTCCTCGCCAGACCGACGCAAGTATTCCCCAGGCCTTCGACGGGAGAACACGGTGTTTTACGGGATGTTCCGAGAGTTGTTCCTGTAAGGTAGACACGTCATGCCAGCACCACCCAATCACCAACAACACGAGAAACACCGATCCAATATGGAGCCATCGAGACCGCCGCCAGACCCAGAGATCCGCCACAAATTGTTTGTATACTCTATTTATTTTATTAACCATTGTATATTTACAATTATTTCGGCCAATCCCGTCGATTTGCGACAGGCATATCGTCCGATAAAACAACCTCTATTCTGGGGAGTCGTGAGCAACTATGCATTTCGGTATATCGAGAGCAACTGGTCCTGCCGTATTTCGAAACGCCGTACCTGAAATCCTTCCTCCACAAGTTTCTTGTTAATCTTCCATGCCGGTATCCGGGGGTTGGTCAGTGTGCAAACGCCGTCGTCGGACGCCTCCCGCTGTACCTGTTCGGCAAAGGATCCCAGAAAAGAAATGGCCTCTTCGACCTGGTTCACGGCGACGGCAATGCGAGTGACCTCTGCATCCCGGTCCCCGGTGGGATCGACCGTCGTTTTCAACTCTCCGTTTTTCAGAATGCCCACTCTGTTGCAGAGCCGTTCTGCTTCTTCTATTCGGTGCGTACTATAAAAAAAGGTGGTGTTATGTTGTTTATTTCGTCGTTCAAACAGGGAGAGCATACGGTCCCGACCATCCGGGTCGAGGTTCGAGGTGGGTTCGTCCAGGAACACGAGGTTCGGGGAGCCGGCCAGTGCGGAAGCAATAGCGAGTCGCTGTTTCATGCCGCTGCTGTAATGCCGCACATATTTATCGGACGTCCTCTCCAGCCCCACCTCTTCCATCATCTCCTTTGCCTCCGTTGCGTCCACTTCTTCATTGTGGACGTTCATCACCTGTATGTTCTCCGGTCCCGTTAGTGTGGGATAAAATGTCGGTTTTTCAAGCAACACTCCCACCCCTTCCCGGCTTTGTTCCGGCCGTTTTCGCACATCGGCGCCATTTATAAACACCGTGCCCTCATCCGGATGAATCAAACCGAGAAGAAGGTACATGGAGGTGCTCTTCCCCGCTCCATTCGGCCCCAGCAACCCGAATATTTCCCCCGGGAAAAGGGACAGATCCAGCGAGAACACACCATTTCCATCCCCGTACACCCGGGAGAGATCCGTGGCCTCCAGCACCGGTTCCGGAGAACCGGACGTTTCCTGACTCATCTGTCTACCCTGTACCCAATCACCTCTGTTCCGAAAAATACGTCGATGCCACCAACGTCATGCCAGCCGCACATGTACCCCCTCTTTGATCCTTCTCCAGCAAAAACGATATTATAGGTCATTATGGAAACCTCCACACAAGAAAACAACGATGATGGTTCTCGGTTCGCCATCCTTCTCCAGAAAGATGAACCGGTTCCGGTCGGTCAACTGGAGGAATCGGTCTCGGCCGTGTTCGGCATTCCCCTGGTTGAAGCACGTCTTCGCATTCGGCAATCCCGGGGGGTATTGTTTGAGGAACTTGATCGGGACCAGGCGGAGACGTTGAAAAACGCCCTGGAACAATCCGGCCTTCAGGGACGAATTTTAACGATGGATCAGGTGGTCTCGTTACCGGAATCCCGCGAATTGCGCCAGCTCAAGATCGGTTCAAACACGCTTGAATTAAAACTTGGCATTCGGAACGATCAGGTGGCCCATCTCCCCCGGGATCGGGTGGATCTGGTGTCGGCCGGTGTCGTGGGGACACAGAAGTTCTGGGCGGAGGCCACGGACAGTACCGTAAAAAATATGCCACACCTGCGGGACATTGAGGATCCCAAACTCCGGGAGGAACTGACAAATGCCCTTTCAAATCGAGGCCTTAAAAAGGAAGTGGAGGATACACGAAAACTGCAGGAGGAAGACCCCGAACGGGTTCCGCTCGATGAAATGGAAGAACTGGCTGAACTGGAAACCAACTGGGTAATTGATATTTGTTGTTTTTCCGTTCCCACCCGTTACCGGATATACCGGAAACGAATGCATTACCCGGGGGAGACCGGCTCCGGGAAAGCAGGAACGTACAGCTCGGAAAATTTCCTGGAACTGCTGGCGAACCTCCTGCGTCCCGGAGACCTCGTTTGCACCCCGGAAACCCTGAACCTGTTTACGGACCCCCCTCTTCTGGAACACATCTTTGAGGACATGGACCGGTTTCACGCCTACACGCGCTGGTTTTACAGCATGTTGGAAATGAAACACGTCCCCGCCCCGGATCCCGCACCCGTTCTCTCGAACTGGCGGTCGTCAGAATAACCCGTTTAGGAGAAACGACATCAGAAGCGGGAAAAATCAAGGGATGGGAGACTTGTACGGGAGGAACTGAAAAACGCCTCCGGATAGGATTGAGCCCCCGTTCCCACTTGATCTATGAGGAAGTCGCCAGTGATTTCTCGATATGCTCCGGCCAGTTCCTGGATTCCACGTCCTCCAGGGGCTGAGGCCGGGACACCAGATAACCCTGAAGAACATCACATCCATATTCCTTCACGTGCTGGTACTGAACCGGTGTCTCAACACCTTCGGCAATGGTTTCCAGCCCGAGTTCCTTTCCCATTTTCAGTATATGTTCCAGTAATATGGCCACACGGTCGTTTTCCTCGATCTCCATGACCAGGGACCGATCAATTTTTAACGTGTCAAACGGGATGTCCTTAAGGTAGGAGAAGGAAGAGTATCCCTGTCCAAAGTCATCCAGACTCACGTGGACCCCCTTCTCCTGAAGGTCCTCAATAATTTCGACGTTTTTCTCCGTCGCCGCCACAAGCATGTCCTCCGTAATTTCAATCTCGATCCAGAACGGTTTCACGTCATGTCGTTCAATGCAATCAAATACATAATCCAGAAATCCCTCGCTCAGGAAGAAGGGAGGACTGACGTTGATGGACAGATTGTAATTCAGTTCGGTTTCCTCCCAGTTTTTAAGTTGCCGGCATGCGAGGTCCATAACGGCCTGGTCCAGCTCGACTTTGAGATTCTGCTTGTCAATAACGGGAAAGAACTCTCCCGGTGATTTCAGTCCCTCCTCCGGGTGCTCCCAGCGAACCAATGCTTCAAATCCCCTGAGGGAATTGTCGTCCAGGCTAATCTGGGGCTGGTAATACAGCACCAGTTCATCGGCGAGCCGGTCCCGGGTGACAGCCTCCTTGAAATCGTTACGCAGGGTGAGTTCTTGTTCACGCTTTGTTTCCAGGTGTTTTCCGAAAAACTCACAGGATTTTTCCGGATTTCCTTTGGCCTCCATCTGTGCAAGGTCCGCCCGGGAAAAAAGGGACTCGGGGGATTTTTCTTCGTTGATATTCTCCACTATGCCTATCTTCGCCCCGAGAAAGTACGAATTGCCGTTCAACTGAACCGCCATCTTCATCCGTCGAACCAATTCCTCGGTCAGTTCCTCCAGTTCATTCCGACTTGTTTCGGTACGCAACCAGCAGGCAAAATCACCTCCACTCCATCTGGCAAGAACGCCCTGTCCGTCCAGCACCTCCTGAATACGGTTGCCCATTCGGCGCAGCACCTGATCTCCCATTTCCCGACCGAGAACGTTGTTTAATTCCTTAAACTCTTCAAGCCCTATTAACAAAAAGCTGCCGGAAAAAAATTCGGTGCTATGAAACTCCACGGATCTGCGCATGCGAGAAATAAGATATGAACTCCTGTACAATCCGGTCACGGTGTCCCGACACCGTTTTTCCCGGCTTTCACAGGCATGTTCCATCGCTTCCATCAGGGAAGAAGCATCGACCCCTTCTTTGGAAAGGTAGTCATCCGCTCCCTTTTCCATCGCGTTTTTGGCCACTTCCTCGCCCCCCTGACCGGTTAAATAAACAACGGGCAAATACGGGAAGGAGGAGCGAAGACGCGTGAGCATTTCCAGCCCCGATACCGAACCCAATTTGTGGTCAAGAAACAGAACAGCCGGCTCGTGCCGGTTGATCTCGGTGAAGAGATTCTTCCAGTTGCTGACGTGATGGACCTCAATTTGCCGGTCGTCAATTTCCTCAAGATATCGCCTGATGACGTTTGCATCGGCCGGATCATCGTCAAGAATGAGAACAGTTTCGTTTGACGTGGTCTGCACAGTCATACCGGTACCTCATCCCCTGGAATTGATGGTGAAAATTCCCTCCCCACGTTTTCCCCCGACACGGTAGTACGGAAGATCCGCTGTGTTCTAACCGCCGTCGTCGTTCCCGTCACGCTCGCGTCGACGTCTTCGTCGATCCCGTTCCTCGTATTCAACCTCGACACGGGAACCGGTAACGGACAGTTCAAGTTCCCCTCGACGACCGATGTTTTCGTCTTCACGAAGCCACCAGTTTGATCCGGAATCCAACCAGTTCTGATATCTTCGATACTGTTCTTCCTTTAAACTTCCCCGAATCTGTTGTTGCTGATTTTCGTACATACTGTTTAACCGATCTTCAAGCTGTTTTAACTCCACCTCCGTTGGTTTTCGCTCCTCCTTTTCCAGCCGATTTGCCAGTTCTTCAAGTGCCTTCTCCCTTCTATCACTCTGTTCCTTCATGGTTGTCCAGACCCGGTCGGCCTGACCCGGTTCCAGCTCGAGCACATCCCGGAGCATCTCTTTGGCCCGTTCGTCCCGATCACGACCGTCATCGTCCTCCTCCTGATTTTTCTGGTCGATCTTCCGGGCATTCCGAACGGCTTCTCGAACCAGCGGCATTAATTCGGAACGGCTTCGATCCTGAAGGGCCTGTTCCATGTCCCGTCCGGCATAATAAGAATTTTTGGCCCGTTTACGGGTACGGGCCCGCATCTTTTCCAGGTTATCCGACTTTCGGCTTACCGTGTCCTCCAGGGTTTCGATATCCCTGTACAGTTGGCTCTGTTCCCGGTCCCAGTTCACATCGGTGTTCAGTTCGTCCGGCATGTCCGACACCGTGTCCCCCATCGAATGCAGGCTGTTCAGGGCAAGAAATGCCGCTACGGCACCACCAATCACAAACAGAAAGATGGCCGAGACGTAGAACGGAACGGACTGTTTGTTTTCTTTTTCCATAGTAAATCAGTCGGAGGAAAAGAGCATCTGCCTCGCTTTCTGCCGCGTTCGGCTCCAGAAGGTTGTGTACTGGTCTTCGGAGAAGTTGGCCCTGCGCAGACGTTCCTGCTGAGAGGCCCGGTTTTCCTGAATACTCGTGTACGCTTTTCTCATTGCCGATCTCGGTTCCACCTCCCCCTTTTCGATCTTCTCCATGGTTTTCTTCATCGTTTCCTTGATGGAGTTCAGGTATTGCTCGAACACGTCCTGTGCAACGTTTTTCTGTTTTTCGTTCAGGTCAAGGTCCTTCAAAATATCGGACTCAAAATCGGATTTTGCTTCCTCCACCTGATCATCCCAGTTCTCGAGCCGTTTCGAGACCCAGTTTTTCATCCGTTCCGCCTGCTGATTCTGACGGTCCCTTTGCCGTTCTTCACGCTTTTTGCGGATGTTCTCAAGAGTCATCTGTGTGATGCGTTCGCGCAACTTGCGATTTTGCTGTTGCCGTTTCTCCTTTTCCTTTCCCGACGTCGACAGGTCGAGTTCCTTTTCCACTTTTTCCTGTACACGTTCGGTATTGACCTGGATCGATTCCAGTTCGTTCCGGGTTTTTTTGAGCCGTTTCCGGAGTTGTTTCCGCTCCTCGTCCCGAAGTCGCTGGCCCCGCGTGGTCTCCTCATACTTCTTTTTCTTTTCCTGAAGTTCCTTCAGGTTGTTCTGAAGCCGACGGTTTTCGTAGTGGAAATACCCCACTCCACCTATCATGGGAAGAGAAACGCAAAATAGAATCACGGATGTGAGAGGGTGTTCCATCATGGTTTATTTCTTAAATTTCATATAGATGTACATAACTTCAACTTCTTTCTTATGATGAATCCCTGTTGCCGTCGCCCTGGTCGTTGCTTTCGGCATCTTCCTGATCCCCGGAACTGTATCGTGTTCGGGTCCAGAATCGCACATTGTTGTTTCGGACAACGATGCCAACGGTCATTCCCGAAAAGGTATTACGGGATCGTTCGTTCTCACGGAAAATATTGTTTCCGAGCGAATCCATTTGATCCGGTCCAAGAACGTTCTTTGCTCGATCCCGGAACTCCTTCGAAATCTCTTCCAGTTTTTCCTCGACCTGATCCGAACGATCCTCACCGGTTTGGCGGTAGTGTTCAACCATCTTTCGGATTTCCTCTTTCCGTTTCTCCTCGATTTCCTTATAAATGCTGTACATTTTATTCATCTGATCATCCGTGAGTTGCTGGTCCTCCCCGATTCGGGAATTGAGATATCTTTCGACCCGTTCCCTGGAACTCGGATCAAAATCAGAAACGACCTCGGAGGGGGTGATGGTCTTTCGTTTCTCCTCCCGAATCTTTTCCTGTGCCTTCCCGATTAATTCATTTATAAATTTCTCCTCATCCATATTGCTTTTTGAGGACGATTCGTTCCCGGATCTTCGATTGTTTCGTGAGGCAATCATCCGATCCATTTTCCGTTCAAACCGGTTCTGTTGTTCCTTCATCCGGCTTACGTCGCGTTCGATTTTCCGCAGTTTGTCGTCCAGAACGTCGTAGGGTCGTTCCCCCTCGTCATCGACCTCTTCCGGAACCTGATAGTTTTCCCGCATCCGGGAGACCTTTTCCTCAAGTGCCCGGGACCGCTTCCAGCTAAACCAGAGAAGCATACCCGTCACCATAAGCACAAACGCCGTACCGATATTTAACCACTTCAACATATCGTTATCCAATTTTCCGTGATGCTCTGAACGGACGCTCAGC
>CAZOLI010000003.1:90871-141052 GCA_964580675.1 uncultured Planctomycetia bacterium
CTCCTCCGGAAATGCATCCTCGTAAAAGGCCCATGTCCAGAGGGATGAATCCCGTTCGAGCATCAGGTCGAAATGAACCGGCTCGTGGTCGTGTTTGAGGACAACGAATTTCATGCGATCTCCGGTGAAAACCGCCCACGCCCGTCCCGGGAGAACCTCAATCCTCGTCCTTCAACCCATATTCTTTCAGTCGTCGGGAAAGAGTACGCGGACTGATCTCGAGAATTTCGGCGGCCCGTTTCTGGTTGCCGTCCGTCATCTTCAGTGTGTTTTCAATGAGGTGTCGTTCCGCTTCCTCAATGGAAATACCCGTAAGCTGAATGCGGTCGGAGGGCTGTTCGTCTTCTTTCTTGATGTAATCCGGAATATCCTCCACTTCAAGCACATCCGAGCGGGAGGTAACGACCATGCTCTCAATGCAGTTTTTCAGTTCTCGAACATTACCGGGCCAATGGTAACTGACAAGCGTTTTGTGGGCCTCCGGGGAAATGTCATTGACCTCCTTCCCATGCTGCTCCGAGAACTTCTCCCGAAAGTGATCCATGAGAATCGGCAAATCTTCCGCCCGTTCCCTCAATGGCGGAAGTGAAATTTCCACCACTTTCAGGCGGTAAAGGAGGTCTTCCCGGAACTCGCCCTCCTCCACATTTTTCTCGAGGTCCTGGTTTGTGGCAGCCAGAATGCGGACGTCGACCGTCGTTGATTCATTTTCACCCAGCTTGGAAACTTCCTCCTGTTCCAGAACCCTGAGGAACTTGGTCTGTGTTTCCATCGGCATATCCCCGATCTCGTCCAGGAACAGGGTTCCTCCGTCAGCAAACTCAAACCGCCCTTTTCGATCCCGGTGGGCACCGGTAAACGCTCCTTTCTTGTGCCCGAACAGTTCGCTCTCCAGAACACCTTCATTCAAAGCGGCACAGTTGAGGGGGACAAAACGCTCCCTCGACCGCCGGCTGTTTCGATGGATGGCCCGGGCCACCATCTCTTTTCCGGTGCCGCTCTCCCCCTGAATCAGACAGGTCACATCCGTATCCGCAACCCGTCGAATGGTATCAAACACCCGAAGCATCGCCTCGGATTTTCCAACCATTTCACCCAGATCCAGATCTTCCGTGTGACGCTGGAGTTGTGCGCCGGTTTCGGACGTGGATTCTTCGGGTTCGTCCTCCGTTACGTTCTTCCCTTCAACTTCGCGATTTACGACGTCCCGAAGATTCTCAATTTCGAACGGTTTACGCAGGTAGGTGACGCCTTCTTCGTGAACCGCTTCGAGAGCGGATTCGGTGGAGGGATATCCGGTCAGAATGATAATGGGGATACGGCCATTTCTGGACCGAATGGATTTCATCAACTCCAGCCCACTCATTGGTTTCATAACCAGGTCCGTGATGACGATGTCGTATGCCGAAGATTCCAACTCATCCAGTGCCTCTTCTCCACTGGTCACCACGGTACAATTCATGCCCTCCCGCTCCAGACTTTCCGCCGTGGCGCGGGCGTGGCTTTCCACATCGTCCACGATCAGTATGTTGTGTTCTCCTTCGCCGTGTTCCTCACTCATGATTCGTGTCGGAGGTCATACGAGTCGTTTCAGAAACAGATTCTTCCGATTCAGCCGGGGGAAGCACAATTGTAACGGTCGTTCCCTCTCCTTCCTGACTGACGATGTCAATATGTCCCCCGTGTTCCTGAACAAGACGTTTGGCGATGGGAAGCCCCAGGCCTGACCCCCCTTTTTTGGTAGAATAATATACTTCAAAAACCTTGTCCAGTTTTTCGGGGGGGATGCCCTCTCCGTTGTCCTCTATTGCACAACGGACGGAACCGTCGGAACGTTCCTCGGTTCGAACAACCATTTCTCCACCGGTTTCCTCCAGAGCTTCCTTCGTGTTTCGGAACACATTCACAATGGCCTGCTGAAACTGAGCCGGATCAATACTGACCAGGGGCAATCCGGAGGCGTATTCTCTTTGAATAGTGATGTTGCTTTTTTCGGCTTCTGCTTCGAACAGCTCAAGAATCTCATCGAGGTAACTGTTCAGATCAAGGTCTTCCAGTTCCAGATCTTTCCCCTGAGCAAACTGAAGAAAGTTATTCAGCACTTCCTCCAGTCGTTCCGTTTCATCCAGCAGGCTCTTTATACGTTCAACAGTCATTTCTTCTCGTTCGGTCTCCGGATCTTTCCAATCCTCCTTCAGGAGCTGAAGGTTCACGTTAATGGTACTAAGAGGATTCCGGATTTCATGAGCCAGACCCTCCGCCAGGGTGCCCAGGAAGGCCAGCCGTTCCATGTCCTCCGGTGAGCGGTTCTCAAGCTGGTTCTGAATGTCTTCCGGTGTCATAAAACTTTTCTAAACTCCGTCAATTACACGAAAGAGATGACCCGAACTCCGACCGTCGAGGCGGCAACAGAAACACGGGACGTTATCGCAACCGGGTGTCGATCGGACGAAGCCCCGTTCAAACAGGATTCTCGTTACTTGCTATTCCCCCCGCAACCGTTCCGGTAAAAATTAGTCCGCCGGCTCGTTCCCCCTCGTTTCCGGAGATTCATCCAGGGCGGTTTCCCTCCTGGTGTCCTCCTCTGTCGATTCTTCGTCCCGTCCTTCCTCCAGTCGATCCTCCCCCGAATCCCCCTGCGTGCCGTCCTGTTCCTCCTGTTTTCGGTTACGATCTGTGTCGCCCTCTTCCCCCACTTCTTCTTCCTCCTCGATTGCGTCCTCCCCGGACGGTTCGTCCGTTTTGTCTTCGGATTTCCACTGCTCGTGCTCCTCTGCTTTTTCCTCAGATTCTGCTCTCTTTTCTTCTTCCTCCTCCTTTTTCAGCGTTTCCATTTGCTCTCGCTCTCTTTCCCGATGCTCTTCGTACTCGTCCTCCAGTCCAAAAACATCATAAATTTGTTTTCGCTCAAGTGTCTCCTTCTCAATAAGGGTTTCGGCAAGACGGTCCAGTTGATCCCGATGGTCCTTGATCGTCTGAACTGCTTTTTCAAAGCATTCACTCGTAATCCGGGAGATTTCCTCGTCCACTGTCTGCGCCGTTTTCTCACTGTAATCCCGTCCCTGACTCAATTCCTGCCCAAGGAATACTTCGTCGTCTCCGTTGCCGAGTGCGACGTGACCCACACGATCGCTCATACCGTAAGAGCATACCATTTTCTTGCTTATGTCCTTGGCCTTTTTCAGGTCATCACCCCCTCCGGTCGTAAAGGTATCAAACTCCAGGTGCTCAACGGCCCGGCCACCAAGAATCACCTGAATTCGGGCAAGCAGATATTCCTTGGAGTAATTATACTTTTCCTCCTCCGGAATTTGCTGGGTACAGCCGAGGCTTTTGCCCCGTGGAATGATTGTGACTTTAAAGAGAGGATCGGCGTATTCCGTGAATTGTGCGACAATAGCGTGACCGGCTTCATGATAGGCAACGAGACGTTTTTCCTCCTCCGAGAGAACCATGCCCTCCCGTTCCCGGCCCAGCATGATTCGGTCCAGTGCAAATTCAAAATGGGACATCCGAACTTTTGTGTCCTCTTCACGAGCTGCCTTGATGGCGGCTTCGTTTACGACGTTCTCAAGATCGGCTCCCGAGAAACCCGGGGTTCCCTGAGCGATTTCGTAGAGATCCACATCCTCATCCATCGGCACCCGCTTCACGTGCACGTCGAGAATTTTCTTCCGTTCCTTCACCGTGGGCATTTCCACGGAAATTTCCCGATCAAACCGGCCCGGTCGGAGGATGGCCGGATCAAGGATGTCCGGACGGTTTGTGGCCCCAATTACCACGATGTTGTCCCGTTTTTCGAACCCATCCAGTTCCGAGAGGAGTTGATTCAGGGTCTGCTCCCGCTCATCGTGTCCTCCTCCAACACCGGCTCCCCTTTTTCGGCCCACGGATTCGAGTTCGTCAATAAAAATAATGCAGGGCGTGTTTTCCTTGGCTGTGTCAAACAGATCCCGAACCCTTGCCGCACCGACCCCCACAAACATCTCCATAAATGAGGAGCCGGTTAGGCTGAAAAACGGAACGTCGGCTTCCCCCGCAACGGCACGAGCCATGAGGGTCTTTCCCGTACCCGGCGGGCCGACGAGGAGGACTCCTTTTGGTATTTCTCCTCCCATCTGGTGAAACCGTTCCGGCGATTTCAGGAACGATATGACTTCTTTCATGTCCTCCTTTGCACTTTCCAGTCCCGCAACGTCCTCGAAACTGGTATCAACCGTTGTTTCTTTGTCAAAAACCTCTCCTTTCATTTTGCCAATATTCATAATGCCACCACCGGCCTGCCCCCCCATTCGAGAGGAGAGGTAAAACCAGAATATAAGGAGAATGACGACGAGAACGGAGGTCCACAGGAGAAGCTGAATCCACCATGCCGTTCCTTCACCACCAAGGTTCATCTGTTCGGGCCGGCCGTAGATCAAGTTGGCATAATCAATGGTGGGCTGAAGGTTCTGGTCCTGTTCGCTGGGCAGCTTTAACTGGAAATGAGAAACCTTTTTCGAGGTACCATCCTCCGTGGAGATGCTCGGCAAATTCCCTTCCTTGGACTCGCTGAATATTGGTTCCACGTTTTTGTTGTTTTCAATGGCATCCTTTAACCGCTGAAACGAGGGATTCTCAACTCGCTCGCCGTCGATCCGGACGGCTTCCACCTTGTTCTGGGCAAACTTACCGCGAAGGTCCTCACCTTCCATCTCCAGTTTCTCCACACGTCCTTCCCGAAGTAGGGATTTAAACTTCTGGTAACCGATCTCAACATGGTCGGGAGATTGAGTAAGGACCTGTGTGAGGATCAGAATAAGTGCCGCAATCCCTATGATCCACAGCAGCAAATTTCTTGCTTCTTTTTTCATCCGTTCGTTCCGTTAAAAAACAAGATAACGTACTCCGATGTGGAGCCGGTCACACATAAATAAAACGTCCGCACGGTTCGAACCAACTTATAAGGATCCGTTACAGCTTCTCGATAACAAGTGATCGGCTTGACGGGTGAATGTTTCCTTCAGTTCGATCATCGAACGGAATGCTGACCGGCAATCACGAGAATATGAGTGGGCTCCCCTAATTTTAACCCATTTCCCGCCTAATTTTTCCGCCGGGATATCGACAGCTCAATACCCCGGAGCACTACTCCCCCCCAATATAATCTTTTTGTATACAGTTCCGTACATCATAATCATTTAACACTCATTTTTCAATACCGGATTTCCGGACCTCAGCCCCCCGAACCCGTTCCCCCAAACACAAACCCGGATTACTCATAAACGTAGCAGGAAGATGCCTCCGGCGTTACGACGGGAACCGCCGCGGGATGGACCGTGGCCTCCGCCGAACCGTTTTCAAACGGATCCCCATCCAGCTGGACGTTTCCCCGATCCCCCGGCATCACCTCCACTCTTCGACTGCGCCTGGTATGAAAATGGGGATGGAATTGTGGAATGCCAAGAGCCCCTGCTGTCAGAAGAGAAATTACAGTTCCAAGATCGCGTTTTGACAGCCACGACACGTTAAGCAACCCATCTTTGGGATTTGCATCGGGACTAAAAACGATCGGTCCTCCGTAATTGCGCACATTTGCAATCTGGACGAATCCGGCATCCTCCACGGACGTTCCGTCTTCAAATGAAATTTTAACGGAAGGAGGGGACGTTGCGAACAGTTCCTGCAATCCATCGGAAACGTAATACGGCATGTTTCGAGGCCCTTCCCGCCGGCTGTGGAACCGGTGAACGACCGAACCATCAAAGCCGACGCCCACCATAAGGAGGAACCGCCTGCTCCCAAATTTCCCCACGTCGTACCATCTGACGCGATCGCTCGTCGCCAGGTTTAGCCAATCCCGAACCCCTGGCAGCACACCTATCTCCCCGGCCATCACATTACCGGTTCCCGCTGGATAAATCAGAATTTCCGGTGGATCACTCAGGGATATGCCGTTGACTACTTCATTTACAGTACCATCCCCTCCCACAATTAACAGGCGGTGTGCCGGAGAAAGACGGGCGGCCATTGACTGCGCGTCCCCCGGTTCGTCCGTCAGATGGTTTCGGACCCTGTGTCCTTTCCGTTCAAGGCCCCCGGTCAGCCGATCCGCAATCTCTTCCCCTTTCCCTCGTCCCGAGACGGGATTGGTGATCATCTCAAACTTCATTACAGCCGCCCACAATGAACCAGGATCACTGTGCATAAAATTTCCGAATCTGTATCTTCTTATACTAACACATTAAAAAAGACGGCCGAGGAATTTCCATGAAACAAACGGGACAAACCGAACGAATTTCCGCCGAACATCAGCGTTCCCGGACACATCCATTTTCTTTATTCTATGAAATAACCGCCGCCGGCAATAAAATAAACAGTTCGATTTTTTCATTCGCATTTCCGGTTCACCGAAAAGGGATATTTGAACCACCAACGAAACAACCTCCATGGCCCCTGAACAGATCCTTGTATTAATTCCGGCGTATAATGAAGAAGAGCGTATTGGGGACGTGATTCGAAAAACCAGGCGATTTACCAACCAGATCTGTGTAATTGATGATGGGTCGGGGGATCAGACCGGGACCATTGCACACAGAGAAGGGGCGACCGTGCTTGGTCACCAGGACAACCGGGGCAAAGGAGCCGCCATTTCGAGCGGGTTCCGATATTTTCTTCGTGGAACCTGGTCCATTGCAATAACCCTCGATGCAGACGGTCAGCATGACCCCGACTGCATCCCTGAATTGTTGAACGTTTATCACCGCAAAAACCTGGATTTATTACTTGCAAGCCGGTATTCAAAACTGGACCGTCTCTCCGCTCTTCGCCGCATCACGAACCGGGTCGGGTCCTTTTTCATTTCTATAGCGGCCGGTCGGGCATTTCTCGACACACAGACCGGTTACCGGGTGATCAGCGAACAGCTCATTCGAAACCTCGACCTCCGGGGAGAACGATTCGACTACGAATCCGAAATGATCATTGAGGCGGCGCGTAACGGATATCGCATCGGTGAGCACGACGTGGGGATGCTCCGGGGAGAGGGAACCCACACAAAGTGGCACCCCGTTCTGGATTCGTACCGCTTTATCCGACTTCTCCTTCATTATTACACCGGTAAAACAGCGCCGCCATGAAGAACTTTCTCACCGTGGACCTCGAATACTGGTTTGACGTCCTCGAGGTAAGCGCCGGGTTCCGTAACAAACTGGCGGCACGGTACGGAGACCGGCTGGCCCCCTCTCTGGAACCACTTCTGTCGCTTCTGGACGAACGAGACACCCGTGCCACTTTCTTTGTCGTCGGCGAACTTGCACGAAAACATCCTTCCTGGATCCGAGAAATACACCGAAAGGGACACGCGGTGGCACTGCACGGAAACCAGCACCGGAGTCTGACCGGTCGTCCACCGGAGGACGTGAAGCGCGAACTGAAAACGGGTTTGGACACACTTTCAGAAATTCTTGAGGAGGAACCCCTCGGGTTCCGAGCCCCCGGCTGGTCCATCGATACAAACGCACGAGATCATCTTCCTGCCGTCGCGAAGTGCGGCTTTGTCTATGACAGTAGCATTCATCCCGCGGGATACCGGCACATCTTTCGGTCCTCGCCGGTCTCAAACCCGATTAAAATCTCTATTCGTGGAGAGGAACTTTATGAATTTTCGCCCACCTCTGTGTTTCAAGGTTGTTCGGGGCCCGCACTGGCGGCCGGATGGAGTTTTCGCTACACCCCGGAATGGTGGATCCACCGTCGAATTAGATCCCTGAACAACCGTGGGCAACCGGCCATTGTCAGCATTCATAACTGGGATTTTGATCAAAATCAGCCCCGTATTAACTGGCCTTTTCCGGTACAGCATGGTCGCAAAACCCGTATTACTCAGGTTCCCGGTCGCCTTGAGAAACTACTCACCGAATTTCACTTCACCCCCGTAGAAGACAGTATAAACGCGAAAAAAGCTAAAAATACCCCATAAAAACAGGCATATAGCAGGTTTACGGAAGAGCTCCACGACCGGTGATAGGGGTTGAATTCCCGTCATTCATTCGTTAGGATGTTCTGGTTCTGACGATGGGCGATTCTCATAAATGTCCGAGAAACCCGACAGAAAAGGAATCGATAATTTTTCGCCGGGAGTGTCCCATGTTGCAGTTAATACTGGACGAAGCAGAAGAAAAAATGGATAAAGCGGTAAATGTGTACCGCGACGAACTCAAGGGACTGCGCACGGGACAGGCAACGCCCGGCCTCGTGGAAAACATCACCGTGGATTACCATGGTTCCAACACGCCCTTAAACGAACTGGCCTCGATAGCGGTTCCGGACGCGAGAATGATCATGATCAAGCCGTTCGACCCGGGAAGTTTAAAGGACATCGAAAAAGCCATCATCAAGTCGGACCTCGGCATCACGCCCGACAATGACGGGAAAGTCATTCGATTAAAAATACCAAAATTAAGCGAAGAACGCCGGGAGAAATTAACAAAACGGGCCAAAGAACTTGCGGAGGAATCAAAGGTTTCCATTCGAAACATACGACGCGACGCCATACAGGACATCGAGGAACTGGAGGAAGAAGGGGAGATTTCGGAGGATGCCCGGTACCGCGCGGAAGACGACGTTCAGGAATTAACGGACGAACATATTGACCAGATTGAGGAAATGCTCGAACAAAAGAAAGAACAGATCATGGAAGTGTAACGGTTCACCGTCGTCATGTTTGAGCGGTCGGCGGATCACGTCGAACGCTCGATCATAACGACGGGGCTGTCGTCTAGCCAGGTCTAGGACACTGGGCTTTCAATCCAGCGACGCCGGTTCAAATCCGGTCGGCCCCATCATACTCCGGAACCTTTCACTCCCCGCAGGTACCGTCTTCACGATTTTTTTACTCTCTCTGCCCAATTCAACTCCCGGGGTGAAATGACCCAGAACCAGGAACGACTGCAATCCGGCGAACGTGTCCTTCTTATTCATTATGGTGAAATCGGGTTAAAATCGGGAAACCGGCGCCGGTTTGAGAAAAAACTGCAGAGCAACATCAAGGCGACGCTTCCCGACGAAGGGGAATACCAGGTGCTCCGCCTTCGAGGACGGATCGTGGTCCGAACCGGAGACCGGGAACCGGAGGATCTCCTTGAACCCATTACCTTCATACCGGGTATCGTTTCCGTCTCCCCGGCGGTGGTGTCCCGGACGGACTACGACGACATGGAGGAAAAAGGAAAAAAAATCGCACGGGACGCATCATTTGAAACCTTCTCCATCCGGGCCAGCAGGGCGCACAAAGAATTCCACCTGACGTCTCAGGAGATCAACGAAAAACTTGGGGACGTGGTTCGGATTCAATCCGGGGCCGACGTGGACCTTGACCATCCTGAATGGACGCTATACCTGGAAGTCCTGCAGAAACGAACATTTCTTTACGCGGATGAGAAACGCGGTGTTGGAGGGCTCCCGGTGAGTTCATCGGGACGCCTTTTGTCCCTTCTCAGCGGCGGCATCGATTCACCGGTCTCTTCGTACCTGATGATGAAACGGGGATGCCGGCTTGGCTTTGTCCATTTTCACAGTTTTCCGCTGACGGACCGTGGAGGCCAGGAAAAAGCAGAGGAACTCGTCCGGTCGTTGAACAGGTTCCAGAACACGAGCAGGCTATTCCTGGTTCCATTTGCCGATTGTCAGAGAGAAATCGTGGCCTCCTGCCCCGCCAACCTCCGCATAATTCTATACCGCCGTTTTATGATGCGGATCAGCGAGAGACTGGCGGAAAAGAAAGACTATCTGGGTCTGGTCAGTGGCGAAAACCTCGGCCAGGTCTCCTCCCAGACCCTTACCAATCTACACACAATTGAGTCCGTTCTTGAAAAATCTCTGTTCCGGCCTCTCATGGGATTCGACAAACAGGAGATCGTTGACCTTGCACGTGAAATCAACACGTACGAAACGTCGATTAAACCCCACCAGGATTGCTGCAGTTACCTGATGCCCGAACAGCCCGCAACCGGATCCTCCCCCCGGGAATTACGGGAGGCCGAATCCGAATTATCCATCGATCAGCTTGTTGAAGACACCGTCGATCAAACGGAAACACGTGTTTTTCGTTGATAAAAACACCGGCATCTGTTACAAATAGGTTATTCTATTGGCACCGATCGAGGCGTTTGGCATGAAATAAAAACCCGATTGGGTTCGTTCTTTATCCACGTTACTGCTTGCCGACCTTTCCTCACACAATTTTTTCAGAGAAATCATGAGAAAACATCGTTGCGTCGCAATACTCACAGCTCTGGTGTTCCTTTTCTCCTCCGTTGCTCTCCTCCCGGGCCAGAACGACGAAAAACAGGAGAACGAAGACGGAGGCATGACGGCTGAAAAACTCATCGATCAACTCATTGACAAACGGGACAAGACCAAGGACATACACGTAAAAGCCAGCGAAAACTGGGATATAAAGGACCAGGATCAATCCTTCACCTTTGAATTTTCCGGAAAAATGAATCTGCCCGACGAAAAATTAAACTTCAAGCTGTCCCGGGACGGAAACGTTAGTAGCCAGACGGTTTCCGACGGAAACGCGGTATGGGAACTGAAAACCAACCGTCGGACAAGGAAACTGGAATGGGAAAAAGCAAATCTCACAAAATTATACCGTCACGCCTTATTCAATCAACAGGCTGCCGGATTTCACCCGTTCGAGCTCCTGATGTTCGGCCGTTTCTCAAAGATCGCACCCGGCGGAACCCTAGAGGTACTGAAAAAGAAGGACCTGGAGTTAACGGAAGAGGAAAACCAATACACCCTCAAGGGATCATACAGCACGGACCGGACCGACATCGATTTTTCAGTGACGGTGAAGAAAGATTCACTGAAACCCGTCAGCCGAGAAGGGTCGTTTGATATTACCACCCGCCGAGGGAAAACAACCGTAAATTTCGATACCACATACAAAACGGTTAATCAAAATCCGTCCTTTGACGAAAAAACCTTTAACTTCACGCCTCCAGAAGACGCATCGGAAACGTCCTCGCCCAAAAAACTCCTGGGGAAAAAAATGGAAGGCCTCAAGATGGACAACATCAAATCCGGGGAAACCACGTCTCTCTCGGACTACGAGGGAAAAGTAATTCTATTGAACGTCTGGAGAACCTGGTGTCCTCCCTGCAAAAAGGAAATCCCTGATCTGATTAAATTACACAACAAATACAAAGATCAAGGTTTTTCCGTTGTCGGAACGGCGAATGACCAGAAGGAATCCAAGAAAGACGTCACAAACTACATGGAGAAAAAGGAAATTCCATATCCTGTTTTAGACGAAAAAACGGGATCCAAGCCCGAAATCTACAATGAGCTTCGCGGGGTTCCGACGTCCTTTATCATCGACCGGGAAGGAACGGTTCAATACATCATAACGGGAGCAAGGGATTTCGAACAGTTCGAGGAATTCGTGTCCCTCCTCCTCGATCAAGAACCAAAGAAGGATAACGAAGAGGACAACAAAGAGGGAGCGAAAAAATAAAGGTCTTATTACCAGACCTGCTCGGCCGAATTGTTCCTGTGCCCGGTGTTCGCCGGGAATTGTATAGCCAATATCCCGTAAACTGATCCAACCATGACCGGTTTCAAATAAAGGAGAAACCATTTTGTCGGAACGGGTCCGATCAACACACATTCGTTTATTCCAAACCTGATTTTAAAAAGAAGTCACAACGGCATGAAAAACAGAAATACCGTTGAAGACACCACACTTTCCGGGTTTATTCCGGCTTTTCTGGTTTCCGTCCTTCTGTTCGCTTCCCCTCCGCTGACCGGACAGGATTCGGAACCTCCTCTTCTGAACAAACTCAAAAAGGTTCGGGAAAACACCGAGGCACTCAAAGTCGAAGCACGCACTGTCGAACAGAAGGGGTTCCGATCCAAAAAACACCGCTACACCTACTACCTTGATGGCAAAAAGAACCGGTTTTACCTGAATTACTCCCGTCAGGGGACACTGACCAACCGAAAAATCAGCAACGGGAAACAGATCTGGGAATTAACTTCGGACATCGTATCGAGAAACGGCTACCGGAAATACAATTTTGGTCCACAGGTCCTGAACCTTACGGATCAGCTGTATAACCCCCTGCATCCTACCGGATACCTTGCACGGTTCCTGGAAACCCCCGTTACCAGAAAACAGATTTCCTGGGAACAGAAAGAAGGGCGGAAGCCGTTACTGAAGGGGACGTACGAATCGAACGGGCTCCACATAACGATACGGCTTACGTTCAAACCGGATCAGAACCTTCCCAAATCGAGGGTGGTACGGATTGAGCAGGAAGAGGACGGGGAGCCAACGAAACGGAAAATCGGTACGGACTTCCTGGTTCTTCAAACCAACCCCACCTTCGAGAACGACCGTTTTTCGTACAAACCCGATAAAAACGAATCGGCCGTAACGGCTCCACATAACGTGATTGGTTCGAAACTTTCCGGTCTGGAATTGCAGGAATTCGGAGCGGAAAAGACATGGTCCATCTCCGGTGATCGGGAGGGACCAACAGTTCTTCACCGGTTTCAGAACCCCGATCCGCAAAAAAGTGACCTCCGAAAGCTGCAGCAACTTCAATCCACGTTCGGCAAAAAATTAAACGTGATCGGTACGGGACGTGGTAACGCAGGAAAGGTGAAGACACTCCGGGAGGAGGAAGGAATTTCTTTTCCTCTGCTCGATGAACAAACCGGTTCCGTTCCGGAAATATTTAAGAAAACACAGCCGCCCCACACCATGTTCCTCGATGCAGAAGGAACCGTTCAGAACATTCTTTCCGGAACGAACACCCTCAGCATGTACATTCGGGCCACGACGGTTTTGACCGGTGATCGACCAGAACAAGTCGCATCCGGTTCCGCATCAGGCCACGGGAATGTGGACGTTCCCCCCGCCTCCGAAGCCTCTTCCCTCATGGACGCCAAAGGAAAGCAGCTGAACAACTTCAAACTGCAGGAAGCCGGGGGCAACAAGAAACACGACATCAAGGACTACAGGGGAAACGTTGTACTGATCAACATCTGGCGGACATGGTGTGGTCCCTGCCGTGCGGAAATACCGGACCTCATTGAGCTATCGGATGAGTACAGCGACAAAAACGTCGTTCTCCTCGGCACGTCAGACGAATCCGAGAGGAAGGTCAAAGGATTTGCCGATAAGGAAAACGTAAATTATCCAATGCTCCTGGAAAAGAAAGGAACCCTCCCGAAGATCTACAACTTCATCAAAGCGGTTCCAACGACCCTCATCCTGGACAAAGACGGTGTAATTCGCTACATCAAAAAAGGAGCCCCACAGAACCCGAAGAACGTCTTCGGAAAAGAAATTGACAAGCTCCTGAAGAAGTAATCCGGCAACCGCGGGTTATTACCGGTATTCGTAGGTCTGGTAATAGTAGTAGTCGCTCTCGTCCTGGTCCCGAACTTTGTTGAGGACCCCTCCGATCATATTGGCTCCCACCTGTTTGAGGGCGTGGCGCATTTCCGCCGCGCCGGTTTTGGTGGTTTCATCCTGAGCCGTCACCAGAATCGTGCCATCCGTTTTTCCGGCCAGGATGGATGCGTCCACCACCGGTCCCATCGCCGGGGTGTCAAAGAACGTGATAATGTTTCTTTCCCGCAACCGGGCCAGGAATTTGTTCAGTTCGGGGGATTTCAGAAGAGCCAGTGGATTGTCCGGGCGGTGTCCGGCCGGCATAAGAAGCAGATTTTCGACGGCGGCTCTCTGGGTGTATTCGTCGAGAAGAGCAGTGATGTCGTTCTCCTCTCCCCGTGTGGAATTCAGCTGTCGTATTAAATCATTCAGGCCGGGCTGACCCGAAACCCCGAAGTAGTCATGAATCTGTGGCGCACGGAAGTCCGCATCCACGAGAAGTACTTTTTCTCCGGACCGGGCCAGGGATATGGCAGCGTTTGAACAGAAAAAGGTCTTGCCTTCCTTGGACTTAAAGCTAACAATCGTGTAGGAATAAATATTGTTGTCGTGACTTAAAGAGGAAAGGAAAACCGAAAACTTGTTAAAAATATTGCGCAGCATAAAATCTTCGTTCGTGTTCAGGTCTAGTTTCGTCTCCTGAGTTATATACGGCACGGAAATGAGGTTTTTCACCCCCAGATGCTTTCGAATGTCCTTCGATGAACTCAGGAAATCACTGAAATACTCGGCCATGATCGGGATTGACACCCCGCCGAACAGCCCAAAAATGATCGCGAGAGTAAGGATCCTGGGATAATTGACGCTCCGAATCGGTTCCGGGTCACTCGCCGTCTCCCCCTTGTTGTGGAGGGTCTGTTCCTGCGTTTCTCGAACACGCTCAATGACCGCGAGTTGATCTTCCAGTTCGGACTGTTCTTTCTGTAGCTCCTCCAGGTTTTTATTGAACTCTCGCTTGATCTGCTCCTTCCTGCTATTGGCCTCCCGAATGGGCTGAACGAGGTTTTTGAATCTATTCACACGCCGCGAGAGCCGTTTTTGCCGGCGCAGGTTTTTCTCCATTTTCTCCTGGATTTCATTGAGCTTTACGCGGAATTTGTTCAACTTCTTCTCCAGCACATCCCCCTTCGCCAATTTAATGATCTGTTTCTCGAGCCGTTTTCGTTTTCGCTCAATCCGCCGAATTTCCGGGTGCTGTGGCGTGTAATCACTTAAATTAACGTGTTTTTTCGTTCCGAGATTGCGGTATTCTTTCAGTAACGGACCGAGATCCGTGTTTTCGTGCAGTCCAATTCGCTCAATGGTTGTCACGAGATCGGTGTCCAATCCGGATATGTCCTGTTTGGACGTCTCGTAGAACGACTCCGCCAGATTGATTTTTTCGGAAATTTCGTTTCGCTTCTGTTTTATCTGATCGCGTCTTCTCCGATGTTGTTTCAACTGATCCGACATATCCGACAGAACAAGCTCGGGATACGATCCCGCCACCGGTGAAAACCTTGTTTCAAGCTTTCGCCGATTTTTCTTTATCTCCTGTTCGAGTTCCGAGATTTTTCTGTTCTTTTGATCCCGCCGGCTCTGAATTCTGTTTTCAAGTTCGGATAACCTGGACGAAATATCTGCCTTCCGTTCCTTCATGAAATTCGTCGTCTTCTCGGGAACGACTTTTTTGTATTCCTGAATAAGTGTTCTCAGTATTTTCTTGGGAACGTCCTTTTTTCGATCCACCACCGAAATTTGCTGCCACTGATTCGGGCGCCAATCCCGCGGTTTGATTTCTTCTATTTCGATCGCCTGTTCCAGCTCTTTTTTTGACCTTGAGATGCCGTATTTTTCCTGTAATTTCTGGCGGACCGGTTTCAGAACGTCGCCGTCCTTAAACCAGCTCACCCGAACGTCCATCGGAAAACTCTTCACGGGAACGGGGGATTCCTGGTCGGACCACTCCGTCAGAATAACTTCCGAGGTGGACCGATAAAGAGGCTGATGGGAGAACATCTGAATTCCCCAGGTGAGTAACCCGAACCCGAGAAATCCAATCACCGCCATCCGCCAGCGGGATTTTATGATCCGGTAATATTGTTTAAGCTCCATTTTTCATCTGGGATCCGATGTTTGTGCGCCTTACCGCATCCCGAAAATGAGGTGCAATACCAAACAATTTTTCCCGGCAGCGTTATCAGAGCATACACGGAACTTCTGTTACGGCAATTCGGCCTCTCCTTTAATATCGGATAAACCCCCGAAGAACTAAAACAGACAACCCCTGGAGCCGTTAATCTTCCATTAGACTTCTTCGAATGAATGCAGGGGGAGGGATGGGTTATGCTGGGAAGAGAAAGAACACGCCCGGCAGGATTCGAACCTGCAACCTGCGGATTAGAAGTCCGCTGCTCTATCCAGTTGAGCTACGGGCGCTTATATCATCTTGATCCTGATCCTGATCGTAATCTTGATCTGCCGTTTAATCTGTTTTCTTTGATCTCAAACCGAACATACGTTCGATGAAGATCAAGATCATGATTATGATCACGACCAAGAAAATAAGCACACATCTGGCCTGGAGACGTTTTGATCTAAAATGTATGCTATCGGATCGGGAGATTCAACGTATAGACGGCCCTTTGGTTCGTGGATTGCGATTGCGATTAGGGATCAGTTGCAAGATGAAAGTACACACCTTGACCAATATTTGACCTGTGTATTTCAGGGTCGTCCACGCCCATCGATCGGGCGTGGACGAACGGAATCAACTTCTTTCAAAACGTAATGCGAAATTGTTTGGGTTTCATCCTGCAACCGACCAGTAAGATCAAGAAGGAAAATAACAATGATATAACATCCTTGCAACGGAAATTTTTACAGGGATCGTTTTCCGAACGGATCAACGATGTTCGGTCAACCATCGAACGGATGGGCAGGTCCGGTCACGGACCCCGGAGGGGTCCAATTGTCTTAGAACCGAAGGCAAACAACCACCGAGCCAAGCTCCGGAGGAGCGGTATGGTCCTCCCCCAAACCGTTTTGTATGGAGAACTGTCGCACAACCAAAAAAACGATCCAGAATGGCAACCGGATTCCCAGAAGCGCCCATCATTACGAAAAATTCGTTTGGGACAGGTTCAAATCTTTCTGGTACTTAGTGCTACTTCTGAAAGTCGAATACGTACTGTTCGTCGTAATCTACGTCGTGCCTGTTGAGAAAATCAATGTATCCCTTCTGAAAAGATGTTTCCTGGTGATGTTCCTGCTGATTGTCAATGTATTGGATGGTCTTTTCCACCTGTGACTTCGAAACGGAAAAGGCACCAAATCCATTCTGCCAGGGAAATTTCCCTCGGACCCAGTTTTGGTCATTTATGAAATTTGTGGAACCCGATTTAATCTCACGGACCAGGTCCGAAAGGGCAATATCCGGTGAGATTGCGATCAGGAGGTGTACGTGGTCGGGCATGCTGTTAATTCGCACAATGATTTGCTCCTGTTCTTTTACAATTTTCGTTATCAGACGATGAAGATCCTCTCGCCAATCATCGGATATCAAATGCTGACGGTGTTCGACGGCGAACACCAAATGGATGTAAATTTGGCTGTACGTGTCGGCCATAACGTGTTTTTCCGGAAATTCAGTTATTTCGGGCGAGAATTTTGATTTGATTCCACACGTTTCTTGGTGGGATTAAAGGCCGTTGACCGGATGGAGGACCATGCCGCTCCTCCGGAGCTCTCGTTCTCTCCCGCCCTAATTCTAAGACGATACGGCTCCTCCGGAGCCTTCCCGATCCTCTCGATCCTGATCGTCATCCTGATCTGCTGTTTAAGCTGTTTTATTTGATCCAGAACCGAGCGTACGTTCGATGAAGAACAAGATCATAGATGATGACGATCAAGAAAATAATAATGATCGCCTCGTTATTTTAAGATGCGTAGAGTGTTGCATTCCAGCTCCGAAATACGCATAGTACGAATACACGATTAGGTACTCTCTTTTCCAAATACGACGAAATGAACACAACAAACACGATCGAGATTATCGGCGTTCCGATGGACCTTGGGGCAAACCGAAGGGGGGTTGACATGGGCCCCTCCGCCATACGATACGGCGGACTGGAAAAACAGCTTCGCAAAACAGGCCACGAGACAATCGATAGAGGAGATTTGAAAATCCCCTGCGCGGAGGAATGCGACCCCTCTCAAAAACAGGTCGAACCGGGAGAAGCAAAATTCCTGAAGGAAACCGCCGAAGCCTGCAGGGACCTGACAAACAGGATACAGAACACACTAAAAAACAACCGATTTCCTGTGGTCCTCGGTGGCGATCATTCCCTCGCCATAGGAAGCATAAAAGGCTCCGTCTCCGGGGCGTCACTCGGCATTTTATGGTTTGATGCTCATGGCGACATAAATACCCCGGAGAGTTCCCCTTCAGGCAACATTCACGGGATGTCTCTGGCCGCCCTCCTCGGCGATGGATCGTTTTCTGAAATGGACTGGGCTCACGCTCCATCCATTGAGGAGGACGACATTGTCTACGTGGGATTACGATCCCTGGACCCACCCGAACGAAATAGAATTCGGGAGAGCGATATCGCCGCATTCACCATGTCCGATATTGATCACAGGGGCATCGGTAACGTCATGGAAGAAGCCCTGCGAATTGTGACCCGGGGCGTGGACAAGCTCCATGTCAGTCTCGACATGGATTGGTTAAACCCGAGTGAAGCACCGGGCGTCGGAACACCCGTACAGGGAGGGGTAACCTATCGGGAAGCGCATCTGGCAATGGAAGCCATCGCCCGGAGGAACGAACAGGAGTCGTTGCTGAGGTCGGTGGACGTCGTGGAGGTCAACCCCATACTTGACGAAAAAAATCGAACGGCCGAGCTGGCAATGGAACTGGTCGCGAGTTTGCTCGGCAAATCCATACTCTAACCAGATCCCGATGAATCGTAGAGGCTTCAAGGTGAACCTGAATTTCCTCACCGTCCAGATCCGGCACCTCTTCAAGGGCCTGTTTGCAGGTGGGAAACGTTTCTTTGACGGTCACCAGTTCCCCATCTTCGTCTACGACGACAATGGTCGAAGTCGTTGAACGAGTATCCAGACCGACGGAATATACAGTCATGGTTTCCCAGATGGGGTCTAAATGGTCCCCCGGCCCTGTACCGAACCACCTCTCGAAAAATTGGATGGGGTGTAACTGTACCGAACATCCGGGTACCAAATCCGTAACGGTTTGATCAATCGAAGATTGGGTTCAAGACCGGTGGTCCCAACAGAAATCAGGAATTCGTCAAAAGAAGGGAACCACCGTTTCTCACTTAAATTATGGAAAAATTTTAAATTTGCACATTTGACATGGAAGAAGTTAGAGTATATATTGTAATTTGATTTTGGTTGACGAAACCGGTGGTCGGCAGTTCAGGTGATGGTCCACCTCAATGACCATATCGAATTGATGGTGTTTGACTGTTACAACACCTCCAGATTGACTGGTTCGTTCTCGCTGCCAACGATCGGTTTTTCTTCCTATTTTGGTGTCCCGAATTTGACCCACAATGGCGGAACATTCTGATATGAAAGACAAAGACCTACTGAAGGAATTTGGTAATCGAGTCCGCGAATTTCGGAAGCAAAAAGGATGGACGCTTGAAGATCTCGCCAGTGCAAGCGGTCTTCATCCCTCCTCCATCTCTCAGGTGGAACGAGGAGAGCGGAATCTGACGCTCAATAATCTCCAGCGTCTCTCGGAGGGACTCAAGGTCGAGCCTTTTCAACTTCTTTTGTTTGAAGTGGATCATATCCTCAAACCGGAGGAAGCGGTTCAATTCAAAGTCAAGGAAATGCTCGAAAACGCTCCGGACGCAAAAAAAGAATTGCTCTATCACCTTTCCCGCGTCTTGCTTGAATGGGACCCTGAGGACCATCCTAAATGAAGAAACAAACGTTTCTGTTTTACTTTTTTTCAATTCTGTTCCTGCTGGGGCTGATCACCCTCGATGTATTTTCCCTGAAACATCACTTTACCCAACCCGACAACGTCCGAACGATTCTTCAGAAACGCATCGGCAGTCCCTGCCAGATTCAGTCCGCTCGCTTTTCCCTCAACAGCGGATTAATCATAGAAGGCGTCGAAATATTTTCCCGAAACGGGAACACCCGGGACAAAATATTTCACGCCAGACAATTGCGGGTCTCGTTTCAGCCCGTCTCATTGCTCAGGGGCGTCCGAGCCCCCTCCTCCATCACCATCGAGGATCCCGATTTTTACTTTGAACAGAACGAAAGCGGATCCTGGAACGTCAGTGAATTCATCAAATCCCTTCCGGATGCCCCCGAAGGTACCCCTCAACTGTTTCAGACGGACATCACCCTGAACGGAGGGCAACTCACCCTCAAATCCCCTTTTCTTCTTGAAAAAAAGGCCTCCCTCGAAATCAAAGAGGTTTCTCTGGATGCCCGACCGATTCGAAACGGGAAGCGAATGGCATTCATCGGAGAGGGACGGGAGGAGTTGTTCGGACCGGTGAACTTCCAGGGTGTGTGGCAGGAAGAGAAGTTCGACCTTTCCCTCAAATGTGATGGGCTGGTCATTAACCGAAACCTTGTTCGGAGACTGGCCCCGGACGTTCAGGAAGCCTGGGAAAAATACCGGGTGACGGGTCCGGCAAACGTTGAGTTTAATTTGCAGTACGAAAAACCAGCTCTTTCCCCCGGTTCTTCCTTTCCCGGCAATTCAAATCTCGATAGGAAGGTCTTTCAACAAAAAATACGGGTCCATCCGGTCGGGATGCAGGGTCGTTACGAAAAGTTTGAATATCCTCTTCAGAACATCAGAGGAACCATTGAATTTACGCCTGAACGGATAAATATCACCGGGTTGCGGGCAAACTGGGACGGAAAACGAATTCGGATCGGAGGGACCGCTGATGGCTATGGACCCGAAGATCCACTCCACCTGTTCATCTCTGCTTCCGATGTTCCCGCTGATCAGACCCTCCTTGACGCTCTGGACCCCGAGGTGCGTTCCTTCGTCGAAAAATTGCACGTTCGAGGAACCGTCGACGTGGACGCCAGAGTAACCAGAAAAAAGGGAGAACAGGAACCGGATCACGTTGTGAACATCCATCCGAACAACACGAAGTTAAACTTCGAGGAATTCCCCTATCCCTTCAAAAATGTCCGCGGGACCATCGTCGTCCGGAAAAAACAGATTACCGTTCAAAACGTAAAAGCCGAACCCGACATTGAAATCCCCCTTCCGGACACGACGGAGGCGGAGTTGAACGGGCAAATTTCTCTGAAGACCGATGACAATCCGGCCTCCGAACAGGACCCCGACACATCGGGAGAGAATCGGGAAAAAGCAGGCGGGGAAGAGGTGTCGTCGTTTTCGTTCGACCTGAACGCCACCGCAGTACCCCTGGAAGAAAACCTGAAATTTGCCCTTCCCGGAGATGTACAAACCGTGTGGAATAAATTAAATCCGGAAGGAAAGGCAAATGTGCAGTGGGAATTTCACAAGGACCCCGACCAGAAGGAACCCGATCACAGGATCCGGGCGAAATTTTTCGACACCCGCATTCAACCCGATAATTTTAAATCACCCATAAAACAGATCAAAGGAAATCTGCAGTTCAGAAATAACGAGGTAACGTTCCAGAACATCACCGGAACCTGGCAAACCGGTCAGGTATCGATAAAGGAAGGGTCCCTGAACACCAACGGTAACAGGCCGGAGGAGGCCCCATTCAAATTAAAAGTAGTCGGAAATCATCTGCCCATCAACGAGGATTTAAAACAGCTGGTCGACAGCCATGGCTCCAGCCAGGCCCTGAACATGATTCAAAATGTGGGGACCATAGATTTCCGGGGCCAGATCAATCGGATGCCCGGTAATCACTCCAGGGGAGAGTTGGATTATTACCTTACCGTGAATTTAACCGACGTCGCCCTTTCCCAGCAGGTCCGTGTTTCCAACATCAACGGAAAAGTGAACCTGCAGGGGAAACGTGAACGAATGGATCAGGGAGAATTCTCTCCCGATTCACCGGACACCAATGACACAGGCAGAAATGACGAAAACGGAAACAGCAAAAACAAACCCTCACCGGACTACAGACATGTTCTAAGTGGGGGTGTGGACCTTGATGGTCTTACGGCAAACAAGTTTCCGGTGGATTCGCTCCATTGTAATTTCATGAAACCAACCCGGAGCCATTTTCAATTTTCCGACGTGAGCGGCCGGATTCTGAACGGGAACATTTCGGACGGATCACTGAAATATAATTCGGATACCGATAAATTCTCCATTTCCCTCCGGATCAATGACGTGAAAATGGACCGATTTACCCGCCAGCTTGACGTCGGCAAGAAAGAAATCAAAGGCCGGGCCGGGGGACACCTCAAAAACCTGAAGGGGAAACTCGGCGATCGGAAAACCTGGAAAGGCAAAGGCAATTTATGGTTCCGTGATTCCAAACTCTGGGACATCCCTCTGTTCCTCTCCATCGCGTCGAAATTCAGTCTTGAGAAACAAAAACCATTCAACCGCGGGTCGGTGGACTTTTCGGTCAAGGACGAAAAGTTCAATGTGCATCGCATGGAATTTTATTCGGAGGACGCCACCCTCCTCGGCAAGGGAAAAATACATTTCGACGGCCCCCTTTACATTAACCTAAAAACCAAATTTACCGATTCACTGACCATTCCGGTCATCTCAACGTTTCTCGGGAATCTCTATACATTCCAGGCCCGTGGAACGTTCCAAAACCCGAAACTGGCGATCAAACCACTTCCCTTTCTATTCGGGGACGAGCTCGAAAAACCCGATGAGACCGACGATAACGAAGAAGACTCGAAGAAATCAGATGAATCAGACCGGTAAGTCCCTCGATAAAAAATGGATGCGACGAGCCCTGGATCTGGCCGAAAAGGGCAAGGGTCAAGTGGAACCAAATCCCATGGTGGGCTGTGTCATCGTTCGAGACGGAGAGGTCGTGGGCGAAGGCCATCACAAAACATTTGGGGAGGCTCACGCAGAAGTACATGCCCTGGAAGAAGCCGGTAACCGTGCGGCCGGCGCTTCTATGTTCGTTACGCTTGAACCCTGCAGCACCAGCCGAAAAACGCCCCCCTGTACGGAGAAAATCATAAAGGCGGGCATTGATTACGTCCACGCTTCTGTACTTGATCCCGATCCCGACGCGAGTGGACAGGGCATAAAAGAACTCCGCGATGCGGGAATTGAGGTGGAAACCGGCCTGCTTGAAGAAGAAGCCGCCTATTTAAACCGCCGTTTTCTCACCTGCCACGTCCGGAATCGACCCTATATAGTGGCCAAATGGGCCATGAGCTACGATGGAAAAATTGCCACTCGCACGGGGGACTCCCAATGGATTACGTCCAGGCGGGCACGCCGGAGAGCACGATCCCTTCGAACGGAAGAAGGAGCTGTTATGGTGGGCATCGGTACCGTTACCGAAGACAACCCCACTCTTCTCGGACCGGAGGACGATGATCGACCGGAACCTGTACGTATCATCGTCGATTCCCGAATCCGACTCAGAAAGGGTTTTAACATCATTAACACCGCCAATAAATCGAGGACCATTCTGGCCACCCGGGAGGGAGCATCCGACGAACGGAAGAAAGAACTCGAAGAGGCCGGTCTGGAAATTATAGAAGTCCCCTCCTCGGGGGCCCACGTTGATTTTCAGCGGCTCTGTCATCAACTGGCCGAAGAAAACCTGCAATCAATTCTCGTGGAGGGGGGAGGCACGTTGCTGGGAACCGCTTTTGAAGTGGACGTCATCGATGAAGTAAAAATATTTATCGCACCGAAAATCATCGGGGGCTCACGCGCCCTAACCCCCATCGAGGGCGAAGGTATCCAGAACATCCGGGAATCCCCCGAACTCTCCGAAGTAAGGGCGGAGTGGCTTGATCCGGATTTGCTCATCGAAGCCCTGTATAGAGATCCCCCCATACCGAACGATGACCTTTGAAATACTTGAGCATACAGCCGATGTGGGACTTCGATTAACGGCGAATTCCCCTGAGGCGCTATTTGAAGACGGAGCGAGTGGCCTCAACCACGTACTTGGAATCTCCAATGTTCGGAAGGAAAATAAACGGTCCGTAAAACTGGATCCGGCCCCACTTGACCTACTGCTGAACAACTGGCTTACGGAACTGCTGTCCCTGTTTGACAACGAACAATTTGTTTTTGGGGACACTGTCGTGCATTCCGTCTCCGAAGAAGAAGGACTGGATTCAACGATTTTCGGCGAGACACTCGACATCGATCGGCATCAGCCCGCCTCCGAAATCAAAGCCGTCACATACCATAAACTGATGGTTGAAAATACCAACAATGAATGGAAGGGACGGGTAATCTTCGACCTGTAAAGCCTACTTTAATTTCAGGGATTGCTCCAGGTTCAGCACCTGATCCAGCCCTTTTTCGTAATCTTCCGGGGTTGAAAGATACGTAAATATCGCGGCCTCCCCACCGGCACGGATTGTGGACACCCGGAACCGAAACGTTCCCATCTCCGACGATTTTCCCTTCCCGGTCCTCGTCGCCCGGTGAATCAACGTCCCGTTCTTTTTCGATTTTTTCGTTGATTTGTCGAGAAGGGAAAAGGCGGCCGCTGAATCGGATACCTTTTCCACCGTCTCATTCGCCAGTTCCGAAACGGTTGAACCGCTGCCGTTCAGATTCAGAAGCTCAACGGACAGAAGACCGTTCTGTTTTCGGGAACGGGCAAATAGCATACCCTTGTCTTCCTTGAACCGGAAGCTGTCGTTTTGTTTTAACCACCAGACCCGATCCGATGAGGAGCGGTTCAATGTGAGGTGATCCGCATCGAAAGAAATTTTGGTTTGCTCCAGCAACCGCTTGGGCAGCCCTCCGTTCTCTCGCTCGGTATCCGACCAGATCCGGCGAACCATGAGGTCCTGCTCATCAGGTTTTACGTTTTCCAGAACAAGCACGTCCCGATTTCGTTTCTCCAGGTATGATACCGTTCCGTCCGTCCGAATGACGTACTTCTCCGAACCGTCGGTCAATGTTTTTTTCTCCGAATACCGGGTATCCAGAAGACGCTTGTAAAGATCGAAAAACTCGTCCGCATCTTTTTCCTCATCCCAGGTCGTAAACCAGGACACGGAAGTTCGATCCTCGTCCTCGTTATAATACGAATGGTAGCGATCCCCTCCCCATCCGGAGCGCGCCTTTATAATTTGCTGAACCTGTTTGGGGAAAAACTCCAGGAACAGCAGGTGAACACCGTATTCCCCGAGTGTGTTCCAATCCTGAAGGGACCACTCCTCCCCCAGCTTTTTATCGAGGGACGGTTGTGTGAGGACGACCGGTTTGTCCCGATCCTTGTAGTACTTTTCCGGGTGTAGTATTTGTTCCGTGGAGGTGGGGGGATCCGCATACATTTTATTGACCTTATCCCAGCTACCCCGCCGGGCTTCCATCACAAAGAGAAGCCCCGCTGTATAGGGAAACGTGAAGCTTTTCCTCAGGAAGAGAGGGGAATCCCCACTACCGGGGGAAGCCGCGCCCGGACGATTAAACCCCTGTTTTAATCGACCGGTCATCATTGAGGACATCTGTTCAAGAGACATACCCCGTTTTTGCATCATGTGATCATACTGCACGTAAGAGGCGTCTCCCTCAACCAGGGCCTGTATGGCCAGCGTTAGGTCATCCTGATGCTTCAGCGACATCGGAAGGGTCCCGAGATCAAAATGCTGATCCTGGAGGGCGTGGGTCAGTTCATGAACCGACACGAATTCGTTCGGCTCCATGCCGGGAACCTCACGGCGCATTCCCTCTGGATTCTCCACGAGGAAAAGTTCTTTCACCCGATCATCATAGAACCCCCCAACCTGATCTCCGAGAAATTCCCACACGGTTTTTAGCAAATCGCGATCTTCGGGGAACACCCCCAGAGTCACAAGCGTTCGTTCCCATCTTCTCGCCAGTCCGGGGGGAATCTGTTCTTTCACGTCCTTCTTCATCCGTTGCCGGAGATAAGTACGGTTCATAATTTTCATGGGCACCTGGTATCGCATCTCAAGCCCCCGGCGCTTTTCCGTCAGTTTCCGGAATTTTTTTCTGGATTTCTCCGGCAGAGGTTTTTCCTTTTTTTCCTGCCCGAAGAGAACACCGACCTGCAGAAAGAGAAATAAAACGCCGGCCACGAGACCGATGGAACGAACGGCAAATCGATTCATTATTCTCGTCTCCGTAAGAAGTGAAGTCCACACAACTTAGCCTGAATTTCCTTTTTTCGAGGCTTGAATTGCCTTTTTAAATTCACTATACTATTCGCGTAGAAATACGAAGCACTTCACCGAGGGGGCGTAGCTCAACTGGCCAGAGTTCCGGATTGTCGATCCGGCGGTTGCGGGTTCGAATCCCGTCGCCCTCGCTATACATTCCTGTATATCCACCACTTCCTGCTTCTTTCATCATGTGTTGGACAGGCCCTTCCGTTTCCCGGCTCCTTGCCGGTGAACTTTGGAGGAAGTGAAAGTGCGGATATCCCCCAGAATCTCGGTATGTTCGAAACGGATGGAGCATGCGGGATTCGAACCCGCGACCTCTACAATGCCATTGTAGCGCTCTCCCGACTGAGCTAATGCCCCTTGTTTTCCCCTCTGCTCTTCAAAACGTCCCAGTTTTTGCCGAACGTATTATCCCGAAATTCACGCCCTATTTCAAATTTCCAGAAACAGATATTTGATCATATACAGGGGTGAAACCAACCAAATAAAATCTCAACCGGGTCGGTAAACTTGCAGGGTTCGACCCCATCCGTTATAAAACAGTGTGTCCCTGTACCCAAAAAGGGAGGATGTTCTGAACAGATCCCTTATCGACAAAAGGGAAAAACCCGGTGGTTTCACGTCGCAAACAAATATATATTTTATGCCCAACGAAGAAGATATTCTGCTCGGCCGGATTGCCCTGGCCGGAGGACTCATAACCCGAAAACAGCTTGATGAATGTCTCTCTCAGCTGGATGAACGGGAGTCGGACTCCCTTGTTGCAATATTGCTCAGAAACAATTACCTGACCCGGAACCAGGTAGAATCCATTCTTGAGATTCAGGGCAGGGATCCCGGGCGGGAAATGCCCACCACACCGGAAGACACCCGACAGATGTACGAAAATTCCAGCATGCCCCTGTTCGGCAAAGTGGTCCTGAAACAGAACCTGGCAACCAAACGCCAGGTGAAGGAATGTTTGAAAATACAGCGTGAACTGGAAATGGAGGGAAAAGTGTACAGGCTCGGAGAACTCATGGTCAAAAAGGGATACCTCGATCGAGAAGAGGTTCAGAAAATACTCAGAACCCAGTACAAGAAAATTCTCCGATGTTCGGCATGTGGGGCGGGATTCAACTACCCTCTGCAGGTCTCGGACGAAGAGGCCAGCTGTCCGAAGTGTAACGGCAAGCTGGAAGAAGGGGAACCGGGGGAAATAACAGCCCTCGGTACGGTGTATGACGACCTCGACCAGGACCCTCAAACCCTCATCGGACGTGAACTCGGTGGCTGTGTCCTGGAGGAACGAATCGGACGTGGATCAATGGCCTCCATATACCGTGGTACGCACCTCCAGCTCGAAAAATCAATGGCCGTTAAGATACTCCACGAAAAGGCCCTGTCAGACCATTACACGCCGGAGGAGTTTATGGATGAGGCTCGCATGGCGGCCAACCTGGAGCACGAAAATATTGTCCGGGTGTACAACGCGGGAATAGAAGAGGGGGTTTCCTTTATACAGATGGAACTTATGGAAGGAACCTCACTTAACCAAATCCTCGACAACCGAAATCCGTTGAAGGAGGAAGAAGCCATTGACATCCTCGAACAAACGGCTAGAGGACTCTCCCACGCTCACCAACACGACGTCATACATCGAGACATGAAACCGGGAAATCTGATGGTCACCGACGACGGCACGATTAAAATTACGGATTTCGGACTGGCCAGATACCAGAAAGAACTGGAATCCATTGGTGAGGATGAACCCGTATCCGGAACGCCTTATTACATGTCCCCGGAACAATGGAAACGCAATCCCCTCGACCCCCGTTCGGACATATATTCTCTGGGAGTGACGTTTTATCGAATCCTAACCGGGGAACATCCCTTCCAGTCCACGAACCTCCGTAAGTTAATGCATGAGCACATGGAGGAACCACCGGACCCCCCCAAACAACGGAACCCGGAACTGTCACATGAAATGAGTTCGGTAATTGAAAAAATGATTGAGAAGCAACGGGAGGACCGTTACGAATCGGTCGCTGATATTCTCCGGGACCTCGATCGTATACGGGATGGTCTTGAACCAAAATCCATGCTTTCGACCGGACAAACAACCGAGTGTGAGTTCTGCCAGACAATTAACCGGATAACCCGGGAACGATGCCGGATCTGTAACGAACCACTATCACACGAATCCGCGGACCTTCAGCTCGAGGAATCGGTGGAATGCCCGAACTGTGAACGAACCATTGATCCGCTCGAAGGAGATGAATGTCCGCGCTGTGGAACGGCGGTGGAGTGGAGCTGATGGCCTAATATCCGGCTCATTTCACGGGCCCCCTTTCTCAACATCGGTCCCCTCTCCTCCAAATTGGCCTCGTCCTCCGTCGGTACCGAACTGTCGCCGGGGAACAACCGAAGACCAAAACCAGTCACGACTGATTACACCATGGGAATAACCGGCAAACAGAACGGCCGATTTTACCGCTTATTTCCGTCCGGCCCCCGGTCTTTTCCTCTTGCATAAAATCAGTCCATCCGTTGATTTCCCCCCCTCCTTGAAATCGGTTCCGCTCCAATTATAATAAGGGTGATAATTGAAATTTCAGGAGCGGTTATTAGCAAACATATCATCCGGTAAGAGAAGAATTATTCGAAGTTTCCGTCCCTCCCTTTGCCTTGTGGAAGGCGAAACCAGCTGGTTTCGCCTTCCATTTTTTTTATTTGCCCCCGGACCATTTCACGCGAAAGAGCGGCCCGGTCACCGTTGCCTTTTGATACCAGCGGATGAGTTCTTCGTCAATGCGATCAAGAGGGATGCCGATGATTCGTTCAAATGCCTTTTTTCCTCCCCCATTTGACGATTTTTCGTAACGAAAGTATTTCCAGAAGCGTTCGGAATACCTGGATAGCAAATAATACACCAGCAAGCCGGATTCGTAATACACCTGTCGATTGCCGCTTCTGCGAAACGCCTTTTCGCTCACCTCCAGGAGACGGGGGAGTGGAATCCAGGATTCCTTCTCGGCTTCCGTTCTTGGAATGGCGTTGAAATTTGCCGGAGACAGATTGCCAATTTGAGACTCGCCATTTTTGTACTCAACATGCTCAAAAACAGTGGCAAGACCCTCATTCAGCCAGGCACTCCATCGGGGTTTGGCAGCTGAAGCCCCGGAATTCATAAAAAGGTGGACGGCCTCGTGTCGGATGGACCGCCTGATCCGCTCCGGATTCCCCTGATCAATGACAGCAATAACCCCATCGGACGGGTCGTAATAACCGGAATTGTTCGGAAGGTTTTCCTGCCATTTTTTTCGATAGTAATTCTGGAAGGATTCTTCGCTCGGGAACAGCGTGATACGTGTTTTGGGTAAGTCGTCCAGGGGAAGGCGATCGCCGAAAATCCGGGAAAATGCCGAACGAAACCGCTGGAATTCTTCCATGATGAGTCGAGCCAGCTCTTCATTCTCGGCGTAAACTTCCACATTTCCACTGCGGTGGACGGGAAGACCCACCTGGTACTGGTCGTAGGAACGGCGGAGGTCCGGCAGGAAAAAATGCATGGCGGCAAACAGCAGCAGAAGGGGGCCTGCCACAATACCCACCTTTTTCATCATCCCAATTTTCTTAGCGAGGTCCTTCCCTGAACCGCTCAAGGTCTTCTTCCTCCATTTTGTTCATTCGTTCACTTGCCTCCTCCAGCAGCTCCCGTTCTTTAGGGGTCAGACTGTTTATCCCTTCATTGTTTATCTTATCAAGGATGCGATCAATCTCCTCGTTTTTTACATCCGGCACCGACGAGCGTGGGGGCTCCCGTCCGGGACTTTCCTCGAAGGACGGTTCGAGACCCGCAAAGAACTGATCAATCTGAGGGGCATAGCGAAAGTAAAGAAACCCGAAAAGAGCTCCGGCAAGGTGAGGAATGGCATGACCGTATGCCCGGCTCGTTTCTTTTATTAAAATCAGAAAATCAAAACCGAGAAAGAGAAGGATCATGTACTTAATTTTTATGGGAATGACGAAAAACAGAAGCACCTTCAGATCGGGATTAATCAGTGCCGCCGCCACGAGAACGGCAAGCACCGAACCGGAAGCCCCCAGGATTGTAATCTGTGAAAGCCGCTCCATATACGCAAGTGGCGTCACGACAAGACCCGCAAAAACCCCGGCACACAGAAAGAAATAGATGTACTTCCGGCGTCCCCAGTATGACTCAACGATTGGACCAAAGAAAAACAGACCGATCAGGTTAAAGATCAACACCATCAACGGATCGGGGTGGAAAAACAGGTATGTTAGAGGTTGCCAGATCTTGAACTCCTCCACAACCCCTTCAGGAGAAAGCCCAAAAACTCCTTTTAGATCAATGCCGGAAAATTTCTGTAATATGGCATCCAGGAAGAACCCGGCAACAAGAACCAGCATCAGGATGTGGTTTCCGGATAAATGCCAGCCTCCCCAGCCCGATGACTCCTCTTCGAGAGGTCCCCGCATGTAATCGCGATCACTCAGCATAGGTTCCTCCTATTCCTTCGACCACTCAATATCGTATTCCTTTAACTTGGAGTTCAGTGTGGGACGGGAAATTCCCAGAACATTCGCCGCGTGCGATTTCACCCCATCGGTCTGTTCCATGGCTTCGGTAATCAATTCACGCTCCACGCGCCGGGTCACCTGCCGGACGGTTTCCTTCAGATTTAAATCGGTTCCGAATTCAAACGACCGGGCCTTCCCTTCCTTTCGAATCGGTTCCTTGATGTCCTCGGCCGTTATTCGTTCACTCCCCGCACAGAGGGCCGCAATTCGCTTTATTTCGTTTTCCAGTTCCCTTACGTTCCCCGGCCATTCCCAACCAACAAGGAGTTCCATGGCGTCCTCCTCAATTTTTGGCGGCTCCACGTTCATTTTGTCCGCCTCCCGCTGAAGGAAATGACGGGCAAGGTACGGAATGTCTTTGGGCCGTTCCCGGAGAGGGGGCAGATGAACGGACACCACGTTCAGACGGTAGTAAAGATCTTCACGAAACTCATTTTTTTCAATCAATTCCGTCAGGTCCTTGTTCGTCGCACTGATGACCCGCACATTAACAGGAATCTTTTCTTCGCCCCCGACCCGGCGGATTTCCTCCTCCTCAAGAACACGAAGGAGCTTCGCCTGCATGGACCTGGGCATGTCCCCGATTTCATCCAGGAGGAGTGTCCCCTCATCCGCCACTTCAAAAAACCCTCGTTTGTCACTTTTGGCCCCGGTGAATGCCCCTTTTACGTGTCCGAACAACTCACTCTCTAAAAGGCTCTCGGGAATCGCACTGCAGTTCACGGAGGTAAAATTCTCCTCCTTCCGATTCCCGTTAAAGTGAATCGCCCGGGCGATCAACTCCTTTCCTGTACCACTTTCCCCCTGAATGAGCACGGGAAGGTCGGTGTCGACAACGCCGTCTATGGTCTGAAGAACCTGGCGCATGGCACGGCTCTCCGCCACGATGTTTTCGTAGTCATACGTCAGTTCCATTTCACGCCGGGTGGCCTGAAGCTTCTGCTTGACTTCCTCGAGCTCAAGGGATTGTTCTTCCACTCGCTCCTTTAATTTCTCGTTCAATTCCTCCACCTTCTCCTTGGATTCCCGTAATTCCTCGTTTTTTCGCTTGTTTTTCTGAAGAAGGCGGGCGTTTTCAATGGCCACGGCCGCCTGGTCCATAAATGGCTCCAGGATGGTCTGGTCCGACTCCGTAAACAACCCGGTCTCGAATCGATTGTCAAGGTACACACAGCCCAGAACCTGGTCCTTAATTGAAAACGGGAGACAGAGAACGGATCTCAGGTTCAGGTCATTGACGCTCATATAACTGTTAAATCGGCGGTCATCCGCCGCGTTGGAGGTAAGAACCGGGTCCCCTGTGTCAATAACCTTGCCGGCAATGGAGTGACTGATCTGGAATTCCGGATCATCAATTCCCTTCCGATCATAATTGCGCGCGACCCGAAAATTCATCTCATCATCCTCAACGAGAATCAAAAATCCTCTTTCGGCGCCGGTAAGGGCCACGGCGGTGTCCATAATCATCTCAAGAACTCGCTGGAGGTTATGCTCGCTGTTCATCTGTCGAATCGTCTCCTGAAGGGACAGAAGACGATCACGGGTATGTTCAAGCCCTTCTATACGGGGGGAACCGGTGAGGGATTCGTAGTAGTCATCCAGAACGTCGGCCACAAAATCCAGGCTGTCCTTCCCCAGGTCCTCGAGCAAATCCTCAATATACTCCTTTAATTCGGACTCGTACCTGGACCATTTCTCCTCGTCGAATCCATCGTCCGATGTCCGTGTTCTATTCTCCTTCCTGCCGTTATCCCTGGTAATTCGTTTCGTCTCCCCCCGACCGAATGCGTTTGACCCCGAGTGATCAACCGCCTCCGTCTCAACACGGGTTTCGGTTTTTTCGCTCCCCTCCTCCCTGCCTTCCTCCTGAAAGATAAATTCCGTGTCCCCGATTTCAATTCGATCCCCGGACAGCAAATACCCCTCCTTCACCTGCTCCCCGTTCACACGTGTGCCATTTTGACTGTCCAGATCCAGAATTCGATATCCGTCCTCCGTCTTTTCGATTTTGCAGTGGACCCGTGAGGTTTTGCGGTCCTTCAACTGGAGGGTGTTGTTCGAATCCCGCCCCATCGTAATGGAATTCCGGTCAAACTGGAAGTGTTTCCTGTTACCGTCCTCGTTTTCGAGAACAAGAATGGGCATGCAGGCAGATCGAAGATTCAGACAGAAAAATAGTTAAAATCCCCTCAATCCGTCATAAACTCATATATATTTTACCAGATCATCCCAAACATTTCTATTCAGGGAAATTCCTCAACGGTCTGGCTAAACCATTCTGAATTCTTTTTCCGAAATTGCTACAATACGCCCTGACGTTCGTTCTGCGTTCCGCTTTGGATTTGGACCGTCGTGTACTTCGTTTCATTTTATTTTTACAAAGACCCTTGCAAGAAACAGTTCGCATAGCCGACCTTAAACAGCACGTTGGTGATTCCGTTCAGATCAATGGCTGGATCTACAACACCCGCTCAAGTGGGAAAATCAACTTCACGCTTGTTCGGGATGGCACTGGAATCATCCAGTGTATTAGCGAGGAAGGAGAAGTGGACGAGGACGTTTTCGAAAAGGCGGACTCCCTTCCTCAGGAAACGTCGGTAAAAATCCAGGGGACGGTCCGTGAGGATGAACGAGCGCCCGGGGGGGTAGAACTCGATCTCGAGGATCTCACGGTGGTAAACGAACCGACCGAGCAATACCCCATCACACCGAAGGAACACGGCGTTGACTTCCTGATGAACCACCGCCATCTGTGGCTCCGATCCTCCCGCCAGAATGCCCAGATGAGAATTCGTTCCAAGCTTATTCAATCCATAAGGGATTTCTTCAACGAGCGTGATTTTGTCATGATGGACGCACCAATAATCACACCCGCCGCGTGTGAAGGAACCACAACCTTATTCGACGTTGATTACTTCGGTGAACCGGCGTATCTTTCACAGAGCGGCCAGCTTTACGCCGAGGCCGGCGCCATGGCCTTTGGCAAATGCTACGTGTTTGGACCCACGTTCCGGGCGGAAAAATCCGATACTCGCCGTCATCTGACCGAATTCTGGATGGTGGAGCCGGAGGTGGCCTACGCGGACCTGGACGAGGTCATGGAGCTGGCCGAGGATTTTGTCTCAACAATTATCCAGAACACGGTGGAAGATGCCGAACAGGAGCTGAACGAACTTGATCGGGACACCTCTCAACTGACCGGGATGACCCCTCCCTTTCCTCGAATCTCCTACACGGAAGCCGTCGAATGGTTGCAGGAAGAGGGATTCGACATGGAATGGGGGGATGATTTCGGAGCTCCTGAGGAAACGGCACTTTCCGAGCGTTACGAAAAACCGGTACTCATCCACCGGTTCCCCATGGAATCAAAGGCTTTTTATATGAAACCCGACCCGGACAATTCGGACCTCGCCCTCTGTGTGGACATGATTGCTCCCGAAGGAGTGGGAGAAATTATCGGGGGGGGGCAGCGGGAGGACGAACTCGACAAACTGGAACAACAGATTGATAAACACGATCTGCCCCGTGATGCGTTTGAATGGTATTTGGACCTGCGCAGATATGGTTCCGTACCTCATTCGGGATTCGGGCTCGGGCTGGAACGAACCGTGAAATGGATCTGTGGTGCGGATCACGTCCGGGAAACCATTCCGTTTCCGAGACAGGTCCACCGGAAATATCCCTGAGGTTGAGAACAGGAATGCAAAAAAACCGGTTGTCAGGAATTAATTATGAAACTGACGGCTGCCCCGCCGGTAAAAACTTACTTTTTCGGAGATGTTCAAAATCGAACGAACGCCTTCCGTTATTCCGATCGGCCCCAGATCCTTCTTGCCCTCCGAGGTCGTGTACTTGTATGCCCATCCATCATCGGTGATGCTTCCTTTTGGGCGACGCCGGTAACCCGGTCCGTACACGTAATAAATATTTCGTGGATGCGGCTGGCCGGCCGGCTGGAACTTCACTTTTTCGAGATATCCCAGAACCCTTCCCCGCTTTGATCGAACTTCCTCCACCCAGACGATCTGTTCTGTTTTTTGGTCCGGTGTTCGAGAGAAGTACTTGGCCGGATTCGTGGAATAACAGCCAGCCGAAGCCAGACAGGAAAGGAGCACAATAATTGCTGAACCCAATTCTGTTTTGTTCATGTCCTGCTCCCAGTCTTAATCCGTTAATTGAATTGGCCGAGCAGGTACCGGCGTAATCTGGAAGGTGCTTACAACTCCTGTAACGATCCGTTCTTCCCCGGTTCTCCCTCCGCAAAAACTGCCTCTCCGGGGAAAGGCATTATTGGATATTATCAGGTTATGACCAAAAATCAAATCCGGAAAGATTCCGTGCGCTCCGATTGATTCCTGATAAAATCCCTTCGGGGTTCCACGGCAATACCCGAACGCCCTTCCGGCAACTTTATGATCCCCGATTCGGTAATCTCGAAGGGAGGCGAAACCACGTCTTCCGAAAAATATCGGCTTGAGGCGGAGATGTCCCCCGGTATGTCAAACGCGGAGAGACTTGCCAGAGCAACGTTATGGGCCCGGCCGATCCCGGTCTCGAGCAACCCCCCACAGAACACGTCCAGACCTTCCCTCAAACAGAAATTATATACGTCCAGACCCGCCAGTGGTCCTCCCAGACGCGGGGCTTTTATGTTTATGACCTGAGCCGCATCCAGTTCTCGAACAAGAGGAAGCAAATCAGCGTCCGGCACGGATTCATCCAGACAGACGTCCGTTTCAATTGTGGATTGCAACCGGGCGTGATTGAGCATATCAGGAGGGGGAAACGGCTGTTCAATCATCCTCAGTGAAAACGCATCCAGTTGTTCAAGGTCCGACATCTGCCGGGATTGATAGCCGCCGTTCCCGTCCACCATGAGTTGAATATCCGGGAATCGGTCACGAATTCGTTCCAGTATCTCCACGTCGCTTGACGGTTTAATCTTTACTTTTATACGTCGGTACCCCGTCTCAAGCGACGTTTGAATTCGGGACAGAAGGGTCTGATTGTCTTCCTGAATACCCAGACTTATTCCGGAAAGCGCTCCGTTCCGTTCGGCACCGTATAGCTCATCCAGCCGACGATTTTCGTGTTTGGCCAGCAGATCCAGTAATGCGGAGATGACGGCTCCTCGAGCCATCGCGTGACCGCGCACAAACGGTCGATTCTCGATCCATTCCCGGATCGTGTCCGGGGCGATCTCCATCAGTGCCGGCAGAAGAAAATCATGTAGTATGTGCCAGGCCGTCTCCGAAGTCTCGTGAGAGTACCTGGGATACGGCCCCACGGGTGCCTCGCCCCATCCCTCGCAATTTGCCCCATTTATCCGAACAAGAATGCTTTCCTGATACCGGGCCTCGCCAAAACTCGTGCGAAATGGATTCTGGAACGGCAGACGAACAAGGTACGTTTGGGCTTCTTCAATCGACGGAAGCTCCTTCTCCTTCAATCGGGAGGCTGATACTGACATGAATTCGAGGACCTCCCTTACTCCGTCTCGTTCGTGTAACGGCGCACAATTTCCCCGTCCTTGTTTTTGCACTGCACCTCAATCCGCTCCGGGTTAAACCGTTCTTTTCCGTGAATGAAAATACGTTTTGCGTGGTCCTCCTCAATTCGCTTCAACTCATGCCGCTTCTGGTTGTTCAGGTAACTTTCCACCGACTCCTCCACTATACAGTGGATGGCATACACGTCTTTTCCGGAGAGGTTTTTACGGATTTCCCGAAGCGTCATGAGCCCCATGCTCTCGACGTTTTTCACGTAACCGGAACCGCCACATTGCGAACAGGGCTTGTGCGATATCTGTCGAACGCCCGGCCGTATCTTTTCCCGGGCCAGTTCCACGAGGCAGAACCTGGACATGTCCAGAATACTGGTTTGGGCCCGGTCCCGGCTGATTTCCTTCCGTAAACTTTCCTCCACCTTCCGTCTGTTTTTGGATTCCTGCATATCGATGAAGTCAATCACAACCACCCCACCGATGTCCCGGAGACGGAGCTGACGCGCCACTTCCACGGTTGCTTCGAGATTCGTCTGGACGGCCATCTCCTCCGGGGAATCCATTCGAACGAGTTTACCGGAGTTGACGTCCACGGCCGTGAGAGCTTCGGTTCGTTCCAGGACGATGGTTCCACCGCTTTCGAGTTCTACCGTCCGGGAAAAAAGCTGCCGGAGCTGATCCTCCACCCCGAAATGATCGAACATCGGCTCGCTTCCGTTGTACTTCTTGAGCCGATCCGTGTGCTTTTCCATGATCGACTCGAAAAAGTCCTTGGATTTGTCGTAGACCTTATCGGAATCAATGATCACTTCCTCGATACCGGGGGTGAATATATCCCGTATGGTTCGGATGACGAGGTCGCTTTCCTGATAGATCAGTATCGGAGCCTTTGAGGATCGGGCCCGGTTTATCACGGCTTTCCACAATCGAAGGAGATACTGCAGGTCCGATTCCAGCACCTCCTGTTCCTTTTCCACACCGGCCGTTCGAATAATAAACCCGAGTCCTTCCGGGGGATCAAGGGTTTTGAACTTCTCCCGAATTTTTTTTCGCTCGTATTTGTCGTTTATTTTTCGTGAAACCCCCACGCCGCTCGATCGGGGCGTAAGAACAAGGTACCGGCCGGGAATGGATATATCCATGGTGAGAGAAGGCCCCTTCTCCCCAACACTGTCCCGGGTAACCTGAACGAGGCGTTCGTCTCCGGGGCGTAAAAGATCCCGGATATCGTAGTTTTTGTTCCGGTTTCGTGAACTGCCCCCGGACACGCCCTCATCATCTCCCCCAACTGGAACCGTATCGGAAACGTGAAGGAAAGCGTTTCGCTCCAGACCGATGTCAATAAACGCGGCCTGTAGAGAGGGAATTACGTTAATCACTTTTCCCTTGTATATGTTTCCCACAAGGGTCTGACGGGAGGATCGCTGAATGTAAAACTCCTCAACCGTTCCGTTCTCGAGCACCGCTATTCGGTTTTCCTCGGGCTCGAGCGAATTGATCAGCATTCTTGTTTTGGCGTCTTCTTCACTCATGTCTTTTCTTCTTGAAGAATCATGTTCGTTTTTACAATTCGATCAACAGCCGGAAGCGTTACGTCATCGCAAGAGGTCAATGCGTCAAGTAGTTGATCCGGGTGAACGGGGCTGGATTCGGTTCGAGTGGTATACGACAGTTCGCGATTGGAGACGTCCACATCGTCCAGTGCGGACAGGTTCCAATCCTGTCCATCACCTTCCATACCTTCTTCCCCGTCACCAGTACGCTTCCGATCCAACAAATTCTTCACGTGTCCGGCATCCGCCAGAGGTCCGGAAAACACCATCCGAAACGACAGGGACAGCACCTCCGGTTTTTGACTTGACGAAAGCGGAAGAACTCGATTCAACCGGATGCCGGAGCAGGGTTCTGTCTCCACTCTGTCCAGCAGATCCGAAGGGTACAGGAATGTTTTCAGACCAAAGACCGCCATTTCCCGGAGCGATTCTATGCCCACGGGAAGAGGATGAACAACAGAAATCTTCGGTGAGGGCCACCGATGGGCCTGGCTGGTGTGTATGGGAAGACCGGCCCGACGCAGAATCCGCGCCAGCAGGACCCGCGTATCACGGTGTGACAAAAAGCCAGCTTTATCGTTTTTTTCAAATTCCAGCCGGTAAAAAAACCTTCTCATAGAACTCCCGATTGAGTTTGCCGGGAGGAAATGGGACCGATCCAGCGGTCACCCGGGAGGAGGGAGGTTCGAGAAATGTGCAACGCCGGCCGGATTTTCCTGTTTCGCGCGTCGTCCGGATTTGATCAGCAGAACAGTCGAGCGTTCCGTAAAACCCCTGGCCGTCCGGACCTGTTCTTACCGGATATATTCGCCCAGAGGAGTCGCAAACGTCCGCTGTTCAGAAACATCTTCTCGATTTTTTCGATGTAATGAACAAACTGATCATTCGTCGCCCAGACATCAAATGCGTTTCACAAGCCAGCAATCTTCGGGATTACGTCATTCTGCTCGTTCCCTGAAGGGTCGACATCCAACGCCAGCGTTCTGCACGCGTTCGCAATTGATCGAACCTCCGCGTCTTCCCTACTTTCCTCCGGATTTCTTCATTTTTTCGTACTCTTCGAGGTTTTCCTGTTTTCGTTCCTTTAACTGCTCCTTCAGTTGGCCATCCTGATTCTTCATTTCTTCGTATTTTTTTCCGAGTTGATTCGATCGTTCATTCATACGTTGCAGGAGTTCCCGCCGGTGCTCCTCCACGGACGGCAGAATGTAGGCCGTAATGAAGAAGAAGTCGAAACTCTCTTCTTCCTGCGTTCCCTCTGCCGAAAACAGTCGTCCGAGAACCGGAATATCACCGAAAAACGGGATTTTCTTCCGGGTTGACGTATCATTCTGTCCAACGAGCCCGGCCAGGACGGCTGTTGTGCCGGACTTAAGAATAAGCCGGGTAACAACGGTCGACGAAGACGTTATGGGAAACGGCACCGTCGTCTGAAAACCACCCTGGTTAATCGTTATGTTGTTGTTCTGTTGTTCCAATATATTATTTGTCGGGATCACGGTCAACATGACCCGGTCCGTTCCCCGAACGACATGAGGCACCACAAACAGTTGAAACCCGGTGTTGACCGGCGAGAAACTGGCCTCCTCGACGCTCTGTGTGACCGTTGTCGAACCGGTCGCCGAATCCGTTTCAATGGTACCAAAGCGCTCCGTCCGACCGACAAAGACCGTGGCCTGATGGCCGTCAACAACCGTAAGCTTCGGCGACTGGACAATTCGGGAGGCCTCGTCCTGCTGAAACATCCGAATGACGAAGTCCAGGGCAAAATCACTGAGAAATGGACGAACACTTCCCTGATTGTTCACCGCCCCACCGAGGCCGAACGGAAGTCGAGTGACCACATCCTGAGGCTGGGTTTGGGTGGTTTGAGCAGTTGATTGCGCCAGATCCGACTGAAAGTTCTGATTGTTCGTCAGCGATTGCGAGCGGCCTAGCGGCCGGAACTCCACCCCGAGATCTCTCAGGAACCGATTGGTGGTGGAGATAAACCGAACCTGAATCAGAACCTGTGGAGGTTCGGTATCCAATATCTCCAGCATGCTCTCAATTTTTTGCAGGACGTCAGGGGTATCCTGAACGATGAGGATGTTTCGTTTCGCGTCGTACTGAAGTGTTCCTATGGGTTCTCCGTCCGATTTTGTGATAACACTCGCCAGCACATTAAGAAGTTCCCAGCTGTACGGTCCTTCATCGTCGCCGCCCTGATTTTGCTCAGACGCCTTTTCCATGTACGGCGTTTCCACTTTTCCCTTGTAGTTTGTGGGGGGGCGAAGGTACTTCAACTGATAGGTTCGCGTCTCAAGCTGTTGTTTTAATTCCTCAATGGTAATGACGCGAATAATACCAAATTTCTCCCGGACCGACGCAAATCCGGCGGTTTTCACCACGGTATCCAGGGCGGATTGCCAGGGAACATCACGGAGTGTTAGAGACGGTATTGTTACGTTTTTCTCCGCTACTTTCGGAGAAACGATAATGCTGACACCCGCGATTTTCGCAAGGGTCTGAACAATACTCGTAAATTGTGACTCGCGAATCTCCATCGTGACGCGTTCCGGTCGAGTGACGCGGAGCTGATTCGAATTAATTCGCTGAGCCATCAGTCCGTGATTCTGAAGCACCCGATCCAGAACATCCCGCCAGTACAGGGGGACCGGGGACACGTAATCCACTTCAAGGTTCGGGTCCACGTCCTCACTGAGCTGAAGACTCGTTCCGCTCAACGTCTGGAGGTCCCCCAACACATTTTCAAGAGGTTCTTTCTTCCAGGCGGGCTGAATCATCTTTCCCGACGGAGGCACATCCACCCGACGGCCGTCGTCCCCGTTCCCCCGGGACCTCTCCTGATTCGCTTCTTCGGTTCCATTATCCTTTTCCTGAGCAACTCCCACAGAACCGGCAAAAACCAGAACAACCGCAAGAAGCAAAACTCGGCGACAGGAAAACAGCATCGTGTTACTCATAACAATTTTTCTCAAAATCAATCAGATTTCTTGTTCGATGAATTACTTCGATCCGGTGGGACCTTCCGTCAGGGATATCAGGGGTACTTTTATATTCTCCCCACGGTAAGAAAACGTAACGCCATCCTTACGAATTTTATGAATGGTAACTTCTCCCAGTTCTTCAATCTTCACCGTCTCCCCGGCGGTTCTCGAGACGTCCTGCCGTTTGTCCTTCTCCACCGTCTCCACAATGGCCACGGCCGTCGTCTCCGGAAGGGTGGTCTCCATTTCTGCTTCTATTTTTTCACCAAGGACGTTCAAACCAACCGATACCGTACCGCGTCTCGAATTCCTTGTATAAACCACCCCCCGAACCGGCGGGGCGTTTCGCAGGAAATTCATGTGGATCTTCCCCCTCTTCTCCAGTTCATTTACCTGTTTCTGCACTTCTTTGATGGACTGCACCGTGTCTTCGGGGGGATTGGACGGCAACCGCTCCACCCAGTCCTCCACCTTCTTTCGAAACGTTGATATGCTTCGAAAAGCATTATTCCGGAACGCCGCCCGGGCCAGGCGTAACTGGTCCTTCACTTTGGATAGGATGATGGATGAAATTCGAATTTGCTCCCGGAGTTTTCGCTCCATCTCCTGAATCTTCTTCCGCTCTTCGCGATTACCGCAGTGGAACACCTTCCGTTTGACCGACGAGAAATCACTCGTAATTTCGCTCTGTTCGTTCACCCGCTTACTGCTGTTCTCCATACGGTTCGACTTCTTTGCGTCCGCAAGCAATCGTCGGGCCTTGTTCAACATTTCTTCGCCGCTGTAATTCTTGCATTCCGGCGGTTTCTGTTGTTGATCCTCTTCGTCTTCCTCCTTCTTTTCGGGACGCTGTGTCCATGTCGGTTCAAATGGATTTCGCCGGCCATCCCGGGAGAAATAAAATTCCAGGCCCCTCATGGCATTCTCCCTTGGCGCCCATTCCACAACGAGGGAACGGGACGTTTCTTCGGACTGTTCCTCTCCCTGAGCTCGCTGTTCTTCGTTCGAGCCTTCCTCTCCCCCGGACTCGGATGCTCCTTCGGCGGGACGCCGTTTTCGGACCATTCGCCGGATGATCCCGTCTTCATCAATGTACCAGGTTTCCTCTTCAACAAGATCGTTCGGTAGGACAACCCGGACACGCACCTTCCGACAGGTAAATTCCTGCTCATGGAGTTCAATGGTCTCTGCACCCTCGTCGAGCACCCGGGCCTGTCCCTGCAGCAACGGATTGTTCCGCGTTCCCACGAGGAAAAGAAAAGGTTGTTCTTCCGGTGTATACTCATCTTCCACCATCATTTTTGCGGCCAGAGGGGCATTTACAACGGGAATGTTCGGGTTGACTTCAAGGGTCTGCGCGGGCGTGTTCGGTATCAGCATCTCAAAATTTCCGGGTTGCCCCTGGATCGGCTGCAGATACAGCGAAAAGTCCCCTCCATCCTCCGTTGTTGTCACACTGTAGCGGGCTTCCCGAATCGTACCATCGTCGTATCGATATACTTTCTGAGAGAAACTGGTACGCGGAATAAGCCGCTTCAGAACATTCATGATCTGGTCCATCTCCTGTTCAATGTTTCGTTCAAGCTGTCTGCGGGCCGCCCGGTTCTGTTCTTTCTGGGTGCCGAACATTTCGTCCCGAAGCCGTTTTTCGAGCTGTTCCCGGATAAGCTGAAACGAAATCTGACCGGTTAGGGCATGCTCCGCAATCTGGTTGGCCCGGTCGGATAGATCCCCGACCGCTCGATACAGATTGTGATCATACTTCATCCAGCCCAACCATTGCTCCCCGGCTCTAATTTCGTAGAAATACGTCTCGGAGACCCCCTCCACTTTTGGCATGTCCGAATAACTCTCGATGTCCTTTATGGAATTCTGAAGATTCCGTCTGCCCTCATTCTCCTGCTCACTCTCCTGAGCGGACAACAACGCACCGGTTCCTCCGAGGAGGAGGAGGATGGCCGAGCTGACCAGAACGCACAATATTGATCTATTTGACAAATGTCGTGTCATAACAAACAACTCCTGGAACTTACCTGTTCATTCCCTCTGGCGGTTTATAGCTGTAAATCGTTATTTCAAGTTCCATATTTCCCATGTAGACCGTCCGGGTTTCCGGTTCCTCCTCCTGTGATCCGGACGATTCGGACGCTTCCGTCTCCCTGTTTTCTTCCTGTTCCTCCTCCTTGTTTTTCACCTCAACTTCTTTCTCCTCCACCTCCAGGGAGAATGATTTCACGTCAATCATCCGTTCCTGGTTTTCCAGGGCCCAGATGTAGGAGAAGAGGGGATAAACCTCTCCCCGGACGGAAATGGCGTAATTCGTGGTTTCGTACCCCCTCGTGGCCGTTCGGGCGGTGCCGGCACGCTGGCCGCGTCGATCCTCAACAAGCCCATAACTCTGAGGAAACACCCCGGCCTTTTTGGCAATTGTGTCAAGGTTCGAAATAAAATTCTGAGGTTCCACCTCCTCGGTGGTCGGCAACTGTTTGCGATACTTCTCCTCGTTCTCCAGCAAATTCTGCTTTTTTTCCTTCAAACCACCGATCTGTGCTTTCTTGTCCTCGCGATCCCTTACGTCACTCTTCAGTTCTTTGTTCTCCTTACGGAGACGCTGGATCTCGGAAGCGTATATAAAGTAATATTCCGCCCCGCCGGCAAGAAGCAACACCAATCCCACGGCGGCGCCAAACAGGATTATTTTTGTCCGTTCATTCATATCCCAATTTCCTGTTTAAATGTCAAGACACTCATTACGGACTGCCGGGACCGCCGCCCTTCTGCTGCGACGGTTTCTTGTGATTTTCAAGCACGTAACGGGCCGCCCAGAACACGTCCTCCACGTATTCATCCTCGCCCGCCTCTCCTTTCTTGTAATCCCGCCACTTGTTGCGGAGACGGGTGTAAACCCCCTCTTTTTCGAGGAGCCGGCGCTTGATGCGTTCCTCGAATTTCGTCAGACCGGTTAAATCTCCGGCGGCTCGTGCTTCGAACTCAAGTTTGTGCGTAATTTCTCCGCGACTGGGTCCCCGGTTCCTCCGCCCTCCTCGCTGAACGTCGGTCGTGCCGTCGAGATTTACGAGCCAGACGCCCGGAGAATGTTCAACAACCGTAAACAGGTGATCCACGGACTTCGACCATCGATAACGCTCTTTGATTGTTTTCGGTTTGATGTTTTCCAGTACATCCCGACGCTTTTTTAGCTGTTCAATTTCGGCCTTCAACGTTTTGTATTTATCAACAGCAGGCTGGAGGCTTTCCTTCCGGTTCTGCAGGTTTTCCTTCTCCTGCAGCAGGTCCCGCCGCTGGTACCAGAGGTACGCCCCGATACCAACCTCCGCCGTCAGACCCGCCACGGCGACAAGCACGATAATCAGGTAAGGGATGGGGGTACCCGGACTTGTTTTTCGGCTCTCCGGCAGTAGATTGATCTCAATCATGAGTCAGACGGATTGAATTCGAGATGCAAGACCCGTCGCAACGACGAGGAACTGGCTGTCCTCCCGCAACTCCTGCGGGGTGTCTCCCGAAAGATCCATCGGAAAATTTTCAAGAGGATCCCAGAACACCGGTCGCTCATTGAACACGTTCTGCATCATCTGTTCAAGTCCTCGAATTTTCGATCCGCCCCCCGACACATAAATTCGCTCCACCGGCTGGTCAAACTGCGTCTCGAAATAATCAAACGAAAGATGTATCTCGTGGCAGAGGTCGTCAAGCTTGTCCCGGACGGTGTCTTCAAGTTCCTCGTTATCTCCCGAAGCATTTAGTTTGCGCTCCTCCGCCTCCTCCTCGGGAATCCCGAGCCGGTTTGCAATACTGGAGGTAAACTCATCTCCACCCATGTAAAATTCCCTTGAAAATTGGGATTGATCACCCTGCATGATGTGAACAAGCGTTTTCTGGGCTCCGATGTCCACAAGTCCGACCGGCCCTTCCGCTCCGACTTCGTTTTGAAGCAGGTGAAATTCATAGGCATTTCCCAGCGCCAGGACGTCGACGTCCACGACCGACGGCCGGAAACCAGCTTCCTCAAGCATGTCGGCGTGCTCGTTGATGGTCTCTTCCTTTACGGCGACAAGCAGAACTCGCACCTCCCCTTCTCCCGACGCCGGCGTGCGCTCGTCGGGTTCGTTCAACTGTTGATAATCCACGTTGGCCCCTTCGATGTCGAACGGAACCACCTCGGCCGCTTTTTCGGAAAGTGCCTGGTCAAAATCATCCAGTTCATCCTCCGACACGTTCAGATACCGTGTGATAACGGACCGACCGGACAATCCTGAACAGGTCATATCCGTTCCGAAGGACTGGTCGGATCGAAAACGGGTAAGGTTTTCCGCCAGGTCAAGTTCGGGATCCAGTTTCTTCTTGCCGAATCCCTTCACCGTCACGTCCGCGTCCCCGTCCTTCTTCAATTCAACACCCTTAATGTATTTGCTGCCGATATCCAATCCGACCATCTGGTTCACGCTATCAAACATGAAGTGTTTCACTCCCGAACATTTTCTTCTTTCCGTTCGTAAAACTCGTTCGCATTATTGTACGATCTTATATCCCCGATGTCATACCATCGGCCGTCAATTCGATACCCGTAAACCTCCTCCACCTGATGCAGCCATTGTATTAAATACCCCGGTTCATCGGGGTTTTTCCCTGTTTCCAGGTACTCCTCAATCCGGGGCAAATGCTCATTCTTGAACAGATACAATCCAATCGAAATGAGAGAACTTGATGGATTTGGGGGCTTTTCCTCAAAATCCACCACCTGATTCCGATTGTTTAATTTCACAACACTGTAATCATTCACCTCCTGATCCCCCATGTCCTTCACCCCTATGACCGTTCCGTGCTGACGGGAAAAGGACACAAACTCCTCCAGGGGGAACAATATGAGATTGTCCCCGGCAATCACCATCACATCTTCCGCCGGTTGAATTTCCTCAATGGCAAACTGAAGATCCCCAATCGCCCCCAGACGATCCTCCGGCTGTTGCGTCCCGTCGTTTAACACTTCGATGTCCAGGTGCGTTTTGAGAGTGCTCTCCCAGTCTCGAAACTGATCCACGAACCTGTCGTTTGATACCACGTGAACCGATTGCACTTCCTCCACCGGTTCAACCCGGGAGATGATTCGACTGAGTATGGAACGGTCCCCGACGGGAAGAAGGGGCTTCGGATGATTTTTGGTCAGGGGATACAGCCTGGTGCCATAACCGGCGGCAAGCAAAATGGCCCTCACGTGAGGGTCCTCCCGTTCGGAATTTTTGTTAATTACTTCACCTAACTTCTTCCATTGACGAATTTTACGCCGAGGTTCCTCTTAATTCAAACAGAAGGACAGGGTTCAAAAGAAAACCCCCCAAAACCATGTCTGCGCAATCTTGAATGATCCAGAACGACGACATAAAATAACAAATGCATAAAGGAGAGGTGGCAGAGTGGTTTAATGCGGCGGCTTGCTAAGCCGTTGAGCCCACCATTTCGGGCTCCAAGGGTTCGAATCCCTTCCTCTCCGCTATATTTGTTTTTTGCGCTTTGATTTTGCTTCCAACCAGCCTATGCCCAATCACGAAACCAATAAATTAATCGAGGACATTCAGGACCGCCTTTCCGCCCTTCGGGATTCTCTTTGACCTATCCGAGAAACGGGATCGGCTGGACGAAATTGAACAGGAAATGGAGGACCCGGATTTCTGGGACCACCAGGAATCGGCCGAGAAAAAAGCGAAGGAACTGAGCAACCTGAAAAACACCTTATCCAACTTCGACGAACTGGCGGATCAGTTTGAGGAGCTGACGGTTCTCGCGGAACTGGGAGAAGAAGAAGAAGACCGCGAAACGATTCGCGAGGCACGCCAGGGACTACAGAAACTGAACCGGGAACTGTCCCGGCTTGAAACCCGTGTGCTCCTGGATGGTCCCAACGACGAATGCCCGGCCTTCCTTTCAATTCAGGCAGGCGCTGGTGGAGTGGATGCCTGTGATTGGGCTCAGATTCTCTGGCGGATGTACACGAAGTACCTTGACGACAGAGGCTACGATTACGAAATAGTGGACATTCGCGAGGGGGAGGAAGCCGGTTTAAAAACGGTTACCGCTCACGTGAAGGACGATTACGCATTCGGGTTTCTGAAATCCGAAATCGGTGTGCACCGCCTGATCCGCATCTCGCCATTTGATGCGGGTGGACGCCGCCACACGTCGTTCTGTGCCGTGGACCTCAGTCCCGATCTCGAGGATATCGAAATTGAAATTAACGAGGAAGATATACGCGTCGATTTCTACCGGGCTTCCGGTGCTGGAGGACAACACGTAAACATGACGGATTCGGCCGTCCGGATTACCTATCTCCCGGAGGACATCCAGGTGCAGTGCCAGAATGAACGGTCTCAGCACCTGAACCGGAAAATGGCCATGAAAATGCTTCGGTCCAAATTGTACTCCCTGAAGGAAAAGGAACGGGAGGAAGAACTAAAACAACTGTACGGGGAGAAAGGAGAGATTTCCTGGGGAAATCAGATTCGCTCGTACTATTTTGATCCACAGGAACGGGTAAAAGATCACCGAACGGACCTGGAAACGCACGACGTCGAATCCGTCCTGGACGGCGAGATTCAGCCATTCATTGACGCCTACCTTCGAAGTGATCACAACAAAAATTCATGATCATCCCGTACGGCGATATTAACCCAACCGAGCGGACCCCGGTTGTGAACTGGACCCTGATTTCCCTCAACGTCGCCGTCCACGTCTGGGTGATATTTGCGGTTGTCAAGCCAGCACACGTTGGATTGAAAGATTTCTACTTTCAGTACGGCCTGGTTCCGGGTAATCCCGCTCCCGTAAACTTCTTCACCTCGATGTTCCTCCATGGGAGTATGATGCACCTCATTGGAAACATGCTTTACCTTTATATAACGGGGGACAACATCGAGGATCAGTTCGGCCATTTCTGGTTTCTGATGTTTTACCTGTTCTGCGGACTGGTGGCGGCCATGTCCCAGATCCTGGCCAACCCGGGTTCCGGAACCCCGATGATCGGTGCCTCCGGGGCCATCTCGGGCGTGATGGGGGCCTATATGATCCTGTACCCAAAAAGCAAAATTAAAATCCTGTTCTGGTTGGGCTTCTTTATCTTTACGGCCCTCTGGGATGCCATCTGGTGGCTCGGCCTCTGGATTCTTTTCCAGATCGTTCAATCACACATAGCAGGAGGCGGCGGTGGTGGCGGGGTTGCTTACTGGGCTCACATTGGAGGATTTCTGGCCGGGGCCGGGGTGGCATACATCTGCAAACTGGCCGGACTGACCAGAGATCCCGCCCGAACCCGAAAAAACCAGGGGCCCTGGCAACCTTCGGATCGATCCAGGGGTCCCGGCAAACCCGACGATTTCTGGGACGGCGGCGGGCGAAACCAAAAAAATCAATGGTAATTCTCTAATGTCCCCGCAAGACAACCATTCCCCTCGACCGGTGGTCGGCATAACGGGCGGCATCGGAAGCGGCAAATCGACCGTGGCCCGAATGCTTGAGGAAGAAGCGGACGGCCGTGTCGTGGACGCGGATCAGCTTGCCCGAGAAGCACATCAAAAACCCGGAATTCAGGAAGAAATCCAGACGGTGTTCGGGGAGGAGTTTGTGTCGGACGGATCCGTTAATCGAAAGAAACTGGCGGAGGAAGTGTTTGAGGACGAAGAGAAACTGAATCGGTTGAACGAGATTATCCATCCATACGTCCTGGAACGCATACAGGACGAAGTCACGTCTTTTCGGGAAAACGAAACGAGCGGTCCCGAACTTCTCATTCTTGACGTCCCCCTGCTGCTGGAAACGGATCTCGACCACCTCTGTGACGTACTTCTGCACGTTGAAGTCCCGGAGGACGTCCGGGCCCGGCGATTGCGCGAGAGCCGAAACTGGGACCGGGACGAACTGCGAAATCGGGAGAAAACGCAGATGGACGTAGGTTTGAAACAAAAAAAAGCCGATTATATAATTGATAATTCCAGATCAAAAGAAGCCACCCGAAAGCAGCTCAAACGCTTGCTGCCCGAAATTATCAATCCTGACGGTTCATAACCGGTGTTTCAGGTCGTCCCGCCAGAGGGAGCATTCTTGTTACATTTATATAAATGGGACGCGGAACGACACCGTTCTGAGGGGCACACGCTTTGAAAACCTTTTTTCGAAAGGAGAACATTTCGTACGGGTTGCCCGAACAGGACGGCAAACCGTCCTCCGGATGGCAATTCCGTTCGTTCAATTATGTACCTCCTGTTGTTTGCAATAGGGAAGGGAGAAACACGTCATTCCATTCACACATGACCAACGACGGCCTCTTCACCTCTCGATAGATCACTTCATTTATTACTCTTAAAAGACCAATGAGTGCCGACCAGACCAAATCGGATCAGCAGGAACGCGAAGACACCGACGGAGAAAAAAACAAAGGCGATCAGGAATACGAAAAAATTAAAAAGGAAGATCTGCACCTGACCAAATTGCAGGGCATGTCGGTGTCCGAACTGATCGACACCGCCCGTGAACTCGGGATCGAGGACGTCAGCGGGGAGAAAAAACAGGATCTGGTCTTTAAGATTTTGAAGAAGCAGGTCAAAAACCGGGGCATGATGTACGGGGAAGGCGTCCTGGAAACCCTTCCGGAAGGATATGGATTTCTGCGATCCCCCGACTACAATTACCTGCCGTCCCCGGACGACATCTACATATCCCCCTCCCAGATCCGGCGGTTCAACATGCGGACCGGCGACACCATCACGGGTCAGATCCGTCAGCCCAAGGACGGGGAAAAATACTTTGCCCTCCTGAAAGTGGAAGCCATTAACTGGGAAGCCCCGGACAGCCACCGGGTCACCGGAAACTTCGAGGACCTGACCCCGCTTCATCCGCAGGAACGCCTGTTCCTCGAACACGATCCGGAGGACATCTCCACGCGGATCATGAACCTGATCACCCCGATCGGAAAGGGACAGCGAGGACTGCTCGTGGCACCGCCGCGAACGGGAAAAACCGTTCTTCTCCAGAAAGTCTCCAACGCCATAACGGAAAACCATGATGAAGTGTACCAGATCATCCTGCTGATTCACGAGCGGCCGGAGGAGGTAACGGAAATGGAACGAAGCACCGATGCCGAAGTGATCAGCTCCTCGTTTGACGAAACGTCCGAACGGCACATACAGGTGTCGGAAATGGTGCTGAACAAAGCCAAACGCCTGGCCGAGTGCGGTCACGACGTCATGATTCTACTGGACTCCATTACGCGACTCGGACGAGCGCACAATCGAGAAGCCCCCCACTCCGGCAAAATCCTTTCCGGTGGTATCGACGCAAGTGCGCTGCAGGGACCCAAGAAATTCTTCGGTGCCGCACGAAACATCGAGGACGGCGGCAGCCTGACCATCCTGGCGACGGCCCTGATCGAAACCGGAAGCAAAATGGACCGTGTGATTTACGAGGAGTTCAAAGGCACCGGCAACATGGAACTGCACCTGGACCGGCAGCTGGCGGACCAGCGCATCTTCCCGGCCTTCGACTTCACCCGCTCCGGCACCCGGAAAGAAGAAATACTGCTGGATCCGGAGGAGAAAAAGAAAATCTGGATGCTGCGGAAAGTCATGAAGGAACAGAACCCGAAGGAGGCCATGGAGAACCTGATCTCCAAGATCAAGGACACCCAGACCAACGCCGAATTCCTCATGGGCCTCCCGAGCGCCGAATAACACGGGTGCCGTTCGTTGCCAACCCTCCTTCCCCTCCTTCCAATTCAGGGAATCCACC
>CAZOLI010000004.1:0-129100 GCA_964580675.1 uncultured Planctomycetia bacterium
ACACACGGCCGACAAAAACAGATTTTTCAGGAGATGATCGGGACGCTTCCGAAACCGTAGGCCGGGCACCGGGAGGAACTTCGGTACGGAACATTCATTGCCGGGATGTGAAATGGGCGGTGCAGGATTTGAACCTGCGACCCCATGGGTGTGATCCATGTGCTCTCACCGGGCTGAGCTAACCGCCCTGATCAACTCATCTCACGGGTTTCTTATTATGAATCAGACCCGTCCGGTATTCAATACACTCCATGAATAAAACGATCCGGGGTTCAGCGGAAAGAGGACTCAGTGTCTCATCTTCGTCAATGAGCCTCAAAAATGGCCAGCCCTGGGTACCTTGAAATCCATTCTTTCCCGGGTCAAAATGGATTTACGATAACCGGGTGTTCCCGGGACGAAACAGGACATCATTCCATGCATAAACAGGAATGGCATCAGAGGAAATACTCGGCCTGGACCCGGGGTCCCGGGTTGTGGGATACGGCATGATCCGGAAGAACGGCGGATCGATAGAAGGCATCGATTTCGGGGAAATAAAATCCGGGGAAGACGAAGAAATCCCGGAGCGACTTGCCTTCTTTTATTCGGAGGTGGATCAGCTACTGGACGAACACCAGCCGGGCGTGGTTGTCGTGGAAGAGGCCTTTTACGGCCCAAATGCGAAAGCCACGCTACGCCTCGGCCAGGCAAGGGGAGCGTTGCTGCTGGCTGCTTCCAGAAAGGGGATACGGATTGCGGAATACGCACCAACAACCATCAAAAAATCCGTTACCGGAAACGGAAGCGCCTCGAAAGAACAGGTGCAACAGATGGTGAAAAGCCTTCTGGGAATAACGGGAGGTTCGGTTTCCCGGCACGCGACCGATGCCCTGGCGGCCGGTATCTGTTTCGCGCACCGGAATCGATAGACGTTCGTTTTTGGAATTTACCAAATTTCAGACACACCAGGGAGCATATGATGACCGAGGGGAACGCATTGCAGGAAACGAATTGCCCGGACCTCAATCTGATGAAACGAGGGAAAGTCCGGGACATATACGATCTGGACGAAATGCTGTTGATTGTTGCAACCGATCGAATTTCGGCCTACGACTGTGTTTTGCCGGATCCGATCCCGGGGAAAGGAAAGATCCTGACCGAGCTTTCCCTGTTCTGGTTTGAATTCCTGGAGGACATTACGGAAAACCACCTGGTAACCGCGGAGCTCGCCCACATGCCGAAAGCGGTTCAGCAATACTCCGATCAGCTGGAAGGCCGGTCAATGCTCGTGAAAAAAGCGGAACCCATTCCCGTGGAATGTGTGGTACGTGGTTACATTACCGGATCCGCCTGGGACGCTTACGTAGAATCGGGGGAAATATGCGGTATTGAACTTCCGGACGGACTGGAGAAGGGACAAAAACTGGAGGACCCGATTTTCACACCCGCCACAAAAGCGGAGGAAGGCCACGACCAGAACATACCATTTGACCGGGTCAAGGAAATTACCTCCCGGGAAGTCGCACACGACCTTCGAACAAAGAGTGTAGAAGTGTACCGTCGTGCGGCACGGTACGCCGAACAGAGGGATGTTTATATTATCGACACGAAATTCGAGTGGGGCTGGATCGAGGGGAACCTGACACTGATTGACGAAGTGCTGACCCCCGATTCCTCCCGTTTCTGCGCCGGACCGGATTACACTCCGGGGGAAGATCAGACGTCATTTGACAAACAATACGTCCGTGATTACCTCGATTCCCTTGACTGGGACAAGGAACCGCCCGCTCCGAGCCTTCCCGACGACGTTATTGAAAAAACCTGTGAGCGCTACCGGAAAGCCGTTGACATGTTAAAATCCAATCCGGTTTAACAGGGGCTCCTCATGACCAGCACCTTCCCGAACGAGGTCGACGCCCCGATGACCTCACCTCCTGTTTGGCTGATGGCCCTCCTGGGTTTTGTCCTCCTTATTGGTTGTGGGGGTACGGTAGAGCAGCCGAAGGAAGGGAGGGAAAATCTCCAGGACATAAAAAAGCAGGAACCGGACGTGGACACCGAGCGGATTGAGAAGGTGCTCGATCAGGAGGCCAGGAAAAGGCGGGAGCCCTCGGCGAATTCGCCGGGTCCGTACATGATCAGCCTCTTCTCCCGAATTACCGAAACCGCGAATTTCGATAAGCCGGGACGGAAAAACAGGAACAGAGCCTCCGGAAAAAACATCAACAAGTACATTTACATCATCCTCCTGTCCAAAGAATGGTGGTCCAAACGAATCCCCATTTACGAACCCTTTCCCGACATTATCAAACCCCAGGTAAAAATCCTGAATGACCGGGCCATGAAATGGTTTCTTGACTTTCTTGAAAAAAACAACTTTTCCCGTTTCCCTTCGGAGGGCGACGTCTCCGAAAAACAAATTGCCAGCATGGCTCACGGAGACAAAATATTGACCCTGTGGAAAGGGGAACAACGACAGCAAAGGGTTTACTTCGGTCAGGATCTCAACAATCAACTGGAACAGATTTACCGGTCCAATCCCACCAGGGGAAAAGAAATGTTCCAGGACAAAAACAACGTTATTTTTGGTTTTCAGGTCCTCTTCAACAAAGCCCCCACCAAACGGGCAAACGTCACACAATCAAATCCCAGACTGGGAAAAAAAATAAAACAGCTGGCGAGAAAGCATAATCGATACCAGCGGTCGAACGTGGAGGGAAAACTGCTGAAGGCCCGTAAACTCATCAAGAACAAACAATATGATCAGGCGGAGTCAATCCTAAAAAACATCCTGAAAAACCATGATGATCACATGTACACGACCCGGGCCAGATCCCTCCTGACGGAAATCCAGGCCCGCCGCCGTGAAAACGAAGAAAATTAACCTCTTCACCTCTCTGTATCAGTTTTTTCATGAATAACTAACGGTAAAACCATGACGGAGCGAGAGGAAATGGAAGTGGACGTCCTCATTGTCGGGGCCGGGCCCGCGGGATTATCCACGGGTATACACCTGATGAACCTTCTTGAGGAGCGAGGCACACCCGGTGATGACCCCCCCACCGTAATGGTGATCGAAAAAGCGGCAGAGGTGGGCAATCATACCCTTTCCGGAGCCATCATGGACCCCAAAGGACTGGATGAGCTCATCCCGGACTGGGAAGACCGGGACACGCCCATCGAAACCCCGGTGGAAGAAGAACAGGTGTCCTTTATGACCGAAAAGGGCACGTGGAATCTGCCGTTTATTCCGCCCCCGATGCACAATGAAGGAAACTGGATACTGTCCCTCGGCGAGATGGTACGCTGGCTCGCGGACGTGGCGGAGGAAAAGGGAATTCAGGTATTTCCCGGGTTTCCCGGCTGGAAACCTCTATACGATGAAAACGATCAAATAATCGGGGTTCGTACGGGAGACCGGGGGATAGACAAAGACGGCAACAAGAAAGCAAATTACGAACCGGGGCTTGATCTTCGCGCCAAAATAACGGTATTTGCGGAAGGCGTGCGGGGCAGTATGCAGAAGCAACTGGAACAGAAATTCGAAATGTACGACCCGGAAAATCCCCAGGTCTACGCCACGGCGATGAAAGAACTCTGGCGTATACCGGAGGAAAATCACGAGATGGGAAAAGTAATGCATACCCTCGGATATCCGCTCGACAACGAAACCTTTGGAGGGTCCTGGGTATATCACGCGGAGAACAACCTCCTTTCCATTGGATTTGTCGTGGGACTTGATTACAAAAACCCGAAGACAAATCCCAACCGCATCTTCCAGCAATTCAAGATGCATCCCGACATCCATCCCCTTCTGGAGGGAGGAGAACTTCTTGAGTACGGGGCCAAAGCAATTCCGGAAGGCGGCTATTACTCCATGCCCAAACTTTTTCTGGATGGAGCCCTCCTTGTGGGAGACACGGCCGGATTCGTGAACATGCAGAGGCTGAAAGGCATTCACCTGGCAATCAAATCCGGCATGCTCGCGGCGGAAACGGCATACGAAAGCCTCGAGGAAGGGGATTACACCGCCGATGCCCTCGCCGGGTACCGGGAGAAGTTCGAAGAGTCCTGGGCTTACGAAGAAATGTACCGGTCCAGAAATTACCGTCAGGCGTTCCGTTCCGGCCAGTTTCTGGGTATGATTCGAGCGGGTGCTCAGATGCTGTTCGGGGGACGGTTGCTGAAAGGAAAACTTCCGATCGAAAAGGGGTATACCCGAATGGAAACACTGGCGGAACGAAATGAGGAAGGAGAGACCGATCCCGACGATCCGCTGGTCAAGCAGGTCGAATCCGGTGACGCCCCTGAAGATCTTGCTGTGGATAAACTCAAAGGGCTGTACCACTCCAACACAACCCACGAGGAAGACCAGCCGGTTCATCTGAAAATCCAGGATCCCGACATCTGTCACGAGCGATGCACGGAAGAATACGGCAATCCCTGTCAGTACTTCTGCCCGGCAAACGTATACGAAATGGTGGAAAACGAAGACGGTGAAATGCGGTTAAACATCAACGCAGCAAACTGCGTCCACTGCAAAACCTGCGATATCATGGACCCCTACCAGGTCATCACCTGGGTCCCTCCCGAAGGGGGCGGTGGCCCCGGATGGCAGAAAATGTAACCACATCCGGGACAACAAACGGAAGGAACATTCGGATAATTCGTGGAAGCCGGGCACAAACGCCATTCAACTGTCCTCATGATTCTCTCGTCCATTCCCCGTTAAGCCTCCGGGCCCCGACGGAATTATGGAAGGCAGTTCAATTCCCTGGAGATTGCCTTCAGGTGGCGAAACGTGTTCAGCGCCAGTTCCTGGGGCAGGGTGAATTCATACGTCTTCTTTAGTTGCTCTTCGTCGGGCCGCAAATCACCAAATATAGTGTCTCCTCCACCGCCCGAGATATGATGAAACGGCTGTCGTTCCTCCCGGGAATATGGATCCACCTCCGCCACCTCAAGCCAGTTAAACACGGACGAGATAACCTCCTCCGGTTGCGAGACAAATTCCTCAAACTGAATCCGCTTATACTTCCGGCTGCCAAAAAAAAGTGGATACAGCATATTTTTCCGGATGTACTTCAGGAAGAGGGAATGCCAGAAATTATACCCCCGTCTCATTCTCGATCCCAGCTGATTTCGGACACCCTTGTAAAGATGAAGTACGTGGAATGTCACGTCTTCCTGTTTTTCCAGGGGCAGAAGAGCCAGCAATCGCCAGGGCCGTTTCGACGTGTCCAGAATGATGTCCCGCCCCGATCGATTGCGGAGAATCGACAGTAACTTGTAGTTTTCGCTGCAAAACTCCTCGGACACGGAAGGGCACAACCCCGCACAGCACGAAAGCACCCAGTCCAGCCGGTTGTCCGAATGCAACCGTCCAACCGTATCCGGATCTCCTCCCCGGGCTGTAAATTCCTCGTATACCCCGTTCCAGAATTCACACGAATCCCGGTCCCTGGCTTTCAGGCACTGACAATCGTTCGTCCGCTCTTTCAGGGATTTATGGGTGTTCAGAAGTTCCCCCGCCACAAAAATTTCGGGATGTTCGTTCAGCACCCGGCTAAAAAACGTGGACCCCGAATGGGCCAGACCCGCAAGGTAAACATACTTCATGGTCTCAGGATGCCGTCGGAATGTGCAGATGGGATCCGGGGGCTGGAAACCGATGACGAAAAACCATACCCGGGTTCAAAAAAACAGAAATCTATTCTCCCGATATCAATTTCGTGGCCTTCGCGTGGTATGTTCCTCTGTCCCTTCTTTTGCCGCTTACTCACAACCACAAAAAATGGAAAAGAGTGCTCAGGCCGAGTCGGCCATGTTAAACTGAAGTTCGTGAAGCTGCTGATAAAGACCTTCTCGCTCCACCAGTTCCCGGTGTGGTCCCTCCTGCACAATACGACCTTCTTCCATCACAACAATTCGATCCGCGTTCTTCACAGTGGAAAGGCGGTGCGCAATGATAATACAGGTCCGGTCTGAAATAAGTCGGTTCAGCGCTTTCTGTACCATTTCCTCGGAGCGGGAGTCCAGCTCGGACGTTGCTTCGTCCAGCAGCAGTAGATCCGCATCCTTTATCATGGCGCGTGCAATTGTAATTCGTTGCTTTTCACCACCCGATACCCGGACCCCCTGCTCCCCGACCTCCGTCTGGTAACCCTCGGGAAGGGACTCAATGAACTCGTGAATGTAAGCGGCCTTTGCCACTTCCCGAATTTCATCCTGGTCCGCATCCGGTTTGCCGTAGCGAATATTTTCCTCAATCGACGTATTAAAGAGAAACGAATTTTGGCTCACGATGGAGATGTTGTTCAGATACGAGGTTCTGTTCAACTCATCCAGCGGTATCGAGTCCACCCGGATGCTGCCTTCGTCCGGCACATAAAATCGAGAGATCAAATCCATCAGCGTTGACTTCCCGGCACCCGACGGCCCCACCAGAGCAACGACATCCCGGGCCGGTATCTTAAGGTTCACATCCTTCAATACTGTTTTTTCGTCGTAGGAAAATGAAACGTCATCAATTTCAATTCCTTCCTCGATGCCTTTGAGTTTCCGGGTACCGCTGTGTTCGTCCGCGACAAGGTGGCGTTCGTCAAGAAGTTCGCGGAGCCGCTGAACGGCCGCCCTTGATTCCTGAATTTCGTTGTATCCTTTCGTAAGCTTTTTTAGCGGCTGATACAGAAGAAGCACCCCTCCAAGAAACTGAATAAGTTCTCCCATTGAGAGTGAAATGGGGGAGTAATTACTGATAACCAGCCAGGAGCCACCCCAGAAAAACGCCGCAAGAAGAACCCCCGTAAGAGCAAAGAGCATCGCGTTGCTCATCCCTTTGTTTTTGACCACCTTCATGTTTCGGTTCAGCAGTCGTCGGTTGGTTTCGCGAAAATTTCTGGTTTCCTGTTCCTCGCCCTGAAAAATCTTTACAACCCGGATCCCGGACAGAATTTGATTCAGCGCCTCGACGACATCACTGAGTTCAAGCAAACTTTCGTCCTTGGAACGTTTTATTCGCTCTCCGAGTTTTTTCACCGGAATCACAACAAGAGGAACCGCCAGGAGACCGATAAGCGTTAGTTTCCAGGAGGCCAGGAGAGCCACTCCCAGTGCGCCCAGAGCCATAAATGGCTCCTTGATTATACGCGTCATTAACACATGGACCGCCTGGTTGGTTTCCTCGATATCATTGGTGACGCGTGAAATAATATCGCCCTGCTTCCGCCTCGAAAAGAACTGCAGTGGTAATTTAAGCAGTCGCTCAAAAATATCCATCCGGATGTTCACCATGACCTTTTCCCGGATCAACCTCGAGACGTACCGCTGGAAATAAGCGATTACCCCACCTACCACGGAAAGGACCAGAAGAATGAGAACGATCATATTCAGCTTGTCCAAACTCCGGTCGGCGATGGCTCCATCAAAAAAGGGAGCAATTAAAGCCCCCCTTCCCTGTTTCGCCCCGGACCAAACCACAAGAAGACCCAGAAGAGTAAGTAGCCATTTCCAGAGGGGCCGCATGTAACGGCCAATCCAGGACATATCCTCCAGAAGTGTCCCCTGTTTTCGTTCTATACCACCGGATTCCTCCGTGGCCTCGGCTCTAATTTCCTGGTGTTTTTCGGCACTCATGAACCTTCAAAAGGGAACTGAATCGGATACGTCCCGTAGCAATAAACTCGGGATGTGACCGGCAACGGGTGTTTCTTCCTCGAGTGACCGGTAAATTTAAAAGACTACTTCTTCTCCTCTATCCAGCTCTTCCAATCTGATATGGCCTCCTTTCGTTCGGTCTCCCCGGAGGAAGATTCAAGATTGTGAACCCGGCCTGTTGTCTTTCCCAGAAAGTGAGAAAGTGTCGCTATCCCCTCGGGGTTTTCCTGCTTGAACTTTTCCTGGAGCATCCGGAGTGCTTTCTTTACGGCAAAATACTGTCTTGATTTGCTGCCTGCAAGGTCGTCCGGAATTTTACCGGATTTGACCATTTGATTTAATGCACCGGCAATTTTTTTCTTAAGCTGGTTCGCCCGCTCCCTTAATTTCTCAAACTGTGCCTTTATGCCATCCGGGACATTTCCATTATCCATTCTACGCCGAATAAACTCCCCGGCCTGTTCCGGACGTCCGCGCTGGATGAGGAGACGGGCCTTTTCAACCTGAAATTTCCACCAATTTTCGGATTCCTCCTCAAGTAATTCTTCGAGCGTACCGGCAATTTTTTTCGCTTCCTGTAAACTGGACATGCGGATAAACGCTTCGAAGCGAATCAAAAGGATCTGCAATTTACGATCCGCCAGATTCTTCTCAAGATTTTCCACCGCCGATACGGCACCGGACCAGTCACCAGCTGCCATCTTTGACTGCGCCAGTCTCAGTTTCAAAAGATTCCGGTCCTTCTGGTCCTCCTCATTCTGGTTCAGGTGGGTCTCAATGAGATCGGCCACAAATTCATGATAACCTCCTTCCCGGAGGTGACGGACTTCCGCCAGGAGCTGTTCTTTATACCGGTCGAGTAACATGGTCCGGAGTGCCTTTCGGAGACTGTTCTGTACCGGCGTTTCCGCTTCGTCAAATCGTTCACGAATTCGCTTGATGTCTTTCTTCGTCCCGATCTGTCCGATACTCACGGCCGCCCGGGAACGAACGTTGGACTCCTCTTCATTATCATCCATGAGCTCAAAAAGACGGTCCACGGCCTGCCGGCGGAGTTCTTCATCCGGCGATTTCTCGTTATTTGCCTTCGGGGAAAACGAAATATTTCCCAGGGCCTGCACGGCGGAATCGCGCACGTCCGGATGAGGATCCCTCGTCAGCTTCAACAGCGGCTTCACGGCCTCCACACGGCCCATCTGTCCAAAACTGTACGCAATTTCGAACCGCATGGAGCGGTCGGATTTCGGATCCGTTTTTTGAAGATGATTTTTCAGAATATTTACGGATCTGGCGGTGGGAAACGATCCGAGAGCCGATATAACCTCGATCACAACAACCTCGGACGCCTCCTCAACTTCCGTTAAATACCATTCAAACCCCTCAACTGCATTGCTGTACTGGAGTTTCTCCAGACTCTTTACGATTTCCTCGAGGACTCCCGGATTTTGCTCTTCGCGAAATTTTTCAAGGAGTAAGGCCCCGGAATCACTGTCCCCGATGACGCCCAGTGCGGAGACTGTGCTTTTCCGGATCACCGGACGAAAATCCTGAATATGAGCTCGGACCGTGCCCCGAAGATCGGTAATGTTCAATTCCCGGATCGTCACCAGAACCTGCTGCCGAACCTGCGGATGCTGATCCTCGTTCAACAGGCGTTTCAACGAATCCTTTATGGGATCCCGTTTTTCCTCTCCAGGCGGATTTTTTCGGATAAACTCCAGCATGAACACCACTTTTCTCGGGTCGCTCGTGGAAAGAAGATCCGCGTAGAGCTTCTCCCTCGCCTTTCCACTGCCCCTGATCAGGTTCGGCACATGTGCCCGCCACATTTTAAACTCCCGTTCCGACAGTCTTTTCAAAATTCGTCTGTAAATCTCGGTTTTGGTCAGCGACCGGTGTTCCTCCCACCAGGTTTTCCAATCGCCCACAGTCGTTAAGGAATACTGATAGAACAATTTCTGAAGTGTGGCTACAATCTCGGGATGCAACGATTTATCCAGCTCCCCGGAATTGTTAAGCAATAATTCACAGACTTTTTTTACGGGGAGTTTATCCCGATTTTCTCCCAGTAAAAGAAGAAGGCGAGACTTTCGAAGCAGAACTTTGTTGGTGGACAGATCCCCGTTCATTCTGCCATCCAGAAGAAGGGTTTTTACCTCGTCCAAAATCTCTTCCGAAGGAAAATAAAACAGGGCTTCCTGAAGGTCCGCCGTATCCGCGAAAGAGTTCTTCGATACGCGAAGGAGAAAATACGTCATAAGATGAGACACCTTTTTCCGATCATCCGGAAAAAACCCGGCCAGAACAGTCAGGACCGCGTTTTTCTCGTTGTCGGATCCTTCCACAAGAATTTGTGAAACCGCCCGCGAAAAAGACGCCTCATCCTGCAGAACAAGCTGCTTGGCCGCATTGAGACGGACGGGACGGTCCGGGGATGAAAGATTTTCCCTCACATCCTGGAGGGACGGATCATCCTTTTTCCCATCCCTATCCTGACCCTTTTGCCCGTTCTGTTCTTCGCCGGATTCCTGTTGCGAGTGGCCCGCCCCCCTGTCCTCATCCTTTTTCTCCTGGTCTTCTTCCTTTTCCTGTCCGCCGGTTTCGGAGGTCCCCTGCCCGGATTGATCCTGCATGACCGTATGCACGGTATTCGACCCGGTGGCCAGCAGTGAGATAACCAGTACCAGCAGAAAAACGACAATGTTTCTCATGATGTCGGCAAGTTAAACCGGTGGCAGTTCGGTTTCATTTATGGTTATCGAATTTTTCCGGCTTCGTTCTTTTGCCGAGTTTCCGAATAAGCCCAAAAACGTGATTTTAATCGAGAACAAAGGGGCTCTCGGGTTGATTATAACCATTACCCCAGTACAATATATTACAGAAACGAAGAATCCTGTCGGAAACTGACAAGCGGGCGTAATTCAACGGCAGAATGCGAGCTTCCCATGCTCGACGTTGCGGGTTCGAGTCCCGTCGCCCGCTTTTGGTCCACGAGAGATTTTCCACCTCAAGAACTCGACTCCGCCGGTTTTCTGGAGCGAGTTCCGTCAAAGGCATCCAGCAACTCCTCCTGCCGTGTCTCCATTTTCTGTTCTTCCTCCTCCGTTTTGTCGTCGTATCCCAGGAGATGAAGCAGCCCGTGAACAAGGTAAAGGTCCGCTTCCCGTTTCATCGAATTGCCGTGATCGCTTGCCCTGGAGCGAGCGATTACGGGACATATCATCACTTCGCCGAGGAGGTTGTCCACTTCCGGTGACCAGTCATCCCCGTCCATCGGAAAGGAAAGTACGTCCGTGGGCCGGTCCTCCTGCAGGTACTGCCGGTTTAAGTCCCTCATCTCCGATTTTTTCAAATACACAATACTGACGTCCTGGTCCGAATTTTCGGCGTCCAGAACAAACCTGGTCAGATCACGAACGCGGTTTTCATCAATATCCATGTCGTTTTGCTGATCGAGGACAAACACCCGTTGACCATCCGGATCTTCCTGATCCCGCCGTTCCTCCGCCCGATTTCTTCGTGAGGAGGGTTGGCCGGTGGCGGCTTCCGGAACGGGTCCGGGTTCGGTTTTCTTTTCCTCCCCGGTTTCATCCTCCCGTGGTTCGTCGACCGAATCTTTCGCCGAAGCTTCTTCCTCTTCCTCCTGTGCCTCCGCTAGTTCTTCCTCCTCCTGTCCCGGATATTTTACGCGCGCGTGGAGCATTCCCGAAAGGGCCTCCACAAAAGCCCGGCGAATTATTTTCAGGTCCCCCATGGTCAGACCGGATTCATCAAGCTGTCCATCCTGGATTTTTTTGCGAACGATACGTTCGACCATGCTTTTAATCTTCGATGGGGTGGGATCGTCAAGAGATCGGCTTGTGGCCTCCACCGAGTCCGCCAGCATGCAGATTCCAATTTCCTTGGTCTGCGGGAGGGGGCCCGGATAACGGAAGTCCGCCGTTTCCACGTCCGGTTCTTCGCCCTGAGCCAGTTTTTTCTGCACCTGTTTTGCAAAAAAGTACTCCGTCACGGACGTGCCATGATGCTGTTCGATGAAATTCTTGATCCATTCCGGAAGACCGTAGCGGTCCGCCAGTTCAAGACCATCCCGGACGTGCCCCAGAAGTATTAATTTGCTCATGTTAGATGGGAGCTTCTCGTGGGGATTCTCGCCCCCTTTGTTGTTCTCAATAAAATATTGCGGTTTCGTCGTTTTCCCGATGTCGTGATAATACGCACCCACGCGTGCAAGCAGGGGGTCTGCATCGATGACCTCCGCCGCGGCTTCGGAAAGAGTCCCAACACGCAAACTGTGGTGATAGGTGCCCGGTGCCTCCATGGCAAGCTTCCGCAGTGCTGGCTGATTCATGTCCGTTAACTCAAGAAGACCAAGATCCGTCGGAATACCAAACACTTTTTCAATAACCGGAAGCATGATCAGCAGGATCGCTCCCGAAACGACACCATTGGAGAAACCAATGATTCCGTTATAGATGAGGTTCATTCGAATTTCCGGATCGCTATACGCCCCGATATTGGGCAGCAGGAGAAGTGACAGACCCGCCAGCATTACCACATGAATAAAACCGGCAACAAACCCCGTTTCGAGCGGTTTGTTCCTTTTTCGAATGGTGGATGAAAGCAGAGCCGCCGCAATCGAACCGGGGGCCATAACCCCGAGAGTCATAAAGAATATGATTTTGTTCTGAAACATCTCCTGACCGGACACGGAAAAACCGGGAATCATATGTTCCGGAAACCAGACCGACGTGGCCAACAAAAAGACGAACAGGTACGATTCAATGGCCAGTGACGTTGAAAACCCGATGGTGAGAATCATCGTCAGCAGGGTCAGGGGAACGAGGAAGGGACTGCGCCCCGATAGAAGAGTTATTCCGGCCAGCGTCACGGTTGCCAGGATCAGACATCCGTACACAAGCATCCGTCGAGGATGCTTGATTAAGTCGTCTTCACGAACCACCAGCAACCCGTAGAACGAAACCACCACCGCTGAGATCATCACAAAACGACCAAGGGCAACGGGCCAGTTTGAAAGCAACTCCTGCCTCATGGAGACAAGCCCCACGGCCCAGCTGGACACGATAAAGAGCACGATCATAAATGGGCTCCGGACCCACCTTACCTGGGTTTCATCCGGGTTCCGCACCGACGAGTGATGTTCGTCGGTCGTTAACCGCTCCGTGTTTTCATTGCTCCAGAAAAACATCCGGAGTGGGCGACTGAAAAAAGAAAGACGATCAGCGACTAAAGAACTTCTTTCAGGTACTCTCCTGTGTGAGACCCCTCCGCTCTTACCACCTCCTCCGGCGTTCCTTCGGCCACGACGTAACCTCCTTCGGCTTCCCCTCCTTCCGGCCCAAGATCAATGATGTGATCGGCCATTTTTATTACGTGCAGATTGTGTTCAATCACCACTACCGTATTTCCTTTGTCCACGAGACGGTTCAGCACATTCAGCAATTTCTTGACGTCTTCGTAATGAAGACCGGTTGTTGGTTCATCCAGAATATAAAACGTGTCCCCGGTCTGTCTTCGGCCGAGCTCGGAGGATAGCTTAATTCTCTGTGCTTCACCCCCTGAAAGTGTCGGACTTGGTTGACCGAGCGAAAGATACCCGAGACCAACGTCAACTACGGTCTGTAAAATACGGGTTAACTTGTCGTGGTTATCAAAAAATTCTCGTGCCTCCGCGAACGACATTTCCAGCACGTCAGCAATGGTTCGGTCACGGTACGTGACTTCCAATGTTTCCCTATTATACCGTTTTCCGCCGCAGATTTCACAGTCTACGTGAACATCCGGCAAAAAATGCATTTCGATGACCTTCTCACCCCGGCCGCTGCAGGCTTCACATCGCCCTCCCTTCACGTTAAAGCTGAATCGGCCTTTCTCGTAACCGCGAACCTGGCTCTCGCGTGTGCTGGCAAATAACTCCCGTATCGGTGTGAACGCACCGGTGTATGTGGCGGGAATGGACCGAGGGGTCTTGCCGATCGGATCCTGATCAATGAGCACCACCTTGTTGATGTGTTCCACTCCCTCGATGGTGCGATGCGTCCCCGGCTTTCGCCCGGACGAGTACAGCTGCCGATGAAGGGCGGGATAGAGTGTCTCGGTAAGCAACGAACTTTTTCCGGACCCGGATACCCCGGTCACGCAGACAAACTGTCCCAGAGGGAATTCCACGTCCACGTCCTTGAGGTTGTTCTGTCTGCAACCCGTAATAAGAACGGAGTCTTCCTCCGGCTCCCGCCGCTTCTCCGGAAGGGGAATACACTTCTGATCGGTCAGGTACTGAATCGTCAGCGATTCACTTCCATCGCTTTTCACTTCCTCAAGGGGACCGGCCGTCACGATTTCGCCCCCCTCCTCCCCCGCACCCGGTCCAATCTCAATCATGTAATCCGCCGCTCGAATGGTGTCTTCGTCGTGTTCCACCACGATGACGGTATTGTTTAAATCGCGAAGACGTTCCAGTGTTTTTATAAGGCGGCGATTGTCCCGGACGTGAAGACCGATTGTTGGCTCATCCAGCACATAACAGACCCCCACAAGACCCGAGCCCACCTGAGAGGCCAGACGGATCCGCTGGGATTCTCCACCCGAGAGCGTCGCACTCCTCCGGTCCAGAGTAAGGTATTCCAGCCCCACATCCCGAAGAAACCCGAGCCGATCACACAGTTCCGTTAACACGGGACCGGCAATCTCCTTTTCCTCTCCGGACAATTCAATATCCTCGAAAAAGGGAAGAGCTTGCTGTATGGGAAGCTGAACAACCTCGTGGATGTTTTTCCCGTTTACCCGTACGGACAGCGACTCGGACCGGAGACGGCCGCCTCCACATTCATCACAGGGAAGATCACTCATAAACTTGTGAATTTTTTTCTTTACGTAATCCGAATCGGTGTTCTCAAAACGCCGATTCATGGACGGAATAACCCCTTCAAAGGAACGACCATATTTCTCCTCGTCCGCCGGATCGGTTCCGTAAAGCAGAATGCTCTTTTTCTCCTCCGGAATGTCCTCAAAGGGCTTCGTCCGATCCACCTGAAACTCTCGAGCAAACTTCCGCTCCTTCTTGCTGTAGTACACCGCCGCTCGACGGCCCGTCTTCCGCCATCCTTCTATGGCCCCGTCCTCAATACTTTTTGTCCGATCCGGAACAATCAGATCCTCATCCAGCTCCGGACGGGTACCAAGACCGTCACAGGTCGGACAGGCACCGTATGGACTGTTAAAGGAAAACATACGGGGTGTAAGCTCACTTATGCTTACCCCGCAGTCCGGACACCCGTACTCCTCGCTGTAAAGCTCATCCGTCCACTCCTCGTCCCCTTCTTCCGGTCGATGGGTAACCACAACCAGACCCTCCCCCAGTTCCAGGGCGGCCTCCACCGATTCGGCAACTCGCTGCCGGACCCCCTCCCGCATGACAATCCGGTCCACCACCGCCTCAATCTCATGTTTTTTGTACTTGTCAAGTGTGGGCAGATCACGAATTTCCACTACTTCCCCATTGATCCGGGCACGGACAAATCCCTCCCGCCGAAGCAATTCCAGTACCTCCTGATGTTCGCCTTTTCGCTTTCGCACCAGAGGGGCAAGAATCATGGCACGATGTCCCTCCGGAATTTCAAGAACCTGCTCGATAATCTCCTGGGGACTCTGTCGCCGAATCTGCTTTCCACACTCCGGGCAATACGGCACCCCAACCCTGGCAAACAAAACCCTGAGATAGTCAAAAATTTCCGTCTGTGTGGCCACTGTGGACCTCGGCGTTGATCCTCCCGACGCCTGTTCAATGGATATGGTCGGTGGAATTCCCTCAACGGACTCGACATCGGGTTTCTGCATTCGCTCCAGAAATTGCCGGGCGTACGCCGAAAGACTCTCCACGTAACGACGCTGTCCCTCCGCGTAAAGCGTATCAAACGCCAGGGAACTCTTGCCGGATCCGCTTATCCCGGTGACCACCACAAACTGATCCCTCGGAATATCCAGGTCCACGGACTTCAAATTGTGTTGCCTGGCCCCTCGAATACGAATTTGGTTTCCTTCATCTACGGACATTTCCAGCAGGAAAAAACTGAAAAACAAGGACAAGCTGTTGACGCTCCCGCAGGAATGAGACACGGGAACATAAAAGTGTATTTTTCCAGTTTCAGGACAAAAAATCAACCTTCAGATCCGCCAGGCCTCAACACCATGGAAGGGAGGGGAAATGACGCTTCGGACCCAAAGCCCCACCTCTTCTCGGATGGTATCCAAAATAAAAAAAGGCAGGAGCGGAAAAACCGCTCCTGCCCCTGACTGTTCACCCTTTCGCCGGTGCCTGTTCTGGTTCCTTCCGCTTCGGCAACGGTGCTAACGCACCGTCCCGGTTCGGAAGTTTACAAAACAATTCAATGTTTCACGAGATTAGAAGAGCAATTCCCGTTCCAACCCTTCTTCCGCCACTTGGATTTTGTTAACGGATAAATCCCCAACAAAAATTGTTTATACGAAAACTCTAATCGGGAAACAGGAAATAATTGTCCGCAACCGTAAAATAAGCATTGTTTCCCTTCACGGAAAATGTGTCACATGTCACGTTCAATTCCCGGAAGCGTGACAGAACAACGGTAATTTCCGCTATGCCGTTGCAATAGTTTGTTTTTACGGTGTAAGCGTACGATCAATTGAACGGCCTGTTTTCTTTTTTCCGGATTCCCGGGTCATTTCCAGATTCTTCATTCTCAACATCAGGTCCAGCGTGGGTTTTGGCCGTGGGATCACGTACTTTTACAGAGACCTTATAATGCCACAGAACAGACCGTGGAAATCGGACGCAGACTCTTATATAAATAGTAAATAAAAAGATTAATTATTTATTAACAAAAAAATCTGAGGGGGAACTGCCCCCTGGAAACTTCCTGCGGAGAAAAGGATCTGAACGTGGTTTACAAACTTAGCTTGACGCCGAGGGTGATTTTGACCTTTCGGGTGTCCCCGTCCTTCCCCTCCTTCACCTTTAACTCCAGTTGATCGCCCGGCTGGGTTCCCTGAAGGACGGAGCGAAGGGACCGCAATCCATTCACGGAATCACCGCCCATTTCCAGCAGGATGTCCCCATCTTTCAGGCCGGCCCTGGACGCGGGCGTCTCCTCGGATACACTCCCTATTCGAACCCCCTTGCCCTCATACTCCCGGTCGGGTGAAAACCCCATGTATCCGGCTCGTTCAAACGCATCCTTGATCGCCTGTGAGGCATCCGATGCCATATCACCAACCCGATTTTCCGAGTGCTTTTCCGAAAGTTTATCCAGCTGTTTTCGGTATTCTTCCGCGTCCTTCTTCTTAAGGAACGGCACTTCACTGTTGACCTTTTCAACGACTTTTTCGTATTCTTTTTTTGCACTTCGAAACTCATCAACCACGTCCGCCGTCTTCCAGTCCTTCAACTTTTCCTTCAATTCGGACGCCGGTGGGTAACCATCAAAGTAATTTACAACCCGTTTTGCGTCGGAAAGAACCGAATTCGGATCGTATTCAAATGATTTCTCGTGTTTGTCGTAGACCCTTTTTTCGTGTTTTTCGTAAAACGTTTTTAACCGGTCAAGCAGCTTTTTGGTGCCTTCCTCCGACTTTTTTTCCTTTGCCTTTTCGTATCCCTTCACGTATTTTCGCTCCATGAGAAGCCGGGAAATCTTTGTCTGTTTCCTGTAAAGGGAAACAGAAATCTTCATGTTGTACCGATCCAGGAAATCAATGGCATCCTCCCAGACCTTTTTCGGGGGTGGTTCGTGCCCGCCGTCAAAAACCGTGTATTGTACGGGATTTCCGTTTTTCTGAAGAATGGGGTCAAGACGCTGTGTCATCTCCGGATGATTGAATCCCTCTTTTCCACAGGTCCAGAACACCCTTAAATCCTTCGGGGGCGTCCATTCGTAATCGGACAGTCCGGCTCCCTGGGCAAAGATTCCATCAAGAGGATAACGTTTCGCCATCCAGAAGCTGACCCGGGAGCCCCCTGAAAACCCTGTTGCGTATCGAAGGTTTTTCATGAGGTGAAACCGATCCGTTGTGTCCTCCCAGAGGGCGTCATGTGTTTTTTCGTAAAACTTATTGGGCATTCCGTTTTTTGAGTTCAATGATCCGGCCGCTATCCATCCGTGTTTCTCGAGAACGGGCTTTAATCGTTTCACAAAATACGCACCGTTTCCATCAGGGGCAAAGCAATAAATAATCGGCCAGGGACGTTCGTCCGTATAATCCGATGGAAGGTAACAGCTATACTGCTGGTCTTCGTTCTTCTTGGTGGTAACGGTGACAATCTCTCCGGGTTTGGGCTCCTCCGCTTCAATGCCAGCCTGTAAACCCGCAAGAAAAAGGAAGGGAACGATCAAACGTACTGCTATCTTTTTCATCTTTTTACGAGGAAATTTTGGTGTTAACGGCTGGGACGATTAATGAATATCTACCCCGAACATCTGCCGCTCGATCCGATCGGACTGAAGACAGATGTATTCCAGTACGGGGAGAAGCTCATTCTCCAGGTCCAGGCTCTTTAGCAGAAAAGAATGAACGAGATGAAGCGAATTGTCCGCTTCCATCTGTATACGGCCGAAGAAAAGCTGTGAATTTCGGAGCAGGGCGTCCGATAATTCATCGGGTCTGGCCACCGTGCCGATCCGGGAACTAAGAAACAAAATGGGTCGGCCATCCTCGGTTTCAGTGGTCATAATCCGTACCGCGTGAGAACGGTCCGTACCGGTTCGCATCGTGTAGGAAATGGAGCCGTTTACGGTCTCCACATCGAGAAGCGGGACGTCCCACTCATTGACGATAAACTCATGAATGGTCCGGAGTCGATCATTCTCAAGGTCAATTTCCAGAAACTCCTCGGAGGGATGTTCCACGGGGTCTTCTTCCTCGACCTGGTCCGTGTCCACCTGATCCTCCGGCAGTGTGCTCTCGTCCGGGACCACGAGAGACGACTCACAGTTCGGACACGTAACTGGATTTCCCGCCTGTCCGTCGGCGGCGGATACGTGTTTGCCACATTCACATTCAAAACGGATCATGGTATTTGGTCGACGGAGAAATCGACTCTGAACAACCGCAAAGCGGACGAAGATTCCGGAGGAACCCGCTCCGAAATCACCCGGCGATGGATTTTCCCTGTCAAGAGGGGATTACGTAAAACTAACGCAGCAGCGGAAAAAGATCAAGAAATGTTCGTTGAAATGTCTCCCAGGGGCGGTACAATAGAGGCAAGACATTTCGCAACCGGCACAACCGGGAGCGCCGGTAACAATTTCACTTACGAATTTTCAATCAAACCATGTCCGAAAACAATACATACAAAGTAATAGAACTCGTTGGGACCTCCGAATCCTCCTTTTCCGATGCCACCCGATCAGCGGTGAAACGGGCCCGAGAAACAATGGATAACCTCAACTGGTTCAACGTCGTGGAACAGAGAGGACGGATTGAGGACGGTGATATTGAACAGTTCCAGGTCAAGGTCAAGGTCGGGTTCCGCCTGAAGGATTAGGCCGGGGACTGAGATCTCAGGAGGAGAACTCAGCCATTTCCTCCTGTTCAAAACTTGAAGCATCGGACCGGAGTTCCTCTTCGGCCCGCGCCACGGTCTTCCGGGTGTTCATTACGGCATCCGGGGTAACCGAGATGCTGTCAATCCCTTCCCGCACGAGAAACGCGGCAAATTCCGGAAAATCACTTGGGGCCTGTCCGCAAATTCCGACCTTTGAATCATGTTGGTGGGCCCCCTCAATCAGGCGCGAGATGGTCCGTTTGACCGCCTCATTTCGCTCGTCGTACAGGTGTGATACCTCTCTGGAATCCCGATCCAGTCCGAGAACCAGCTGGGTTAAATCGTTCGAACCAATGGAGAACCCATCGAATATTCGGGCAAACTGATCCACCATTTCAATGTTGCTCGGAAGTTCGGCCATGACGTAGACATCAAGATCGCCGCCCGGGTTCAACCCGAAGGATTCCATGGTCTCAATTACCTGTTTCCCCTCCTCCACCGTTCTGCAGAAGGGAACCATTACTTTCAGATTTGTCGTTCCGATGTCCTCACGGACCCGTCTAATGGCTTCACATTCCAGGCCGAAGGCTTCACGGTACTTATCGGAATAGTAACGAGACGCACCGCGCCATCCGAGCATCGGGTTCTCCTCCTCCGGTTCATAACGTTGTCCACCGAGGAGGTTTGCGTATTCATTTGACTTAAAGTCCGAAAACCGGACGATGACGGGCCGCGGATAAAACGCAGCGGAGATCTTGGAAAGACCCTGGCAGAGCTTCTGGATGAAAAACTCGCGTTTGTCGTCGAACCCCTGTGCCTGCTCCGAAATTCGGGCGGCGAGCAGACTGTCCTCTGCCTCGATTTCGTCGAACCGGAGAAGGGCAAGGGGATGAATGCCGACAAAAGAACTAATAATAAACTCCTCCCTCGTCAGTCCGATGCCGTCCACGGGAAGGCTGGCATTCCCAAATGCCTGCTCGGGATTTCCGAGGTTCAGGTATATGTCGGTATCGGTCTCCGGAAGTTCATCGAGGGAATACGTTTCTTCGTTGTAGTTCAGCTCACCGCTGTACACCCGCCCCGTTTCCCCCTCGGCACAGGACACGGTAACGACGTCATTCCGGGATATTTTTGATGTGGCATTATCCGCACCGACGATGGACGGCTTCCCCATTTCCCGGGCCACGATCGCTGCGTGACAGGTCCGTCCACCTCGATTGGTTACGATGGCGGAGGACTTCTTCATAATCGGTTCCCAGTCCGGATCCGTCATTTCGGTTACCAGCACGTCGCCTTCGCGGAACTGGTCCTTTTCGGAGAGATTGGAAAGTACGGTTACCGGGGCGCTTGCAATCCGGTCGCCGATGGCAATTCCCTCCACCATGACTCGGTCGGATCGATTTTCGTCGTCCTCGGACATGGAATATACGCGGACCTCGTCCTCCTCTTTCTGGGAGTGTACGGTCTCCGGACGGGCCTGCACAATGTAGAGTTCGTCGGTTTCTCCATCAAGAGCCCATTCCACGTCCATGGGACACCATCTGTCGTACTTCTCGGAATAATATTCCTCAATTTCTTTTGCGTACCGGGCCAGTTCTTCGATTTGGTCATTATCCAGAACATACCGGCGCTGATCCTGGTTCGAAACAGGTTCTATGCGGGTTTCGTCCCCGCTCTTGGCGTACACCATCTTCACGTGTTTCCGGCCCATTTTCTTTTCCAGGACGGCGTTATTCTCCCGCTGAAGGGATGGTTTAAAGACAATGTATTCGTCCGGTGTAACGGTTCCCTGCACAATGGTTTCTCCCAGGCCCCAGGTTGCATTGATCAACACCACATCACGGAACCCACTTTCCGTGTCCAGAGTAAATGCCACTCCCGAAGCACCGAGATCGGATCGTACCATTTTCTGTACACCAACCGACAGATTCACCTCCAGATGATCAAAATCGTGATACTCCCGATAGGAGATGGCCCGATCGGTAAACAGGGATGAAAAACACTCCTTCACGGAATTTATCAGTTTGTTCAATCCACGGACGTTTAACAGAGTTTCCTGCTGTCCCGCAAATGAGGCATGTGGCAAGTCTTCCGCCGTTGCGGAGGATCGAACGGCCACGTCCACGTCCGAAACCCCAAATTGATCACTGAGTTCCCGGTAGGCTTCCTCGAACCGTTTCTCGGTTTCTTCCGGAAACTCCCCGCCACGGATCAGTTCACGCGCTTTCAGACCCGCTTCTTCCAGACTAATCTCTTCTGTCCGCTTCTCTTCAAAGACTCGATTCAACGGTTCAATAAGGTCGTTTCTTTTCAGAAACCGGCGGTAGCAGGTGGCCGTAACCACAAATCCCGGCGGCACGCGGACCCCTTCTCCCTCGAGAGCCTGCACAATTTCACCCATGGATGCGTTCTTTCCACCTACCAGCGACACGTCATCCATTCCCACGTCCTCGATCCAGACAACGTCCTTCGACTTATCGTTTTCCATGACCTTTTCCTGAACCCCCACTTATTTTATTTTGATTAATGAAGGAACTTTTCGACGCATTCGGTGTTTCCCACGAAGATGGGACTTCGCTGGTGGATGTCCCGGGGTTCGACCTCGAGCAACGGGCCCTTCCCCGTCGACGCCATTCCACCGGCCTGACGGCAGATAAAGCTAATCGGGGCACACTGGTGAAGGAGTCGAAGCCTTCCATGTGGATGTGATCTGTTCTCCGAATTTACAGGCAAAAGATAGATGCCTCCCCGCATCAGCACCTGGTGAAAATCGGACACCAAACAGCCCGTGTAAAACAGATCCATTCCCTCGTCTCCGTTTGAGCCCCGTTTCAATTCCGACAGAACTTCTCGTTCGCGATCCGTCCATCCATGAGATACCGTTTCGTCCGTTGAATACACGCTCGGACTATCCGGCAGTTCGACCTCCTCCTTCTCGAGGAGAAACTCGCCAACCACATCATCGAGAATAAATGAATAAACCCCTGCTCCACTTGTATATACGAGGACCGTCGTTGAACCATAAACAACGTATCCCGCCGCAACCTGATTCATGCCCGGCTGCAAATAATCCTCCTCCGAACCACGTTCGGTGTCTGATTGCTTTCGGTAAATACTGAAAATTGTGCCCGCCGAAGTTCCCGCCGGACTGTCGTGTGCATAATTCAGTGGGTCAAACACAAGCAAATATTTGCCCGTCGGGTATTTTTTCGGAATCGAAATGGGGTCGGCAATCCGCATGGAGGACATGGCAAAGAGGAGGCCGCTATGGTCCAGTGACTCATAAATTTGCTTCTGAGCAAATTCCGTGAGTGAATCCACGCTGTTACCGGTCGAGCGATCGTCCTCTCTGCGAGAAACGCCTCCCCGTCGCACGGCGTGGGCGATGGACTTTAACCCGATGACCAGCTCAAGAAGAAGGTCCGTAAATTCCCCTGTTGCCTCGGGATATTCCCTCTGCTGTTCAATAATATGCCGCTGAATGGTGTATCCCGTACTCATGATTTTATTCGGGCAACATCTCCCAAAGGCGGTTCCGTAATCTCTCGTCCAGTCCGGATACCTCGAAATAATTCTCCACCCGGTCCCGAAGTTTTTCCGCCGTCAGGTTCTTCATGCCACCGGGCCCGAAGGATTCCACGGCAAAGGAACCGGTCACCGTGCCCAGAACCAACCCAATCCGAAGGAGTTCCGGGGTTAACTCGTTTTCCCGGGACAGAACCGACATCACGCCCCCGGCGAATGTGTCACCGGCACCGGTTGGATCCCGTTCCTCCTCGAGAGGATATCCAGGTACCGCGAAGGTCTGGTTTTCCGAAAAGGCGATCGCACCGTGCTCTCCCTTTTTTACCACGACGATGGAAGGACCTTCCTCACGGATGTTTTGCGCAGCCTTTAGCGTACTGTCCGAGTCGCCCAGAAGCAGTGCCTCTTCCCAGTTGAGGAAAAACAGATCAATGTCCGACAGAACGTCCGTTAACTCCTGCCGCTGTGTTTCGATCCACAGCTTCATCGTGTCCGCCGCAACAATTCCCGGACGGTCGCCGAGCCCCTCAAGAACTTCTCGCTGAAATCCCGGGGAAATGTTTCCCAGGAACAGCACATCGGGGGATGGAGGATCGTCTCCAAAGGAGGGACTGAAGTTCTCGTGCACGTTTAACTGGACTTCCAGCGTTTCCGCTTCTCCCATTGGTCCTTCGTACCGGCCGTGCCAGCGAAAGGTTTCCCCTTCCTCCACGGCAAGATACGTTACATCGATTCCCCGATCCCTGAACAGCGCAAGGTGTTCATCCGGAAAATCGGTCCCCACGACCCCGACCATCTGGACGGGCACAAAATGGGAGGCGGTCAGGGCAAAGTGAGAGGCCGAACCCCCAAGAACTTCCGAGGATGAACCGAACGGGGTTTCGAGGGTATCGAGGGCTACGGAACCGGTAACCATAAGAGAACTGCTGTTCGCCATGAGTCGGGTGTAAAGAATTTATGATTTATCAAGAAAACGGGGCGAAAGATGCCCGTATTTACCGATTTAAAGTGGGAGTGTCGACACGATGCTAACTGCCTTTGTCTGCGCGCGATCAACGGGGACACCACGGGACAGCAGCAAAACGAACGCTCCGCATCCATTATAAACCGGTTTTATTTTTCACTTGGATCCCGGAAATTACCGTCGTTTTCGTGAGCGAGACGACGGAGAAATTCAGCGTTCTGCCGGCTCGAGCCAAGCACCACGGTATTAATTTTGACCTTCCTCACGTCATTCATCTTATTGACGTTCTTGATGATGGCTCCTGTCTCCGTGTACTTTCCTTTGTTGGGCATACCGTCCGTAAGAAGGAAAATGGTATCCACAGCCGTATTCTCATCGGGATTCCCAATCTTAAAGGCCATCTCGATGGAATCATACACGTTTGTTGATCCATTCGGCTGTTTGTCCTTTACGAACCGGATCGCCGCCTTTTTGTTCCTGCCCGTGGCTTTCACGAGTGTGTTTTCCCTCCAGATCTGGGGATTGTTGCTGAAGAAAATGATGTTGAAGTGCTGTTTTTCTTTTAGTCCCCAGATGGCCTTGTTAAGTTCGTACTGAGCGGCTTCAAGTTTGGTCGGGTCCTCCGGAGGATCCTCCGGGTACTCATCCCATTTGGAGTTACGGGATTTACCACTTCCCCGGTCCGGGGTTTCAGGCCCTCCATCATCTTCCTCTGGATATTCCAGATTCGCCGGCTGTTTCATGCTTCCCGACACGTCAATGATGAAACCGATTTTGTGGGATTTGATTTCGTGACGGAAAAAGGCCCCTGTTTTGTTGTGTTTTTTCGCCTGTTTCTTGTTCTCACCGTCCTCCTTCTCCTTTCCGCGACGTCCTGGTGGCCGCCGGTTCCGCCGCTTTCGTTCCTTCCGTTTTCGCTCCCGTTCTTTTTTCTTTTGCTTCTCCTTCTTCCGGTGCTTTTTCTTTTCCTCCTCGACCGGCACATCATCGTCTTTGTTCTTTTTCCACCATTCCTTCCACTGCTTGTGGTCTTCCCCGAAATCCATGGGCGTCAGCGCCGCCAGTGCATCGCCAATTTTCACGGCCGTTCGACCGCGAGCCGGTTTCAGTGCCTCAATCAACTTTGGAATGGATTCTTTCGTGCCAACGACGGTCAGGGCCTCCGCGGCCGCACGAATAACGGAGTCCGGCTGATCCTTCAGGTGATCGGCCACCGCACTTTCCGCAGTAACGATTTTCCGTTCCTTCACCGCCCGTACCAGAAGGACTTTTAATCGATAACTTCCGCTTTTGCCCAGTCGTTCCTTGATGGCTTTTTTGGTGCGGCTGTCATCCATCTTCGCCATTGTTCTTGCCACGGCCTCCTGACGGGCCACGGACGCGTGGTTCAGACCCTCCTCAATAAGAACCGTTTTGGATTCTTCGGACTTCACCCGGGAGATGGCCGAGGAAACCTGGTCACGAAGGGAGGTGAGGACCTTCGATTTTTCCCGGAGGGTGTTGTTATTTCCTCCATTCTCCATTTTTCGGTCCACCCGCTTGTGTTCGTTCTCCACCTTCTGAATTAGACGGAGAAGAAGTTCCGTCGCTTCCCCCGTGTCAAGATCGCCAAGCCGCTTGCTGAAGTTGGCTTTTTTGGCAATCCACCGGCGAACGATATTGTCCGATTTTCGGTCTCCCCCAAGAGCGGTGGCCTCAAAAACCTTCTTCAGGAGCTGGGTATCATCAATTTTTTTCAGCACATTGACGCCGGTATCCTGTATTTTTTTCTTGTCCTTGTCCAGGTTCTGATTGCTCCGAACCTTCTGATCCCATAAATCCTCGGACACCTTCATCACCTGGTTGAAGATCATGGCGTACCCCTTCTTCTCACCGGTATCCGCCAGATCTTTTATGGCCTGAACCTTTTCGGATGTGGAGCCGTTTCGAAACGCTTCTTTAAATTGCTTTTTTGCTTCTTCAAACTCCCCTGCGTGCAACACACCTGATACACAGACCAGTGCCCCAATTACGAAACTGGCGATTTTTCGAAAGCTGGTCCGGTTTTTCATGATCACTCCTTCCTGTAATGAAAAGGCCGTTAAAAATTTCGTTACGAGAGGAATAATTGTATTCGTACCCCCCACCTATTTCAAACTCAGACCCACTCCTTTCCCGTCATGATTATTTTTGGGAGACATACCCTCCCCGTAAAGAGGGTAGGCTTCCAGAAAACCTCTGGCAGTTTCTTAATACCGCTCTCGAACAGGCGGTACGCGATGAACCGGAATCCTTATCTGGTAGCGGGATCCTCGAACTGGCCGCCCGTTTCTTTTGCGAGTTTCTTGAGGAAGTCCGCGTTGGCGGCCTGACCACTCGGGGCACCCGAACCGTTTCCGAGAATTATGGTATTGATTTTGACGTTTCGCCCCTGATTCTTCTTCTTGACCTGCTTCACGATGGCTCCCGGATCCGTGTACTGCCCGCGGTTGGGAATTCCATCCGAGAGCAGGAAGATGGTATCCACGTCGGTTTTCTTGTTCGGGTCACCGAGGCCAAAGGCCATCTCGATGGAATCATAGACATTGGTCGCGCCACTCGGGTTCTGTTTGTCTATGAATTTGTAGGCCTGTTTCTTTCGTCGCTCGGTCGCTTTCATCAGCCCACCCTTCTTCCAGATCTGTGGCGAACTGTTGTAGAAGATGATGTTGAAGAAGTGCTTGTCGGTCAGGTAGAAAATGACCTTCTTCAGTTCGTACTGTGCAACCTCCAGTCGTGTGGGCTGACCCGTTGGCTTGTCCCACGGCGGTTCCTCTTTTTTGTTCTTGTCTTCCTCGGCACCACGATCCGGCGTTTCGGGCCCCTCTTCCTCTTCTTCCTCTTCCTCAACAACCTCGGCGGGCTGTTGCATGCTTCCGGATCGGTCCAGGATGAACGCGAGTTTGTGCGTCTTTATTTCGTGTTCGAAGAAGTCGACTTTCGTCATGTGCTCACCTTCTTCAGACTCCCTTTCTTCCTGTTTTTTCTTGTGGTGCTGGCGGCGGGCGGTTTCACCCACGTCGGGGTTGTTCTTGTTTTCCTCCCACCAATCCTTCCACTGCTGGTAACTGGTGCCGTAATCCATGGGGGTAAGAACCGAAAGCGCACTGGCAATGGCATCGGCCGTGATGCCTCTCGCGCCCTTAAGGGCCTCAATCAGGGCCGGCACGGAATCCCGAACGCCGATGACCTCCATGGCTTTGGCAGCTTCCCGCTGGACGAGCTCGGACGAATCGGCCAGTCGTTTCCGAACCTGCGGCTCCGCGTCGTGAATCCTTCGTTTCCTTGCGGCCTGAACCAGATACTTGTTGAGCCGGTACCCATTTCGATCACCCTTCTTGAGGCGTTCTATAACCGCCTTCCGGGTGGTGTCATCCTCCATCTCTCTGATGGCTCGTCCAACGGCCTCCCGACGAAACTGCGATCCGTGATTAAGTCCGTCGGAAACCATCGTGTCCAGTGCCTCTTTCGAGGAGAGCTGGATCAGCGCATCATTTAACTGCTTCCGCAGAGCAAGGAGCTCCGTTACCTCTGTCTCCATACGGTGGCGATCCTCATTGAGGGGAGAAACCCCGGACTTGTCCTCCATCTTCTTGTCGAGGATGCGGTACTCCTCCTCGACCGAATCCACCAGTTGCAGGAGAATGCTGGCGTCTTTGCCGGTGTCAAATTCCGCGAGTCGCTTCGCAAAATTTCCTTTCCGGGCAAGGTACCTCTTCTCAATCTCCACGTTTCCGCCACCGCCGCCCATCGCGGTGTTGCCCACGATCGCTCGAAATATTTTTTTCGTCTTTATCTTCTTCAGTTCCTCGATCCCGGCTTCCTGAACCTGTTTCCACTCATTGAGCTTGTTCCGTTTTTTCTCTTCCGCTTCTTTTTCCTTCGAGCCTGGCTCCTTCCCGTAGTCACGTTTCTTCTGGGCCAGACTGGTCAAAATCTGGTTTTCCCAGATCTTTTTGGACAACTCAAGGGTCTTTTTGGCAATGATATTATATGCCTGTGGTTTGTTCGTGGACCCAAGACTTCTTATTGCCCCCTTTTTTGCCCGTACACTCCCATCCGGAAACGCCTTCTTGTACTTCTTCCGGGCTTCCTGAAGACTATCTGCATTTATGCTGCTGCCTAACGTCAGAACGAAGAAGCCGATAACCCCCGTCAGAAGCAATCGCTGGATCGACAATTGCCGTTTCATGTTTTCTCCCCGAAAAATACTATTTGCGATATGGGCTTGAAAAAGTTTCCCCAGACAAGTCAGTGACACATTGTACCGACGAAACGATTTTCTTTCAAGGATTTTTTCTCTCCTGCCCGGCCTTTTCCCGGGAACCCCGCCCTTGTTCCCCGGTCCGTTCCCGGATACCTCATGGGGCTATTTCTTTTCTATGGCCCCGGTCAGCATCTCAAAAAACCGGTCCGATTCCGGGAACTCAACAAGGGCCTGTTGCAGGACGTCCACGGCGCGAGTCCGCTTCTCCAGACGCCGCAGAACCCTGGCGTAGTTCATAAACACCGTTTTTTTGCGAATGCCCTTCTTGAAGAGTTTGTCGTAATCCGACGCTGCGAGCTGATATTCCCCCTCCTGGTACGCCAGGTTTGCCCGAAGAGTAATCGCCTTCCGGTATTCAGAATATTTATCAAGCAGGTTGTCGAGGACGCGCCGTGCCCGATCGTGGCCACGACGAAAGTATAGTCGGCGGGCCAACTTCACCGGGCCGTCAGCAAAACGAGAATCCTCCGCCGCCTTTCGAAGCACCTCCTCCGCCCGATCAAACCTATTCAGTTCAAGAAGCGCAAGTCCCAGACGATAATGACTCGCCGGCGAGGGAGATTTCTCCAACGTCAATAAAACCTCGTACAGTTGCACCGCCCGGCGGTATTGCTCCTTGTTCAGGTACATGTCCGCAAGGGTACGGTACAGATCCGGTCGGGATGCCCCCAGGTACCGGGCGGTCTCCAGTTCCTTCAGCGCCCTCTTACGGCGGCCTGATTCCAGCGCAACCTGAGCCGCCAGCACAAAATCCTTCGGTCCGATCTCCCGTCCTGTTCCAATCAGTTGATCGACGTACGCAAGCGCGCGCCTATCATCCTTTTGTTTTCTTGACACCCGAATTAACCTTCGAAGGTACAGCGCCTGTTTTCGCGAACGGAGCAGAGCCTCCCTGTATAGCGACTCTGCTAAAACATAGTGGCCGTTTCGTTCCATAATACCGGCGTACATGCCAAATAGTTGTTCTCCGGAACCACCCTTTTCCAGGAGAGTTCTCAGGTGCTCCAGCGCCTTTTGATCATGATCCTGGCGAAGGTACGTCTTTGCAATGTATAAATGCAACTTCGTCCATTCCTCGTTCTTTTTCAGAGCCTTCAGAAAGGCATTCCGGGCGTCCCGGTTTTTGTCCATATTAAAATAGGTATGTCCGAGAAGACGAAACACCTCGGCCGTTTCCTGTTCCTCCAGCGCGCCCCGAAGATGTCTGGCGGCCTTTTCGTACTCCTGGTTTCGATAGGCTTCCGAGCCCTTCTGGAATTTTTCGCGATATGACTGCGCCCGGAGAGGAACGGAAGCCATTAAAAAAATTAGGAAGACAATGCTGACCTTTATTCCAATACGGATCCCCCGTGCGGTCCATTCCTGACCATGAAACAGGCCGTTTCGTTTTGACGTGTCCAGTGTCGTGCCGCCGCCGTTGCTCATTACTTCCTCAACCGGAACTGGATTCGCTGACGTCTCGTAACCGGAACGGGGTCCCCGTCCTTCCGGGCGGGCTCAAAGAGCCATTTCCTGACCGCTTTTCGTGCCGCTCGCTTAAATGCCGGGCTCCCGGAAAACTCCAGGACGCGAGCACGGGTCACACGCCCCTCCCGGGAAATATCAATGGATAGAAGCACATACCCTTCGATCTCTTTGCGACGCGCCGAGGCGGGATACGCAGGCCTCGGCCCGGCAACTTTACGTGGAGAGCTCGTTGCTTCTCGGTGCCGGTCCCCGTCACCGTTTCTGGTCTCCCCTCGTTTGGAGCGTCCCGGGGGCTCGGATCCAACCAGGACACTGTTCGGTACGGGGGTGCGAACCGTCTCCATCACATCCAATTGAAGGTCTCCCACGTTCAACGACCGTGGATCAAGTTCAGGAGCATCCGGCGTTTTCACGGGGTTCGGTTTTTCAGGGGACGCCCTGTTCGAGGTGTTATCGGGCTGGATTTTTGATTCGGGAGGTGGTTTCCGAGCGGGCTGCCGGTCCGGCCGGGAAATCTGAACTTCTCGAAGGGTCCACGTTTGACTTTCCTCCGTTTCCTTCACCGTTTCGTCCCGTTGATTCAAGTAGCCGATCACGCCGAGGAGGGCCAGGTTTGCAACAAGAGAGACAAAAATAAAGGTTGCGGGAACGAAGAGCCCCCTGTGGAGAAATCCTTCGCGACCCTCCTCCTTGCTGGCTCCGGAGGGGGTTTCCGAAGAACGGGAAAACCAGTTTTCTTTCGTTGATTCGCTCATTGCTGTTTCCTCGTGGCTATGGAAACGTCCTCAGCCCCTGCTTCCCGGCACCGGTCCATCACCTGAACGAGCAAACCGGTCTGAACCCGCTCATCGGACGCGATAACAACCTTTTTCTGACCGGAGACACTAATTTTTCGTTCCAGACGGGAAGGAAGCCGATTCAGTTTAACGGGCCGGTCCCCAACCCGAATCCGGCCGTCCGACTCTATGGTGACAATAACGTGGTCTCCAGGAAGCAACTTCCCCGTATACGATTTTGGTTTTTTTACGTCAACACCGGTTTCTTTTACGAACGACGCCGTAACCAGGAAAAATATAAGCAAAATAAAGATCATGTCAATTAACGGGGCCAGAGGAACGGAGGTGGCGTCACGGTCTCCACCCCCCCGGTTTCTCCTTGTAAATCGAAGAGCCATGGCGATCAGTAACCGACCTCCGTCATGGTGTTCCCACTCGATGTGCCGGGACCTTCGCCCGAAGGGTTCGAGGGCACCAGGTCCGGAGATAAAATCATATCCCGGTGACGAACGATGTCCTGTGTAATTAACTCCAGGTTATCCGTAAAAACACGCAGGCTCGACCTCATGTACCGGTAAAACAGAAGCAGCGGCAGGGCAAGGAGCAAGCCGGCCTGGGTTGTAATCAACGCTTTTGATATGGCTTCGCTAAGCATGCGAATTTCCCCGGATCCGAAAAGGGCCAGCACATCGAATGCCCCGATAATTCCCAGAAGCGTGCCGAATAGACCGAGGAGCAAGAGCACGGAGGAACAAACCCCAACAATGTGCGTCCCGGATCGCCTATCGGTAACGAGAGCTTTCTTCCGGCCGCGGAGATATTCCCGAAGCTCGCCCCGGGACATCTCCCCATCCGGGTCCATCTGGTCCAGGAGACGGCGCACCACCTCGGGGGGTTTCCCGGGATGTTCCGACGCGCTGGACCGGATCTTCCGGAGCCAATCACCGAACAAACTCCTGTGACGCCCGGAACAATCCAGTCCTGAATATTTCCACCACATTGCTCTGGCCCATCCAATTGTCGAGATAACAAGCAGAAACACAAGGACCACGCCTCCCGGTCTCAGCTGTTGATACGTCTGTTGAATAAGTTCCATTACGACGAGTCTCCGTCCAGTTTCTCTTCGTCCGCGTTTTCTTCTTCACTATCTGTCGTGTCCTTGCCGGATGCCATCATCCGGTTGTAGGTCGCGGCCGCCTCCCGTTCCATATCTCCTACAATGGCATCCACCCTGCCCCGAAAAAACCCGTGACAAAGAAGAAGCGGTATGGCAATCGCCAGGCCCGTGGCCGTCGTGATCAGGGCTTCCGAGATGCCACCGGCCATCAACTTCTGATTGCCCGATCCGAACACCGCAATGACGTCAAACGTCTCAATAATGCCCGTGACGGTTCCAAGTAATCCGAGAAGGGGAGCAACTGCGGCAAGCACGCTCAAGGTGGGCAAAAACCGTTCAAGGCGGGGCATCTGTTCCAGAATTGCTTCCTCAACCCGATCCTGTATCGCCTCCGGATCCAGTGACCTTGAGGAAAGCAGAACATTCAGTACAGACGGAACGGCTTTGTCGTGATCGGCACAGAGGCGCTCCGCCTTCTCAATGTTTCCCCGGGATATTTGTTCACGAACTTCTCCTCCAAGTTGCCGGACACCGCTTCGTTCTCCCCAGAGCACCCAGAACCGCTCCGCGACGAGAAAAAGGCCGATAACGGCAATGGCCGCAAGAGGGATCATTACGGCTCCCCCGGAAACGAGACGTTCCTGAAGGGTTTTTGAACGATTGGTCGTCCGGGCCGACATCTCCAGCGTCGGATCCACAGGAAGTTCGAAAAATTCATCAGGATCCTGTGTATTTGTCGACCCACCGTTGTCCATTTCATCGTTTTTCACACGTTCAATGGCATCGGAAATTCGGTGTTTCCACCGTTCGGGAAGCTGTTCCTGCCATCGGAACCCGTTCTCCTCCCTGCTCCGGGTGGCAATCCCCGCTCGATTGCCATCCGGTGTGCTGTACGCGACAAAAACATGGCCCACCCGGAGGACGTCCGCCTCCACCGTACGCCCCTCCGAGGAAATCACCTCTGTTCGAAAGGTCTGCACTTCCACCCCGCTTTCAAGCAGCGGGCGAAATCGTTTAATTAATGTTTCCAGGGTGTCGACCAGTTCCGATCCGGACAGCGTTTCCGGGTCATCGCCGAGCCCCGACAATAGAGGGGCTCCACGTCGATCCCGGGTGGGAGGAATCCGTCCGTCAATTCGGCGAAGCCGTTCCTGTATTGTCCGGACAAGCTCCCGAAGTTCCGCCGGGCGATTTTTCCGTTTTTCGTATTCCTTTTGAAGCTTCTCCTTCTTGTTTCGCAGAGACGACCGCTCCGCCTTCAATTTTTGCTGGCTCCTTAATAATTGAACGATCTCACCACCCAGTTTCTTTCGTTTCGACCTTATTTTCTCCAGCGTCTCCTGTTGCTCCTTCTTCTGTTGTTTATGGCTCTTTTTCACGCTTTCGATTTCCGACTCCACCCGCTTTATTGCTTTTCGTAACCGGCCACGTTCCCCCGTGTCCTCTTCCTGTGCATTTAGCACAGGAAAAGCGAAGGCGTGCAATACGCCGGCGACAACCAGCAAACCAATGACGGTGATCAACGAGCGCTGTTTATTCACTTTTCCTCTTCCGTGGGGACTGGTTTCGGGAAAGATCCAGCGGCAATAACACCCTCTTCGGCGATTGGCGGTTTTTCATCATTTCCATGGCGTTTCGAACCGTCTCGGAAAACCCGGTTGAATCCATCGTGTCTGGTGTCCATTCCCCCTCCGATTTCCGGACCATCATGCCGGCGTCCGAACCGTCCTCCGTTCGGAACAGCAGAAGACGGTGTCCGACACGTAGCAGGTTGGCATGTTTCTTTCGACCGTCCGGAAGCACCAGACGTCGATTCAGCATCTCCGAGGAGCGGGCGGCCTGGAATTCCTCCAGTCCGAAAAGCCAGAGAAGCTCTAATTTTTTTACCGGTGATTGATCGTCGTTGTCGTGGGAGCGAATCTCCTGCAGTTCTTCCTTTCTTGTTTTGATCCGATACGGCACCGCTCTGTCGAGGTATTCGTGAAGATGCCTGCCAAGCTTCTCCGCGATTTTGCGAAGCCTAGTGTCCCGCCGGCGGGCGTCATTCACCTTTTTCGACAGGGCGTCCACCTCCTTCGAGAGATCCGACACCGTTCCTTTGAGCTCTGCATTGTCCTCTTTGATGGACCTCGTCCGTTCTCGCAATTTCTGCAGTTTGTCCCGTTCCCGATTTATTTCCTTTTCCCGTTCCCGGGCCTCCTGAAATTTCTGTTCCTGAAGCTTCCGGAGTTCCGAGACGTTCTCCCGGAATTTCTCACGAAGCTGATGCAACGGAACCTTCTCTTTTGAATTATCCTCAGAGCCGTCCTCCGGACCTTCCTGGGCAGAACCTCCGTTACCCGGAAGAAAAATTACGACGGCCAGCACAAACAAACTCACCCCGAGCCGGAGGGCTCCGGTGAAATTCACACGGACGGAGGAACCGTTTCCCTGTTCCGTTTTGTTCATGAGTCGTCGATCACAGAAAAGAGAAATACATGGTCACGCGGACAGGGCAACAGATTATTCTGGCGTTGCAACAATTATACCGGGCCCGGAAATTCCGGCATTCCGGTTAAAGACAACGTTTTCCCCGGTATTTCCCCGTTAGATTGGACACAAACTACACGGGGCCGGAAACAAATTACACACCCCCACCGCAAACAGCTCGTCCCCGGTTTCAGGAAACGCCCGTTGTCCACGGACCGACTTTGAAATTGAATCTCGATTTCACAATTTTTATCAGGGAATCCATACTGTTTCAACCCCGACAACACAAATCACCAGGGAACCGACCATCGGCAATTTTCGGCCGGGACCGGTTCCCTGGTGACAGACAGGGAGAAGATCCAGTTATCGTGTTTCGGTCGCTTTCGGTCCGGAGGCGCGTTTTCCTTCCACGCCGGAACCAAATTCAATACCGAAGATCAAGAACGTGTGAAGATCGGTCGAATCCGGACCAAGTCCAACAAGCGGCGAGAGACGAAGACTTGTTCGATCGGACGGCGACCACTCAAAGGCCGGTCCCACCTGAAATTTGTCTTCATCCTCCTCGCCATCATGTTCTTCCCGGATGGCCTCTCCTTCAAGACCAACGCTAAATTTTTGGTCCAACAGGGTATAACTGAGGCCGAAGCTTACCCCGTACTCCCGTTCTGATTCGGAAAGGGATTGCTCGTAGATCACGTTCCACGCAAAGTGCAACCGAGGCTGGAGCGTTTCGGCAAACAGGGTTTTCAATTCAAGACCGTCTCCCGGGGAGTTCCCGCCGGTTTCCCATTCCACGTAGAAGGTCGGGTTCCAGGGAATTTCGCCCCATTCGTCCAGAGCCCACCGAAGCTCGATCTTGTGTTCGTCATAATGGAAACTGTCCTCGGATGGTCCGCGGCTCTGAACTTCATAGAAGTCGAGCTGAAATCGATTTGGCAGACCAATTTTCAGCTCTTCCGTAATTGCATAACCGGGCGATGATCCTTCGTTGGCTTCCTGTTCAACGAAGACCTCGAATTCATACACGTTCGGCGGCAGGACGTACGCGCGGGTGGTGGCAAACCGCTGGTGAGTGGCGGTCCACTCCGGCTGTCTGTACGGGCCGACGAGGTCGTCTTCGGACTCGGCCTCGCTGACCACTTTCACCGGGGGAAGTTCCTCCCCGTCGTCCTGGTTGTCGTCCTGCACGATCCGGTGTGTGAGTTCCGACATGCCTTCCTGCGACTGATCCACTCGCAAATCTGACGATCTCAGATTCAGGTAAGGCGAGTTCTCGTGCTCTTGGTTCTGTTCAATGGTTTCGGACTTCGCAATTGCGGAAAGGGCCAGAACTGGTGTCAGGAGAAAAGACGCCAGAGCCAGTAGCAAAATTCGGTTCCTGCAAAGACAGCGATCACGGTCGGAACCGGAGGTCCGAAAACCGGAGATCATTCGTACACGATCAAGAACAGGTAAATCGTTCATCGTGCCTCCTTATCACTGAAACAAGAAAAACGAGCGCAACAATGAGGGCCGTCTCGGCCCGGTGGCCCCGGCGGGCCCCAGAAAAGTTAGTTAACCACTAAAGATTGTCCTTAAAAAAAGGAGGAACCATGAGAAGTGGTTTTAGTAACAAATATCCTTCCCAAGGCCCGGGGGGCCGATCCGAATACTGAAATTGAATCTCAATTCAAAAAACAACATAACAGAGCTGGCAGCCGATGTCAAATGAAATTGAAAATCAATCTCAATTTAGAGGTGCCGGCCCCCGTCCACGTGTAGAAACGCCCCGGTTATATACGACGGACCCGTTGCAAGAAAGGCCACCGCCTCCGCAAATTCCTCGGGTTTCCCCCATCGTTCCAGCGGAATTTCCTCCACAACATGCTTCATGTCTTCCCGGGATCGACCCTCGGGCGGTTCCATTGGACCCGGCAACACGGCGTTTACCGTTACCTCCGGGGCCAGCTCGCCGGCAAGCGACCGGGTCATTGTTCCAAGCCCTCCTTTTGAAACGGTGTACGCAAAATGGTCTGCTTCCGGCCTGGTGGTCCGCCAGTCCAGGATGTTGATGACGCGCCCCTCCTTCCCGTCGCCGAGCTGTTCGACAAACGATTTCGTCAATAGAAACGGGGCCTTCAGGTTTACGTCCAGGGTCCGGTTCCAGTCCGTCTCGTCCACGTCCCGGAACCGGCCGTGCGGAAACACCGCCGCGTTGTTTACAAGCACGTCCACGTCGCGATCGGCCACCCGATCAAATACGGACGTAACGTCTCCGGCATCGGCAAAGTCGGCCTGAACCAGGTCCCCGGAAACCCCCTTTTTCTCCACGGCCGACACGGTTTTCTCGGCATCGGACCGGGATTGATTGTAATGAATGACCACGTTTAATCCGTGGTCGGCAAGCTCCAGCGCCGCCGCCCGGCCAAGACGTTTCGCCCCGCCGGTCACCAGAACCGTATGGTCCCCTTTTCTCATATCTCCTCAACCTGTAAGCACAACGTGAAAATTTGGATGTCCCTATATTAATACTGTTCATACGCATTTTTCAACGGTTCACCGGAACAAACCCCCCTTGAACCCATCAGCACTGTAATCAACAATACGAGACCATGACCAGGAAACACCACCATCTTGCTGCGGCCATGTTCTCGGTCCTAGTTTTGCTCTTCCTTCCGTCCGGCTGCTCCACAGGGTACTTACTAAACCAGGCGGAGGGGTTCAGACATCGATACGCGGATCGTGTGTCCGTTCAAACCGTTCTGGAACGTTCCGAAACCGACTGGCGAACGGAGCAACGGCTCCGTCTTCTTCGTCGTGTGTGCCAGTTTGCGCAGAAGTGTCTGAATCTGCCGGCAAGTAACAATTACTCGTCGTACATTGATACCGGGTCGGAACCAACCACCTACCTCGTTATCGCCGCTCCAGCGGGAAAGACAGACCCGTTAACCTGGTCCTTTCCATTCGCGGGAACATTCCCTTACCTGGGGTTCCTCTCCCGGAAGGAGGCTCTACAATTTCAGGATCAACTGATAGCCGAAGGGTATGACGTCGTGTTACGGGAAGCCAATGCGTTCTCCACTCTCGGCTGGTTCAACGTCCCGGTGTACTCCGAAATGCTCAAACTTCCCGTCCCACTTCTGGTCGAAACGATTCTTCACGAGCTGGTTCACGAAGCCGTGTTCTTCCCGGAACACCTACCCCTGAGTGAATCCGCCGCGACCATCATCGGGAAGCGAGGGGCTTTGAAATTCGTGGAGGAACAGTACGGCTCGCACTCCACGCTACTAAAACGGACCAGGGCTCTATTTTCGGACCGGCGACGGATTTCGGCTTTTTATCATCGTCTGGAAAAGGACCTGAACCGGATGTACAAAACGAGCACCAGCGACTCAAAGCAGCCCGGTCAAAAACACAGAATATTTATCTCTTGGAAACACCGGCTAATCCGCCGGAGCGACCAGTTTCGAACGGAGATGTGGAAATCTCTGCTGGCCCGGAACTGGAACAACGCGTTTATATCCTCCATGGCCACATACAGCAAGCACCAAAAAGAGCTGCGGGTCATCCTGGACAAGATGTGTTCGGGGAAAATCGATCGCTTCCTTGCTTACCTCCGTGAACTTCGTCAATCCTCCGATGATCCGCTGGGGAACATTCAGCGGGACGCGGAAGCCCTCTCGGATGACGACGGGTGATTCAAACTCCCCTTTTTCCAACCATGCATGCGGTTGCCTGATCGGAACTTCTTCGATCCATCGGCAAAGGAACCGGCCTGTCCCTTCCGGAACCAACGACCGTCCGACCGGGTGGATTCTTCGATGGTAGGGTGATGAATTTAAAGGAGTTCTTCGTAAAGAGATTCGTACTGATCGACGACGGTTTCCGTCGAAAAAGACGCTATTGCTCGATCACGGGCACGCTTACCCATCTCCTTCCGTTTTCCTTCGTCCTCAAGCAGTTCGGCTGCCCTGGAGGCGAGTTTCCTGATATCGCCCGGGTCCTCGTGGTATCCATCCGTTCCGTCACGGACGAGTTCACGAATCCCCCCCTTAGCCGTGTTGAGGATGGGAACCCCGCACGACATCGATTCCAGAGCCGCCATGCAGAAACTTTCTTTCTCCGAGGTCACCACCGCCAGATCCGAAGCGGCAAGAATGCCCTCGATTTCCTCGCGGGGCTCCATCCACGTGACGTGTTCACGCATATGGAATTCGGAGGCCAGGCGCCGGGCCCTCTCCCGCTCGGGACCGTTACCGACCATAATTAAATGTGCCGGTGTGCCCGATTCGTGAATGTGCCGAAGCATGTGAACGACGTCCTCCGAATTCTTAATTTCACGGAAATTCGAGACGTGTACGAGGACGCCCTCCGACGACAGACCGAGTTCTTCACGAATCGGATCCGCCGACGTCGGTGAGAACCGGTCCGTGTCCACGAAATTCGGTATAACCCGTATGTTAAACGACTCCTGAAGAATCCGACTCGTTTCCTCCTTCAGAAACGCCGACACCGCCGTCACACGATCCGACTGCTTGAGAGAATACCGCACAATATCAAAGTGACAGGGGTGGTTTTCCGCAAGGAAAATATCCGTCCCGTGAAGCGTCGTTACGATTCCCGTATCCGGTTTTTCGGCAAGGTCTCTTGCCAGGTTGGCGGATAGTGCGTGCGGATAGGCATAATGTGCATGAACGATGTCGATCTCCTCACTCCTCACGACTTTTGCAACAGCACAACCGGCGGACATCCCGTAAGAGGGATCGGGAAAGAGTTCGTACTGCGGAACGCTGATGCCGTGGAACGTCAACCGATCTCTCGCTCCGGAGGCCCGGAGGGGTTCTTTTGACGAAATAATGTGTACGTTGTGCCCCCTGTCCGCGAGAGACTTCGAAAGTTCCGTGGCAATGACGCCACTGCCTCCCGGTGTTGGGTAACAAATTACGGCAATGTTCATGGTGGCTGTTTGTTTCTCGCCTGCTGAACGATGTTATTTCTGTGAAAAACGAACGAACCGGTGTCTGTATTCCTGTTTGTGTCCTGAATAAGCTGAAACCAAAGGCCACATTGAAACCATAAATTTCACCCTCTGTGAACAATCAACATGGTGCTGGCCACCCCGCGGGTTTGGCAACGCCGACCCCCGTGAAACCAATCCCCTCACGCCCCGGACGTTGGCCGTAAAAACGGAGCCGGTTCACCATCGGCCCAGACCTGAACCGGATCCTCGAGGGGAACGGATCCCCTGACCTTATACGGCTCGCCGTACGTGACACCGATTTCACGGCCATATTGCATATGTCGCGCCCGGAACCGATCCAGAAATTCATCACTGCTCAGGTTGGTTTCCGGTCCCTCCTCCTGGTCCGAACCGCCTACCTGTGACCGAAATATTTTGACCAGATTCAACTTCTCCTCCCAGACGCCCGACACGTCCACGACGAACGAAGGCGAGAATTCATGGTGCTGCATGTAGTAAATGAGCTTTTGAACAGCAAAATAACGGTCCTCGGTATCAACAGCGCGTCTGCTTGCCAGCACACAACCATCGTACACGATCTTGCTCGCGGCCTCGTGGTCGGGGTGAAAATCATCCCAGTACGGGAGAAGCACAACACGAGGTCTTTTCTGTCGAACCAGCCGGGCCACCTTCTCTTTTCGTTCCCTGCTTGGCTCAAGATATCCATCCGGCATGTCCAGTGAACGCCGGAACTGCGCATCCAGAAACGACGCCGCTTCTTCAGCCTCCTGCTTCCGTTCCTGGACAGATCCCTTTGTGGACAGTTCACCCTTCGTTAAATCGGCGAGACCAATGGTATACCCTTCATTCCGCATCTTTAACAGCAAGCCCCCGCAGAACAACTCACAATCATCCGGGTGGGCACCAAAAGCGAGTATGTCGAGTTCAGGAGGCTTCATCTTCGACGTTGCGGAAAAGCTTAGTGTAGAAAGTGGCGGATTCCCGTAAAGATCATTGTGATGCCGGCCTCCTCCGCGGCCTCGATGACTTCTTCGTCCCGGATGGAGCCGCCGGGTTGGATCGCCCCTACGGCACCGGCCTCCGTCGCCTCCTCGAGAGCGTCCGGAAACGGAAAGAACGCATCCGATGCCACCACACTCCCCGCTGCTTCTTCCCCGGCTTTTCGGACCGCGATCTTTGCGGCATCCACCCTGCTGGGCTGTCCGGCACCGACGCCCAGCACACGCTGGTTCTTTGTGAGGACAATGGCATTTGACCGCACATGTTTACATACTGTCCATGCGAATTTCATTTCCTGCCGTAGTTCCGATGTGAGAGATCCGGTAACAACGTCAAGCTCCTCCTCGTTCCAGATGACGTCGTTTTCCGTCTGACAGAGGAATCCGCCCGAAACATCCCGCACGTCGATCTGGCTCCGGTCGTCCACCTCCGGTTTTAGTGACGTTGCGGATATCAGACGAACGCGATCCCCCCATGATGGCCCTTCTTTGAACAAATCCACGATTCCCTCCTCGATCTCCGTTGCCATGATGCCTTCGATGAACAGGTCCGGATCCGCCAGCTCCGACGCCATCTCCCGGGTGAGGGCTGTGTTGAACCCCACCACGCTTCCAAACGCGGAGACCGGATCGCCTTCGTGAGCACGTCGAAAGGACTCGATTGGGTTTTCCGACACGGAAACACCGATTGGAATGCCGTGTTTTACAACAACACAGGCTGCTTTCTCCAGTTCCTTCAACAGGCCGTAAACAGCATTTAAATCAAAGACATTATTTGCCGAAAGTTCCTTTCCGTGGTGTTTCCGGTACGTTTCCGCGAGACCGGATACCTCTTCCCCCGTGTAAAGGCTCCCGTCCTGATGAGGGTTCTCCCCGTATCGCAGTTTTTGTTTTCGCTTCCCCTTCACGTCAAGTTCATCCGGAAGAGATTCCTCCGGTGATTCATCCGCGGTAAAAGCAGCTTGAATTTGCCGGTCGTACCTCGATGTTTTCTCAAATGCCTGTTTGGCGAATTTCCTGCGGAGCGAGCGGGGAATGCCCTCCTTGCCATTTACCTTCGACAGCACCTGGTCATATTGACCCGGTCTCGTTACAACCGTCACGGACTCAAAATTTTTTGCAGCCGCCCGCACAAGGGTCGGACCCCCGATATCGATCTTCTCCACCATCTCTTCCACTTCGTCGTTTTCCTCCATGGCCGAGCGGAAATCGTATAAATTCACGGCCACCAGATCGATTGGCTTCCAGCCCTTCTCTTCAAGCTCCTTCATGTGTCGTGGTTTGTCCCGGTCCGCCAGTATTCCTGCGTGAATCGACGGATGAAGAGTTTTCACGCGCCCGTCCATCATTTCGCTCATCCCCGTCCATTCCGAAACGGAAATGACGTCAACGCCCCCCTCATTCAACTTCTTCGCCGTCCCACCTGTTGAGATGACCCGGAAATTTTCTTCCTCAAGCCCGAGGCCAAAATCGATAACGCCCCGCTTATCTGCAACACTTATCAATGCGTACTTCTGATTTTCCATTTGTTCTGGACCCCATTAGAGGCTTGTGTAATCAAGCGAACGAAGAAGGGCCTTCAGCGCCTCATCCGCACGTCGTAGCCTCTTACCCACTTTATCAATGATGCCCTGAAGAACATTCACACCAAGTTGCGGGTTCTCTTCAATCAGTTGCTTTATGTCTTCCCGTTGAAACACAACCAGTTTTGCTTCCGGATATACCGCAATCCTTGCCGTTGCGGACCTGGGTCCTCCGTCAAAAACAGCAAGTTCCCCAAATATCTCCCCTTCGGATAACCTCGATAGCCGGGTAAATTCGTCTCCCTCCTGGTCCTCCTTACCAATTTCCACGACGCCCTCCTTGATAATAAATACCTCCTCCCCCTCCTCCCCTTCCTGGAAAAGGACGTCGTCCTTCTTGTACTCCCGTTCCTCCGCGATCTTCTGAAGCAGATCCAGTTCCTCTTCATTCAGGTCAGAAAAAATTTCCGCGTTTTCAATAAATGATCTCTCCGATGTGTTCATAATTATTTTCTGAATTTAAGAACATCAGGACGTAACGCCCGGATTTCTGTGCACACGGACGAATTATACGTGGAAAAATAGCGCATTTCCATTTCAACGTTCAGTTGAAACGTATATTGGTTCCTTGCCTTTTCTACAAACCGTTGAAGCCCTTTCAAAAATTTAACAGTTTCTGTCATAGATGACCGGTAGTCCCCCCATCCCTTTTGAAAACCAGGAGTTTTCGACGAGTTCTCAAAAACAGAAATCCACAGGATTAGCAGCTGAAAATTGGTATATATTTCTGTTTCTCCTGTTTTCAACAGTTTTCACAGTCCTTTTGTTTTACTTTTATGTGTTTACTTTTTTAACCCTATAAAATATCATACACAACCTCATACGAGCATCGAAATTTCAAGGAACCAGAGTGCGTCATGTTTAAATTTCCCGTTATCGATGGACACGCCGACACCATCCTGAATCAAATAGGAGAAGACCTGCACACCGACGATGACGAAGATCCGGACTTCAATCTTGCGAATAGAAACAACATTGGACATATTGACGTTCCCCGGTTAAAGGAGGGAGGGATCAGTGGACAGTTCTTTGCGGTCTGGGTCGATCCGGATATTGACGACGACCAATACACTCAAAGAGCAATCGATGCGCTGGATGCCATTCACGAAGTATGCAGGAAACATCCCAAAAAAATTCAGGTTGCGAAAACACCATCCGAAGCACAACAGCTTTATTCAAAGGGTACGATTGCTGCTATCCCATGTATTGAAGGAGGACATGCAATAAAGGGAAGTCTCCGGAACCTTCGGACGTTTTTCCGGCTCGGGGCAAGGTACATGACGTTAACCTGGATGAATAACAACAGGCTCGGAGATGCGTCCGGCGGTGACTCGAAGCATGGAGGGTTAACGGAGTTCGGGCGCTGCGTAGTCCGGGAAATGAACAGACTCGGGATGATCGTGGACCTTTCGCACGTATCGGAAGATACATTTTTTGATGCAGTTCGCGAATCGAAAACGCCCCCAATAGCATCTCACTCCTGCTGTCGCTCCATAAATGATCATCACCGAAACCTTACGGATTCGGAGATTGAGGCAATTGCCGAAGCAGGAGGTGTAATCGGCATCTGTTTCTATCCCGAATTCCTGGACGAAGATTTTTCCGAAGCCATGGAACACGCAAGGGATGAGTACGGTGAAGAGGAAGATATACCGAAAGAAGAACTGCCGGAGGTACCGGTTGATCGTATACTTGACCACATAGATCACGTCGTTAGCGTTGCGGGGACAGAACACGTCGGATTTGGGTCCGACTTTGACGGCGTTGGATATCTACCGGACGGCATGGAGGATTGTTCGGATGTCACGGATATAATAGAAGAATTGGAAAACAGGGGATACACAGAAGAGGAAGTCAAAAGAATTGCGGGAGGAAACTTCATGCGGGTTTTTCGCGATGTGTATGTGCATGCCCGGCAGGCGGATCAGGAACAGACAACGTAAGTTCAGGAGACTGAGGTGAAGAGAATACCGCTTCCATCCACTGTAAACAGCCGTGTAATCGAGTACGTGCTATCGTCGGCGAGGAAAGCAAGAAACAGTGGAGAGGACACGATAAAAATAGACTTTTCGACCGTGAGCTTTGTGGATCCTTCGGGCATGGTCTGTCTTCTTGAGCTGTTCAGGTTTCTTGCGGCCAAAGGGATGGACATTTTTCTGGAGGAACCGGGAGGAGATCCGGCGTCTTACCTGGAACGGATGGGGTTCTGGCGGTTTGCGGACGAATACATTTTGAACAAACGGGGGAACAGGGAGGGGCAAACAGGAAGAAAACGTTCGGACGTGCTTCTGGAAATAACGCCGGTGTCGGAAAGCCGTGACGTTCACCGGGTAATATCGACCGTAAAAAAGCAGGCGGGTCGAATTCTTCAGAAGTATCTGAAATACCCTTCATCGGAACTTGATCGTTTTTTAACGTCCATATCGGAGGTCTGTCAGAACATTGTGGAACACAGCGGTGATCAGGGATACGTGGCTGTTCAACGGTACAACTATCGAAAGACGCTCGGGCGGAACGTGGTTAAAATGGTGGTATCGGATCTTGGCAGGGGGGTGAAGAACTCACTGAGTGACCGTCTGGAGGAGGAGTTTGGCGAGGAGTGGAACGATGAGGTCGCCATAAAACAGGCGCTGTTCGAGGACGCATCGAGGTTCAGTGACCCGGGAAGGGGACATGGCCTCGCTTCGGTCAGGAAGTCAACGAACCGGTGGAATGGACGCCTCACTCTTCGATCGGGAACGGCGAGAGTTTCCATTGTTCCGGATTGGGATGACCGTGATCCCGAGGAGCCGGGCCTTGATCCGTTCCCCGGAACCCAGGTGATTCTGGTCCTCCCGGAGAAAAAAAGGGGACGCGAAAAACAGAAGGAACTTTTTCAGTCTCAGCAGTAAGAGATTGCTACCTGTTGCGAGTGTACCGCTTCAGGGAGCTATGAAGAGAGCGGAGGGTGTTATCTGCTCTTCTTAGCCGAGAAGAAAGTTTTTCCGTGATCCCGATGAGTATGGGGTGACCGATCTGAAGGTTGTGTTTTACGAGATCAAGAAAGTTGTCTTTTTTGAAGTAAAGAAGCTTTGCCGGTGAGTCCCCGGTTACACGGGCGGTTGCGGATCGTTCTTTCTCGTCAAACAGCGAAAGCTCACCGAAAACTTCTCCCGGTCCGAGACGGGCGAACCGGGAGAATCGGTTTCCCATGTCCACGCCAACCTCCACCGAACCGTTCCAGATCACGTAGACGCGATTCCCTTCGTCACCCTTCGAAAATATAATACGGCTCGGACCGACGACCTCCTGTTTTGCCTCCGATGCAACCGTGTTTATTGATTCCTCGTCGAGTGCTGAGAAAATGTCGACGCTGGAAAGAAATTTTGCTATTTCATTGCTCATCTGGCGTTTCCAGGATCCGCCTGGCCCCCAAAACGAGTGAGTAAAGAGTTACTTCTACGTATACATTCCCCCGTCCACAACAATTACCTGGCCCGTGATATAACCGGCTTCCGGGCCGGCGAGGAATTTAATGGCACCGGCGATGTCATCCGGCTTGCCGAGCCGTTCAAGTGGGATTTCTTCTATTAAATCCTGACGGTCTTCCTCGGACATGTCATCGGTCATGGGGGTTTCCACGTATCCCGGTGCCACAGCGTTCACAGTGATCCCCCGGGAGCCGAGTTCCCTCGCTACGGACTTTGTGAAGCCGGCAATACCGGCCTTCGACGCAACGTAATTGGATTGGCCAGGGTTTCCCCGAAGGCCCACGACGGAGGAGACGTTAATAATACGACCCGATCTCTGTCGGATCATTTCACCGGCCACTTCCTTCGTAAAATGAAACGTCCCCCCGAGGTTTACGTTTATGACGTCCTCCCAGTCCTCCTCCGACATACGAAGAACAAGCTGATCGCGGGTTAACCCTGCGTTGTTGACGAGGACGTCGACGGAGCCAAATTCATCAACGGTACTTGAAACGATCTCCCCTGCGCGCTCTGCGTCACGGACGTCTCCCGGGAGGGCGAGGGAAGAACCGCCAAGGTCGGACGCTTCGTTCATGGTTTCCCTGAGTTTGTCCTCCGACCGGGCTGTTCCGGCGACGGATGCGCCCAGGGAGCAAAATCTTTTTGCAACGGCCCGGCCGATGCCCGTTGATGCACCTGTGATGAGCACCGTTTTTTCATCGAAGTAAGAATTGTTATTTTCGGACATGTTGAGTGAAATGCCGATTTGAAAATTAAATTTTTGAAGTCGGAAAAAGGGTTTTCACCGGATGAACTTTCATTTGTACTACATTTCCGAGAAATTGCAAATTCCCGGATCTCCGGATACAATCACGAGAGATGGAAAACGGAGGACAGGAACATTTTCCGGCTTTTTCAGTCATCGATGTGAGGATGTTCATGATCGAAGAACAGGACCTGTTGGACCAGGGTTTACTACGAAAAATATTAATTTGTGTTGTTGTGGCCGGTGTGGTCAGCAGCAACGGATGTTTTTTCCGGTTTGTTGATCGCACCGTAAAGAAGGAGAGTGTTCCTATCGGGGTGGAGCTACAGGAGCTAAAAGTTGCTCGTGATCGGGGAGCTATAACGGAGGAAGAATACAGAAGGGCGAAACAGAGGCTTCTGGAGAACCGGAGGGAAGATGACTCCGGCGACGGGGCGTCGGAATAGAAGGTCGGAGGGGTCTTCGGTCCAGGATCAACTCACGCGTCCAGAATCAGGTCAATGTAGGAAACATCAACGAGTTTATCCCGGGAGACGTCCAGTTCCGACATTACGTCGCGACATCTTCGCATAAGTTCGTTTTCGGTCTTTTCGTTGTTCCGGTCAATGACCTCTATCTCCAAAAAACGACCGAGGTGGCGAACCCGGTCTATGTGAATTTTTGTGTTTCCCAGGTAGTAGATCTCTCGATCTTTTACCACCTCTCCGAGCACACCGAGAGCCTCGGTTAGAATCGGTTTCAGCATCGTACCCGGTTCGGTTTCGAACAAAAGGATCTCGGAAGTTTGAGGGTCTTTTGCATCCGGCCGCCGGTAGTGGATCAAGTAATTTTCAATGTCTCCCTCCCGTAATTTCAGTCGGCCATGGTCCACGTCGAAGTACGTGTCCACCTGGTGATCCGTACCGGGATGTTCGGCATTTTTTTCGTGCAACGTCCGCCGGACGCGCTCCAGGTTCTGGCACCTGGCTTTTATTTCGGCATTTCTTACCGAATTTTTGTTGTCGGACATCGATGATGTTTTCGATTTAATGGCAGTTGTTCCTGCTGTATACGGAAGAGGGGGTTCCGCAGGGGGATGGGAGGATTCGGGAACGGGATTTTTGGTTCCAGGCAATGCAGAAACAGTTACGGTCAACTGGAAGACGTGTCCTCGTCTTCTGTCGAGTCCGCGTTTCCGGAACCCCGTCCCTTTTCTCGTTGTTTATCGCGATTTTTCCTGAGTTTTTTCCGAATTGTGCTCTGCCCTTCGACATCCCCTCTGGTGGAGATATAAACAACGATAATGAAAACGCCGAGGAACAGAATTGCAAGTCCACCAAGGATGTATTTTAACCAGGGGTTTGATGTTCCGGAACCGGCCGCGTCCGGATTGGGCTGTAGTTTCTGGCCAATGAGGTAAACAGCAATGGATTGTGCTCCCTTCCGGGGACCGTCCTTGAGCTCGTAGGGTGTTGTCTGAATGTACACACCGGTTCCTTTTACGGGCTTCATTTTCATTTTGTCGTAAAAGTCTGGCTTTTCCAGCATGTGGACCGCATACGTAATTTTGTTCTCAAAGTCCCGAAGCCAGATGGTCCAGACGCCATTTCCATCGTTCGGTTCACCGGCAACGGGAAGTTTTTTTCCCGTCATAAATGTGCCGGAGAACGAGACGATCCTCCCCCTGAAGTTGCCGTTTCCCATGCGGTTCTTCAAGGTTTCGGTCGGATCGTCAAGAGTGGTGGCCCACTCGTTAAACTTTTTCTCCGGTACCTGTTTTATGTCCCTGATAAGTCGATTATACACGGGGGAACCAGCCTGGAGTGGTTTCTGGTCGTCGATGTTCTGAAGCAAACGCCCCCAGCGCTTCATGACCTGTTCCCGATTCTTAAATTTCTCCGGCGAAGGGAGGTCGGGGGGAATCACGGCCCTCCTGTCGTTTTCCTTTCCTGTTTCGGAGGGTTCGTCGCCTTCCTGACCGTCTTTGCCCTGAGCAATTTTTGATAAACGGGATTTGATGGAGAGCAGCACAACAATCGGTTGTTCTTTTTCCTTCTGGTCCGTTCCCGATTTTCGGATTGTGTTTACGTAAAGCGCCTCTCCTTCGAGTATCGAACGTCCCGTTTTTGCTTTTTCCGGTGGTTCCTGGAGAAGGAATAATCTGTACGTGAGGCCTTTCTGCTTGTTCTGGATCGTAACCTCGTGAAGATCAAGGGCCCCCGTCTCTTCGGTGTCAACCGTCCTTGCCGAGTCGGCAATGCTTTTTAACGTTCCGCTGTATTGAACGATGGTTCCCCGATCCTCCGGATTGCCCTTTTTCAACCGGTTCGTCGGGACCCCCCTCTTCCTGTTTTTGAAGAACAGGTACGCAAGATCGTTCTGGTTCAGTTTGCCGACGACCGAAAGCACCCCTTTCAATGGCGGTTTATCGAAGGACACCTCCGCGGATTCATCGAGTTGTTTCAGGGAGGTTTTCCATTTCTTCTGGGTTTTTTCAAGCGGCGATTCCTTTTGATCGGCCTGTTTGACATTGCTTTTCTCCTGTTCGGATTCAGACGTTTTCGCCGTGTCCTTTTTCTGCATCATGTACGTTACGAAGATCATCCCGATAACCACCACCAGGATAAACCCCATAATGAGGATTTTCTTTCCCTGTGAGCTGCTCAGAAAAGACTCTTCCGAACCAAGATCTTCGTTCTCAAACATGGTTTTCTATTGGTGAATCCATGAAATAGCAGGATTTATTGTAGAACAAACCACCCCCGGTTTCGAATTTCCGGGAATCATCCGTCGTGCAGGCGATCCAATGCGGCCATCTGGTTAATGACGTAGGCAGGACCACCCGAGAAATTGAAACAACGAATCCCTTCTGGTACATTATCTGTACGTTGCAAATCATGAAATTATTCCTCTGTACGGGCCGCCATCCTGCTGCAAACTATGAGAGAAAAGGCCCTCGCCATAATAGTAACGTAATTTCTTCGAGAAAGTTCGTTATGAAAGAAGGAAGGACAAACCTCATTCCTGTTTGCTCTTCTCTTTTTTGCTGTCTGCTCCTGTTTCTGACAGCGGGAACTCTGGACGCGGAGGTGAGCGTTGACCTGGAGGTAAATACGGCAGCCGTGAAGAAGGGGGAGGACATCTCCCTGACTGTTCGGGTCTCAAATAATTCGGAAGAGGAAAAACGAATTCCCCTTCCGAAATCGTACAAAAGATCCATTCAAATAACCTCTGGCGACAAAACACTGGTGGAGCCGGGTGAGAACAACGTAAGTGAATCGACGAAGCTATTAAGTCCGGGAGAATTCTTCGGAAAAAAGTTTTCCGTTAACCTTCCAAGGGCCTGGCAATCACCGAAGGAGTTAACCGTTTCGTGGACGCTGAAAAATCTGGAAAGCAATACTGCAACAATTTACTTTATTCCGGACCGCGTCTGTCGAATGAAGATCAAGGATTACGGAACGGTTTACCTCGAGTTTTTTCCCGGCGATGCACCACGAAACGTGTTTCATTTCATGGGACTGGTTAAGGATGGATTTTACGATGACCTGACGTTTCACCGCCTGGTCCCGGATTTTGTGCTTCAGGGAGGAGACCCGGAAGGAGACGGGACAGGGGGACGAACCCCTTCGGTTGAAGCGGAATTGAATGACCGAAAACATCAGTTTGGAACGGTATCGATGGCTCACGGTCATAAGACAACCGAGTCCGGTACGCAATTTTTCTTCTCCCTCGGGCGTCACCCATTCCTGGACGGGAAGTACACGGTTATTGGCAGTACCGCGAATAATGAAAGCAACGGAGTTCTTCGCAAGATCCAGTCGAACGTGAAAACGGATCACGTGGAGGGGGAACAGTGTGGGCGGGATCACATGGATCGCCCAAAGAATCCGGTGGTCATCGAGGAGGCAACGTTGATTTCACGGAAGAAATACAGAGAAGAAACCTCCTCAGAAAAGAAAGGGAACGATCGCCCCGGTTCCGGAGAACAGAAATAACCGGGGGTGAGCAGGAACCTCCTTGCCCTGAGGTTGCCCCGGGTGTGAAACATCAAATCATTTATTCTGCATTTCTGTTTGGGGGATTTGCCGGATCCAGATGGGCTCACCTATGAAAAATCCACCGTTCGATTATTGCCTGGTTCTCACAAGGAGATAAAGATGAGACGATTCCGTGTTGTGGATATTGCTTCAGGTCTGTTGATACCGGGGTTTATTGGTTTTCTCAGTGTCCTGTCAGGATGCACACCGGGGGTTCCGGAACCCATGCAACTGGAGGTGCGACCGGAGCCGAAGGACGTTCAGGAGCCGGAAGTAAGAGAAGCCGGGCTCCGAAAAGCAACGGGAGAGAGGGTCCATCACGCGGCTTATCCTGCTCCGGACGAACAAACCGACGAAAAGCGACCCGCCGCAAAACAGACCCTGGAAATAACCCTTGATCAGGCCGTTTTAATGGCTGTTGGAGAGAACAGGTCCGTACAGATTGCGGCCATGGATCCGCGGATTCAGCGCGCTCGAATTGAATCCACCCTTGGCGAATTTGATCCGGTCCCGTACCTGACCTCGGACGTGTCCGAATCAGAGCGTCCGGTTGGTTCCGCTCTTGAGTCCTCCAGGCGTTCGATTAGTGAACAGGCAATGGGTGTCCGGGGCAACACGCCGCTGGGGATGAGTTATGATTTGTCGGCTCGCATGCAGCGTGATGATTCAGACAACGTTTTTCGGACCATTAACCCGCAGTACAGGGCGTTTTACGGGCTGACGATTGAGCACCCTCTCCTGAAAGGAAGTGGCATGGAGGCAAATCTGGCCCGTTACAGAGCCGGTGTTCACCAACTCCGAAACAGCCGGAAAGAGTACCGGGCGAGGATCAGCGACGTTATTCAGAAAACAGTGAACGCGTACTGGGGCCTTGTGAATGCTATTCAGCAGAAGGAAGTGGCGGAAACGGCCCGTGATCTTGCGTCGGAGACACTGGACGTAAACGAAGCTCGATACGAAGCGGATCGTATTCCCGAAGTGGATGTTCTTCAGGCAAAGACACGCGTTTCCGAGTCGAAGGAAAACTTAATTGCGGCGAGCAACCGTGTCAATGATGCCCGGGACGAACTTCTTCGAATGATTTCCCCGCCCGGTACGGATCCGGAACAGTGGAACGTTGAATTGAAGCCCGTATCTCGTCCGGAGGTAAAGGAGGGAATATCACCCGACGAGCGTCGTCTTATTGACAGAGCCATAAAACAGCGCCCCGAACTCCAGGCAATAAACGAAGAAATAAAAAGTGTGGAAAAAGAAATCGACGGGACAGAGAACCGGTTGTTGCCGGAGATGGACGTGAAATTTTCGTACGGGTTTAACAGTCTTGGCGAAGAGCGAGATGAGAGTTTTAAGGAACTTGAAGATTCTGAATTTCCGGAGTGGGAGGTGGGTTTTTCGTTTCAATACCCGCTTGGCAACCGGGCTGCGGAGGGAGAACACAGAGAGAAAAAACTGCTTTTGCGAAAGCTTAAACTTCGAAAAAAGAGGATGGAAACGAGAATAGCAATGGAGGTCCGCCGTGCCATTCGGTCTCTTGAGTCCGCAAAATCCCGGATCGAGACCGCCCGGCGGTCACGAGAACTGTCCAGAAATCAGCTGAACGCCGAGTCGGAACGGCAGAAGCTCGGACTTTCCACCACGTTTCAGGTGCTTGAGCTCCAGCGAAATGCGGTGGATGCCCGAGCCCGTCTTATAAATGCTCAAAACCGATTTGCAATGGCCCGTGCCGAGCTGAAGAAAGCGACGGGTGATCTCGTATCTCAATATCTTCGGGAGCAGAAGTAAACGATCATGTCTGGCAGGAATCACGTTCTGTTGTTCATCCTGGTAACGGGGCTATGTCTGGCATCGAGTCATTTCCTCTCGGGTCAGACGGACGAGAGAAAGGTGAACCGGGCCCTGCTTGAACACAGGAATGCCGAGGACCGGGCAGCCACGGCCCGATTGCTCGGAACAAGAGAGGAGCGGTGGGCCGTGAAATTTTTGATTCAGCGTCTTGATGATGAGGCGGAAAACGTTCGAAAAGAAGCTCACCGCGCACTCAAGAAGATTACAAAAAAGGACCTACCCGCCGACAAGAATCGCTGGCAGGAGTGGTACAAATCGGAGGGAAAGGAAAAGTATCCGGCCGTTCTGGAAACCGGACGTTCGGATCCGGCCAATACCGCTGAAGAATACCTGAATCTTTCCATCCTCGTGGCCGGGATCTCCTTCGGTATCGTTATATTGTTCGTGGTTGCATTTGGGATTATGGGAGGTTACAAGCTCAAACAAATTAAGGAAATTACAAAACGGGCGGAGGAAAATGTGGCTCAGGCAGAGGAGGTTCAGGAAGCGACGGATGATTTTACGGATGAACTGGAACAGAAGAAGGTGGAAATGCACGAGTATATTTCGGAGCTGAAAGAGGAAAAGGAACGGGAGCTTGATCGTCACTCCGAACTACTTTCGGAAAACAACGAACAAAAAATTCGTGAAGAGATGCGAACATTACGAGAACGGGCGGAAAAGGAAGTGGAACATACCCTGAACGATCTACAGGAGGGGGTAGGCCAGCGCCTCAAACAGGACCTGCGAGAGCTGAAAAATGATTTGCGGAAGGAGTTAAAGGAGGCCCACGAGCAGTTTAATCAGGAAGCGGAAACCCAGCGAACGTTCCTTGAAGCCTCCCTCCTGGACATTGCCGACAAGCCGGAGGAAGCCCTGAAAAAATACGACGAGGTACTGGAGATGAAACCGGATCACAGGTTGGCGATGCAGCGAAAAGGGAAAGTGCTGAGGAAGAAAGGTCGGTACGAAACCGCCGTTGAGGAGTTTGAACGGGCACTGGAACAGTCTCCGGAAAGCCCTTCAATTCTTTACGACCTCGCGTCCACCTACGCAAAAATGAACAGGAAGGAGAAAATGCTGAGCAACCTGAAGAAATCCATTTCCATTGAGCCGGAGTACAAGGACGAGGCCCTCAATGACGAGTCCTTCAAAGATTACTGGGATGACCGGGAGTTTCGGGATCTGGCGGAGGCCTGATTCCGGAACCGGCGACTTCCTGAAGTTTACGCCGTGGTCATTGTTGTTGAACCACAGTTTTGGTTAATCGGCTTCGGTGTTTTTCCGAAATACGCTCGGCTTTTTCTGGATGAATACGGGATTTAGTTCGATGTTCAGTTGAACTTCCTTGAGGGTTAAATGGGTGGCGATCCGGACCTCCCCGTCGGCGACGGCCGCGTCCTCTGTTCTGTACCGGTATCGAACCGTTTGCATGGATGCTCTGTGCTCTTCTATCATTCTGGGCTCGTGCTTTTCCTGTCCACTGTGCACAACTACGACAGGAGTATCCTGATAGACCTTGCTGTGAAATTCCATTAACCATTCCAGATCCGACTTATCGAATTCCACGTTCTTCTCCGACTTCAATTTTGAACGAAGTTTTTGGGCTCTTTGTCGTTTCTCTTCCGGCAGTCCCGGGGATCGAGTTACTTTGAGGATAAATTCCGTTTGGTTGTCCGTTTGTTGTACACGGGTGATTTCAAACAACGTCGAGGGCTGCTTCAGGGATTGAGACGCATTTTCTTTCAGGGGCAGACGTACGTTAACAGGTTTTTCTTTCAGGTTCGGATAGACGGTTCCGGTCACGGTTAAGGGTTGGTCTCCCGTTTTCGAAATCGGGGGTTTAAATCTCCAGGCATCCCGGTTTCTGGTGGATAGGTATTTTTCCGTGTACATCTCTTTTATGACCGTGTTTCTCGTACGGACACGGATGACGGGAGGTGTAAACATGGGGCCCGCGTTCGTTCCCGGTTCCGCCCATATTTCGAGGTAAAATGATTCAGGGTGTTTGATCTGCTTTTCCGGAAATTTTTCGTGACCCTCTTCGTTGTACCATGATTCCCACCGGTCGTGGTCCGGCGGTAGTTTTTTGCCGGTGCGTGATTGAAGTTCCTGAAGGGCCTCGTTTTTTGATCCGGCGTCTTCTGATTTTAGTTCGTCGATCAATTCCGGGATCTCCGACCCGGATTCGAGATTGACCAATCTCGAGACAAGAAAGGGGCCGATAACCTGTGCCGGTGCACGACGGGGAATCCCCTTCCGAAACAGAACGGTTTCACCGAGGTCATCCAGATAGAAACCAAACTTGTTTCGGACCGTCAGCACCGCCGTCCAGAAGGGAACGTCGTTTGCCTGAAACTGTTGCTTTCCACCGGGTGCCGGGCCGTATATGGAGAGTTTGTGACCGGTCTGGCTTTCAATTTTTTCAATGGCTTCCCTCGCTCCGAGATCTCCTCTCAGATTAACGGTCTTCGCCATTTTCTGACCGGCCAGGAACGGCGAAAAGTCAGTTTTTTGGGTAAAGTCCCCGGATTTGAGAATTTCCAGTGTGCGGTTCTCCCCCGGCTTATTCCCCTGGCTGTCACAGCCAAATCCCACCAGTATGCCGGCGGTGAAAAGGATCAGGAGGCGAAGCCCCGCGCCGGTGTCCCCGTCGGCCTGGAAGGAGCTCATAAAAAACCAATTCCATTAATACTGGTCAACGTCGATGTCGTATTCTTCGATTTTCTTGTCGAGCGTTGGTCGTGAGATATCCAGCTGGTCCGCTGCGGCAACTTTTTTGCCGTTTGAATTTCGAAGCGCTTCTTTAATTTTTTTCTCCTCCACCTGTTGTACGGATTCCTGAAGGGAGGTGTCGTCGGAAAGGGAAATGTCTTCGTCGGAAGCAGAATCCGCACCTGCCGCATCTTCGAGAAATTTGTCCGGCAGGTCCGAAATACTGATCGTACCCCCTTCCGAAAGGACAACACATCGTTCAACGACGTTTTTCAACTGTCGGACGTTGCCGGGCCAGGGGTGATTTTTGAACAGTTCCATGACGTCCTCGTCAATTTCGGGGGGGTCCCGGTCGGTTCTCTCCGCAAACTTTTCCAGGAAATGTTCCGTGAGTGATGGAATGTCTCCGTCTCGCTCCCGGAGGGGGGGCAGATCGATGGGAACCACGGCGAGCCGGTAATAAAGATCCTCCCGGAATGAACCTTCGTCCACGAGTTCCTTCAGGTCCCGGTTCGTTGCCGTTACGATTCGAACGTCGACTTCCCGAACCTTCACTTCTCCGACCCGGGTGAAGCTTCTTGTTTCAATGAACCGAAGGAGTTTTTTCTGGGTCTTCAGGTCCAGGTTACCAACCTCGTCCAGGAACAGCGTTCCACCGTCGGCTGCTTCGAACTTTCCCGGTCTTGTTTCTTCCGCCCCCGTAAATGCTCCTTCAACGTGTCCAAAAAGTTCGGATTCGAGAAGCTGTTCGGAGATGGTGGAACAATCCACCGGGACGAACGGGCCGTCACTTCGCGAGCTAAAATGATGGATTGCCCGGGAGATCAGTTCTTTTCCGGTGCCGGTTTCTCCCGTCAGAAGAACAGTGCTGGTGGCCGGTGCCACTTTTTTGACGGTTTCGAGCACATCCGTCATTTCCTCCGATTCGCCGACGATGGTCAGGTCCTCCGAAATCTTCCGCCGAAGCCGCTTTACTTCCTTTTCCTTCTTTCTGAATTCGCGCACATTCGCCAGCGCCATGCCGGCCTGGGAGACGACGTTTTCAAGAAGATCCAGGTCCGTTTCCTGAAAGCTCCTCATCACGTCAAGCGTGTCCAGGTAAATCATCCCGAAGGGTTCCCCCTCCCGGAGAAGCGGTGCGGCCATGAATGATTGCACCATTTCCACCCGGAGGCTTTTGCTTCCCTCAAATCGAGGATCCGCGGTGGCATCGGGACAGAGAACGGAATTGGTTTCTTCCATGACTTCCTGAACAACGGTCCGGCTGATGGACATGTTTCGGTCTTTGTCCTCTTCCGTCCAGACCGACCTGATTTCCAGTCCCTCCCCTCCTTCTTTCCCCAGGAGAATGGCTCCTCGTTCGGCGTGGAGACCCTGGACGGTTTCTTTCAGAAAATCCTCCAGGAAGTCCCCGTTTTTCAACGGAGAGGACGTTAATGTTTTTGTGATTCGAAACAGTGTCTTGAGCCGATCATGGTCGGACAGGATTCCCTCGGACTCCTCCTCCGGTTGTGTGGAGCGGACCCGAACGGACCTGTTTTCCTGGTCGGCGTCGAAAATGATGACGCTTTTTCCCCCTCGGTTTACCTGGATCTGGTAATCGGCGTTTAACGCAAACCGCGCTGACCCAATCTTAATTTCGTCCCCGTCCGAAAGCGTTGTTTCCTGTATTTGCTCGTCGTTGACAAAAACACCGTTTCGGCTGTCTTCGTCCTGAATAGTCAGGACGTCGTCTTCCTCGGAGAAACTGGCGTGTATTCGTGAAACATCCGACTCGGACAGGGAGATCTCACATTTCTCGGACCGGCCTATACGGACCCCGTCCTTCACGTCGAATAGCGAGCCTTTGCCTTTTCCCTCAATTTGAAGGAGTTTGTTCATGTTGTCCGTTTTTATCTGCCCGCAAGAAGACGTTGACCGAGAACGTCCGGCAACCCATCAGCATTTTTGATGCGCTCCGCTGTTTTTTGCACGTCATACGCAACCCGGCGGTAATGCACTTCCTCATCTTCAATGATTACGTAACAGGCATCCGTGTTTCCGTCCCTTGGCTGTCCCACGGATCCCACGTTGATCAGGGCCCTGTTTTCGTTTAGATCGTATGAGTGATCAAGCTCCTCCGGGGAGAGAAACTGGCCCTTTCCTTCCTCAAAAACACCGGGTATGTGGGTGTGCCCTCCGAAACACACGCCCTCTATGTGGGAGAAGATTTCGTCCATTTTTTGGCGGTTGTGTATGTCGCCGGGGAGGACGTACTGATTCACGGGATCCACCGGTGAGGCGTGCACGTAGAGGATGTCTTCTTTGGTCTTGCTGTCTTTCAGCTCTCCGAGGAAATTCCAGAGCCTGTGGTTTTCTTCACGGTCGAAGCTGGTGTCATTTATTTGTTCTTTGGTCCAGTTTGCCGATTTTGTGGCGCTCTCGTTGAACCCAATTGGCTGAAAGAGAATGGCGTGTTCGTGGTTTCCTTTCAGGGAGAACTCAAAACGTTTAATAGCGACGTCAAGGGTTTCCCTCGGATCGGGACCGTATCCGATGACGTCACCGAGACAGAGAATCCGTTCCACGTTCTGGTCATCTATGTCCTCCATAACCGCCGTTAACGCTTCCTGGTTGGCGTGTATGTCGGACACAATTGCATATCCCATGGTTCAGCTGGTTTGAGAAGGAATTTTATCCGGATTTCGTTGCAGCGTACCGGCGGCGTGTTCATCGCATCGGGACCGGGCCGTTAAGGTGATCCGTTCGGATTGACATCCGGCGACGAAAACCTGTCGGTGTTGACTGCCGGCCTCACCGGGAGAAGAAAATATCAGCAGAGAGTCGAAGACGAAAAGTCTCCACATATATTTATCATACCAGACGATGGATTTATAATCCAGAGTTAACCCCAGCAATGTCCAGTGATTCTTCCGGGAAACCGGATATGTGATCTGGCGTCTTTATGGTACGTCGCCGGTGAAAATTCGAACCGGGTCGGAAGGGGCAGAACCGGCAGGGTGGAAAGGAAATGGTTGCTAATTGCTATTATCTGCCTGTTTTTTGGAGTATTCCATCACCTTGTCCTGGAGTGACGAAGAGTCCTGTGCCTTTTCCATCATCGTGTCGTAGTCAATCTTCTTGTCCCTGTAAAGTTCGAACAGATGATTGTCAAGCATCTGCATGCCTTCTTCGGCACCGGTCTGCATCTGGGAGATAATTTTGTGAGTCTGGTTCTCCCGGATAAGGTGACGGCAGGCTGAGTTCATCATCAGAATCTCAAATGCGGCAATTCGGCCGTCTTTATCGGCTCGAGGCATCAGGACCTGGGAGATCACGCACTGGAGTGCCACGGAAAGCTGGGCCCGGATCTGTGATTGCTGTTCTTTGGGGAAGGCGTCGACGATACGGTTGATGGTCCTTGCCGCACCGGTGGTGTGCAGAGTGCCGAAGACAAGGTGTCCGGTCTCAGCCGCTGTTACGGCGGCCTCGATGGTTTCGGTGTCCCTCATCTCACCGACCAGTATGATGTCCGGATCGGCACGAAGAGCCCGTCGCAGTGCTTCCTCGAAGCTCGGGACGTCAACGCCAACTTCTCGCTGAGTAATGATGCTTTTGTCGTGTTCGTGGTAGTACTCAATAGGGTCCTCTACGGTGATGATGTGACGATCGACTTCGGAATTGATGAAGTCGATACAGGTGGCCAGCGTTGTTGTCTTTCCGGAACCCGTCGGTCCCGTAACCAGCACAAGGCCCCTCGGTTTCAGGAGAAGGGATTTGATGACCGGGCTCAGCCCGATTTCCTCGAACGTCATGATTTCGTTCGGAATTTTCCGGAGGACCAGGCTGGCGTGTCCTTTTTGCTGAAATATGGCGACCCGGAAGCGAGCCTTTTCCTTGTAGGAGAAACCGAAGTCCGCGGAGCCTTCCTCCTGCAGCTCTTTCTGGGATCGTTCCGAGGTGATGGCCTTCATGAACGAATCGGTATCCTCCGGCGTCAGCGGATCGAGCGATTTCACCCGTCGCAGCCGGCCGTTCAACCGGACCACAGGAGGGGCACCGACCACAAGATGCAGGTCCGAAGCGTCTTTCTCAATACAGAGATCCAGTAACTCGTTCAGTCTTGCGCTCATATCTGTTCTTTCACCGGTGAATGATCAGTATACAATGTCCTCTCGATGCGCAACCCGCAGAACTTCCTGGAAACTGGAAACGCCGTCCAGAACCTTCCGAATACCGTCCTCCAGAAGTGTTGTCATACCGCTCATGCGTGCCTGTTCCGTGATTTTTTGCTTGTCCGCCTGGTTAAACGTCATTTCCCGTATTGTGGAGTTCATTTCCATCAGTTCGAAGATGGCCGTACGCCCTTTAAACCCAAGTCCGTCACAATCTTCACAGCCGGTTGGCTGGTAGATCTTCTTGCCCTCAAGGTCATCCCGGTTTAAGCCCACCGCTCGAAGTTCGGCATCATCGGGAGTGTACGGTTCTTTGCAGGACGGACAGAGCACCCGGATCAACCGCTGGGCCATTACGGCCTGGACGGAGGAAGCCACAAGGAATGGCTTCACGCCGATGTCGACAAGGCGGGTCAGAGCGGCCGGGGCGTCGTTGGTGTGGAGCGTGCTGAAAACCAGGTGTCCGGTAAGTGCCGCCTGGATCGCAATTTCGGCCGTTTCCTCGTCTCGAATCTCTCCCACAAGGATAATATTGGGCGACTGCCGGAGCATGGCCCGTATGATGGTTTGAAAATCCATGCCGATGTCCTGATTCACCTGTGCCTGATTGATGCCGGAAATGTTGTATTCCACCGGGTCTTCCGCCGTGATTATTTTGACGTCCGGCCGATTCAATTTTTGGAGAGAGGCATAGAGGGTCGTGGTTTTTCCGGAACCGGTCGGCCCCGTCACCAGAAAGATGCCGTTTGGCCGTTTGATGATGTCGTCGTACCGATCCTGGTCGTCGGGGTGAAAACCGAGGGATGCCAGGTCTTTCAGTCCTTCTTCCTTGTCCAGAATCCGCATCACGATGCTTTCACCGTGTGTGGAAGGAAGGGCGGAAACACGGAGGTCCAGCGATTTCCCCATCAATTTAATTTTTATTCGACCGTCCTGGGGTTTCCGCTTTTCGGCGATGTCCATGCCGGCCATGATTTTCAGGCGGGAAAGGATGGATCCCTGCAGTCGCTTCGGTGGAGCGTCCACCTCCCGGCATATCCCGTCCACCCGGTACCTGACCCGGAGTTTTTTCTCCATGGGTTCCACGTGAATGTCCGAGGCCCCCTGTTCGACGGCTTCGGAAATAATAAGCGTGACAAGCCGAATGACGGGAGCATCGTCCTCGTCTTCCAGGTCCTCGAGATCGTCCTCCTCGCCCGATTGATCTCCGCGAACCTCGATCTCCCGTTCGGTGAGTTCCTCCAGCATCGAGTCAATTTGATCTTCCTGTTCGTCGTCTTCCCCCCCATAAATTCGTTTGATCGCGCGCTGTACGTGTTCCTCCGTGGCCAGGACACACTCCACTTCACAGTTGAGCACGAACCGGAGGTTGTCCAGGGTCATGAAGTCGAGGGGGTCGCTCATGGCCACCTTTACTTCGTTCCCGTCAAAGGATACTGGTGCAATGTCGTATTCCTTCGCCACCTCCTTCGGGACGGCGTTGATGGCTTCCTGGGGGATGTCGATCTTTTCAAGGTCCACAAACGGCATGTCGAACTGCTTTGCGAGCGCCTCGGAAAGGTCCCGCGGTGAGAGAACTCCTTCCTCCACGAGTATTTCACCCAGCTTCTTCCCCGGCTGATCCTCCTGTATTTTCAGCCCTTTCTTGACCTCCTTCTTGGAGGCCTTGTTCATTTTTACAAGAATCTCGCCCAGCTTCTTGTTTTCTTTCATGAATATTTTCCCTCTTTTTACGGATGTGATGTAACCGGTTCGTATTATAGAATATGCTCCCTCGCTCAATCAAATATTCGTCTTTTCACCATCGATTTCGGGGGCTGAAGTTTCGATGGCTTTTCCCGGATCATCGGAGGCTGTCTCCGGGGAGAAACGAATCTTTGGTTTCCCGGTAATTGTTCGACGTTTCCCGGCATGCAACACCTTACCTGTTGACCACCTTCATGATCTGTTTGACGGATGGTAATCCGGGGCCGGAAACAAACGTTGGAACCTTAATTATAGTTTGCTAAACTACATCGAACACAACGGATTTGGTCGAACGACCGTCGAAACGAAATATTTTTTTAAAAGTACCGATGAAGCGTCTGTTTCCTGTATACGCTCCGTTGATCCTGCTGCTTCTCGTTTGGGGTTGCGCATCCCCTCCGGAAACCGGAGGGGATTCCCCACGGAAAACGTTCCGGTCTTTTGCAAAGAACGTATCGGAAGACAACCTGACCGAGGCTTATGGGTACATGAGCAGCGACACCCAGGAGCGTTATAAGCTGAATCATTTTCATGGTCTTTTTAACAAGACCGAAGCGGGGCGGCTCCTGAAGTGGAAATTAAAAAACTGGGAAATTCAGGACGTAGAACGGGTTGAAAAGGACCGGGCGTTTGTAACGCTGGCCGACCCCGAACATTCCGATCGCCGCAACAAATACGAGGTGATCAAGCAGGAAACCAAGGAGGAAGGCAACGTGTGGCGGCTCCGGTTTTTTCTTGCGGATGAACTTGACGTTCCCCGTTCGACGGAGGTTCATTATTTTGGTTCATCCGGTGAGGAAGAGAACGAAGAACAGGAAGAGAAAACAAACGACGAATCCGGGCAACCGGAGGAACGGGGAGAGGAGGAAAAATGAAACCTCGCCTGTTTGTTCCGTTTGCACTTCTGTTGTTTCTTGCCTGTTGTTCGACCGGTCCTCAGAAGGTGTCACTTCCCGAGGGGGACGGTCCGGAGACGTATTTTCAACGATTCCGGGATTCCCTTGAGAGCGGGGAGTGGAAGTACGTACACCTGCTGCTCAGCAAACGTGCCAGAAACTGTTACTCAAGATCCAAATTACAGCGGTTTTTAACCAAAACCAAGCCGGGTATACTTGAACGATCACGGTTGCTGTACTGGAACATCGAGAGAGTGGAACCGGGGGAAAGCAAGAAAGAGGCACGGCTTCTCCTGGTGCATCCACGGAAAAAGGAATTCAGGCGCTGGTATCCCATGAAGCTACAGGACGGGGTCTGGCGGCTGGACTGGTCCATGGCGGATGTGCTAAAAGTGCCGAGGCGTGTTGAGGATTGTCAGTGATGGGGCACCCTGTAGAAGAAAAATACCTGAGTTCTCAGCGTAAATAATGTGCCGGGAATCAAATGGGACGCCGTGTTCATATTGCGTATCAAATAGAAGAGGAGCACCTCGACGAACTGCGATCATTACTGGATAAAGGGATCGAGGTATCAGCGGAAGAACCGCCGGACAATTATGAGGTCCTTGTGGCCGGACGGCCTGATCCGGAGTTGCTGGAGAGCGGGAAACCGGATCGGGTCGTTATTCCGTTTGCCGGGGTTCCGTCGAAAACGCGTAAGCTTCTATCGGATCATCCGGAGGTTGTGCTTCACAACCTGCATTACAATGCGGATTCGACGGCGGAAATGGCACTCTCCCTCCTGCTTTCCGCCGCCAAAATGATTATTCCGGTTGATCGTGCGTTTCGGGAGCATCGCTGGTTTCCTCAGGATGATCTGGCGGATCCACTGCAGTTGAGCGGGAAGACCGCCCTTCTGCTCGGTTACGGTTATATCGGAAAACGAATCGGCCGGATGGCCGACGGGTTTAATATGGAGGTCCGGGCCGTCCGGAAGAATCCGGAGAAGGAATCCGGAACCATCGCGACGCAGCATTCATCGGAGCAGCTGGAGAACCTTCTGCCGGAAGCCGATGCACTCCTGATATCTTTGCCTCTTACGGAGGAAACGGAAGGAATCATCGGGAAGGGGGAATTGGCTCGTTTGCCGGATCATGCTGTACTGGTAAACGTAGGAAGGGGAAAGATCGTTGAGGAAGAGCCGCTTTATCGGGCTCTTCGGGACAGGAAGATAAAGGCGGCCGGGATTGATGTCTGGTACCAGTATCCCGAACGAAAAGGCGGCGGTGAGCCTTCACCGCAACCACCTTCGTCGTACCCGTTTCACGCCCTTGATAACGTCGTTATGAGTCCGCACCGGGCGGGCTGGTCGGAGGATACGGAGATGGATCGCGTCCGTCACCTGGCCCGTTTATTAAACCGGTTCAACGAGGGGGATACGGGGCGGAACGTGGTGGATCTGGAGGCCGGGTATTGACCGCTGAAGCGCACCGTCCTTTTTCGTGTGGATAATTCTTGGACGTGGTGGTGCTTTCGGTGGACAGCAGATTTCCAGACCTCCAGATCAGGTTCCGCGGCGTACGTTGTCTGGCGGAGCCGGTTATTCCGTTTCGAACTCGGCGTCGATGACGTCATCGTCGTCGTCATCATCCTCGCCGGTTTCCGAACCACCGGGTTGCTGAGCCTGTGGCCCGGCACCGCCGGCGGGTCCACCGGGTCCACCGGGTCCGGCCGCTCCTGCGCCGGCCTGACCCTGCTGTTGCTGTACGGTTTCGTACATTTCTTCGGACACCTTGTGGCTTTTCCGCTGCGCTTCCTCAATGGCCTCTTTGATTTCGTCGGGATCATCGGACTCCATCTTTTCACGCAGCATTTCGATGGTGTCCTCGAGTTCCTCTTCGGTTTCTTCGTCGAGGTCGTGTTCTTCGATGAGGTCCTCGAGCTGGTACGAAAGCTGATCGGCCTGGTTTCGGGCTTCGACGCGTTCCCGCTTCTTCTGGTCCTCCTCTTCGAACTCTTCGGCTTCCTCCACCATCTGTTCGACGTCTTCTTCGCTGAGACCGGACGAAGATTTCACCTCAATGGATTCTTCCTTTCCGGTACCCAGGTCTTTCGCGGACACGTTCAGGATGCCGTCCGCGTCGATGTCGAAGGTCACCTCAATCTGAGGTTGACCCCTCGGGGCCGGCGGAATACCGGTTAACCGAAAGCGATCAAGGGTACGGTTGTCTTTTGCCATCTCCCGTTCACCCTGAACCACGTGCACTTCCACCTCGGTCTGATTGTCTTCGGCGGTTGAAAAGATTTCGGATTCACTGGTCGGGATGGTGGTGTTTCGCGGAATTAGTTTCGTGGCTACGCCACCAAGTGTTTCGATACCGAGGGAAAGAGGCGTAACGTCCAACAGAAGCACGTCTTCTTCCTCTCCGGACATGACACCGCCCTGCACAGCGGCGCCGACGGCGACGACTTCGTCCGGGTTCACGCTCTTGTTGGCCTCGGTTCCAAAGAATTCCTCGACCGTCTCCTGTACGTGCGGAACGCGGGTGGAGCCGCCCACAAGTATAACTTCATCCACGTCGTCCTGTTCCCAGTCCGCGTCTTTAAGAACCTGCTTGCAGGGGCCGAGTGTGTCTTCAACAAGGTCTTCAATCAGGTTTTCGAACGTGGCCCGATTCACTTTTTGCTGCAGGTGTTTGGCGCCTCCCTGATCCGCCGTGATGAACGGAAGGTTTATTTCCGTTTGGACAGAGGCGCTGAGTTCGCACTTGGCCTTTTCACACGCTTCCTTGAGCCGCTGCAGAGCCATTTTGTCGTCCCGGACGTCAATGCCTGTTTCTTTCTTGAATTCGTCCGCGACATGGTTGATGAGGCGTTCGTCAAAATCATCTCCGCCGAGATGGGTGTTTCCGGCGGTGGCAACCACCTCAACGACATTGTCTCCCACCTCAAGAAGACTGATGTCAAACGTACCGCCCCCGAGATCGTAAACCGCAATCTTCTCGTTTTCCTTCTTGTCCAGTCCATAAGCAAGGGCGGCGGCCGTGGGTTCGTTGATGATTCGTTCCACTTCCAGCCCGGCAATTTTTCCGGCTTCTTTGGTGGCCTGACGCTGGGAGTCGTTGAAGTAGGCGGGCACGGTGATAACGGCCTTTTCCACTTCCTCACCGAGGTATTCTTCCGCCTGTTCCTTGAGGTATTGCAGGATCATGCCCGAGATTTCCTGGGGAGTGTATTCTTCACCCTGTACCTCCACCTTTACCAGGTCCCCGGGATCTCCCGTCACCTCGTAGGAGACGTTTTCGATTTCGTCGTCGACCTCTCCCATTCGCCGGCCCATGAACCGCTTGATGGAGTAGATCGTGTTGGCCGGATTGGTGACACGCTGGTTCTTCGCGGGTGTCCCGATCAGCCGCTCTCCTTCGTCCGTAAACGCCACAACGGAAGGCGTGGTCCGGTTCCCTTCTTTGTTTGTGACAATCGTCGTTTCACCGCCTTCGTGTACCGCAACTACCGAATTTGTCGTTCCAAGATCGATGCCGATAATTTTGCCCATAGGTGTTTGTTGTTAATCAAATTACTTTTTCTATCAGAGAATTTACGTAATTCCCAATGCAAGCAACGTGCCAAAGAAAAAGGTCTTCATATGTGTAAGTTATTTATTATCATTAGGTTATGTTTAATTTGTTGTGCACGGCCGGGGGGTCCGAAGGGGTGGGACAGATTGGCGGGAACGGACGCCAGGAGCCGGACAATATGGCGGTGGCGGGAGGTGACGGGGATCTTCTTATCGGAGCTCGGTTTTGTTCCAGAAGAGCATGTCCCGGTCCCGTGTCCGCCGTGCCCGCTTGAGCATGAATTTCAATGAAAATGACGTGGATTCATTGAAGACGGTTTTTCCATCGGTCATGATCATGACCCTGTCATCCGGATCCATAAAGGCCGGGTTCCAGTAAAAATTTACCTTTTTTAAGCCTTTGGACTCAAATTCAAACACGTTTTCCCCCCGGTTTTTGGCGTTTATGGACGGAAGTTTGGCTCGTCTGGTGCGGGGGGATAACCGGTCGGGAAGGCGCTCGGTGTCCGGTACCGCCTCCAGCCAGTACGCACTGCGATCCTCGCTACGTGCAATGACACGATGAACGTTTTTCGGAAACGGATCCCGGCGTTTGTGTGAGAGCCAGCGTCCCACTTCACCGGAAATACGTCCGAAGGAAACCCGCCCGACCGATTGGTACCTGATCCATGTCCCGTCGGCGGACTTCGGAATTGTGGTCTGAAAAAATTCCCGGTTCTGTTTCTCCAGGCTGTTGTTTTTGCTTGATCGGCCGTGTGCCGAATACACGGAAAGGTTGATTGCGTTGTCCGCGTAGGAACGTATCGTGCCCGCCGGTCCACCGGAGACGGAGACGATGCCGGCGAACCTCTCCGGATGGCTCAGCGAAATGTCCCAGGCGGCGGAGGCACCCATGCCGGTACCCACGATCATGATCCGGTTATGATCAATGTTGTACTCTCTGGAAATGGATTTGATCATGTCCAGAACAGCTCGATGTTCCGTATGAGAATACGTGTATTGATCCGGCGCTTTGTTGTACTCGGGGGCCACCGTGAGGAATCCCCGGTTCCGAAAAAGATCCGGATAAAAACGGTCAATAACGTCCCGCGCTTTTTTGTTTTTTCCACCAAGGAGAATCACCAGGGGCCACCGCACATCTCCCCGATAATACGACGGGATGTTCAGGAAATACGGGAACGTGAATCCCTGAACCTGCTGTGAGAACCGAAATGTTCCCTGATCCTCGCTGTTCCGGTTCCGGCAACGCTGAACCATTGCCTCGATCAGTTCCGGGGGTCGATCATGACCGTTTTTCAATACTTTTTTCAGGTAGTTACTGGCTTTTACATTGCTTTTTGCGCCGAAGTATTTCCGGATGTGTTTTTCCAGTCGGGTCAGTTTTGTTCCGTCTTTCTTCAGGGTTTTGGGGTCACTGACGTCTCCGTAACGGGCCAGCAGCCGGAAGATCTGCAGCCAGTTTCGAGCGGTTTCCGGATTCTTTACGTTACCGGGAACGTTCAAGTCCCGGTATCCTTTTTTGAGACGTGTTGCACGTCGGGGAAGCAGGTGTTTGATCCAGGTATTCCACTTCTCCCGTTCCTTTTGTTCTGGCAGCGCCTCAATGAACATTTTAAGCAGGCCCGATACGATGTTCCGGTCCTGGAGCCCGTTTTCAATTCGTGACTTCTGTTTCTTCGCCCGTTTTTTTCGGGGGCCGGGAAGGTGTTCCAGCGTTAATTTCCGGAAGTGTTTCCGGGCTTCTCTGTACCGGTGTTTCTGGAGGGCGAGCCGGGCGTTCCTGTAATGATATCGGGCCGAGGCCCCGTTGAGGAGTTTTTCCTCCTTTTCAAGCTTGTCCGTCTTGATCTCGGAGGGGCTGGCGCTGTCCCGGTATTTTTTCAGGTATTTCCGGGCCATGTCCGGATACGAAGCCCGCCGCATAAAGGCCACCATTTCCAGATACGCCTCCGGACTGTGCCGTTTTAAAAGGGGCTTAAAGAGGGTTTCGATGTATTCGGGGTCGAACGTCTCGATCGGCGTTTCAATTTTGTCTTCGTAATTGATTCCTCGGGCGATGACCCGTTCGGGCGTAATCCGCGTGATGGCATACCGGACGGAGATTTTTCCCAGTTCGGGATCGGAGAGATCCTGGACGAACCGGCCGTTTTCGTTTCGGGGCGAGCGCTCCAGGACACGCGCGTCTGGGTCGACGGTTCCCAGTATCGGCCGATCGGGGGAGAGGTCGTTTACCGGCTTTTTCAGGTGCTGAAGTGATACTCCCTGTTGCTGATCCGGGTCCGTAACCTTCCGTACCATCTCCTCCTGGAGGTGAATGGTCCGATCGTCGTTCTGAACAGTGAGCAATTTGTTCCCGGGTTTATCGACCTTACCGGTATACGTGCGTCCGTCCTTCAGGATGACGTGCTTCCGGGTCTTATCGGTGTTGTTCCCGGAGTTCTGAGCGGGGGAAGATCGGGCGGTCAGGAAAAGGCAGAAAGCGAGAAAAAGGATTGTCCAGATCGAACGCTCCTTTGCTTTTCGATCCGAAATTCGGTTGATGTTCCGGGGAAGCCCGGGTCCCAAATTTGGGGGTCTTCGTGAGTTTTTCCGGTTACTGTTTGGAAGGGCCGGGGGGTTTTGAATTTGATTATTTCGGCAAGATCCGCCATCAATGATAATGTAAGCGGAATCCGGTAACAGACCGCCGTCCGGTCCGCCGGAACGATGCAAGGAGGAGTTGGCGGGGTTCTGTGACATTTACCTGTTGCCGGAATTCTGGAATCGCCGAGTCAATATCCTATTGGGGAAAAACAGGCATGACCAAACCAGGCAAACCGTTAATGGTGTCCTTTTCACTTCTGCTGTTTCTGGTCGTACAGGCTTTGCTTCCGGCGGAGGAACCAACCCGGGAGGACATACAGAACTATCTGACCGGCGTCCAGGATCAGTTACGTGAATCTTACGCGTTCCCGGACCGGGTTTCAAATCAAATGGTGGTAAAAGGGGGTAAAAAAGAGCTTATCAGGTGTCTTCGAACCAGTGGACCGGATCGGCTGGAGGTTCCGGATGCCTTTCGGCGCCAACTCCTCGGCCAGCTGGAAAACAGCAAAACAGGATCCATTCGTAAATTAACGGTTCTTGTTCAAAGAGCTATTCGTCGTTCGACGGTGGAGCCGGACGTCTGGCTTCCGCTTGGGGACACCGTTGCGAAGGGCATGATTAAATCCACCGGTGATTCGTTCAGTCGCCTAATGACGCTTGAAGACCTTCGACAACTCCAGAATCGCCTCGGCGGCGGAGGCAATTATCGATCTCTGGGGGTTCATGTGCGGAAGGCAGAGGAGGGATGGTACGTGAAATTTGTTCGTTACGACTCCGCCGCTTACCGGGCGGGTTTGCGGTCCGGGGATCAGGTGGTCGCGGTTGGGGATGACGTCCTGATGGACAAAACGCATCTTGAGGTCAAGAACCTTCTAAAAGCGGATCCCGGCACGTCGAAGAAAGTGCGGATTCTGCGGGAGGATTGGGAGAAGCCGGTGACCATACAGCTTCATCAACGGATACCCGGGTCGAAAACGGTTGAATCCCGGATGTTGCCGGATGACGTGGGATACGTCCGACTGACCATGTTCGGGTTGCAGGCTCCCTCAAAAGTCCGTCGGGCCCTTTCGGGACTGGCGGAGCGAGGAATGGACGCACTCGTCTTTGACCTCCGGAACAATCCGGGGGGGGCTGTGTCCTCCGCGATTGGTGTTTCGGACCTGTTTCTCCCGGACAATTCGGTGATTACCCGAACGGAATCCGAGTATGATTTGATGAACAACCGGATATTCCGGTTCATCCGCTCTCTTCTTGGTCGTTCAGGCGGTCCAGTCCACCGGGCCTCTTCCACCGATCCGTTTGAGGACATACCACTTGCGGTTCTTATAAACGGGTCAAGTGCTTCGGCCTCGGAGATGACGGCGGGAGCTCTGCAGGATCATGATCGTGCAATTCTCGTTGGGGAACGTAGTTTTGGGAAAGGGGTTGGACAGACCATTGTTCCGGTCATGAGCACGAGTGGACTTGGCTCTTCTGCGGAGGGATTTCTGGGTTCCTTCATGCCAACACGATTCCTTTACCTGACGGTCATGAAATATTATTTGCCGGAGGGACGAAGCATCCACGACAAAGGATTAACGCCGGATTTGCCCATCAAGCGTGAGTCCTACAGCCGCCGTGAACTACTCCGACTGCAGGCGCTTCGGCATTCGGACGGATTAAAGAAGTACACGGACCGGCTTCTTCGGAACCACCTTAAAAAGAGCAAAAGCCTGGCTCTTTACGACGAATTTAAAACGGATGGGTATCCGGGGTTTGGAAAATTTTCCTCGGACGTTCGGGAGAACATCTCAAAAAAGCTGTCCACGGATCGAATTCGGTCGGAAGTACGTCGGCGCCTCCGGCTGCGGCTTGACCGGCGACCGGGCGAATCCTACAGAGTGGACCTGCAGCAGGACGCGGAACTGCAGGCGGCTCTGTTGAAATTGACCGAATAAAAAAGCTCAAAAAACACAGGACAGGACCAGTCGGCGACCGAGTGGCGTGGACACCTCGCCCCCTGTTCATATCTTGATATCCGTAATTTCCAGGGTGTATAATACCTATTTCCGGTACACCTTTTCGTCGGCTGAAATTTTGGTTTGAACAAATTACAAAAATGTTTTTCCTCCCACCCAATCCGCTTCTTTACTTGCTTATAATCGGCCCGGCCATTTTGATTTCCGCCTGGGCCCAGTGGAAGGTCAAATCCGCATTCAACGAATTTGCCGAAGTCCGGCCTTCCTCCGGAATGACGGGGGCGGAAGCCGCCCGAAAAATGCTGGATAGCGCAGGTCTTCGCAACGTCAAAATCGAGAAAACGGAAGGATACCTGAGCGATCATTATGATCCGGGGGAGAAGAAGCTTGCCCTTTCTCCCGAAGTTCACGATGAGCGATCCATATCCGCGGTTGGGGTTGCCTGCCACGAAGCGGGACACGCTATTCAGGATGCCAGTGAATACGGGCCGCTTGTGATCCGGAACGCCATCGTTCCGGTGGCCCAGTTTGGTTCGTGGCTCTCCTTTCCGTTGATCATGATCGGTCTTTTGATGAATTTTATGCAACTTGCTCTTGCCGGCGTTTTGTTCTTTGGTTTGATAGTGGTGTTTCAACTCATCAATCTTCCCGTGGAGTTTAACGCGTCCACACGTGCCAAAGATCAACTTGCCACGCTCGGCATAATCGGTTCCCGGGAGGAGCAGGAAGGAGTTGATACCGTTCTGGATGCCGCGGCAATGACCTACGTCGCAGCAACACTGACGGCATTACTCCAACTTCTGTATTTCCTCGTCCTGGTTCTGGGACGCCGCTGAAGAAGCACTACCCTTCCTTCAGCCCGGTTGTCTGAAACCCGGGAATCGGTGTCTTCAGATCTGGTAACGGAAAGGATATACCTGTTATGATTATGTCGTTTCGAGGGATGTGTACATGAATCATTTCATTGTGCCCAATTTTTGACGACCCGGGCAACCAGAAAATTCTCCTATGAAATCCAGAGACGAAAAATTCCAGCGGATCCAGGAAATAAAGGAACAGGCCCTTGAAGGCGGGGGTGCGGAACGCAAAGAAAAACAGCATGAGAAAGGAAAGTTAACGGCCCGGGAGCGTCTGGAGCTGCTCCTTGACGAGGGATCCTTCCAGGAGATTGACATGTTTGTGAAGCATGAGTGTACCCAGCTTGGCATGGAGGATCGCACGTATCCGGGCGACGGCGTTGTCACGGGGGTGGGGAAGATACACGGCCGTAAGATGGGCGTGTTTGCTCAGGATTTTACGGTGTTTGGCGGGAGTCTCGGGAAGCGACATGCAGAAAAGATCTGTAAGGTGATCGATGTCGCAATGAAAAATGGCTTTCCGATCATAGGGCTGAATGATTCGGGTGGAGCGCGAATTCAGGAGGGAGTTGATGCGCTCGGGGGATACGCGGACATATTTCTTCGCAACACAATGGCCTCCGGAGTGGTACCGCAAATATCCGCAATACTGGGGCCCTGTGCAGGTGGAGCAGTGTATTCCCCGGCCATTACGGACTTCACCTGGATGGTCGACGAGACCAGCCATATGTTTGTTACGGGCCCAAACGTCATCAAGGAGGTTATACACGAGGAGGTTACCTTTGAGGAACTGGGAGGAGCGTCCATTCATGCCTCCGAAAGCGGCGTGGCGGATTTCCGGTCCGGGTCGGAGAAATCCTGTTTGCGCGGCATACGGGATCTCATTACCTACCTCCCGCAGAACAACAAGGAACGGCCGGCGCGGATTTCGACGGATGATCCCCCGGAACGGGAGGAGGATGAACTTGATACCGTGGTGCCGGCCGATCCGGAAAAAGGATACGACATGCACCGGGTCATTGAAATGATCGTGGATAACGGAGAATTTCTGGAGGTTAAGCCCGAGTTCGCAAAAAATTTAATCACCGGATTTGCCCGGCTTGATGGCCGGTCGGTGGGGATCGTCGCCCAGCAACCTTCGGTTCTTGCGGGTTGTCTCGACATCGATTCGTCCCGCAAAGGAGCGAGGTTTGTTCGGTTCTGTGATGCATTTAATATTCCCCTTGTCACATTTGTCGATGTTCCGGGGTTTCTGCCCGGTGTGGATCAGGAGCACAACGGGATCATATCCAACGGCGCAAAATTGCTGTACGCCTATTGTGAGGCCACCGTTCCGAAATTAACGGTCATCACCAGGAAAGCATACGGGGGCGCGTACGACGTGATGAGTTCCAAGCATATACGGGGCGATTTGAACGTGGCCTGGCCGACGGCGGAAATTGCGGTCATGGGTCCGAAAGGAGCGGTAAACATTATTTTCTCGGATGAGATTGAGGAAGCGGAGGATCCGGAGGCCCGGCGCGAAGAGTTAATTGATGAATTTCGCGAGGAACACATGGACCCGACCATAGCGGCGTCAAAGGGATACCTGGACGACATTATCGAGCCCCACCGGACCCGTCCGTACCTCTGCTGGGCTCTGGACACCTTCGGGAACAAGGTGGACGAAAACCCTCCGAAAAAACACGGCAATATTCCGTTATAACGGAACCGGACCCGAATGGACGCTGGTGGTTCTCTCTGTTGTTCACACGGGGTTGTGTGTTATAATGACGTTGATCCGCCCACAAGAAGCAGTTTTTTATTTTTTACAGGAAAATGGACGGTCCGGGAGAGGAAAAGGAGCTGGCTCTTTCAACACTCATTCGACGGGATCGAAATGATCCCGGGGCCGTGGAGTTACTTGTGTCCCTCCTGCGTGATGCCAATTACGTGGTTCGGAAACGGGCCGTCTCTCTGGCGGATCGATTTATTCACCATGATCGCACGGTGGAAATATTAAGTGAGGTGGCGGGGAGATCCGGGGAGATTCCAACCGTCCGGTGTCGTGCGATGGAACACCTTGAGATGCTGTTTAACGACGATGCCGGGGTGGACGGATTTTCGGGGCCGGATTCCGAACGGCTGTTTTACCTCGAGCGGTCCCTTCGTCAAATCCTCGTGAATCCCGGAGAACCACTCAACGTTCGGGGCAAAGCACTTGAGCTTGCCGCGTTGTTTGTGCGGAGCGGCAAGCTCCGGGAGTGGATTCTTTATTTTCATAACCGATCCGAGGGCTACTGCAAGCTATCCGCCATTACGTCCATGGGCCGGGTGCAGGAGGGCTGCTGGCGAAACTACATACTCGGTTACATGGAGTCGGAAAGGATGGAATACCGATGTGCGGCCATGGAGGCCATGGCGGCTCAGGAATACGGAGCGGAAGAGCCTGGTGAGACGGGAGACGCAGAGCCCGGTTCATCCATCTCGGATCGAAGGTCCGGGAGTACTCAGTAATAAACCCTTTTCCGTCGCGATTTGATGGAGCCTGCTGACGGAGCGTTCCGTGCGTGCAACGGACCCGGTTACGTTCCCTTTATTTTTACACCTCCTTTTCCGTCGCGGATTTCCCCGATGATCCGTGCGTTTGGCTCCCAGTCGGAGACGTGACGACAAATGGCGTCCGCAAAGTAGGGATCACAGATCAGCGTCATTCCGATTCCCATGTTAAACGATCGATACATTTCGTCCAGCTCCACGTTTCCGGTCTCGCGGACAAGGTCAAAGATCACGGGTCGGGGCCACGAAGAGGGATCCAGAACAGCCCGGGTGTCCTCCGGAAGCACACGGGCAACGTTGTCGTACAGACCGCCTCCCGTAATATGAGCAAGGCCCTTTACGGGCATTCGCTCCCTGTAGTGGTTCAAAAGCGCACGAATGGGTCTGGCGTAAATTTTGGTGGGGGTTAACAGCTCTTCGCCGAGTGGTCGTTCAAGGGGTCCGGGCTCCTCGTCGAGTTCCATCCCCGCCTGCCGGAGCAGAACCATGCGGACGAGGGAGAACCCGTTTGCGTGGATCCCGGCCGAAGGAAAACCGATGACCACGTCGCCGGGCGAAATTTTGTCACCGGTAATGAGGCGTCTTTTCTCGGCCACGCCGACGGAGAACCCCGCAAGGTCGTATTCACCGCTGTCGTAGAAGCCCGGCATCTCGGCGGTCTCCCCTCCCAGAAGAGCGCACCCCGACTCCTTGCAACCTCTAACAATGCCTTTTACCAGGTCCTGAATAACGTGCTCCTGAAGTTCGCCGGAGGAGATGTAGTCGAGGAAAAACAGTGGTTCGGCCCCCTGGACCATCAAATCATTTATGGACATGGCAACGAGGTCCACGCCGATGGTGTCGTGTTTTCCGGCCATAAACGCCACTTTCAGTTTGGTTCCGACACCATCGGTGGCACCCAGAAGAACCGGATCATCGTAGTTGTTCGCAAAAATTTTGTCGTCGTAGTTCAGGGAAAATATTCCGGCAAATCCCGGACCACTGTTCATGACCCGTGGGGAATAGGTATCCCGGACCATGGATTTGATTTTTGTGGAGACCCGATCCGCTTTTTCGAGGTCCACCCCGGCATCCCGGTATGTAACGCTTTCGCTCATGTTAGGAGTCCTGATTTACTCCAGGATGTGTTTGTCGAAGTCGTCGTCCACGGAAACCGGGTAATCCCGGGTCCAGCAGGCCGTACAGAAGTCGTCTTCCTCGGCACCAATCGCTTCGTAGAGCCCCTCAACGCTGAGGTAGGCCAGGCTGTCCACGTTCGCGTGTTCGGCGATCTCGTCGATAGATTTCTGGTTTGCGATTAATTCTTCTTCGTTTGGGAAGTCAATGCCGTAGTAACACGGAGAGACCGTCGGCGGACAGGAAATACGAAGGTGCACTTCTTCCGCACCCGCTTCCCGCAGTAGGCCCACCCTCGACCTGGACGTGGTTCCCCGGATTATGGAGTCGTCGACCACCACCACTTTCTTTCCCCTGATCACTTCTTCCACCGCGTTCATCTTTACGCGAACGAATTCCTCACGTTGATCCTGGGTTGGCTGGATAAAGGACCGACCGACGTAATGGTTCCGGATGAAACCATGCCGAAACGGGAGGCCGGATTCCTGGGCGAAACCCAGCGCCGCGGCATTTCCACTGTCGGGAATGGATATAACGCAGTCCGCCTCCACACCGCTTTCGCGGGCAAGGATGTTGCCGAGCTGCTCCCGAACGGTCTGTACCGTACGACCAAATATTTTGCTGTCGGGTCGCGAAAAATAAACGTACTCGAAAAAACAGGGGGTGGCGCCATTTTCGGCGTGGTCCGGAATGGATTCAGTGGTGATCCCGTCTTCCTGGATCCGTACGATTTCACCCGGTGCCACGTCCCGTTCGTATTCCGCGCCGACCAGTTCAAACGCGCAGGTTTCCGAGGCAACCACCCAGGCATCGTCCAACCTGCCGAGACAGAGGGGACGGAATCCCTGGGGATCCCGGATGGCCACAAGTTCATCCTCCCGGAGTATGACCATGGAATACGCACCACGGAGGCGTGTGCAGCTGTCTCGATACGGCGTGTCGCTTTGGCTTATTTTCGGACTTGCCAGCTGGTGGACGATGATTTCACTGTCCATCGTCGTCTGAAAAATGGAGCCGTCTTCCTCAAATTCCTTCCGGAGCTGGGCGCTGTTTACGAGATTTCCGTTATGAGCAACCGCTATGGCCCCGTTCCGTGAGTCCACCACAATTGGCTGGGCGTTCAGAAGATTGCTGGATCCGGTCGTGGAGTAACGAACGTGGCCAATGGCGGCGGGGTTGCTCAGGTCATCGAGGTGAGAGGGTTCAAACACGTCTCCCACAAGCCCCATGTCCTTGTGATAATCGATGCCGGAACCATCGGTTGTCGCAATACCCGCACTTTCCTCGCCCCTGTGCTGTAGTGCAAACAGCCCGTAATACGTTTTTTCGGCAGCGTCCGGGTGGTTGAATATGCCGAACACCCCGCAGTGTTCTACGGCTTCCATGGTGTTTGTTTTCGTGTTAGCTGATTTCCTTGTCCGATGAATTTTCTTCGTCCTTTTCCCTGGTCTCTTCGTCCTGTGTTCCGGAAGCAGAACCTCCCTCGGCTGGTTCCGCAAACGCCCCGATCGAACTCTCGTTTTGAGCCTCGGCCCAGAGCATCACGGAGTCCACAAACGAATATATCCAGATGGCCGACGTGCCAAGCACAAATGCCATCCGGATATGTTCAAACATCGGCGCCGGGAACCAGAACGGCGACATCAAGATTCCATTTGCAAAGAAGGCAAAAAGGAAGAAGAGCACGGTTCCCTTTATTGCATCCCCCCGGTGTACCTGACCGACCCCCGGAACCAGAGCGAGTAATAACTGAAGGTGTTTCATTCCACGTATCGTTGGTATGTTCCCGGAGGCTTCCCTTTTTTCACTCTACTGTCCATTGTTCAGGGAGTAGACTTCACGAGTCGGGAGACCGGGGAAACAGAACAGGGTGTTATTTTCCGAAAAATGAATCGATAATCAAGCGGTTTCAATCCGGATGTCCACGGAATTTTGGACCGGTTTTGAAACCACAGTTATAGCTGAAAATCAGGGACGGGGCGCAGGCTCATCCATCAACGAGGATCCATCGCTTTGGCCCCCCCTCCTTCTTTTTCTGGATCAGAATGTGCCAGAGGTGCTCTTCTATTTGTTTCACCGAGACGATTTCCTGACCGTGGTTTTTCATGTTCCGGGGCAATCGCTCCGCCGCCTGTGGATCGTCAATTACCACCCTCAACACCCCGTCGTCATCGAGTTCTTCAAGAGCGAGTTTGGCCTGCACAAAGGTATCAGGACATTTCTTGCCACGCAGGTTCAGGGTAGCATCCGCCTCCGTTTCCGTTTCGCCGTTCGGTGACGATTCAATGGCTTCGGCGCCGTTTTTTGACGAATCGTGAGGTTTGTCGGTCATCGAGCTATAAGGCCACGGGGTTCGTTCATTCGGGATTCGTGAAACACGTTTTTCTCTTCAACTGCGGAAGTCTTAATGCCCGGAAACATTCTCTCCGGATGAGGTCGGTAGGTCCCGGGCGACGGCCTCCTCCTCGTCCTCCTGTTCGTCCAGTGAATCGAATTGCTGTACCAGATCCATGATTTCTCGAAACGACATGTCGTCGAGGACGGATATGATCCGGTATTTCACGACGTCCCAGATGGATTGTATTTCGCAGGTCGGTTCAAGTTCGCATCGTGTTTCGTCCGAAGTATGCATACATTTCAGATCGATCATCTGCCCTTCAATGGCTTCGATAACCTCCGCAACGGAGGTGTTCTCCGGGGATTTTGCAAGTTTATATCCGCCTTTTGCTCCCCGTGTGCTGGTGACCAGACCCGCTTCCTTCAGGTCCTTCATGATGTGAACAAGAAACGTTTCGGAAATGCCCTGGTTTTCGGCGATCGTTGAAATGGACACCGGTTGGTCCCGCTTGTGGTTTTTGGCCAGTTCCAGGACGGCGATGCAGGCGTAGTCGGCTTTTGCGGATAGTTTCACGAATTTGAGACGGCCAAGAGGTTCATTGTTGTCCGGCGGCGAAACTCCGGATTACGTGAACGGGATTTGGTCGCTGAACGGAATGTCGATGTCGGGCATGTCCCCCTCCTGGCCCGGTTTGATTTCATCCATCATCTTCTTCATCCGATCAAATTCTCTAATCAGGGAATTTACCTCCTGCAGATCCGTACCGCTTCCCTCGGCGACCCGTTTCTTTCGGCTGTAGTTGAGGATGTCCGGATTCTTTCGTTCCTCGGGCGTCATGGATAAAATGATGGCCTCCACCCGGTGGAGTTCCTGTTCATCGAACTCGTCGATTTGATCCATCATGCCGCTCATGCCGGGCACCATTTTCAGAATGCTTTTGAGGGGACCCATTTTCCGGACCTGATTCAGCTGATCGAGCATGTCCTGCAGGTTAAAGCTGTCGTTTAACAATTTCTCCTGCATTTTTTCGGCGTGTTCTTCGTCTATGGATTCCTGGGCCTTCTCAACCAGGGTGACCACGTCACCCATTCCCAGTATACGGGAAGCCATCCGGTCCGGGTGGAACGGCTCCAGTTGATCCAGTTTTTCGCCCACACCGACAAATTTGACGGGCTTGCCGGTCACGGCCTTGATGCTCAGTGCTGCACCGCCCCGTGCGTCACCGTCAAGTTTCGTCAGGATGACGGCGTCCACGTCCAGACGGCTGTCGAACTCCTCCGCACTGTTGACCGCGTCCTGCCCCGTCATTGCGTCGGCCACGAGGTAGATGTCGTCCGGTTCCGTTCGCCGGGAAATTTCGTCCAGTTCGTCCATCATTTCGTCGTCAATATGAAGCCGTCCGGCGGTATCAAGCAACACGTAATCACACCCCTGTTCCCGGGCGGCCTCGATGGACTGTTCACAGACGACGGGAGGGGTCAGGCTCCGGTCCGAATAAACCGGCACGTCCAGTTCTTCACCCAGGGTGTGTACCTGGTCAATGGCCGCGGGACGCTCCATGTCGGCGGCCACCATCATCGGACTGTGACCGTCGTCGAGTAATTTTTTGGCGAGTTTTCCGCAGGTGGTTGTTTTCCCGGAGCCCTGCAGACCCGAGAGCATAAGGACGGTTGGTCGGTTCTGATTGATGGGAATTTCGTGATCAACCGGACCCATCAAATTCTCCAGTTCGTCCTGGACAATTTTCACGATCTGCTGTTCCGGCTTGACGGCCTCCAGCACCTCCTCCCCGACGGCTTTTTCTTTTACGTTGTTGATGAAGTCCTTCACAACCTGGTAGTTGACGTCCGCCTGGAGGAGGGCCCGGCGAACTTCTCGGAGACCTTCTTCGATGTTTTCTTCCGTCAGTTTCCCCTGACCCCGGAACTTCCGGAACACGTCCTGGAAACTTTCGGTTATGGACTCAAACATGGTGTTTTTTCAGCCGTTAGCGGAAAAATTCGAAACAGGTTCAACTTATATACGCTATCGGAATCCGCCTATTCTATCAAGGAAGCGACCGTTCAGGAATGTATTCCCCTCTCCTTTTCGTTATGATAGACCGTACCTCTTCAAGGACTAATTTGCTTCAGACGCTTTCCCATTTTGTTCTTCCTGAACACGAAATATGAGAAAACAATCGCTCACATTATTGATTTCAACTGCTTTTCTTCTCTGGTTTATTCTTGGTTCCGAAATGGCCGCCTCCGGGCAGGAATCTCCTGAAGTGGGAATGGATGAAGGAAAAATGTTCCCGGATGTCGTGTTGCCGGATCTGGAGGGAAATTTGCAGAAACTGTCGGACCTGCGGGGGGAAAAGGTTCTTGTGTTTAACTTCGCCTCCTGGTGAGCGGGGTGCCGCCGTATCCTGCCCGAGTGGCAGAAAAAATTCAAAAAATACGATCAGCAGGGCGCGTTGAACGTCGTTGGCATCGTACAGGAACAGCATCCCGATCGAGCAAAACTGTACCGGCAGTGGAAGAAATTTGATTTTCCCATCTATGTTGACGCGTTAAATCAGCTGGGCCTGGATGTGGTCCCTGTTCCGATTGCCGTGGATGAGAATGGAATTATCCGAAGCATGAAGTTAAAGAGAGAGAACCTGTCTGATTTCGTCGAAAAAGACTATCCCGACGTTGAAATGCCGTCCGATTATAACGTGGCGGCAAATCCGGAACCCGAAAAAAAGAAAAAAATTGCAAGAAAACAGCAGAAGGCGGAGGGCTGGATCGAGGCCGGTGATGCGTTTTTCATTAAGGACGACTATGACGGAGCCGTGAGAAGTTACCGGAACGCTCTGGAGAATAAGAAAAGCGGCAGGGCCCATTTCCGGTTGGGCGTCGCTCTCCGCAGACGGTCCGAAGAAGGAGAACGAAGCAAATCAGATGCGCAGGAATCGGTCCGGCACTGGGGAAAGGCACTCGCACAGGAACCAAATCAGTACATCTGGCGGAGGCGGCTGCAGCAATACGGTCCGCGTCCCGACAAACCCTATAATTTTTATTTCTGGATTGAAAAAGCACGAACGGAAATAGAGAAACGGGGAGAGGAACCGGTGAAACTCTCCGTGGAACCGAGGGGTTCGGAAGTGGAACCGCCGTCGGAGAAGGACAGGGGAAAGGACGGGGACACCTCTATTCCGGATCCGGACCCGGAGGGCAAAATTCACCGGGACAAGGAGCAACTTGTACAACCGGAGGTCGTGGTGACGCCCTCCCCGGTGCATCCGGGAGATCAGGTTCGCGTCCGGGTCACGTTCCGTCTGAATCCCGAGAAGAATCCTTACTGGAACAACGAGGCGAAACCATTGACCTTATCCGTGGATCTTCCGGATAAATACCGTTTGCGGGAAGGGCGGTTTGTGTATCCCAATCAAAAAAAGGCGGAAACCAGGGGAAGTCGAATCCTTGAATTTGAGGTGACGGTCCCTGAAAACGCAAAAAAGAAAACCATGACGCTTTCCGCGTATGCCCTGTACAATGTCTGCAAGGATCGGGAGGGCGTGTGTCTCTTCCTCCGTCATGATTTTTCCATAGATATTCCCGTGGATCCGGAAGCGCCCCGGATCAAATAATTCCTCTCCAGATGGTGAGCCGGAGAGGGACGCTGCGGGCAATGAAGAACGGGCCGAAGGCTGTTTTTTACCGGTCTTTCAGGATCTTTAACAATTCCCGAATCCGTTTTTTGACTTCCGGGTTGTCCGAGTCGGCGTGTTTTTTGAGTTCCTTCTCGGCAAGACATCCCGCCTTCGAGAGCTTGTCCGTGGCCTGTTTGCGTTTCCTGTAGGATTTATCGCCCAGCTGCTGGATCAGGGGTTCGAAGTGGGACGAAAGATCTATTTGCTCCCGGAAAGCCACGGTGAGTTTTCGGGGTAGTTTCAGAGGTTCGTCGTAAACCAGGTTCGATAAATTCCGGATCAGTGACCGGTTGTTGCTGTAGGTCGTAATCAGTTTTTTCTTTTTGTTCTCTCCTGCGAGATCAAACAACGTCGACGCCGTTTCAAAGAAGGTGAGAAAACGTTCTTCGCTGGATTCCAGTTTCAGGGATTTGATCTTTTTCTCGACGTCGGTGCTTTGATCCTTGAAGAAGGCATCGATCATCTCCTTTATCCTGTTTTGTTTTTCGGGGGGGATGGTCATAAACACGGAGTGCATCCCATCCGGTGTTTCAAGAAACAGAACGCCGCAGGCGATTTTCCACGTTATTTCCCGTGATTGGGTGAGGGCATCAAGGTATTCACGGCCGGTTTTGTTCTCCGTTTCCATCGTAACCTTTTTCGACCGAATGTCCTGCTTGCCGATAAGTTTGGGGCCCACCACAAAACTGTTTAATTGAATTTTATCCATTATAGCTTTGACGTGGTCGAACAGGGACCTTGTGGGCTGCTCCAGTTTTATTTTTTGGTTTAGCTTCTTTTCAACGTTCTTCTTCATTTTCTCCGACGGTTCGTACCGGGTGTTTTGATCAACCCACAGCCCGGCTTTCATCTGGGATTTTGCGGAGCGGAGTGCAAATGTACGGTTCTCGTACGTTCCGTGGACCCCACTTATTTTCAACAGCAGAGACAGGAGGTTTGCGAGGTTCCCTTTATTGGCATCCGTGGACACGTTGGCCTTTAATCGGTTCTTTACCTGATCGTCCTCCCCTATCAATTTGAGTTCGAAGTTCTTCATCTGAAATATTAATTTTACGGAACTCCTGATTGAAATATCGTGAAGAGTTAGCGTTACCCTGGTTAATTCTCGGAGCTGCTTCATGTCTTTCTCCGCTTCCTGAGCCTCTACCTTGCCGGCCGGAGCGGACAACGTGATCACCACGACGACGATAAACAGATCCCGAAGTTCGTACGCGATTCCGGACCTTATATTACGAGTGATTGACCGAGCGTTAAGGTTGTTTCTCATAATGGTTTTTCTCATAGAATTGGTTTTACGACGGCGAACATCCCGTCTTATTTATTCAACAGATCACGAACCCGCTTCCGAATTTCCGGGTTGTCGGCCTCCCGGTATTTTTTGAGGTCTTCCTCCGCCAGACATCCCGCTTTTCGCAATTTTCTCGTGGCCTGTCTTCGTTTTTTGAGTGACTCTTTACCCAGTTGCTTGATCAGGGGTTCGAAGCGGGATGAGAGATCAATTTTGTCCCGGAGGACCCCACAGAGGTTCCGGGGCAGTTTTAATGGTTGACCGTAAACCAGGCGCGAGACCTTCCGGTTACGGTCCCGGGACTTGCCGTATAGCTTGATCAGGTCGTTCTTTTTGTCATCGCTCGCGAGGTCAAACAGCTTCGACGTCGTTTCAAAGAACTTGCGAATCTCTTCTTCCCCGGAGGTCAGCTCCAGGGATTTGATCTTTTTCTCGGCGTCCATGTCCTGATTTTTGAAGTACGCATCAATTGTTTCCTTAATCTTTTTCTTTTTTTCGTCGGGGAGGGCCATGAAGATGGATTGCATCCTCTTCTTTGTTTCAATAAACGGAATGCTGTAGGCAATTTTCCACCCCACGTTCCTTGATTCGGTGAGAGTGTTAAGGTGTTCCCGGACCGTTCTCTTCTTTTTTGATATGGCCACCTTTTTCGTAAGAAGATTCTCCTTTTCGCGAATTTGAGGCCCCACAATTGGACTGCCGAAACCCGCTTTATCCATTATGGCGTTAATATGATCCAGAAACGGACGTTTGTTTTTTTTCATTGTGATTTCACTTTTTAGCTGCTGGTTGATGGCCTCCTTCCTGTCCTTTGAGAGTTCGTATCTTTTGCCTTCGTCCCCCCATAACCCTGTATTTATCTGTGAGTTTGGGATTTTTAGCGTTAGTGTGCTGTTACTATACGAGCCTCGGAGCTCGGTCATTTTTAGAAGAAGGGACAACACGTTGCCGAGTGGCTCATCGCGAAAATTTACAGTCATATTCACGGACAATTTCTCCTGTGTTTTTTGTGGGTCCGATCCATAATCAAGCTTTAAATTATTCATGCGAAAAATTAATTGAATTATCTGGTTGGCGGAAAGCCCATCCACGGACAGGTTTACAAGGGGTTGGTCTCGAAGGTTTTCTATTCCTGCTTCTTCGTCCTGGGCCTCCGCAGCCCCGGCAGTGATCAGCGGAATGATGATTGCCATTACGAAAAACGCAGGAAGGAAACGGACAGGCATCAGGGTGGAGAGGAAGGAGTGTCTGGTCGAGCGAGAAGAGGAATGACGGTTCATGGTCGCGCTCCCGAGTAAAAATTCCTTGAGTGACCCAGCGAACGTTCGGGAGGAACACAACCAGGCAGGCTTCTTTTATCTTACAGGGAGATCGGCATAAAAAAAAGAGTGAATGAATAATAGCCGTTATCTGTTGTTGGATCCGGGCATTTATGAACCCACCAGGCCCAGTTTCCCTACGGCGCCCATGATGCCGAAGATCAGAACGATCAGTATCGAGGCGCCGTAATACAAAATAGCGGTTCTCGAAGGTTGTGCGAATTCGGGCAATTCGGTCCGCACGAGGTAGAAATTGGCACCGTAGAAAAACACCTGGACAACCGCCATCAGTGCGGCCGAGAACCGGACCAGCGTCACGGGCAATTCCCCGATGGCCAGGACCGGAAGTATGCTGAGAACGCAGATGACTCCGGCGAATGTTTTCCGGTAGGTTTCCTCGGAACCGTTTTCGTTTCGGATAAGAGACACGACGTCTGCACAGACCCGGGACGCGGCGTCAAGAACCGTAATCATCGTTGAGAAAAGAGCGGCAAACACCCCAACAAGCATGGCAATGCGGGTCCAGGTGCCGAACGATTTTTCCAGTAGACCGGCAATACGGACGGCCACGTTCCGGTCCGTGACCGGATCTGGATAGAGGACGGACGCCGATAACGAAAGCATACAAAGGATCAGGAACAGGCTAAAAAGATACCCGATGTTGAAGTCCCGCCGTCCGGTTCGGATCCATGATTGCACGTACTTCCTGAATTTCTCACTGTTCGGATCGAGGTTCTGATTCCTCAGTGCCTGTGCTCCCTGCTCCTTTGCCACCGACCAGCTGCTGACGGCAACGGAGGTGCTCAGTCCGGTGGGCGTGTATCCGGCGAAGGCGGCAAACAGGCCCAGGAACGCCGTGGAAGTTACGTCCGGCACATCAAACAGTGAGCCGGCGATGGTCTCGGGATCGGGAGGGGAAACAAAAATGCCGAGAACGATGAGGCCGGCCAGGCCGAGGACAAAGGCCTTGAGCATCCATTCCAGCCATCGATACTGTTTACCGAACACCACTACAGGTATACCGGCGGTGATAATCAGGATAGCAAATACGCTCAAAAGAGATGTTCCTTCGGGAACGGGGAAAATGGCCATGGCGAACGCCGCCGTGCTGGCTGTCACAGCGGAGAGGACCACGGTCCAGCCAAAAAAATAAATAAATCCCGTAAGCCACTGCCCCCAGCGTCCGGGTCCGGGCAGCTGACTGTATCCTTCCACCGGATTCTTTCCGGTGCCGTAAAGATACCGAACCCCCAGTTCCCAACCCCCGTACTTTACACCGTATACCAGAGCGGCAATCCAGACGCCGAAGAATCCGTACATGGACCCGAGCTGCGGCGTGAGAATCACGTGACTCGCACCGATACCGAGAAGTGCCCAGAGCACACCGGGCCCGAAGTGATTCCGAAAAAAACCGATCCAGCTTTCGTCCGGAACGTTGAGGGTTGGCTCCGACGCTTCCGTTTCCGTGCTGCCCGAGTTCATGGGGTTTGATTTGAAAACGGTTGACGAAAGGATAAACGAATTGATCCGTTTTTCGTATTTTTTACGGGGTTCTGTCATGAAATTCCAGTCATTGTTCCCTTCACACAGGGACGGTAAAATAAAAAATACACGATAAATTAGATAAACACCGCCAACATGTTTGGGGGCTGGATAACATGTCTCTGATCGAACGTGATCGAGATCTTCGGGAGACCGAGTTTGCCGTTCTTGATTTTGAAACCACCGGTCTGAGTACGGCGCAGGGGCACCGTGTCTGTGAAGTGGCCATCACTCGAGGTCGGCCCGGAGAGGGATCGACGGACGCCGATGAATTTCAGTCACTGATTGACCCCGGCCGCGATATTTCTCCGGGCGCCCAGAAAATTAGCGGCATCACACGAGAGATGGTGCGTGGAAAGCCAGAATTTGCAGAGCTGGCGGACCGGGTACTGGATCTCCTCGATGGAGCGGTGTTTGTGGCACATTCGGCAACGTTTGACCTGGGATTTCTCTGGAGTGAGCTGGTGTCCGCGGGGCAACCGGTGCCGGATTTTACCGTGGTGGACACATGCCGGCTTTCGAGAAATTGTTTTTCCTACGAAAGCAATTCCCTGGATTTTCTGGCGGGAGAAATTGCCGGTTCAACCGCCCGTCACCGTGCCCTGTCCGACGTGCGCCACACGAAACAGGTACTTGATCACTTCCTTGAAGAGATGGGTGAACGTGTCCGGACGGTGGGGGACCTTGTCGCGGCGCAGGGAGGTCCGGTTCATCCCCCAAAGACACCGGGGCCGGAGCTGTTCCCGGACGAGATGCGAAATGCGCTGAAAGAGGGAACCATGTTGAATGTGTATTATCGATCGGGACGGGGGCGACGCACGAACCGGTGGATTACTCCCTGGTTGCTGGGAGCGAAACAGGGGACGTACTACCTACACGCCTACTGTCACCTGCGCGATGACCGGCGGTGTTTTCGTCTGGACCGTGTTGAGGAAATTACCGGAACCGAGGAAGAGCAGCCCGACCCCTGGCCGGGCCGTTAAGATGCGGCTGTTTGGATAAGGATGAGCCCTCAGGCCACCGGGGCACCGCAGTCATCACACTCGGTACTCCGGTGTGAATTTTTCCGCGAGCAGTTCCGGCAAATTCGTCCCAGGAAATAAAGAATGATCACACCGGCGCAGCTTAAGAAGCCGGCCAGGCCCCAGAATCCGCTCCGGTTGATGCTTCTGGCGTAGTAAACAAAACCGGTTATTAATAATCCAGCCCCAACCAGCATGATCAGGGCACCAAATGGCACGGCTCCCCCGGCCTGGCCCGGTGTTCCCATCAAAAATCTTCCACCCACCTGGAGTAAAAAGCCGGGCACCCCGAAGAGGAAACTGTATGTTTTGTTGGCCGATATCCGGTCCTTAATCTCGTCCCGCCGGTCCTGTGGCAGAGGCTCGTGAGTGATTCCGGATTTGATTCGTCCAACGGCCTCCTCTTTGCAGGAGGCACAGACCCGATCCCCCTTTAGTTCAATGGTGGCGTCGGCGGGGACCTCCTTTCCACAATAATCACAGGTCACGGGCGTGGCGGGTTGTTCTTCTTCGGTCATGCCGAATGGCACCCTGTTATAATTTGACGGAAAACGAGATAAACAAACCCCTGAACTACTGACTGATTGTCCGGTTTAAATACAATAATTCGACCCGTTTTTTCAAATTTGTTTACCCTTTTTTTGTTCGGGGAACCGGGGATGTTTACGCACCTCATTTTGAGTTTTTGGGTGTCAATGATTAAGATAATGACCACCTGGTGAAGTTTCCAAAATTTCGTGAGTGAGTAACAAGTTACCGGAGATCCTTCCGCATGAGAAACGCCACACTGCAATCCCCACGTTCGTTGACGTCTCTTTTTCTGATTCTGGCCGTTTTTGTTGTTACACCATACGCGTTTTCCGGGGACGATCCGAAAACCGCCGAAAAATATAGTGCCGATCGGGAGACGTGGTCAGAGGTAAAGAAGAAGGAATCCAAACACATTGAAAACGTCAATTACCTTGCCCTGACCAATCTCTGGGAAAAAAAAGCGGAAAAGTTCGGAACCGATCTGTTCAAAGAATATGCCAGCACCCGCAAGGATAGCTGGAAAACGGTGAATAAGTTCTTCGCCACCCTGATCGGCTGGATCAACAACGGCGGGGAGATGATTCAGGAAGTTTCTATGAACAACCTGAATCTAAAACCCGGTGAGGCGGATCGATCGGAAGTGCGGATGAAGGAGGAAAACGTGGAAATTCCCAAGGACTGGTCCGAGGTTCTGAACAGGAAGGAAGGTCTTCTGCTGCAGTTCCTGAACGTGGAAAAGGTCGAAAAACCGAAGCATCGGTATCAGCTGGGCCTGTTCCTGCTGATGAACGGGTTCGAGGAAAAAGGACACGAACTGCTTGCCGAACGATACAGCAAGGACGACGGGTACCGGGAGAAAATCAATTCTTTTTACGCAATGCGAAAGAACGTGAAGGTTCCGGAGAAAGGGTTTCAGGTCTACCGGAACCGCGTCGTAACCGAGGCCGAGAAGAAGAAGTTGAAGGAACAAAAAAAGAAGGCGGAATCCGACAAATGGGTCAAGTACAAGGGGGAGTATATACGGAAGGAAGAGTACATGAAGAAAACCGGGAAGGTAAAGTACAAAGGGGAGTGGATGTCAGAGGAAAAGATGAAGCGACTGAAGAAAAAGGAACGGAAAAAGCGCCTCAAGCGGATGGTCAAATTCGACCTTGTGTTTGCCATTAAACCGGACGCTTCCAAAAAGAAGATGAAGGACCTGGCCGGTCGCATCAAGGAGTCCTCAAAACTCCTTTACGAACTGACGTACGGCCAGATGGTGTTTCGGGACATCGTCATCAAGGATGGAACCACGGACGGCGATGTGTATATCCCGCATCTCTCCGAGTACGTTGGCCCACGAACGGGAAACGGCCGAACACGGATTTTCTTTGATTTTAGCCCGGCCCTGCTCATTCATGAATTCGGCCACCTCAAACTGGGGCTTCCCGATGAGTACAAAACGAAAGGCGGCGATCGGAAAACCCTGTGTGACGCCTGTATCATGGGGCAGATGGAGGACGATCTGAAATTCTGTGACGGCGACAATCACACCGCGTCCGGGGCGTCGTGCTGGGATCGAATGCTGAAGAAATTCGACAAACTCAAATACAACGAGGAGATAAAGAAAAAGGATTACGACAACCCTCCCGAGCCGAAAATAGAATACAGGAATAATTAACCTCAGGTGGGTGGAGGTCGGAATCATCTCCTCTTTCAGGTTCTTTCCATGAATGGCGGAACGATGACAGAGACATCAGACGTTCAGGTCGGTGACGTCGTTCGACTCAAATCCGGGGGACCCGAGATGACGGTGGTCGGCATTTTTGGGAAGGAGGGGGTTCCCGAGGACGTGGAACAGCCGTATATGAATTTAAAGGAATTTGAGCGAGGCGACCTGTATTGCACCTGGTTTACCGAGGAAGGGGAGAAAAAACAGAAAGGTTTCCGCAGGGAAACCGTTGAGAAGGTGAACAATTAGTTCGTTTCCTGTTCCTGACAACAGGAAGGGCAGATAATTGTACGTTCCCATACCAGTATTTGACCGTGACGAAAACAGACGGCCATTCCACATTCGTCACAGGAGGCACCGGTCCGGTACGAACATGTGACGCATTCACCTTTCCCGGAGAACAGGGCATTGAACAGATAACGGTCCAGGCGGGGGGAGAATAGGTCAATTGGTGAAACCCGTTTCTAGATGGCCATTCCAATTATGGACAGGATCCCGGTGATCGACAGCAGTAGATTCACGGATCCTTCCATGGCGAAACCGCCGGCGCCATACAGCGTTTCTAGAGATACCGGCCATAGCGGGTAAACCGGATAACGGGAAAAGTATGCATCCGTTAAAAGGTGGGCGCCGAAACAGAGGAAGACGAACAGGCCGGCCAGTGCTATTCGCCATGGATGCCGGTTCCTGTGAAGTTACAAGGTCATTCCCATGGCGAGGAGTCCCAGGAAGATGTTGTGACCGAAGGTATGGTGCCAGCGGTTGAACATCTCCGCACCACCCAGTGCGGTGATTCCATCAATGTCCGGCAGAACGGCTGCTGCGACGCAGCAGCTTCTGAGCAGTCGATCGCTTTCGGACGGTGCAGCACCGGCGATCCAGCCAAGGGCAAAATGACTCTCTAAACGCAATGGGTACACTCCCCTGAGACCGGGTTTTACTTTCCACCGTCGTCTCTGTTGAGTTTCTGCAGGTAGGTTCGACTCCTCTCCCGAACATCGGTAAAGGAGTTATAAAGGGATTTGAAGGTATCGGTGTGGTTTCCCTGTTCCTTCGATAGAGATCGAGCAAATTTGTTCAGCGGTTCGGTGAGTTCCGTGAACCGCCGATACAGAAAATCCGGCACGTCCGGGTCGAGCTGAAACAGAATTTCCCGAATTTGATCCACGTGTTTCCGGGCCGTTTCCGACCAGTTTTCGAAGTCCGTTGCTTCGGACCGAGCCTCCGTGTGGTCTCGAAGTTTCCTGAACCGGTCCGACAGGTTGTTGAGCGTTTTTCGGAACTGTTTCTGCTTTTTCCGGGAAAGAGGAACGGGAAGGTTCAGCCGTTTGACCAGCGTTGTTTCGATCTTTTTCCGGAGTTTTCGATACGTTTTGCGAAATGTTCGTGTTTCCTTTCGTGAGACTTCGTCGGACCGCAGCAGCGTATCCGCTTTCTCGTGTAATTCCCGGAGGTTCTTCAGGTGGTATTTCAGGAAGTATCCTGTTTTTTCCTCGTGGAAGCTAAATTCGAGATAATACCCGTCCAGGGTGGGTCGTCGTCTGTTGGATCGTTCAATTTTTTGTACCCTGCGATCCCAGTTCTTGCTCCATTTTTTCCAGTCCTCAAGCGTTTCGTTTCCGGTTCGAACCGATCGAAGTTTTCGGCGCAGTTCTCCGGCCAGTCGGAGAGTTGCGTGCAGATCTTCCTGGGCCTGTTTAATGGCTTCTTCCTTCTGTTTTTCCCGTTTTTCCTCCGTACCGTAATACCAGGTTTTTCTGTACGTAATCGGATCTTCCGTCTCGGGAAGCTGGTTCCGGATGCGGTTTGATTGATGATCCGGGTTGACCTGAATGGTCAATTTGTACGGACCCGCCCAGAGGGGACGCTTCATGTCAAGAAGTGAGGTCTTTAAACCGCCGTTTTGATCCACCCGGAGCGCATCCTGTCCCACCTTATGATCAATTGGCTCTTCCCCTTTCCTCATCGTTTTCTGGTAATGGAGCAGAACATTGACAATTGTTCGATGGGGAAGTTCGGTGTCCGCCTCCACCTGGAAGGAATGCAACGCAGGTTTCTCTTCGCGTTCCTTTTTTGCCGGTGTTACCTTTATGCCCGATGGAAAATATTTTTTTGCCTGTTCTGAATTTTCCGGGGAGGACTCTTCTTTGTCTGATGTGTCGCCGCTCTCGCCGGTGTCCTGCAGAGCCGGGCAGACGGCGGTCGAAACCAGCAGAGCTAATAGAACCGTAACGGGGCCGGGCCATCCGAACCGTTTTTCTCGGTGCTTCTCTTTCTGCATCCCGGGTCTCCGGTGGATTATTCGTGATATGTTCCAGCCTGTGCATTCTTCCTCCTCTCCTTTTAATTGTAACGAATTTTCTTCCGTAAAGTTCAACAATATCCAGTGACAGCTCCTTTGATGGGTCCGTCATTCGACCCTTTGCGAAGGGCGGCGTGGAACAGAAAGGGGTGATTGGTATAATACCGTTAGTTCCGAGATTCCTGGATCTGGCTCCGAATTGTTCGGGGAGACGGATGTTCATCTATCGTGGAACGGGGTGGGTCATGCATTTTTCGTGGAGGTGTAGATAATGCCGGAGAAGAGCATACAGGCCCGGTGGTTGTACACGGCTGATGGATGGCGAAAAAAACCGGTTGTCGAGGTAAACAACGAGGGTCGGATCTCGTCAATTCATGAACAAAAACATCCGGGGGCAGAACGGACGGCGGGAAACGCCGCGAGGGATCTTGTGTTGCTTCCCGGTTTTGTGAATGCTCATTCCCATGCGTTTCAGTATGGTCTGCGGGGCAAAACTCAGGAGGCCGGGAGTTTCGACGACTGGGTGAACCGTTTCCTGTATCCCCATCTTCGGGATTTATCGAAGGAGGAAATTGTCTCCGTCTCCCGCCGGGCTTTTGAGGAGATGGCGAAGAAGGGGATTACCTGTGTGGGGGAGTTTCACTACATCCACAACGAATCCGATGGCGAGAAACTCGGAAATGAAATCGATCGAGCTGTTCTGGAAGCCGCCCGGGATGTGGGACTTCGAATAGGATTTATCCGGGCTTTCTACGATCGATCCGGGCCGGAAGCTCGAAAGCGATTTCTGGAGAGCCCCGAGGCCTGCCGTGAACATTACCAGGCCCTGGCCGATGACTACGAAGATGATGCAATGGTAAACGTTCTGCCGGGTCCACACAGTGTGCATGGGGCCTCTCCGGATGCTCTCCGTACCGGCGCCGAGCTCGCCGAGGAACGTGAGGTTCCATTTCACGTTCATATCAGTGAGCAGGTTGGGGAGGTGCAGGAACGCCGAAACAATTATGGGGCTTCCCCTCTTACTTATTTGAAGGACCAGGGGATATTGAACGAATGGCTGGTCGGGGTTCACGGATGCTGGTTGTCCGAGGAGGAAATATCCTTGCTGGCGGGAGAGGGCAGGGGATTGGTTAGCTGTCCCACCACGAATTTAACGCTCGGAGACGGCACGTCTCCGCTCCGAAACCTGATGGAATCCGGGGGTGAATTTGCCCTTGGTACGGACGCTCATCAACGGGTTGATATGCTGGAGGAGGCTCGCCTTGCCGAATGGCTGCAGCGCTTGCAGGCCCTCCGAATGAACATCCTGTCGGACGGCAAATCACTTCCGGCGTATTTGCTTGAGGCGGCGACAAGGAAGGGCGCGAAGATGCTGGGATTTGAATCCGGACGTATTGAAGAAGGGCGGCCGGCAGACCTGATCGGGGTTCCTTTTTCCGTTATCGACGGCCCCGGCGAGGATCCGGAGCAACCTCCGTCCCTTGAAAAATTAATATTTACTCAGTCCGCTTCGTCATCCATATCGCATGTTTGGGTCGGGGGGAAACCGATCGTTTGTCCGAATAAAAAAGACGCTTCGATTGAATAATTGTGAATTGTTGCCTACAATGAGGACTTGCCATATGTGTGTGCCTGTAGGTTTGCCATCTGTCTGCGTTATTGGGAAGCGAATTTGTTAACTGAGGACGATAAGAATGAAAACACTTCGAAAGCCGGGAATATTACTTTTGATTTCGGTGGCTTTTCTTTTTGGTAGCTTCACGACCGCCGGAGCGGAGAATCTTGTTGAGAAGGCGAAAGGTCTTGAGAAATTTTACAAGGACTCAGATCTGTGGGCGATGAAGGCCATTGCCCTGGTCAGCCTCTCGGACGTAAAACATCCGCAGGCGGTTCGCTCCATGAAACCAGCTTTTAAAGAGGGGGAAATGCGGGAAAAGCTGTACGCTGTGGAGTCCCTTAAAAAACTTCCCGAAAACGTGCTGAAATGCGGAGCGGACAAAGAATTCATGGAACTGATTATTGAGGGCGAACTCGACGCCAGCAATTCGTACTACAAAGAAAGCATTGTCTCTTCGGTCGAATCCGTAACGGGGAAGACCTTCGGCTCCGCGGATGAGGTCCGGGATTGGTGGAACAGCAACAAGGAAAAGTATACCTCGAAGGAATGGACCGGTGGCGTGGGTGGTCAGGACGAAAAAGGAAGTCCGGACACGGCCGCCATGATCGGTAAACTCATAGATCTGAAACAGCACGGTCTGGATATGGCCATTGTGATGGACGCCACCGGAAGCATGAAGAGCGCCATTGACGCCGCCAAGGAGGGCCTGAACGACCTCTCCAAGTTCGTTCAGGCCATAACGCCGAAATTTCGACTTGCGGTGGTGTATTATCGAGACAATGCGGACATACAGCAGAAGCTGACGCCCAATATCGGTCTGGTTCGCGATGAGCTTGACGACCTTGGTGCGGCCGGTGGGGGCGACAAACCGGAAGCCGTTGCGAAGGGTCTTAAAACGGCTTACAAGAAATTAAGCTGGCGCAAAAAAGCCGGAAAAGTGGGGATTGTCGTCGGTGATGCACCTCCTCACAATCGCGGGAAATGCAAGGACCTGGCCAAGAAGGCCCGGGACATCTCCGGAAAAAACGACGGAAGTGACGGGCCGGAAACGGGTAGCAAGGAAAAAGAGGAAATTCCCCCGTTTATCACCAGCTGTCTTGCTACACCGGCCGGCGGTGGCTTCAGCAAGAAAACGGTGAATGCCTTTAAGGAAATCGCCGATGAGGGCGGTGGAAAATTTGCGAAACTCGATGAACGGAAGGAAATTGTGAAGCAGATATTAAAACTCTCCTTTTCCGGCGACTGGGACGACCAGATTGACAAATTCGTGGACTGGACGTATAAGTTCAAGGAAAAGGGACTCTGGTAAAACGGGGCGAACACGTTCATTTTGATGGATCCGGTTGACTCATCGGGCACAATAACGCCCCCCGTGGGGTAATTTTCAGGAGCGATATTGTCGATTGAAGTTAAGCGAACCGAACGACACGCTCCTGAATTTCACTGCTGGAGATGACCCCGGATCAAGATCACGTAACGGACTGGATCCTCGTTTTTCTCTCCGTTCTGCTGACGGTGACGCCGGTGATACCGGTCCATGCGGGGGGCGTGGGAACTGTTGCTCGCTCGAGTTCGCCGGATTCCACATCGGAATTCCCGGAACGAGCAACGGCTTCGTCCCCGGAGAACGGCGATGTAAATTCCTGCAAACAGGAAAAACCACCGACGTCGGCCCTTCCACTTCGTGATCAGTATACCCTTCGTTTCCACCCGGGGATGGTGCAGGATGCGGGGAGCCCGGTTACCACGGGACTTCATATTGTGGGTTTTCTCCTCCTTCTGTACGTGTTTCTGGAAACCGTGGAAGGGGCTGGCCGGTTGCTCGACGTGGATAAGTAGGTTTGCCCTCCCTTATTTCCGGATTACACTTCCGTCCGGGGATCGGTTCCGCCGGCGTACCGCCGTCAAACCATATCCAGAATTTCGCCGGCGGGTTCCGTAAAACTGCAGCTCCCGAAGGAACGAAGGAATTCTCTTCGATGGGTACGAATTTCCTCCGGTGAAATGGAATGATTCCGCCATGAAAAAGCTCCGTCTTCAAACGAGAAGGAGGTTGGGTCCTCGTCCGATAACACCCGGGACAGGTTGTCCTGTATGCTGCCCGCCCGTTGGAGCATACCCCCACCAAATACATTGACGTATCCGTGCATTTTTTTATTTTCAATACGATCCCGACCCCGTATGGGATGGTGCAATCCGGCTGTACACTTCAGCGCCACGTTGCGGTCGGCTGCTGATTTCAGGGTAAAGTCCACCTGTTCTACGGTGGGGATGTCGGATGGTACACCTCCACCGCACCGCAACTTGAAAGCGGTTTGCACTCCGTTAGTGCCGGTCTCGACAAGGGCGTCAAGTGTTTGTTCCACAAGGTTCCGCCAATCGCTGCTCAGGGAAACTTCAAAAAACAGGATGTCCGGGGTCCCGCTGTAATGATGGAGGTGTTCGCTCGTTTCCTCGATGAGTGTTCGTATCTCGTCCTTCGTTCCGTTTGCTGCAGGCCGTTTCGGGAGCGGGGTCTCCAGGTATTCTACCTTCACGCGGTTGCCATGTGTGTTTTTGAATTGTTCGCAGGTTTTTGCGAGTTTTTCCACCATGTCCCGGTACGGATCCGCCTCTTCTGTGCTCGCTCCCAGGATCGAGAAACGGTATGGAGGGTTCGTGGAAAACAACGTCCCCGCATCGTCGAGGTCCGGAAGCAAACGGTATGGCAGGACAAAACGACCGAGCATCCAGTGGTTCTCCTGCTGACGATATTGAGCGAAATTATTTATGGCTTCCCCAAGAGGGAGGTCCTCCGGGGGAAAGTATCCGGCGTAGTCTATAATGTCCGACATAAAGGTCTTCAGGGATTTGTTCATGGGATTCGACGGTCACTGAAAATAATAAATGATATTCCTTTGTCCCACTATAACGAAAGGAAGGGAAGAGTTGAACCATTGGTAAGAACGGCTTCCATCCGGGAATAAGCGCGGACCGGACCCTCCGGTTCTTTCTGGTTTGTAAATAAAAGGGCATATTCGGTACGCTGGTAGCAGGATAGATGGGTGGTGGCACTCTCATCATCAAAACGATGGTGTTCTGGCGTTAGCAATTATCTGGTAAACCACAATACTCGCTATGGTGGGGTTTGCTTCGTCTCAATTCCGCGCAGATCGACCCGGTGGCGCATTCACGGAGGGCACCATCCCTATTCAGGTGGCGTCTCGTTATTGACGTTTCGTTTTCTGCATTTATTCCGGTATCAGGACAATGACTCGCGATGAGGAACCGGCTTCCCGGAAGGAGGAGACAGAAGAAGCCGGAGGGGAACCCGTTGAGGAAACAGGAGATCAGGAGGATTCCTCCTCCGCAGAGACCGGGGAGGTCGGATCGGATTCGGCAAAGGAAAGGCCGAAACGAGATACGGAGGAGACCGGCCCGGACCCGGATGATTCCGAACCCCCGTTTCCCCGTCCGGACTTTACGACGCTGCGGATCCGGATGTTCAATTTCAGCTGCTTCTTTTACGTCCTTATGGGGATTGGCGGGTTGTTCTGGATGAACGCTCAGGGCATTATGAAAGCGCGATTGTTGCCCGCTCGGGCTCAACAGCCTCTGTACGTATCACTTCTTTCGGGAGCAGGAGTGGCGGGAATTGTTGTCATCGGTGGAACAATTATTCGGCGGTTCTCCGATTGGGCCCGGGAGTTCGAACGCGAATTTGCCCCGCTTTTAAATGTGTTCAGTTATGCACAGGTTCCCATCGTGGCCTTTCTGTCCGCCGCTGGAGAGGAAATACTTTTTCGTGGCGCTTTGCAGGAATCCATCGGACTCATTCCCTCCGCCGTTCTGTTCGGGCTTGTTCATCTTCCCTGGAGCCGAAAGATGATTCCCTGGCCTCTGTTTGCCTTTGGAATGGGTTTGATCTTTGGATACATGGTGGAGGCCACCGGATCTCTTTATGGCCCGATTATAGGCCACCTGATCATCAATTTGCTGAACATTTCCCTGATTAAGATACGTCATCCGATGAAGGAAGAGGAAGTGCTTGACGAGATACTTCCTTCCTGAGGGAGGAATGTAATCGGCGGTAACCCGGGGGTTTTCTCCGTCAGGCGAAGGACGATCGAGTTCGACTGCCCGTCCCGGAAAAGGCAAGGAGTCCCCGTACGGCCAGGCCAAGAATGGCACACCCGGTGATGAAGAGGACGGAAAGGAATAGCCACGGGGCAACGCCGGCGATCGATCCGGACCAAAGCAGACCGGTAAAGGGAGATATGCCAAGCAACCAATCCGCATTTATGTTCTGCGACTGTCGCAGAAGAGCATACATTACGGGAGCCCCACCCCCGATGAGAAGAACAAGAGAGAAGTATACCTGCAGCCAGAAATCGGTTTTATCGCCGCCAATCCACCAGAGAAGACCCGTTCCAATGAGAATGGAGGCATTGACGATCTGGAATTTAACCACCTGAGTCCATCCCAGTCCTGAGATGTTTGCGCTTAGAAGGACAAGGGGAAGGGAGAACAGAAGGAGGGTTGCGGAGAGAATGCCGTACTGAAGATACCAGCTACTGGGGCCCTCAGCGGCTTCTTCCCTGTTTTTGGTGTTTTTCCGGTTTCCGGTTGCCGGTTCCTGAACAAAAAGTCCCTCTTTTGATCCGGACAGAAACAGGGGCCAGACAATAACCAGGAATAGAATCTGTGATTCAACCAGTACAAAGTGAACACTTTCCGGTTCAATGAAGCTTTCGGGAAGACCGCCGGTGACAAAAAGAAGGAGACCGGCGGATATAAATGATAACCACACGAGGTAAAGGGTAAGTAACCTGGCGGTTGGATCCGGCAGTACGTTTTTATTCTCCATGAATTCTCCTTTCTACCTGTTGTTGATGTCTCCAGATATGATCGGGTGTCGATACTGTAATTTCACCTTTTTTAGCCCAATGAGGTCCGGTGCTCCCTGAAGGACCCGTCGCAGGTTCTCCAGTTTTTGCTTCACGTCCGGTTCACCGGGTCCTCCCTGTCCGGGAGGCCGGCCCCAGTAAACGGGAACGTTTTCCTCGGTACGAATGATAATCTGTCCCCGTCCATTGTTCCAATCGGCATCATTTCCCTTTACCTGAAGTTTGTTGATGTCCATTTTTTCGTTTATTCCCGTGTATTTCAGGACGGCGGCCAGGCGTGCCGCGTTGGGAACACGCGGATCATTCCACGTTTCTCCGGGATCGGGAGGAGTGGTGGTGAAACCGGTGACCAGGTACACGTTACCGAATTGATCCGGAAAATTTCGGTATGCCCCGGGCAATCGTGTTCCGGATCGGTCCACCAGATACCATCGGGTGCCGGGACCGCGGATGGCCGCCACCGGCTTTCGGAGTTCCGCTTTTACGTTTACCCCATCGAGGGTTCTGCTCACGGATTTCACCTCGCGAACCCAGGGATTCTGCTCGTACACTTCTCGAACACGTTCCGCCATACGGTCATCCAGGAGGGACACCTGTTTTCCGGAGAGGTCCTTCTGGATGGATGAACGCACACGTTCTCCCGCCCACGAAGGAAGTTGGGCCGTTGTCAGAGAACCAAAATTGACCTGATATTCGGGTTTCTTGAGAAACAATCCATACACCTTTCGGTGCATGAGTACCACAACCAGGATGAAGAAAAAACCGAGTGTTCCCGCCCCCACCGCTTTCCAGTTCACACGGTCGAACCATGCTGGATACGGCAGGGATTCAATGCTTCGTTTCCATAATCTCTTTGCTGTGTTCATGAGCTTCCTGTTATCTCGTGCACGGTTTTCGTGGCGGCCGTTCCCTTCTTTTATCGGTTTGTCGGTGTGTCGATTCTTTAAAATGTGATGAATTCCGGATCAGCTGTGGTGGATTCCTTGCAACAAGTTCCCTGTTTCATTAATATATACTCCTTCTAAAAATGATGACTCCTGTTCGTCAGCACCCATTTTTTGTGCAACCGCTGGTAGCAAACGAAACGAAAAGGGCAGTAATGACGGACGGCCAGCAGGAGGTTACCGCTCCGTTTGACGTCTTTCTTTTTCGACCGAATCAGAGGCGAAACCACGATGTACGTTGAAGAGGAAGTACCAACGAAGGAGGGCGAGGAACTGGTTCTGAATATGGGTCCACAGCACCCGAGCACTCACGGGGTGCTCCGACTCGAGCTGTACCTCGACGGCGAGTACCTACGCAACGTTCGGCCCCACCTTGGTTACCTCCACCGGTGCTTCGAAAAGCACGCGGAGGCGATGCAGTACAACCAGGTGATCCCGTACACCGATCGAATGGATTACCTGGGAGCGATGAGTCAGGAGTACGGGTACGTTCTTACGGTCGAAAAACTGGCGGGCATTGAGCCGCCCCCGAGGGTGAAGTACATTCGTGTCATCGTGAACGAGCTACAGCGCATTGCCAGTCATCTGCTCGCCCTTGGCACGTATAGCCTGGATGTCGGCAGCTTTACGCCGTTCCTGTACAACTTCCGTGATCGCGAAAAAATACTGACCATCTTCGAGGAGATCAGCGGTGGACGCCTCCTGTACAATTACTTCTGGGTCGGGGCCGTGGCCCGGGACATTCCTCATGATTTTCCGGAAAAGGTAAAGAACTTCCTGGATGATTTTGAGGATCGGCTTGATGAGTTTGACCGGATTCTTACCTTTAATCGGATTTTTATAGAACGGACGGCCCACATCGGGATCATACCGGAGGAAACGGCCATTGACTACGGCGTTAGCGGGCCGAACCTGCGCGGGTCCGGCGTGAAGTGGGACCTCCGGAAGGAAGAGCCCTACTCCCTGTATCCCGAGCTGGATTTTGACGTGCCTGTGGGACAGGGCGCTTATGGAGAACTGGGATCCTGCTGGGACCGAATCTGGGTGCGGGTACAGGAAATGCGGGAGTCCATAAAAATCATCCGTCAGCTCATTGACGACATTCCGGACGGCGACATTCACGAGGCATTTCCCACCTCCCTCCGTCCGCCCGAAGGTGAAGTGTATATGCGAACCGAATCTCCCCGGGGGGACCTCGGGTACTACCTGATCAGTGATGGATCGGACCAGCCATACCGATTAAAGGCGCGGTCTCCCTGCTTCTGCAGTCTCTCCGTTCTTCCCAAAATTGCCTACGGGGCCATGCTCGCCGACGCCGTGGCCACAGTGGGAAGCCTGGACATCGTGATGGGCGAAATCGACCGGTAACGAAGGCGCTGGGCGACGATTATCATTCCCCCGTTGTTTCTCCGTCCCTTTCCTTGATCCGTAGTTGTGGGGTTTCCTTCGTCGAAATTCGCACCCAGCCCGGCGGTGTTCTCACGGAGGCCACACCACTTTTCAGATGGGGTCTTCCTAGTCTCCTCCCTTGTCTTTGATGTACGTTTTCGGGTAGAAGAATTCGTAGGTGTCCACACAGGGTCGAATTGCGTAGTGCGGAATCTGGCTCGGCCCTTTCTCGAAGGTTTCGTGAAGGTAACTCTGGTGGGCGGCGGTGCTTTTTGTGGTCCAGAGAAACGTGTAGGGCTGTTGTTCCTTACACAGTTTGTGGAATTTGTGGTACAGCTTCCGCCGTTTCTCTTCGTCCATTGTCACCCGGATTTCCTCGATCAGTTTGTCCGCTTTTTTGCTGGTCCAGCCCACGTAGTTGGACCCACCTTTGGCCACCGCCTGGCTCGAGTGAAAGAGCTGATAAGGATCTGATACCCATCCGAGCGCCCAGCCAAGCATGCAGGCCTGGAAGTCCCGCTTGTCCAGTTTGGTGAGGAACGAGTTCCACTTCGTCGCCGACGGGTTGCACATCACCCCGATCCGTTTAAACCGCGAACGAATCGTCTGGGCAATCTGTTTGTACGTCGGGCTGTCCGCGTAGTGAAGAAGACGGAACTCAAACTTTTTGGTTTTCCCGCCCACCTCTTTTTCACGGATGCCGTCGTTGTCGTCGTCGGTCCAGCCGGCCTCCGTGAGGAGTTTTCGCGCTTTTTCAAGGTCGTATTCGTAGGGTTTTACGTTGTCGTTGTACGCCGGTGTTTTGAAGAAGAAGGGGCCGGTGGTAATGCGGGCCAGTCCGTACAGGTGTTCGTCAATAATATCCTGCCGGGGAACCGCATGGGTCAGGGCCCGACGAACCTTCACGTCTTCGAACATGGGCAGACGCTGGTTCCAACCGATGTACCGGTACGCGGGATAATCGTACTTTTCCTTTATCGAGGCGCCCTCCTTATATTCATCCCCTTTCTTCATCTTCTTTCCTTTTTCCCAGGAATCCGACTTCAGGTATTTTTCCTTGAAGATGTGGGGGGGCATCCCGATTCGCGTCAGGTTCCCCGAGAGAAACTCCCGGTACCGGGTGATGGGTTGCTGGATTTTCTCCATCACAATTTTGTTCAGGTTCGGCTTCTCCCGGTAATAATCCTCCCACCGGGTCAGAATAAATTTGTCTCCGCGTTCCCACTTTTTGAGGCGATACGGACCGGTTCCGCAAACTTTGTTGTTGGCCCAGTGCCGGTTGAATTTCTTGGCAAATTCCGGGGACGAGTAATTGTGGCTTAGGACGTTGTCGTTTTCGTCGTAGGCGTACACGTTTTCGGGAATGATGCTCAGGTACGATAATGTCACGCCCTTGGCGTTGAAGTACGGCTCTCCCCATTTGACTTTGATCGTATGCTTGTCGACCACTTCAAAAGATTCAATGCGTTTGAGGTAATTCCTTGTGCTCCCCGCTTCCACCCCGGAATTCATGACCACTTCGTATGAGAATTTCGCGTCGTATGCCGTGAACTTTCCGGGTTTCATGACCGTTCCATCCGGTTTTTGGATCGGGTGAAATTTTACGCCTTCCCGTAGGTGGAGGGTGTAGGTCATGCCGTCTTCGCTGACTTCCCAGTCTTTGGCAAGCCGGGGCTCGAATTTGGAGGGGTCCTGCATGGACCGGGTGGCGAAACTTTCCACGGTCCGGTCAACAATACTGCCGCTGGTGGTATCGTTGGCGGTGATGGGATTCAGTGTATCGGGGGCATTTGAGTACGTGACACGGTAAGTGCCTTTGTTGGCGGCTTCGGGCGGTTCGTAATCGTTCCCCTCCTCGTCCTGTGCGGTTAGGGAACTGACCGGAAGGGATATCGCAATTGCTCCGAAAATCAGTAAACACAAGTTCCGATTGAGCAGATTTTTCATGGCCGTTATCCTGTGGAATTGAAAAAGGCGGAACCAATTCACTATAATCTTTCAGCAGTTTGTATATTAGTTTAGATGTTCCCTTGAATCAAGGAAATTCGGGCTGGTAAATGTGGATGGCAGTCCATAAAATGTGTGTTCTATTTCTTCTCCTTTATTGGTGATGCAACGGGTCCATTAGGTCGAATACCCCTCCACCATGTGGCAATACATCGTAAAAAGACTGTTTGCCATGATCATCACCCTCATCGGCATTACGATGGTGGTGTTTCTTGTGATTCAGATGGCGCCGGGGGATCCGGTTACCAAACAGCTTTCCCAGGGAAGTCAACAGGCCGATGGGGGAGGCCAGGTAACGGCGGAGAAACTCAAGAAGTTCAAACGGCAGTACAACCTCGACAAACCGTGGTTCCTGAATTTTCGGCCGTTCATGAATTATTCCGGAATGGTCGAGTTCTTCGTGGATTTTTTCTCCAGGCCCGTCTCGGAACGCAGGGAGATCCTTCAAAAATTCCATACCGGGGAGCGGACGGAAGGATATGAATACCTGGTGGACCTGAAAATCCCGGAGCTGGACGAAAGCTTGAAGGACCCCACCCAGCGGAAGAACCTGGCCGAAAAAACCATTCAGGAAGCCCTGTTCCTGAACATCCCAGACCACTCTACGTGGATTATACCTCTCCTTGTTGAAAAACTGGACAAAAGCAAGAAACGCATTGAGAGGGAAACCGGTGATCTTTATGCCCTCCGGAAGAAACTTCGCCGCATAAAGGAGCAGGTGAAATTTAAAAAACTGGAGAAGGAAGAAGGGAAGCAAAAGGCCAGTGAGGTGATTCAGACGCTGAATCAAAAACTGAAAGAGCACGTGTCACAGTACGAGGACGGTCTTCCAAAGGTTCCAAACCGCGATGATCCAGAGAAAAATGAACTCGTCGCCGTAAAACACCGGTGGCGGTACTGGAAATCACAGTACGAAGATCAACTGGGTGGGTACCTCCCCGGATACCGCAAGGAAACCATTGACGAACAGCTTGCGGATCTGGATGAGGGCGACCCCCGGGAGAGCATACGGGAGCAGTTTCAGGAAAAAGACCTTTCCTATCTTCTCGAGAAGTTGTTGAAGGCCGGGACCCCTGAGGAAGCTCGTGCACCGGCCCGGGTCTTATCCGTTCTGGCGGAGGAGCAGGAGCTCGGAGTGGAACTTCGTGTGACGCCGGACGCAGGCATTGATCGCGCACTCGATCTTTCCGAATTCTGGGGAAACTGGTGGCTGGAACAGGACGCGGGACGGCTGAAAAAGAAACTTCAAATTACGTCTCAGCTGCTCAATATATCGGCGAGGCGACCGTTTCCGTATACGTTCAAAGCATCCGACAAAAATCTGGACGAAAAGACCCGGAACGTGAAGTTTGTCTGGGGCATCTGGTGGCAGAAGGAAAAACATACGTTCAAACCGGTCCCGGAGAAACGCAGACAGGAAGTGGACGAGATCCTGTCTGAATTGGGAGATCTGTCCGCCAAGGAGCGGGTGAACAAAATACGGTACGAACTGAAACGCTCGGATCTTCCCCATGTGGTGGACCGCCTTCAGTCCGCGGATGATCCCGCGTTTGTGGCGGTGACGTCCCAGGTGTTAATTCACAGCATTCCGGGAGATCCGCTCAAGGCGCAGGTCGGGAAAGAGGGGTCCATGGACGAGGTCTTTACGGTGCTTCGCCTATGGGGCCGCTGGTGGGAACAAAACCGAAGCCGGTACGAGTTTAGCCTTCCGGGAAAATTGTGGCATATGGTCAGTCAGACCCAGTATTCCCTGTACATGGCCAACCTGGCGACGCTGAATTTCGGGGAAACCATGAGCAAGCCGCACGAGCCGGTTCTTGAACGGATCGAACGGGCGGCCTGGCGGACAGGGCCACTGGTGGCCCTCTCACAGATCTTTATATACCTGATCGCCATTCCCCTGGGTGTGGTCTGCGCGGTGAAGCACGGCACGCTGATTGATCGTGGCCTTTCCCTGCAACTTTACATCCTGTACTCCATACCGGGTTATGCCGCGGCGATGGTGCTTCTGTCGCTTTTCGGGAACCCCACCCTTGAAGCCTTTCAAATATTTCCCAGTAACGGGGTGGTGCCTCTGAATGAGGTGTTCAAATATGGGATTACTCAAGGGGCCTTCTGGACGACGCTGTTAAGTTTTTTCCACCATGCGGTGTTGCCGGTCTTCTGTCTGACCATCTTTTCCCTCGCCGCCCTCTCCATGTATTCCCGAACGTCCATGCTGGAGGTGATTCAGGAGGATTACGTCCGAACCGCTCGGGCGAAGGGACTGCCGGAGTCCATCGTGGTGGGCAAGCACGTGGTTCGGAACGGGTTGAACCCCCTGATCACCCTGTTTGCCGGGTTTCTGAACGTGATTATCGGCGGCAGTGTCATTATTGAGAAGATATTTGAGATCGACGGGATGGGATTATTGTTTCTAAATGCTGCCGTTGACCGGGATTATAATTTGCTTATGGGATTGCTGGTCCTGAACTCCATCCTTGTGCTGGTTGGGATTTTGATATCGGACCTTCTCTACGTGGTCGCCGATCCCCGCATCAGTTTTGAGGAAGTGGAACAATAAATTATGCCGGAATCAACACAGAACAAGCCGGAACCGGGACCAGAAGAGGAGGAGGAGGGGCGAAGTTACGCACAGATGGTCTGGGAAAAGTACGTCGGGCAGTGGGAGAACACGACGTCGCTGGGGGTGATGATCTCCTTCGTGCTGCTGGCTCTTTTTACGCCCGTTTTTTCCTCCAACCTTCCCTTTTACTGGCGTCGCGGGGGCGAAACGAGTTATCCGTGGTTTCGCCGGCTGGTGACGGCCGAAACCATTGATTTCTTCTACAACATGAGCATGATCGCCGTCCTGGGTGTGGCGGTGTTCGGGGGGTTGTACTGGCTGTTTCTTCACCGGAACAAAGCGTGGAAGTGGGTGGCATACGGTGTTGTGGGGCTGTTTTCCATTGTGTTGCTTGTTGTGAATCCATACACCCTTCTGCTGGTGTTCGGGGTCGTGGCCTCACTTGGATTCTGGACGATGCTCGACAACGGCGAATGGTCTCGATCGAAACTGATTTACTGGGCCTCCGGCACCCTTGTGCTGTACCTCGGTGTGCTGATGGTGAGCTTTTCAACCGTGATCGACATTCCGTATGGCAAGCGCTACAGCGTGTACAAGCAACAGTATGAAGGCTACACGGTTCACCTGAAGGACGGGGAGACGCTGGAGGGGGACGTGATCGAGCGCGAGGATGTCCTTGCGGTTCGTCTGATCAAGTCGGACAAAACCAGGGAGGTTCCGCGGGAAAACGTAGCGAAGGTGGAGAAAAATTCGGAAAAGATCACCGCACTGTTTCCGCCCCTGAAATACGGCCACCGGGAGGAGGACACCCCGTCTCGTCTGCTGAGTCCGGGATCGTATCCGGCTCCTCCTGATGCCCTGAAGGAAAAAATTCTGAAAAAACAGCCGGAACTGCGTGACCGGGCCCGAAAAAACGACGACGTGTCTCTTAAGGAGCTGGTCATGAAAACGGAGACCTTCAGGGAATACGCTCGCAGTCGACCGATGACGATGACGCCCTATTACCTGGGAACGGACACCAACGGACGAGATATTCTGGCCCGGGCGCTGTACGGCTCCCGTGTGTCTCTTGCCGTCGGTTTTGTGGCCACCAGCATTTCCCTGTTTATCGGGGTGATTCTGGGCGCGATTGCGGGGTACTTCGGGGGCATGATCGACATTGTGATCAGCCGGATCCTGGAGGTGTTTATGATGATTCCCCGGATCATGCTGATTGTGGCCCTGGTGTCGTTCGTGGAGCAGCGGGACCTGCTCATCTTCTATATTATGTTGATTCTTGGGCTGACGCGATGGGTCGGGATCTGCCGTTTAATCCGGGGAACGAGCCTTCAGAAGCGGGAGGAGGATTATGCCATGGCGGCGCGGGCCCTCGGTGGCGGCAACTTCCGGATCATCTTCAGGCACGTGCTGCCGAATGCCATTCATCCTCTTTTCGTGAATGCCCCGTTTGCCATTGCGGGGGGAATAATTCTTGAAGGAGGACTGGCCCTGATCGGGTTTGGTGCTCAAAATTACCCGAGCTGGGGAACCATTCTTAACGAAGCGCTTCCCCGGCTTACCACGCATCCCTATCTCCTTTATGTGCCGGTTGTGGCCATTTTCCTGGCCGTCACGGCCTTTAACCTGATCGGTGCCGGAATTCGAGATGCCATTGATCCCAAAATGGACGTGGGCGGCGCCCGCTGATGCGACGTAAAATTGAAGGTCTGACCCAAATACCTCATAATCGGTAAGTTATGGCAAATCAAAAGACAGGTGCTGTGGAGGACGAAATCCCGCGACCCGCGGAAGAAGACCTCCTGCTGGAAGTCAACAACTTGACGACCTATTTTTACACCGACGAAGGCACGGCCAGGGCGGTCGACGGGGTGAGCTGGTCGATTCCGAAGGGAAAAACCCTCGGTCTCGTCGGTGAAAGTGGCTGTGGGAAAAGTGTGACGGCACTCTCCATTCTTCGGCTTGTACAGAGTCCCCCCGGGAATATTGAGGCCGGGGAGGTTCTTTACAAGGGCAAGGATTTGATGGCCCTGTCCGAAAGTGAACTCCGGGCGATCCGGGGCAACGAGATCTCCATGATCTTTCAGGAGCCGATGACGTCCCTGAACCCGGTTTTCACCATCGGCAACCAGATCATAGAGGCAATTATGCTGCATCAGGACACGACCAAAAGCGAAGCAAGGGAACGGGCCATTGAAATCCTGAACAAAGTGAACATGCCCGATGCCGAAAAACGGGTGGATGAATATCCACATCAGCTTTCGGGCGGCATGAAGCAGCGTGCCATGATTGCCATGGCCCTCTCCTGCAATCCAAATCTGCTGATCGCCGACGAACCCACAACGGCCCTTGACGTCACCATACAGGCCCAGTTGCTGGAACTGCTGAAGGATCTCCAGGATGATTTTGGCATGTCCATTCTTCTCATCACGCACGACCTGGGCGTGGTGGCGGAACTGGCGGACTACGTTGCCGTGATGTATTCCGGGAAAATTCAGGAATTCGCCGATGCGCACACAATATTCCACCAGCCCGAGCATCCCTACACAAAAGGATTGTTCGAGAGCCGGCCGGAAATTCGGAAAAGCGATGAACGGCTCCGGGTGATTGAAGGGATGGTGCCGGACGCAACGAATTTTCCCTCCGGATGCCGGTTTCATCCCCGCTGTCCGGAAGTGATGGACCATTGCTCGAGGGTGGATCCACCCCTGATCAAACTGGAAGACGGGCACTGGGCGCGGTGTCTTCTTTTCGAGGACGAGATTGAGGAATAACTGGCCTTATTAAGGACAACAGGTTCATGGACGAAGAAGAACCCCTAATAAAAGTTCGCAATCTGAAGAAACACTTTCCGTCGGGAAAGGGCATCTTCACGGGCCCAACCGCCTGGGTGAAAGCTGTTGACGGGATCAGTTTTGACATCTATCCGGGTGAGACACTGGGGCTGGTTGGAGAGAGTGGTTGTGGAAAGACCACGGCGGGACGAACGATTATCCGTCTTCTCGAGCCAACCGGGGGCGAAGTATATTACAACGGACGGAACATCTTCGATCTGACGGGAAGTGAGATCCGGAAACTGCGCCGGGAAATGCAGGTGATATTTCAGGATCCGTACGGCTCCCTGAATCCGAGAATGACCGTGGAGAGCATCATCGGGGAAGGCATCGAAATTCATAATCTGATGACCGCGTCGGAACGCCGGGAGCGGGTCCGGGAACTGCTTGATCTTGTGGGGCTGAATCCTTCGCAGATCAATCGGTATCCCCATGAATTCAGCGGTGGTCAACGTCAGCGAATCGGCATTGCTCGCGCACTCGCCCTCGATCCGGACTTCATCGTTTGTGACGAAGCGGTTTCCGCCCTGGACGTTTCCATCCAGGCGCAGATTATTAATTTGCTTGAGGACCTGAAAGAGGAATTCGGCCTTTCCTACCTGTTTATCGCACACGACCTTTCCGTCGTGAAACATATTAGTGATCGCATCGCCGTGATGTACCTCGGCAAACTGGTGGAGATTGCCGAAAGCGAAGAACTGTTTCAAAACCCTCTCCATCCGTACACGAAGGCACTAATCTCGGCCATACCGAAGGACAATCCGGACGAGGAAAAGGAACGTATCATTCTCGAGGGTGATGTGCCATCTCCCATCGATCCCCCGTCCGGCTGTTACTTTCACCCCCGCTGTCCGGAAGCCTACGAACCCTGTGATCAATACGAGCCGGAACTTATAGAGGTCGAACCCGATCACTTCGTGTCCTGTCACGACACGCACGAGGATTTTGGGATGAGCGTGCCCGTGAGTTCGGAGGAGACGGCCGTTCGTTAATCCTGTAAGATTGATCCGTTCAATATTCTCGGTCTTCCAGCGGTACAATTCCGCGTAGAACCCATTTCGCAAGGAGACATTATGCGGTGTTTTGTTTGCGACAAAGAAGGTGCCGATCAGTGGTTGTCGGAGCTTGACATAAGAGTATGCAGTGATCGCTGTATGAGAATATTGCTGGAGGAGTGGGTCAAAATGGAGGACCCGCTTGGTCGAGAAAAAAAGACGGAGGAAAAAGAAGCGGTCACCGAAGAACAACAGGAGTGAACGCATTTCTCATTTGTCATCTTCGGACAGAGCAAACCGACGTTGACGTTTCGTTCCGGCAAGGGTCCGTGATGTCCCGACATGAAGAACCCGCGGTGTACCTGCAGGAACAGGAGCCCGGAACAACTATTCTTGCCCGTTTTGCTTATCGGGAGGATCGTCCCGAACAGCAATGTTTGCTGACCCGATGTACGTCGGAGGCCCTTGATGAAATACCGGAAAATCCGTCGGTACGTATACGTGCGGGAGCCTTCGTTCGCGAGGGGGTTGGCTGTGTTCCTCTCTTAATTCGTATTGAAGCAGACGAGGAAGATCGGATTCTCGACGCATGGATCGACATTTGTGATGGATATCCCCGCCGAAAAAACCCCCTCCTGGACCTCCGGAAACAGGAAGTGATTCCCCTTCTTTTCATTCAGGACAACGAGGAGCCGGATCGTGTCGAGTTCGTCGTCAATTCCGTGGACTGGGATGAAATCAAAGAGCAGATGCCCCAGCTCCAGTGGTCAACGGATGACTATCAGCGGGTTCGGAAGACGATAAAGGACGAGTACCCGACCATGTTTGCTCTCTGGCGGGCGTTAAAAAACCGGTCCTGATCTCGGAACGTTGATCCTGAAGGCGATCAGGGATCCCCTGAAATTCCCTGTTCACACGAGGGTAGGGGATTATAAAGGATAGTCCTGATCCCCCTCCAGTCCGTTTTCTGGTCGGATAGGACGTCCGGGGCCGTAGCACTTGAATCCGGAGAATCATTAACCGAGCAATTGCCGGTCAAGGCTCCGGTATTGAACGGCTTCAGTGATGTGATCCGGGACCACCTCCTGAGATTCGTCGATGTCGGCGATGGTACGGGCGAGTTTCAGGATGTTCATGTAAGCCCGCGCGGACAGACCGAGCTGATCGATCGCCTGTTTGAGTACCGCTTTTCCCTCCTCGTCCAGCCGGCAGGCCCGGCGGGTTTGTTTGTTCCCCATATCCGAATTGGTGAGAATACTGTGGTTTTTGAACCGCTCCTTTTGCCATTTCCGCGCCCGAACGACCTGGTTTCGAAGTTCCTGAGAGGAGGCCCCGCCGGTGCCACTGGAAATGTCCTCGTACTGAACGGCCGGGACCTCCACGTGAATGTCCATCCGGTCCAGCAATGGCCCCGAGATTCGTGAACGGTACCGTTTGATCTGATAGGGGGTACAGTTGCATTCTTTTCGAGGTTCGGTCTGAAAGCCACAGGGACATGGATTCATCGCCGCAACCAGCATTACATTGGCGGGAAAGGTGGCACTGCCGGCAGCCCGACCAATGGTCACCTCTCCTTCCTCAAGGGGCTGACGCAGGACTTCCAGAGTGTTCCGGTTAAATTCCGGAAGTTCATCAAGGAACAGAACCCCGTTGTGGGCCAGGCTAAGGGAACCGGGGGAGGGATGGGTACCACCGCCGGCGAGCCCCGCCGGACTGATGCTGTGGTGCGGTGCTTCGAACGGTCGCTCCGTGATAAGCGGTTGGTCCTCCGGAAGGTTTCCGGAAATGCTGTGGACGCGTGTTGTTTCGAGGGCTTCCTTCAGTGTGAGTTCCGGAAGAATGGTTGTGAGTCGACGGGAGACCATTGTCTTGCCCGATCCCGGGGGGCCGATCAGCAACACGTTGTGACCCCCTGCGGCCGCAATTGTCAGGGCACGTTTTACGTGTTCCTGACCCTTGACCTCGGAGAAATCAAGTTCCTTTTCGTTTCCGTTTCGTGAAAAAACCGTTTCGATGTCGATGTGAACCGGCGAGATACTGTACTCGCCGTTCAGGAATCCGACCGCCTCCTTGAGGTCCCGGACCGGTATGACGTCGAGACCGTCAATGACGCCCGCCTCCGGGGCGTTTTCGTCCGGAACAATGAACCCCCGGAACGATTCTTCGTTTACCCGGATGGCCTGGGAGATGACCCCTTCGACCGGACGAACCCGTCCGTCAAGAGCAAGTTCACCGACAATGGCATAATCCCGAAGGAACTCTTCCTCCACGTGATCTCCGGCGGCCAGAATGCCAAGTGCCACCGGCAGATCGTAAAAGCATCCTTCTTTTGGTAGGTCGGCCGGTGCGAGGTTCACCGTGATATGGGAGTTAAACGGGAAGTCGTATCCGCTGTTCTTAATGGCGGATCGCACCCGTTTTTTGCTTTCCCGGACGGCCGTATCGGGCAGGCCAACAATCGAGAACGACGGCGTCGTTCCCGCCGGTGTCAGATCAATTTCCACTTCAACAGGTCGCGCGTTTATGCCGGTAATGGCGGCACTGATAAGTTTTGCAGGCATAAGAGATTTGTGTTCGGTATAGGTTTCCCGACGGTCGGGGTATCCAGGCGAATTCAGCACGTTACGGTGTGGTGAATAAGTGGGGACCGTAGGGAGGGGAGGGGGAAATCGTAACGGCGGGAACGCCCGCCGAATCCGATCGTTTTATGTTTCCTCGTCCTTCAGGTCGTCGAAGTTTTGACCTTCTTCAATTCCGAAAAACTCCATCCAGGCGTCGACGTTGCTTACCGGTTTCTGTCCGTATTTTTCCGGAGGTTCCCCGGGATGTTTTTTCGTGATTTCATCCTGCAGTGAGTTGTTAATTCGATTCAGGTAACTTTCGCCGTCCTCCACCGTCGCCCCGAGATCTTCGACCTCGTCGGCAAGCTGCCGATCCCGGGTCACCACCGTTATGGAACCGCGGTTGGACTCCCGTTCGACCAGCTCCACAATGATGTCGTCCGCTTCCTCTTCGTCATTGCCAAACAAAACCGTCAGGTAGTCACTTTTCTTTTTTCGGCCGAACCAGGGTTTAGGTTTCTGCGGACCGTCAAAAGCGATGTAGGTGGGGCGACTGAACTGGTCCGAGTAATTCTGGACTTTCGACACGAACTCCTTTCGTTCACTGCGCAGTTGAGCCGCGTCCAGCTCGGGATTGTCGTGCCCGATCATTTCGAAAATCACGTTGTATCCGTCAATGATATCCATGACGTGATTACTGTAGTGGAAGTTTGAATTTGTTTCCAGTCCCGACGTATTCCGTAAAGAGCCTGTTTCGTTTATCGATGCAGGAATTTCGGGAAGCGCGCCTGCTGACGGTTGCTGATTTACCGGTCGTCCGGCCTTGGCTGAAACCGAAATTTCACCCGGACGGTCATGGCCTTTTTGTCTGTGGGACCGAGCGGGGGTTTCTGGAATGATCCCGCTTTCTGAATGGTGTTGCGAGCGGCCTGATTCAACTCAGGATGACGGGATCGTCGGACCATCCGATCCATTTTGATGGTTCCGTCCCGGAGGACACGGATCTGTACGATAACCGTGTCTTTCAGCTGCTGAAAACGAACCACGCGGGGCATGGAGAAATACTCACCCAGGTGAAGACTGAGTTTCGTGAAGTAACTCTGTTGCGTTTTTCCTTTTTCTCCCTCGTCCCGTGCCTTTTTCCGGGTGGACAGCGGGGAGTCCTCGGCTTTTTTCTTTAACTCCTCCTCCACCTCCCGGAGGTGTTTTTCCCATCGGGACAGTTTTTCCTGCTCTCGGTCACTGCCGTTTCCTTTCTCCTCTTCTTTTTCGTTCCGGGATTCGGGGGCAAGGTCAATTGGTTTGTCCTCTTCGTTCTCCGGCGGTTCCGGTCGGTGTTTCGATGGTGAGGTTGAGTCCGCATTGTCCCGGGCGGAGCCGGGGTCCGGTTTGTTGTTGGCCGCCTGTATTTGGGTTTGGGTATTATTCTTCTCGTTCTGTTTTTCGGCATTTTTGCTGTTTTTCGATGGCGATTCTATCGCGGCCGTGTTTTCTGAATCATTTTTTGTTTCCTCCTCTCCGGTCGGGTCAGGGGTTCCGGGCGTGTTCCGGTCGTCCGGGCCGGAGGCGTCGGCGTTGTTCTTCATGACCCTCTTCAGGAAGGCCATTTCCTTTTTTTTCTGAATGTTTTTTGGTTCCGGGGCCGACGCATTGGTTGGGATGAACAGAAGCAGGATCAGGAGGTGAATGAAACACGCCATGGGCACCGCGGCGTAGCCGTTTTCAAAAAGGCCGAGGACACGTTTCTGGAATCGGTTTAACAGCGTGCCGACGCTGAAGTTCCTCCCGGGTTTTCGGTACGCCGGTTTCCGGTTCCTGGGAGGCTTTTGTTTGTTCATGGGATTGAGGGGGCCGGTTCCGGCTCCGTCTCCGCGAGTTCACCGTTCTGAAGCACATGACGTCCGTCCACGAACACGTCGGTGACCGCGCCGCGAACCGACCAGCCGGCAAACGGACAGTTCCGGCTCTTGCTCCGGAACTGTTCCGGATCGATTTCCCATTCCCGGTCCGGATCAAGGACGGTCACGTCCGCGTCCGCACCGGGTTCAAGGGTGCCTTTGGGAAGGTTCAGAATCCGGGCCGGCTTTGTCGCCAGAACCTCCACCGTCTCCGGCCAGGACAGGAGGTCCGGTTCAATCAACTCCCGGACCACAACCGGAAGGGCCGTCTCCAGCCCGATCACCCCGAACGGCGCCGTGGAAAAATCCCGATCCTTCTCCTCACGGGTATGAGGGGCGTGATCCGTGGCTACGGCGTCGATGGTCCCGTCGGCAAGGCCTTCCTTAAGGGCTTCCACGTCCTCCTCCGTCCGCAGGGGTGGTTTCATCTTGTACACGGAGTCAAAACTTTTTACGCGCTCTTCCGTCAGGCAGAGGTGGTGCGGCGTTACTTCCGCGGTCACGTGGATGCCCTGCTCCCGGGCATTCCGGATGCTCTCAACCGCACCGGCGGTGGATACGTGGGCGATGTGGACGTGGCCACCGGTCATTTCCGCAAGCGTGATGTCCCGGCGGACCATGACTTCCTCCGAAACGGCCGGGATCCCGGGAAGCCCGAGGTGAGTGGACGTCGTTCCTTCGTTCATCACCCCACCACTGGAAAGGGAAAGTTCTTCGGCGTGGTTGATAATCGGGGCATCGAACATCCGTGAATAGGTGAGAGCCTGCCGCATAATGTTGTCGTTCTCCACGGGCCGGCCGTCGTCCGAGAAGGCAACGGCACCACCTCCGACCAGCTGGCCGAATTCCGCAAGCTGTTCGCCCTCGCGTCCCACGGTAACGGCCCCGATCGGATACACGTTCGCCAGCTTTCGACGTTTGGCCTGCAGGATGATGTATTCTGCACTGGCTTCGTTGTCAATGGGGGGATCGGTGTTGGGCATGGCGGCAATGGAGGTAAATCCGCCCGCTATGGCCGCTGCGGCCCCGCTGGCTATATCCTCCTTGTCTTCGTATCCCGGCTCCCGAAGATGGGTGTGCATGTCCACAAATCCCGGTGTTACGATCGAACCGGAGGCGTCCAACACACGATCCGCGTTGTCCTCCGGTAGGTTCTCTTCACCGGACTCCCGGATGACACCGTCCTCGATGTACAGGTCCCCGGTCTGATCCAGGTCCCGGGACGGGTCAATGATTCGTCCATTTTTGATGAGCGTCGATGTCATGTGGAATTTCCGTATGCGACGATAAAAAAACATTGTTTGCCGACCTTCCCCGTGTTTTTTAATGTACATATTTTGTAATAGAATTATCTTCGGAGTTCAAAAAACAACCGGGAAACATCGAGCCATTTTTGGTCTGCTGCCGGATCGGCAGTTGTGAACAAACTGTTTACACGCATCTGATTGCAAAGGCTCAGTTTATGGAAGAAACGGACAAAGACCGGGTATCGGATGTTCTTGAGGAAATCGGGAAAATGCTGGCTCTGAAGGATGAGAATCCCTTCAAGATCCGGGCGTACGAGGATGCGGCTCGCACCATCTCCTCCCTTACGGAAGACCTCGGGGCACTTGTGGAGGAGGAACGACTGAGCGACCTGGAGGGCATTGGCGAGGGCCTCTCCGAAAAGATTTCGGAGCTGGTCCGAACCGGACGCATGACGTATTACGAGGATTTGCGGGAGGAGATCCCGGAAGGATTGCTCACGATCATGGACATCGAGGGGCTCGGGCCGAAAAAAGCAAAAGCACTCTGGGACGAACTTCACATCACCACGCTCGACGAACTGGCGGAAGCCGTTGAGAACGAAGAGGTCCGGGAGCTCGACGGGTTTGGCGCAAAAACCGAAGAGAACATCGAGAAGGGCATACGCAATTTGCGAAAATACAGGGCGCGCCACCGGGTTCACGAAGCCCATCGTGCCGCCGAGCCCTTCCTGGCGGAAATTCAGAATCACGATCACGTGAACCGGGCCCGGCTGGCCGGCAGTCTTCGCCGTCACTGTGAGACCATCGGCGATGTGGATATCCTCGCCAGCGTGGACGAGGGCGACCGGAAGGACGTTGTGGAGACGTTTACGGAACTGGATCGCGTTGAAGATGTGCTGGGAAGCGGGGAGACAAAATCCAGTGTGCGAACAAGAGACGGAATACAGGTGGACCTGCGGCTTGTAAACGACGATCAGTTTCCGTTTGCCCTTCACTACTTTACGGGATCCAAGGAGCACAACGTCACCATGCGGTCCATCGCCCAGTCCAGGAGCCTCAAATTGAACGAATACGGACTGTTTCACGAGGAGAACGGAGAGGAGCGCATCGACTGTGAAAACGAAGAGGAGGTATTTGAAGAACTGGGCATGTCGTACATTCCGCCGGAGTTGCGGGAGGACATGGGAGAGGTGGAACAGGCACAGGACGGCAGTCTTCCGGAACTCGTGGAGGAAGAGGACGTCCGCGGGGTATTTCACGTCCACACCACGTGGAGTGACGGCAAAGAGGGGTTGGAAGAGATGGTGCTGGAGGCGAAGGATCTCGGGTACGAATACATCGGCATCAGTGACCACAGCGAATCCGCACAGTACGCCGGCGGGTTAACGGCCGAAGAAGTGGAGGAGCAGTGGGAGGAGATTGAACAGGTTCGGGAGAAGGTGTCCGGGATTCGAATTTTTCGCGGCATCGAAAGCGACATCCGGACCGATGGCTCCCTGGATTACAGTGACGAACTCCTGTCCGGTTTCGATTTCGTCGTCTCCTCCATTCACCAGAATTTCGGGCTCTCCGAAGAAGATCAAACCGAGCGAATTATTACCGCTCTTCAGAATGAGCACACCACGTTCCTCGGTCATCCGACCGGTCGACTGCTGCTGTCAAGGGAGGAATACGACCTGGACATGAACCGGGTAATCGAGGCGGCGGCGGAGACGGACACCATCATTGAGATCAACGCGAACCCCGAGCGCCTCGACATGGACTGGCGGTTTGGGCCCCTGGCCCGTGAGCTCGAGGTTCGAACAGCCATTAATCCGGACGCGCATTCCTTCGTGGGACTTCGAAACGTGCGCTGGGGCGTGGGCATCGCGCGGAAAGCCTGGTTTCGTCCGGAGGACGTGGTGAACACCCGAAGCGCCGACGAAGTGGAAGAGATGCTTTCCGGTTAACCGACCCGGTTGTCGCCGATTGCCGGGGAGGCAAAACGGGCCTTTTTTCTCTTGTGTTGCATAATACAGAGAATATCTGGTGCACTGTTGTATATGGCGAAAAAATGACTCGTAATTTTCAATATGTAAAATTATATTGCTCCTTCTTTGTATAATTAATATGGAATTCTTCTTGCGCTTTGTAGGCGTGGGGGATTGGTTTCGTTTTGTATAGATTCAACATCAACATCGGGGACGATATATGAAGAAGTGGTTGGTCTGGGGAATTTATATCACGATTGGTCTTTTGTTGCTGGTGGCCGGATCCCTGTTCATGATTTTTGACGCCTGGAACCGGGCCTACGAGCGGCAGATGAACAGGCTGAAGAAAAAGGGGGTTCCGACCACGCCCGAAGCGGTACAGCATGCGTACCGGGAGCGTCATCCCGATCAAAAAGATTACAGTAATTATCCCGTTCCAGAGGAACTCAAGAAGGTTGAGAAGGCCTATTATGATCTCCAGTGGCAGGAGGACAAAAGCAAACGGGAAGCGGCCCGCGCCGTGCGGGATCGTGTAAACCGTCACGAGGGAAAGATACAGGAGCTTCTGAGGGAGGACCCGGTGCACGCAAAACTTCAGGTCGAGAGAGGAATGAATATTGCCCTGCCACATGTTGACGAACGGAATTCGGAGGCGAGAGTGCTGAGTCTGTACGCCCTGGTCAAACACATTGAAGGGGATGGAAGGAACGCCATTCGTGCGCTCCGGAAGGGTTACCGAATTGCCGAAAAACTTCGGGGAGAGCCATCCCCTCTCAGTTTCTGGGTTCATCTCAGTATTACGCGCTTGATGAATAACACCTTAAAAGAGGTTGTTTCCTCGGCGGATCCGCTTCATAAATCCTACCGGAAATTGTTTCCTTACCTCCGGAAGGAATTTGTTCGATCGGAGCTGGAGTTCACACTTACAGGAGAACTATCAACAACGATACTGACCTTGAAAGAAATATCGGAGACGTCGAGTTCGTCATCCTCCCGTGCCGTTCCCGAAACTGAAGCCCCGTATTTCGCCCCAGAACCACTCCGACGGAAGTGGACGGCCGGGTTTGTCCGCGGGTTTTTGAACTGGAAGAAGGAATTGGTCAAACCGTATTACCGGGGAATCGATAAACTGAACCGTCTTCGAGAGGCGTTGCAAAAGAACACAGGAGGCTGGTTCGGTTATCTTGATTTGCTGGCATCCCTGCGTCTTCCCTCGCTTCTGGAGCTCGCAAAAGCGATCGTTCGCTCCGCCGCGAAAACGCAATTGCTGCGAATTGCCATTGACTGGCGGCTCCGGCAGCAGCAAGGAAACGGTGAGGGGAAACTACCGGATCTTTCGAAAACGGTGGACCCGGCAACGGGCGAACCATACAAATTAACCAAAAACGGTGACACGTTCAAGATTTACAGTCTTGGACCGGATCAGGAGGATGACGGGGGGAAAAATTCCTCATATAAAACGGACGAGGACGACGAAGGAGTGCGATTGCCGCTGCCCAAGTAACATGGAAAATTTTTAGAAGATCATTTCGGGGAAATAACGATTATGAATCGGACGGAACAGGATCGCGCGTCGGGCCCCGGGAAACACAGCAATCATGAGGGCACCGGAAAACAGAGACCTCCTCAACATCAGGGCCCGGAACAGAAGCCTGGCCCGGGCCAATCCGGGATGGTCACGGCCGTGGGGGTGGTGTCGGTGGTGTTCGGGGGCGTGAAGATTTTGTTGGCGGGGGTCTTCATCGTGGCCGGATTTTTTCTGCGATCAAAAGCAATGGAGGTTGCTGAGCGGGCGGGTTTTGAGATTCCGGATGCGGTTCCGACCATTGTGGGTGTTATTGGGATGATCCTCATCCTGACGTTTGTGGTCGTCCCCGCTCTGCTGCAGCTCATCGGTGGGATCGGGGTCCTCGGCCGTCACCAGTGGGGGCGGGTCCTGGTGATCATCTTCGGCGTTCTGGATATCTTTTATGCCCTCCCCAATTTGTTGTCCGGCAACCTGTTTTATGTCGGCATTTCCGGGGGATACGGCCTCTTTGTTCTGACGGTTCTTTTGTCCGAACCGTATTGCCACGAATTTGATTGACGCGTCCTGTCGGATCCGTGGACGTTCTCTCCGGTGCCCGGACTACTCGACCCCGAAAAGCTGTTTTGCGTTGCGGGTGGTGACCTCCGCCACTTCTTCGAGTGTCAGGTCCAGGAGGTCGCCGAGTGTCTCGGCTGTTTCTTTCACGTAGGCCGGCTCGTTGCGTTTGCCCCGGTGTTGCTGGGGTGCAAGAAAGGGACTGTCGGTTTCAATTAACACCATATCCGGGTCGGCCACGGCGGCGGCCTCCCGCAGGTCCCCGGCGTTCGGATACGTCAGGATGCCCGAAAAGGAAGTGTAAAAACCCATTTCCTGAAATTTCCGGAGGTGATCGGGCGTGCCGCTAAAACAATGCACAACGCCGGCTCCCCCCTCGGGAAATGCTTCGTCGAGTTCTTCTTTGTTCTGAGCGAGAATTTCAATCAGATCGTCGTCGGCGTCCCGGCAGTGAAAGATTAACGGCTTCTCCATTTCAATTGCCCATCCGATTTGTGTGACCAGGCTCTCCTCCTGCTGGGTTTTCGGGGAAAGTTCCTTGTAGTAATCCAGGCCGGTTTCCCCAATGGCAACAACGTCCGGCTCCGATGCGAGGTCCTGAAGAGCTTCCGATTGTTCGTAGATGAGGTCCGCTTCGTGCGGATGAAGACCGGCGGTGGGATAACACCGATCATGTTCCTGACAGAACTCAATTGCGTCCCGGGACGACCGGGCGTCTATGCCAATAACGGTCATTCGCGTTACGTCGCCGTCCTGCGCGCGGGCGTGGACCTCTTCACGGTCGTCGTCGAATTGTTCCAGCTGCAGGTGACAGTGCGAGTCAAATAGTTCCATGGAGAATTTTCAAAACGGCATCATCACGATCAAATTGATTGAAAACATTATTTTACGTTATTCCTTTTCGAATATGTAGGGGTTCTAAATCATAGTTCGCTTGATTCTGGATGTTCATGGAAAGACCATCCGATACGGATTCGACCGGACCGAATGCGGCGAAGACCGTGGATTTAAATTTCGATCCTCCGGTCGTAAAATTGACAGAATACCTATTCCCGGACGTTTTCAGCAGTTCTTCTGGATGAGCGCCGGGTGCATCGACGAGCTGGAATGTTTGTGTCCCGAGGAATCCTGACATGCAGTTTCTACCGGTTGTATTTCTTTTCTTCCTGCTCTACCTGGGCCTGCTGATCGGGCTGTTCGTGTTCGTCCAGATCGAGGTGATCAGTTTTGCGTTCCGGCAGGTCGGCGTGTCGCCAAACCTTGCCGTGCTTCTGTTGCTGGGTTGTTTGCTCGGCAGTCTGATTAACATACCGATAACACGAATCAAGCGAGAACAACAGGTGGTTCAGGATCGAGTGGTCGAATTTTTTGGCTGGCGGTTCCGGGTGCCGAACACGACGAGACCGCTTGAGACCGTGATCACGATCAACCTGGGGGGAGCGGTTATTCCGGTCGCGCTCTCCGTTTTTGTTCTCGTCAGGAACCCCGGGCTTGTTCTTGGGGCACTGGGTGCGATCGGGATCGTTTCCGTTGTCGTGTATCAACTTTCTCAGGTAAAGAAGGGAGCCGGCATCGTCGTTCCCATGTTTGTTCCCCCGGTTCTTGCGGGAATTCTTGGTCTGGTTCTCGGCGGTAATAAACCACCACTTGTGGCGTATGTTTGCGGAACCCTTGGGACCCTGATTGGTGCCGATCTGTTTAATCTGAAGGAAATAAAGAAGCTGGAGGCGCCCGTTGTTTCCATCGGGGGCGCGGGGACCTTTGACGGCATCTTTTTGACCGGCATTATTGCTGTACTCATCGCTTCCATTTTGTAAAAACCACAGAGGACCGAACGGCATGACTGATTATGAACTTATTTCAAGGGATGTGTTGTTTGGCAATCCGGACCGAAATCACGTGCGGATTAGTCCGGAGGGAGAGCGGATCGCTTACCTGGCTCCCCGGGATGGGGTCATGAACGTTTTCGTGGGACCCCTGTCCGATCCGGAGGCCGCCGAACCGGTAACGGACAAATCGGATCGGGGGCCTATTTCGTTTTACTGGGCGTACACCGGAAATCACATTCTTTATCCGGAGGATGACGACGGCAACGAAAATTACCACCTTCACTGTGTGAATCTTGAGACCGGGGCCGATCGGGACCTGACCCCGTACGGGGAGATTCAGGTTCAGCTGCAGAGATTAACCCCCCGACACCCGGAGCAACTCCTTGTTTTAATGAATCGTCGGGATCCGGAGGTCCATGACGTGTTTCGGGTATCCATAACGGGTGGGGAACCGGAGATGGTTCTCGAAAACGACCGGCGTTTTCAACAATTTGTCTCGGACCGCGATCTTCGCGTTCGGTTCGGTCAGTACATGGAGCCGGACGGAACGGTTCAACTGCTTCAGCGCAGGGACGACGAGTGGGAAGACTTTCAGACCATCACACCGGAGGATCATCTCAATACGTCGCCGCTGGGAGTGGATTCGAGCGGTACGTATCTGTACATGACGGACAGCCGTAATCGAGATACGTCGGCGCTTGTTCGTCATGATCTCGAGACCGGGGAACGCAAGGTGCTTGCCGAAAACGAAAACGCCGATGCCGGTGATGTGCTGCTGGATCCGGCGTCCGATCGACCGATGGCCGTGTCGTTTCAATATCAGCGTCGGACGTGGACGGTCGTGGATGAGGAGGTGTCCTCTGACTTTCAGACGCTTCGCGATCAGATGAGCGGTGATCTGCGGATTCTTGATCAGACGGAAAACAATGACACCTGGGTGGTGGCGGACCTGAAGGACGATGGCCCGGTTGAATATTACAGGTATGACCGGGACCGTCAGGATCTGACATTCCTGTTTGTTAATCGAGATGATCTCCAGGACAGACCGCTTGTTCGGATGCAGCCCGAGATCATTACGTCCCGAGACGGACTGGACATGGTGAGTTATCTTCATCTACCGCCCGGAACGGAACGGAACGGAAGCTACGAGGGAGAGCCGCTGCCGGCGGTTTTGACCGTACACGGGGGACCCTGGGCGAGGAATACCTGGGGTTACAACCCAAGATTTCAGTGGCTGGCCAATCGTGGATATGCCGTGATTACGGTGAATTTCCGGGGGTCCACGGGATTCGGCAAGTCGTTTCTGAATGCAGGAGATGGTGAGTGGGCCGGAAAAATGCACGACGATCTCATTGATGCGGTCGACTGGGCCGTGGAGGAAGGGGTGGCTGATCCGGAACGGATCGGCATTTACGGGGGGAGTTATGGTGGGTATGCGGTCCTTGTGGGACTGACGTTTACACCGGATGTATTTGCCTGTGGCATCTGTGTTGCGGGGCCATCGAGTTTGCTCACCCTGATTAAGAATATACCCCCATACTGGGCGCCAATGATCCCGATGTTAAAACGCCGTGTGGGTGCTGATCCGTCCACGGAAGAAGGACGTGAGTATCTGCTTGAACGATCGCCCATCTCCCGCGTGGACGACATTAAAAAGCCCTTGCTCATGGGTTATGGGGCCAACGATCCCCGGGTCAAAAAGTCAGAGGCCGAGCAGTTTGTGGACGCCCTGGAGGAGAAGGACGTACCGGTTACCTACGCTCTCTTTCCGGACGAGGGTCATGGGTTTGTGCGTTCCGAAAACCGGTTGGCGATGAGTGCCGTGGCGGAATCGTTTCTCTCGGAACATCTCGGGGGGCGCATGGAGCCAATAACCGACGACGTCCGGGAATCCAGTCTGAAACTGGAAGCCGGATCGGAACATGTACCGGGTCTGGAGGACGAAACGTAAAAAACGGTGTGTTACTCCGGATCGGCGGACGCCGATGATTCCTCTTCTTCCCGGTCCTGAAGGATGGCCCGGGCAAGCAGAAAATCGAGTCGGTTGTCGATGTCCACGCTTCGCTCCGGTGGCATCCGGAACGGCATGGTTTTCTCCGGGAGGAGGGAATCCTGATCCCGGAAGACGTCCGGCGTGGTGACGTACACCGCTCCGTTGACCCGGACGGTTTCCGGTTGGTCCTGACGCCGTTTCTCGACCTGTTCTTCGTCAAGCAGCGGCGAGAGCATTCCGTTTTTAATTCGAAAGCAATGATACGGAGAGTCATCCGGCGTGGTCACCGAGACAACGGCATCCGGTTCCTGGTTCCGGAACACCTCTACAGCACCGTCAATGTCCGAAGCCATCCGGAGTGGCGACGTCGGCTGAAGCAGAACAAATACGTCCGGAAGCCGGCGTTTTAACTCAAGTTGTTCGAGCACGTGCTGAACCACGTCCACCATCGGGGTATCATCGTCGGCCAGTTCCGCCGGGCGCTCAATGACGTCGGCCCGGTATCGCCGGGCGGTGTCCTGAATTTCCGGGTCTTCCGAAGTGACGACAAACTCGTCCAGCGCACTGGATTTTCGCGCCTCCCGGATGGTGTGGGCAAGAACCGGTATTTCGTCCAACTCGAGGAGGTGTTTGTTCTCAAGCCCTTTGCTTCCTCCCCTTGCCGGACAGATGCCCGTAATCGTTTTGCTGTCATTTTTGTTGTTCATGACGATTGAAGGTGTTTTTCCTGAAGTATGGTCCCGGCCCGAATCGATTCAGCGGCGGTCCGTCCAATAACCTCCTCGAAGTCCGAGGCGGGGATGCCTGTGGCGGGCCGGAGGGCCACGAGGTCATCGGCCGATAGCGTTTCACCGGCATCCACGTTCCGCCGGACGCCGACGCTTCGTCTGGCGTAGTTGCGCATTTCCAGTTCTTCCTCCGTCATTTCTTTTTCCCCGGAACCTATTGCTTTGTAAGCGGTTTGAATTCGTTCGACGTAGTCGAAGAGTTCCGGAATCTCAAGGGACGCGGCATGGTCCGGGCCCTCGTCCGTCCGATCCAGGGTCACGTGTTTCTCGAACAGACAGGAACCGAGAGCGGTCGCGATCTCCGCGGCGCGCATGCCGGTACTGTGATCGGAAAACCCGACGGGGATCCCGTAGCGCGACCGGTATGTTTCGATGGTGCGAAGATCAAAACTGGAGAACGGCGCGGGATAGAGAGACACACAATAAAGGACCACGAGATCCCGGGGGGATTCGCCTTTCTGATTGGGGCCCTCCCCTCGATAATCGGGTCGAAGAACTTCTATGGCCCGATCAATTTCCTCGAAGGACGCCATGCCGGTCGAGAGAATAACCGGGCGGTCCGTTTTTTGAACTTCGCCGAGGAGCTGATGATTTGTAAGGTCCCCGGAACCAATTTTGATGGCCGGGGGATCCAGGGTCTCGAGAAACGATAGGCTCTCGAGGTCGAAAGGGGTTGCGAGGAAATCCACTCCTTCCTCCCGAGCCGCTCCGGCGAGTTCCTCGAAGAAGGAAAACGGAAGTTCCATCCGCCCAAGAAGGTTCCGCTGTGATTTCAGGGACCGGTTCATCTGTTCCTTCTGGTAGGGTGCCGGATCGGCCGCCGGCGAAACGAGATCGTCCGTTCGGTAGACCTGGAATTTCACCGCATCCACACCGGCACCCGCGGATTTCCGAAGAAGCTGCAGTGCTCGGTCCTGCTTCCCGTTGTGGTTGATCCCCACCTCGGCGACGATGTAAGGAGGATGATCCGGGCCAACGGGTCTTTCGTGAAGATGAACGTCGCCGGCTGTGTTCATTCCTTGCTTTCTTCTGGAACTCGACCCTGAATTTCGTCGAGAATGTCGAGGAAGTTTTCCGCGGCCGGCGTCCATCCGTCCGGACCGATTTCTTCGATCAGGTTCACGTCTTCCACCTGTTCCGCAATACGCTCATCGTGTTCTCCATCCGGTTTCTTGACGGCGTACGGATGGTCCACTTCCTGCAGCATGGAAATGTCATTCTGGCTGTCACCGATACCTCCGGTGGGAACGTCTTCGTGTGCTTCACTGTACCGATTCATCAGCCACTGAACCGCTTTTCCCTTGTCGCAGTCCCGCTGGAGGTGGAGGAAACGACCTCCTTCCTGAACCGTGATGTCGCTGCCCACGCACCAGGAGATAAATTCCTGTTTCCTTGTTTCATTGCCCATGAACTGTACGGGGACGGTGTGGTCTCTTTTTAGTGCTTTTTCCGCTTCCTCCACGCTTAACCCGGTTTTTACGGAGAAGGTCTCCGGGCTCATGTCCAGGATGGTTTTTGCTTTAAAATCTCCCTGATCCCGAATCTGACGAAATTCATTCAGAATTTGTTCCGCCCGTTTTCCCAGCTCAACAAACCGAAATCCGCCGGCGGCGCGCTGACCGGGTTCGTGAGCGTATGTGTGATCGGACTCAAGCACAAGGCCTCCACCGTTTTCGATGATGGCCGGACTGTCCAGGTCAAGGATGTTTCGCCACTGACGAACCTCTTCCCAGGTTTTGCTGGAGCAGAGAACAACTTCCACGTTCTCCATACGGCACCATTCAAGACCGGTTCGAGCGGGTTTCCACTCGTAACTTTCGTGATCGAGAAGAGTTCCATCGAGGTCCGTGAAGAGAAATCCTCGAATGTTATTCATTTGCCCTTATGGTGAAATAAACGTGATCAGCTGAGACATGGTCCGCCGTCTCCAGTTTGACGAGAAGCGGTCCGGAACGATTTATCGTCAGTTTATAAAAATCTTTTTTCTTTTGAAGGGTCCGTTCCTTTTCGTCTTCTCCCGGTCCTCGAACGGTTACGGAACGGATCAGCCCGGAATCCGTTTCGTCGCGGGAGGAATCAGCACCGTCATTCAACGACAAATTTTTGAGTCGAATACGGAAACCGGCTGTTCCGTCCCGACCAAATTCCGCCCGAACGGCCACCCGGTGCACCGGCGAATTGGTGTTTTTAACCCAGATGTATTGATTCGTCTTATACGGATGTCCCTGTGCCGCGCGGATCTGCCCGGTGGCTGTTTGGACGATTTGCAGGAAGTCACGCCGATCAAATTGATGCTTCTTCGAGGGCGGGAACATCTCCTTGATTTGCTTCGGGGACGGTTCAGCCCCGAGACGACTCCTGACAAACAATCGAACCATTTTTGCCGCGATTGTGTCTGCGTTTTCGTCAGGGTTCCCGATTCGGATCGATGGGGTCCCTTCTTCACTGGCTTCCGTGATTTTCTGTTCCTTCCGAAGCCACGAAAACACATTATCTGCTCCCTCCAGATCCTCGTCGGTTTTCGGGCTGGAATTCGGCACAGCACCTGCGGCTCCGGCCAGGTACCGGTTCCGGGTTGTTTTGATCCAGCCGGGTTGTACGGTGATTTCGGGCTCCTTCCGGCTCCGTGTTCCATGCTGTCGTCCGGCGAGGTATCCGAGGAGGGATGAAAGGTATTCGGAACGATACGTTCCGGTTTCCAGCAATAGCATTGCCAGGGTGTTCGTACCGATGGCCAGTCCCGCGATTGCGGACCGGAATTTTTTTTCGGGGGACGTGTTTTTCCAGGTAAAGAGGGAGCGGAAAAAAGGGTAGGTTCCCGGGTCCTGGTCCGGGAACCAGTCCAGTGAACCGCCCTCTTCGTTCTGGTTCTGGACAAACGAGGTCAGAACAGAATCCAGCGCTTGATGCCGTGCCAGCAATACGGGGAGAAATTTTTCCGGCTGTTCCGCCTTTTTCAGCAGGAGGGACGTTGTGTTCGAAAGCCAATTGTTATTTCCGGGTGTGGATACCAGACGACCCAGTACATAAAAGAGGAGGGGGTTTGAGAGGTTTTCGGACAGCAGCACATCGACGGCTTCCTCGGGCGGGTATATTTTCGGCAGACGAAACCAGTTACGGGTCGCAAGGGACCACCGGAGGGAATTTTTGGCGTTTTTCCACACGGACAGCAGTTTTTCGGAAAACGACGGCATCTCTGTGGAGCCGGCAACCTCCGTAAGAACAGAGCGAAGAATTTCCCGATCATCCGGTTTGATCTCCCGGTCCCCGCCGTTTTGAAGGTCCGATTCGCTGTGCATTAATCCTTCGTGACGGAGTCGATACAGAAAATGCCGGAGGCGAAGCCGTTGTTTCCTCTCCGTCGTCAGTGCCCGACCCGAAAGAATCGAGGTGACCTGTTTCAGGGAATGCTCGGAGATGGGTTCCTCGCCATCCGCTTTTCGAATTGCTGCGTGTCGTGATTCCCGTCGGAAGGATTTTTTGAGATTCCTGTTCCCGAACTCAAACTGGTTTTCGAGGTATGAGACCTCCTGTTCGAATTTCTGCATCCATTCAAGTTCTCCAGCGACGCCGGCGAGGCGATGACCGATTCGAAACAGGGAAAGTGCCTGATCCGGTTCCTCCTGGTGAACGTGGACCTGCCCACGCATCATGTGAAGCCGGATTTGTGTGGAGAAATCCGGGTGGGAATTCAGCAGACCCCAGGCATACTTTGTTTCTCGAACGGCCGAGGATCGGTTTCCCTGTTTGAACAAGATGCGTGCGCGACGCAAATACGAACGGCCCCGGAGGATTCGGTTCTCCGTGCGAGAGGCATACTCCGTCGCCTTTCGTGAAAGAAACAGGTTCCTGCGCGAATCATTGCCCGTTCTGGAAATTGTGAGGAGGTCCTCCGCAAGGGTTTTGAGTATGCCTGTTCCCGCTTCCTTCAATTTGCGGGCAATTTCCTTCATGTTCTCCGTGGACCGGCGGTTCATTTCCTGTCCCATAAATGAACTTCGAGTAAGCAGGAGCTGGGCGTAGGCGGTGGGATATCCCTCCGTCCGGCAGATTTTTTCAAGTCGGGTAAGGGTGGAAAGGATTTGGGGCCGGGCGGCTCCGGAGGAGGCCAGGGAGCCGATGAAACCGTTCATGGCTTTCGCCGCCAGAGCCGGAGCCAGGGCCGTGTCCGATCGAATCAGGGCGGACCAGTAAAAATCCCGGGCTTTTTTGTATTTTTTCCGAACATCCCGGAGCCGGGCCTGGCGGATCAGAATTTCGATCTTTAGTTTTCGGTTTTTCATCTCCCCTTTCCGGGAAGCTGCCGTTCGGTAGTGTTCCGCAAAATCCGGGCTTCCTTTCTCCTCAAACAGAAGATCCCCGAGTGCGATGTGGGCCCGGACGAGAACGGCTGTGTTCTTTCGCTGTTCCGCGACCTGAATGGCGGATTTATATTTTTTCTCGGCACGATTCAGCCGGCCGTTGCGTTGATGGGATTTTGCCTCCCTCAGGAGCTGACGGGAATCACGGTCTTCTCCTTCCTGTGCGAAAACCGGGATGGAGGAATGAACCAGGAGAAGAAAACCGAAACTCAGCAAAAATCCTGGGGCCGGATTCCAATTCAGGGGCGGTATTAATCGCCGCATGTTACAATACAAAGAGCTGGCCGGTGTTCGCGATTAGCATGCTGATTTTATCAACCGAGATTTGGAAAAGCAATTTTCAAACCGGTGGTCCATGACCGATCATTGCGGTATGTGCAGATTCCGGGGTCGGTGTTGTCCCTGTGCTGAACAGCAAATCACGAACTGTCTCTGGAGCGAGTCATTTCCACGGCAGCCGATTCAGCGTTCGGGATCGCCTCCGGTTTTTCCACACGGACCGTGACGCTGTCAACGGCGTTCGGTGCCAGACAGATGTCCAGAAGATCCCCGGCCAGCGCCTCCATGGTTTGCCAGGACGACCGATCGACGAGCTCCGATATTCGATACGTTAGTTCGTGATAATCCACGGAATCTTCCAGCCGGTCCGTTTCGGCGACCCGGGATAGGTCCACCCGGAGTTCGAGACTGATCCTGATCTCCTGTTTGGATTCGCGTTCGCTCTCATCGACACCGATGTGTCCCTGAACCACCAGATTGTTTATGTGGATGTGGTCGTTCATTCCGGACTACCAGGGATTTTTTTCTGATTCGGAATCCTTCCCGGCGTCTTCCCTGTCATTGTCATTTTTCTGATCGGTGGTTCCGTTCCCCTTCCACTCCGGATATATTTTGTTTATCCACGAGTGATCTTCGGATGGGGGAACCGCCATGTCTTCTTCCTGACCGGATCCTTTTTCGCTCATCAGTTCTTCAACGTCTTTTACCGATTTTGGCAATTCATCGGTCAGGTTTACGTATCCATCCTGTGAAACGACAACGTCGTCCTCAATCCGAATTCCGAGGTCTTCTTTCTCAATGTAGATCCCCGGTTCCACGGTAAGTACCATACCGGGTTTTAGTTTCGCCATTTTAGCTCCGGGATCGTGCACGTTTAATCCGAGCCAGTGGGAGGTGGCGTGCGTAAAATACTGACGATATCCCTTGTCGGCGATCACACTGCTGGCCGCACGGTGGACATCCATCATGGTGTTTCCGGGTTTTACTTTTTTCAGGGCTTCTTTCAGTGCTTTATGAACAATTTTATAAAGTTCCTTCTGCCGTTCCGTGAAGGAGCCGTCCACCGGTATGGTGCGGGTTACGTCCGCCGAGTAATGATTGTACATGGCTCCGATGTCCATCACGAGGGTTTCATTTTTCTTCATGCGGCGTGAATTTTCCATGTAATGAAGGATGGTGGAGTTGGGACCGGACCCCACGATTGAACCAAAAGCGGTGCCTTCGGCCCCATTCATGAAGAATACCCGCTCGATCACCGACTCAATCATCCATTCGCCAGCGCCGGGTTCGGCATTTCGAAATGCCTGTCGGTGGGAGGATCGTGTGATGTCCGTGGCCTGTTTTAGTTGTATCAATTCGGCCGGGCTCTTCACGAGGCGCATTCCCCGCGTCAGGGACCGTGACGACGTGAGGTCTCCCGCATTTTGAATTTCGTTTGTAACCGGGTAATCCTCGGGCCGGGTGTTCAGATAAATCACGGAAGGATTCTTCTCCTCAGGGGTGTTCGCCAGGTCCTCCGGAAGTTCTTTCACCGGTCGGATCGTTTTAAACCCATATTTTTCAGCTGTTTTTTTGTTCGGGGCGGGCATGGAATGGTTCCAGCGCTTCTCCTCTGTCGTGGGTTCAGGCACATAGAAACTACTTTTTTCGGAGGAAATCAAAAGATAGCCTTTTTTATGTATGCTTCCGGTCAGGTAGTAAAAATCGTCCTCCTGGGCGCCAAATTTGTTTTCGTAACCCTTCAGCAGGAGAAGCTCGTCGTCGTTAAGCTTTTCCTGAATTTTTGAACGGCGCTCCTGATATTCCTTGGTCGGTATGCCATTCAGAAACGCCGGATCCTCCGCGTGTGCGGCAAGCGCAAGTACGGGCAGTATAAACGCGGTAACGAACAATTTATGAAAGAGGCCTCGATGAGTGATCATCTGTTTACCAGACGGGAGAAATTGAGAGAAAATGTATCATTACGCATTATATATTACTTATCATACCGGAATGTGTTTGATCGGAAAAGCGAAACGAAACTCCCTGGAACAGTATTTTTTGTATTGAAGAGACACAAATCGCGGCTTATACTTGTAACGGAAACGGAAGAATTCAATTTCAGGAGGATTTCGTGGAGGACACGAACAAAAAAGTACAGGATCTCCGATCCCTGCTCGACATATCCCGGGCGATGACGGCCGAGCAGGATCTTGATCGTCTGCTTGACCTGATCATGGATCGGACCACGGAATTGCTGAACGCGGAGCGAAGCACGCTGTTTCTATACGACGAGGCGTCGGATGAGTTGTATTCCCGGATCGCGCAGAAGTCGGAAGTCGAGGAGATCCGGGTAGAAATGGGGGAGGGAATCGCCGGATCGGTGGCCCAGGACCGAAAGATCATCAACATTCGGGATGCGTATGAGGATGATCGGTTTAACGCCGATGTGGACAAGGAGACGGGGTTTCGCACCCGGTCCATTCTCTGCGCTCCACTGATCAATCAGACGGGAGACCTCATCGGGGTCGTACAGGTGCTGAACAAGGAGGGTGGGCCTTTCACCGACTACGATGAGGAATTGCTGGAGGGACTGTCCGCGAACGCCGCGGTCGCCCTCGAGAACGCACGTTTGTTTGAGCACTTCCGGGAAAAGCAAAAAATTAAACAATCACTGAACATTGCCCGCCAGATTCAGCAGAACCTTCTCCCGGACGCCGCACCGGATCTGGCATCGTATCAGATTGAAGGATTCTCAAAGCCCGCGGAGGAAACCGGTGGTGACTATTTTGATTATTTTCGGCTCCCGGATGACCGGATCGGCGTCCTGATCATCGACGTGACCGGTCACGGGATCGGTCCCGCCATTCTGATGGCCATCGTGCGATCAGTGTTTCATGCTCTGGTTCAGGAACAGGCGGACCCGGCCGATATCCTCACAAGGGCCAACGAAATGCTGTTTGAGGATATGGGGGACGAGCGGTTTGCGACAGGCTGTTTGATCGTTCTGGATCCGGAAACGGGAGAATTCTCGTACGCAAACGCCGGTCACGATCCCCCGTTTTTCGTTCCTGCCGCGGCGGCGGAAAAGGTGGAATTAATCGAGTCCACGGGGGTTCCTCTTGGTATTGTGGAAGGGTTTGAATACGGAAAGGAGGGACCGTTTCAGCTTGAACCTGGGGGGGAAATCGTTCTGTACACCGATGGATTTACGGAAACAATGAATGAGGACGGAGAGATCTTCGGTGAGGATCGCCTCCGTGAGTTCGTTCTTGCGAATCAATCCCGATCACCCCGGGACTTTATCCAGGTGCTGGAAGAACAGGTGAAAGAGTACCGCGGTGATCAACCCCGGGACGACGATCTCACACTGGTCGTGGTCAAGCGGGATCAGGAACAGCCACCTTCCTGAGAAACGTCTGAAGAACCCTCGTAACGTCTGTGGGAGGACATTTGGTCCGTCCGTACGATACACCAAAAGGTAGTGCCGTCTGCCTCCCCAGGCATTTTTGACACGTTGGACGGTGAAATGCATCACACCCGTTCGAACGGAATATGAACGTTTTCATGTTCCCGGCATCCGCCGTCGATTCGACACCAAAAAACGAACTCGAACGAATTTTTTCGGGGGTCGTCGGGTTCGAAAAAA